>JAMDAY010000005.1 GCA_023484515.1 Patescibacteria group bacterium
ACAAGGATTGGGGGTGAAAAAATTGCGAAACAAAAACAAAGGTTTTACCTTAATTGAACTGCTGGTGGTTATTGCCATTATCGGCTTGTTGGCCTCCGTGGTCCTCCTTGCCTTAAACTCGGCTCGAGCCAAGTCCAGGGACGCCAAGCGGCTGGCAGACGTGCGGCAATTAGCCTCGGCGTTTGAAATGTATTTTAACGACAACAATAGTTATCCGACCTATTCAGGTGCTGCGGGCACATTGAGTGTCGATACGGCTCCCGGTCTGGCCCCCGATTATATAGGAATAATTCCCAAGGCTCCTACGCCGGCGGACGGGGACTGTCAAGGTTCAAATGATTATACATACTTTACAAATATCACAGGTTCGGAAGGAACCACGGGCGGATATGTCTTACAATTCTGTCTTGGCGCGGATACTGGCGGCTATACTAAAGGACCGCATGATTTGACTCCTGCCGGAATCAGGTAAGGTTTAAAGTGCAGTTTCAGGATACCCGGGGAAACCCCGGGTATCCTGAAATAAGCCGCAGATTTCCATAATTACCATTATTGGCGTGACATTTTTTTTCAACAAAAAAGCCAAGTTATTCCTAACAGTCCTGGCAGCGGCTGTTGTTTTGTTATTGGCCGCGTTGGCCGGCATAAGCAAAGGCAGGAGCGTTTCCCAGGCCAAAATTATAGCTGGCAACGCCCAAAACCTTGCCAAGGGCCTGGATTATTTTTATAACGATCAAAACCGCTTTCCCACAGCCGTGGAATTCCAGGACCAGAATTTAATGCTAAATTATTTTAACGGTTTTCCGCCCGCCAACATTTCTTCTGCCGCCTGCGCCGAAACTTTTGCTTACAAGCGTCCCTCCCCCCAAACTTACCAGTTGAATTTTTGTTTGCCCGCGGACTTTGCGCCTTACCATAGGGGGTGGAATGCCATAACAAAGAATTATGAATCAGGAATCAGGAATTAAGGGTGGAGTAATCTTCCCTAATTCCTAATTCACTCAGTTTTATGGACTTTTCCCGTTTTCGCATGCCTTTTCGGGAGGACAGGCTGTTTAGCATCCTGGTATTTTTGGCATTGGTGGTCCCCCTGGCTTTTACCCTGGGGACTTACGAGAATTTTGAAACCGTCAAATACGCGCTTTGGCTGGTTATTTCCGGCGCCGCACTCTTGGCTTTATGGCCGAAGCAGACGGCCGGGGAACAAATTGGCGGGCAATGGAAAGTATATAAGCCATTTTTTTTGGTTTTGGCCGGCTTTTGGCTGCTTGCCCTCGTTTCGGCAGTTTTTTCCCTGGATCCTATCTATAGCATATTCGGATTTTATCACCGCTTTACCGGCAGTGTGGCGTTTTATACCTTATGGATAATCTTCCTGGTTTTGCTGTTTAAAACCTTAAACTGCGAAAAATTTGAATTTTTAGCAAAGGTTCTGGTTTTTGACGCCTTTGCCGTGGCTGTGGTGGGTTTTATGCAATCTTTGGGCATAGCCTATTACGAAGGCCTGGAATCCGGCGGGTTTTTGCGCTCCCCGAGCCTGCTGGGCAACCCGAATTTTTCCACCATGTTTTTAGCGGGCACCCTGCCTTTTGCCTTATTGCTCTTATGGCAAAGCAAAAAATTTTCGGCCAAAATTTATTACGGTTTGGCGGCATTTTCCATTGTCTTATCCATTTTAGCCCTGTCCAGCCGCGGCGCCCTGCTTGGCCTGGCCGTCGGCATAATAACAGGCTTTTTTTTGCTGGCCAGATACGTCCTGCCCAAAAAGGTTTTGTTAGTTTCAATTTTGGCAGCGGTTATCTGCACGGCCCTGGGTTTGGCTTTTTTAAAAGTCACCCGCCCGGCGGCGCTTAGCAATTTTTCCGACGTAAACGTTACCTTAAGGCTGAAGGTCTGGAAAATTTCCGTAAAAGGGATAGCTGGCCAGCCTTGGCTGGGCAGCGGTCCCGGCACTTTCCAGATATTCTTTGAGCGGCTCCGTCCCCCCTATCTGGCGGGATCCAACGGCTTGTTTGACGACGCACACAACCTTTACATCCAGTTAGCCGCCACTTCCGGCCTGCCTTTTTTGGCGGCTTTCTTGGGCCTGCTGGGAATTGCGGCTTGGGCCGGTTTTTCGGAATTTAAAAAAAGCCGCGGGCTTTGGCCTTTGGCCGGCCTGGTTTCGCTAGTTGCCTTGGCCGTGGCAATGGGTTTTAACCCGGTTTCCATTCCCAACTATCTTTTGTTGGCAGTAATTTTGGCCGGCCTGGTTTTGCCGAAAGCGCGGGGATATGAATTGTCTTTTCCCATTTGGGTTAAAATCGGGATAAAAATTTTAGGCGGAATTTTTGTTTTGGCGGGAATTGCTTTTATGTCTGGGGAAATTATTTTCAGCATGGGCTATCGGCAGTATTTTGCCGGAAATTACCGGAAAGCCGCGCGTTTGAACGCCTGGGCCTTTTACCTTGACCCGGCCAATTCCGACATTGCGCTTTACCGCATTGGCAGCGAAATTAAATCCGGAAAAACCGGGCGGGGAGTCGTTTTAGAAATTGAAAATTTCAAGCGCATGCATCCGAGCGCGGTTTATACCTATACCCAGGCCGCCAATTTGTACCATTTGCTGGCCAAACAAAGCCACAGCCTGCAAGATTTGCAACTGGCCATAGATAATCTGGACCAGTCTTTAAAAATGGACCCTTACGCTTCGGAAAGATACGGAAATTTGGGATTGTTTTACTACGAATCCGGGGATTACAGCCGGGCAACAGCGGCGATAAAACAAGGATTGTCGCAGTATGATGATTTTTTCCCTTCCTGGATATTGCTGGCAAAAATATACCAGTTGCAAGACAATCGTCCGGCGGCTTTGCAGGCCATAGAACAGGCATACAAGCTGCACCCGGACATTTTACAGGTAAAATTTATGTGGGAGCAGGCGCAAGCCCAGCCGGACATCAAAAACGTGCCCATAGAAGTCCTGGTGGCCGAAGGAAAGCTGGAGTAAAATTGAAGATTGAAAATTAAAAATTGAAAGATTGGACATTGTCCGCTAAAGGCAAATCCGCCTCTAAGTACAGTTTTAGCGGAGAAAAATTAAAATTATATAAATAAATTTATGGGCATTCTATACCTTATATTAATGTTTTTGTTTGGCGCAATTATTGGCAGTTTTTTAAACGTAGTCATTTTACGGCTGCCCCAAGGCCAGCCTTTAAGCGGGCGTTCCCATTGCATGCATTGCAGGCACATTTTGTCAGCCTGGGAATTGGTTCCCTTGTTCAGCTATATTTTTCTTAAGGGGAAATGCTGGAAATGCAAAAGCAAAATTTCTCCCCGCTACTTTATTATAGAAACCATAACCGGTTTGCTGTTTATGCTGTCTTGGCTGCATTTTTCCCCGTCTTCCCCGGTTTCAACCGTAATGTTGGCTAAAACCTTATTGGCAATTTCCATATTTTTAACGGTATTCGTGATAGATTACGAATATTATCTGATTTTAGACAAGGTGGTGTTTTTCGGCGTAGCAACCGGCTTGTTGCTGAATTTAGCAGCCGACCTGCTGGCTAAGCATCCGGTCATTTCCTTGCACGGATATTTTGCGGCGGGGCTTATTGGCGCCTTGGCCGCTGCTTTGCCTTTTTTCTTAATTTGGTATTTTTCGCAAGGCCAATGGATGGGTTTTGGCGACGTCAAGCTGGCCTTGTTTTTGGGGATAATCTTAGGCTGGCCTTTGGCGGCAGTCAGTCTTATGGCAGCCGTGCTTTTAGGCGGAATTGCGGCCATCTTTTTATTGGTTTTAGGGGTAAAAACTTTAAAAAGCCGCATACCTTTCGGCACTTTTTTAAGCATTGGGGGAGCTATTGCCTTGTTTTACGGCCAGCAGCTTTTAAACTGGTATTTGGCGCTTTTGGGGTTTTAAGGTTATAATAATATTGGTATTGC
>JAMDAY010000012.1 GCA_023484515.1 Patescibacteria group bacterium
GTAATATGCTGGTAAGCCATGTAATTGTGGGTTTAATGGTAAAGTTTGTTGCTTTAACCATCTTACCTTAATTACTGGCCCTTTTTAATGCCTGCGGAGGCGGTTGCACTTCAGATTAGAATTCGAGAAATTATACTTGACAAAAATATCCGACAGTGCTATAATTACATCAAAGGTTAAAAAATCCTTTGAAACAAAAGGAAATTTTAAATAGCGAAACTGGCAAATAATAGCTAAAAAGGCACAGGCCACGCAAGTTCATCCGTCTTTTTATTTATGATTTGTTAATTGCGCAACAGGCTGACTTGGAGTCTGGGCCGCACAGGCCGCCCTAAGCCAGGATTAAGAAACAGCGGCAGCAAGCGAGCTGCCAAACTTTCTTTGGATATTTATTTGTAAACAAGGCTTTAGCGCGAAAAGCCTAAGGATTTTTATGATAAGAAAACCTAATAATTCGTTTAACCGCCAAATGAGGAACGGAAAAAACCCGCACAGCCAAAAACCCGCCCAAGTCCGGACGGTAAACTTTCGGGAGAACGTAAAAAGCCCCGCACAGGCGGAAACGGACCGGCTGGACATACTGATCAATAAAGCGACCGGCCTGGCTCCGGGCAAGGCTTCCGTTGCCACCAGTCCCTATACCGCTTCCCGCCAAAATTTGAGGATAATCCCCATGGGCGGAATTGAAGAAGTCGGGGAAAACATGACCGTGCTGGAGTACGGGGACGATTTGATAGTGATAGATATGGGTCTGGCCTTTCCCGACGACACCATGCCCGGCATAGATTACATTATTCCCGACACCAAATGGCTGGAAGAAAACAGGCGCCGGATCCGCGGCGTCATAATTACCCACGGCCACTTGGACCACATTGGCGCCGTGCCTTACATTCTGCCCAAACTGGGCGACCCGCCGGTTTACACCATGCCTTTGACTGCCGGCTTTATAAAAAAGCGCCTGGAAGAATTCGGGCTTTTGGGCCGGTCGCGGATAAACATTTTAAACAAGGACGACGCCATTGCCTTGGGAAATTTTAAAATCCGCTTTTTCCGCATTAACCACAGCATTCCGGACAGCGTAGGCTTATGCATTACCACGCCCGTCGGCCAGATTGTTTACGTGACTGACTGGAAATTTGACCACACCCCGGCCGACGGCAAACCTACGGAATTTGACAAGATAGCCAAATTCGGGGCCGAAGGCGTGCTGCTGCTAATGTCCGATTCCACCAATTCCATTAAACCGGGCTATTGCATTTCCGAGCGCGAAATAGGGCTGACCATTGACCGCACCTTCTCGGACATAAAGGGCCGCATTATTTTTGCCAACTTTTCCACTAACATTGCCCGCATTCAGCAGGTTTTTGACGCCGCGGCCAAATATAACCGGAAAGTCATAGTTACGGGCCGCAGCCTGGTTAACAACATAGAAATTGCCTTGTCTTTGGGCTACCTGAAAATCCAGCCGAAGGTAATTATTAAGTCCGAACAGGCCAAAAAATTTCCGGACAACCAGATTGTCATTTTAACTACCGGCAGCCAGGGCGAAGAAGCGGCCGGGCTGGCCCGCATTGCCCGCGGCGACCACAAGACGGTCAAAATAAAAAAAGGCGACACTGCCATAATTTCAGCTTCTCCCATTCCGGGCAACGAACGCGCCATAGCAGTGGTCATGTCCAATCTGACCCGTTTGGGCGCCCATGTCATTTACAACAAAGTGCTGGATATTCACACTTCGGGACACGCCCACCAGGAAGAATTAAAGTTAATGATCGCCCTGGTCAAGCCCAAATTCTTTATGCCTATCCACGGCGAACACCATATGATTGTTACCCACGCGGATTTGGCCAAAGGCATGGGCATTCCCGAAAACCGCATTTTTGCCCTGGACAACGGGCAAATTCTGGAAATGAATTCCGCGCGCGAGGCCAAAGTAGTGGAAGACCCCAAGGTTTCTTCCGGCTACGTGTTTATTGACGGTCTGGGCATAGGCGACGTGGGCGAAGTGGTTATCCGCGACCGCCAGGTTATGGCCAAGGACGGAATGTTCGTGGTTATAATGACTTTGGACCGCCGCAGCGGCCGCCTGGTGAACCAGCCGGACATTATTTCCCGCGGTTTCATTTACATGAAAGGCAACGACGACTTAATCCGCGAAGTCAAGCACGAAGTGCGCAAGCTGGTGGAAAGCAAGGGCAAGGAAAAGCTGGAGCCCAACTGGGTCTATTTGCGCAACATTGTCCGCGACGAAATTGGCGAATACCTCTACCAAAAAACCGAAAGGCGTCCGATGATTTTACCTGTAGTCATTGAGGTGTAATATATTCAAATGATCAATTACAGGCCGGCCTGCCCTGCACCGGAGTCCGACAACTGGTGCAGGGTGGTAATAGAAACATAGGCGGGTTTGCGCGACAAAACTTTACCAGTGTGCCGTAACCCTGGCAGCAATAATTAATTTCAACTCATCCATACCGGCAAAAAGCTCCCCAAGACGGGAGTTTTTTGCTATAATACCTCCATGAAAAAAGAAATCATTGTCGCGGGCATCCGCGCGAGCGGAAAACTGCATATTGGCAATTATCTGGGCGCTTTAAAGCAATTTGTAGAATTGCAGAATGATCCCGCAAAAGATTGTTACTTCTTTATTGCGGATTTACACGGGCTGACTACGCCGTTTGAGCCAAGCGATCTTTCCAAAACAATATTAGATGTTACGGCCGCTTATTTGGCTGCCGGCATAGACCCGGACAAGTGCGTATTTTTTCCCCAGAGCCAGGTTTTGGAACATGCGCAATTGGCTTGGATTTTTAATTGCCTGCTGCCGCTGGGCGAGCTGGAGCGGATGACGCAGTATAAAGACAAAGCCAGGCAGCACAAGGAAAATATCAATGCCGGCCTCCTAACCTACCCGGCCCTAATGGCCGCGGATATTTTAATGTATAAAGGCGAAGCCGTGCCCGTGGGCGAAGACCAGGTCCAGCACGTGGAGCTGGCGCGCGTGGTCGCGCGCAAATTTAACAACCGCTTCGGCAAAACTTTCCCGGAGCCCAAAACTTTCCTGCGCGAGCCGCTAAGGATAATGTCCCTGGCCGACCCGGACAAAAAAATGAGCAAAACCCCGCACCAGTCGC
The DNA here is from genome assembly GCA_023484515.1 of Patescibacteria group bacterium. GTDB lineage: Bacteria > Patescibacteriota > Doudnabacteria > UBA920 > UBA920 > JAMDAY01. Next base: position 3,135 of record JAMDAY010000012.1, read on the forward strand.
TCCGCTCCGGTGCAGGGCAAGCCGGGGACGACGGCTGTATATTTTTAGATGATACGCCGCTGGAAATTCATCGCAAGCTTAAAAAAGCCGTAACTGCTTCCGAGTCGGGCAAAAAATCGCCGGGCGAAGAAAACCTGATGCTCCTACTTGCCCATTTTGGCAAAACTGATGGAATCCGCCATTTTACCGAAGCCCAAAACTCCGGCACGCTTAAATACAGCGAACTCAAACAAGCCCTGGCCGAAAGCATTTCCGAATACTTTACCCCGTTCCGCGAAAAGAAAAAGGAACTCCTGGCCAGGCCGGAATACTTGGCGCGAGTCCTGGCCCAAGGCGCGGCCAAAGCCGCGCAAATTGCCAGGGAAACCATGCTGGAAGTTAAGGAAAAAATTGGACTGGTTTAAAATCTTCAAAGACCATCTTCTACAACAAAGGACAAAAAAGGTCATCTTTGCGCAGCGCAAAGATGACCTTTTTTTATATAATTTTTGTAATAATGGTGTCTTTTCCCGCAGGGGCCGGTGGCGACCGGCCCCTGCTTTTTGTAAGATAAGATATGAAGTTGTATTACTGGCAAATTTTATCTGCTATAATAAACTTATGCAGGAGGAAAAAAACCACAACCGAGACTATTGTCTGGGGGTCCGGGTTAATAACCCCAAAGCCCTCCCCCACGTTGCCTGGGAACCGCCAGAGAACTTAACACAAATTTTCGGGTTCAACCTGGCCTACTACAACCCCCACCGCGATCAAGACCGGCCCCAAACCCATCCGGATGGTTTGGAAGGGTTTTACAGGGTCAAGCCGCCTTTTCCCAAGAATCCGGTATGTGAAATTTCACCGGAATCCATTGACGAACTTATTCTGCTTCCCAGCAAGCCTCAAAAGGCTATGGAGGAGTCCGAAAAATTCGGATGGGAACATGTGCGCGGCGAGGCGATAAAGGTATTTGATTTTCGCCGCGCTATGGTGGCAGCGGCATGAAGAAACAAAACGAGGCCGTAGCGCCTCACCAACAACGGCAAGCCAGCGCCTGCTACCGCGCCTGTGCCTGCCGTTTTCTTTTTGCTGGATCGCTCCGGGAAGAGAAGGCGCCCTTCCGGGACCACTCTACTAAAGTTAGGCTGATGATAATAAGTACCTGATAATTTAAAATCTGTTTGTCCCGGAAGGGCGCCTTCGCCTGGAGGACTGAATAAACAGTTAAAATGCCCCAAAACAAGCCCCAAGCTGGTTTTAGTATGAACCCGTACGCTCCCCCCTCGCCTTTTTCTCGCTTTCTGCTATAATAGCGGCGAGAGGAGGAAGGTTGTGGAACAATACGCCCTTAAGTTACTCAAAAAGGCGAGAAAAGGAAAATCGGCACAAGAAATTGCTGCCGAAGAGGGCGTTCCGCTAGAACGCATCCAGATGCGGCTCGATGCCGCGACGGCTTACGAGGAGAGGATAAAAGCGGCCGCGCCCGCACCGCAGCACGCAAAACATGCGTAAATCAAAACCCCCATGCCCCGACGGCACGCCCTGGCGCAACCCCTGCGCCACGGCCTGCCGTTTTCCTTTTGTCCATTTGTGCAAATGGCGGTTTTTGGGTATATTAAGTTCATACAAAACATCACCGAAGGGGGACAAGATTTGCCGACACCATGCATTGCCATCTTTGACACGCTCCAAACCCGGACAGAGGCACTCGAAAGCCTGCGGAGAGCGAAGAAAGATAACGATAGTTTATTCTTGGGCTGCCGCCTACCCAACAGCCAGGAGCAAACACAGAAAATCTATTGGGGTAAACGTTATGGCCAGGAGTTCCTCATCTTTCCTGCCGTAACTATTTCTCCAGACCCGTCCACCCGATCCGAAACGAAAAAGTTTCTCAAACTCCCGAGGTTTCAATCCACCGGAGAAGCCATGGATTGGCTGACTATCCGTGGGTGGCGAGCACTGGAAATGGAAGCCGAAGATTCATCCAGATATCCATGACCGTCCATCTCCGCATGACCACGCCAAAACGGCGGACGCATCCCACTCTCGGGAGCGTGCCGCCGTTTGTTTTTTACCAGTTACAACGGCTCAACGGCCAAAGGCCGTTGAGCCGTTAAAAATGCCGGCAAAACCGCTATTTTACCGAATTTATTAAACCCGTGACTTCCGCAGTTTTTTCTTGCAGCAATTCTTTGCTGTTTGCCTCCAAATTTACGCGCAGCAAATTTTGGGTATTGGACAGGCGGACGTTAAAGCGCCACCCGGGATAGTTAAAGTCATAGCCGTCAATATTGTCAATTTGCGCGTCGCTGTATTTGTCTTTAATTTCTTCCAGAATATTCGGGTTATTGTATTCAAAATTTATTTCCTCGGAAATGTAAAATTTTTCGCGCAGCGGGCGCAAAATTTCCGAAAACGGCTTGCCGGACAAAGACAAAATATCTAAAACCGCCAAAAACGGAAACAGGCCGTTGTCTAAATAAAAATTGTCCTTAAAATAATAATGACCCGAAGTTTCGCAGCCGAAAACAATGTCGTCGGAAATCATCCGCTCCTTAATAAAAGAATGTCCCGCCTTGTTTGTGGCGCTTATTCCCCCATTTTCTTTGACAACGTAATCTATAACGCGCACCACGCGGGTGTCGTGCAGAATTTTCGCGCCCGGATTTTTTTTTAAATAATATTCGGCCAAAAGCGCGTTAATGTAAGCCGGGGTGACAAACTCCCCGTTTTCGTCAAAAAAGAAGCAGCGGTCCGCGTCCCCGTCCCAGGCTACGCCTAAGTCGGGTTTAAGTTCCTTAATCACGGCAATGGTTTCCGGCCGATTGCTCGGCAGCAGCGGGTCGGAAGGCCCTTTGGGAAAGCTGCCGTCCAAATGGCCGTTTAAGATTTTTACGAATTTTATTGGCAGAAGATTTTTTATATTTTCTATGGCCGGATTAGCCATGCCGAAATTGGCATTAGCCACAATCTTAAGCGGCTTTAATTTGGACACATTAAATGGCTTTAGCACGTGACGATAATAATCATCGCGGATATCTTTTTGCTCGACCTCGCCCTTCATTTTGGAAATTGGAAATTGGAAATTGGAAATTACGAGATCCCTAATCTCGTATATTCCGCTGTCGCCGGATATCGGGCGGCTCTGTTCGCGCACCAATTTAAGGCCGCCGAACTCTTTGGGATTATGGCTGGCCGTAGCCATTATGCCGCCGTCGGCTTTTAAGTGCACCACGGCAAAATACATTTGGTCAGTGGAAATTAGGCCCAAATCAATTACATTTACGCCGGCACCGGTTAAGCCTTTAATGGCAGCCTGCTTAAATTCTTCGCCGCACAAACGCATATCGGTTCCGACACAAACTGTTTTTGGATGAATTAATTTGGCGTAAGCCTGGGTAATCTTATACACCAACTCCGCGTTTATCTGCTTAGGGTATATGCCGCGGATGTCGTAGGCTTTAAATATGGAAGAATCAATTTTTTCTATTACGGTTTGCATATGCGTAAAGCTTAATATTCTCAAAATATAATAACGTCCATTAACTTCGTTAATTACATTTTATCACAACGCCGCCGGCCGTAAAACTGCGGGAATATAAGATAAGACAAAATAAAAAACCCTTAATTAGGGGGTGGTGCGCGAGAAAGATCTGCTCACGCACCTTGAGAGCTCCGCTAGTTGAAATTGCCTCCGAAGGATTTTTCGTGCTGTGCCGGCGTTCCCTGGAATCGGGAAAGGCCCGTCTCTGTCCTTATGGCGTAGCGAAACACCGTTCCATCGTGGGAGTGGCTCTTCAACTCCACGCCGTTATTTTTTAGGACATTGGCGCTGTCCTTCACCCTTTGCTCCGCCTGCTCAGGGGTCATATCTTCGGTAATACGCGCCTCCCTTTGCATCAAGCAAAACCAACGGCGATCAGCCTGCTCGGCGAGGCAAATCAACGGATTACGCGGAATGGCTTTGCTTGGCTGCTGCTTGCTGGAAGGAGCGCGCCTAACGCGCACCACAGCTACCGTGGAGGGCAAAAAAACCTGGCGGCCTAGGCGGGTTCGCCTAGGATCGATATACCTCACATCACCCATTCTTCATCCTTATGATTAAATTTAAGAAAACAACGCTAACTTCGCACTATGGATAGCGTCGTTTCTTGCCTGATACAGTATCATCTTTTGCGATTTTAGTCAAAAATTCTAGAGCCTGTCCTTTTTCTTTTCCCCTTGGCTAAATCCCCATTCTGCCTTAAAATATACCTATTACCACAACAGCCTATAATCAGGCCAATGGCCTGCACTTCATTCCCGGGCGGCTGAAGCCTGCCCCTACATCCGCCACAATCCGCGGTTGTAATCTTTCAATCATTCAATCTTTAAATCTTTCAATTACTCTATGTCCTTCCAAATCGGCATTGTCGGACTGCCTAATGTCGGCAAATCAACTTTATTTAACGCCATAACTAAATCCAAAGTAGAAGCGGCTAATTATCCGTTTGCCACTATTGACCCCAATGTGGGCGTGGTGGCAGTTCCTGACGATCGCCTGGCTAAATTGGCTGTGCAGGAAAAGAGCGAAAAAATTGTGCCCACAACCATAGAATTTGTCGACATTGCGGGATTAGTTAAAGGCGCAAGCAAAGGCGAAGGCTTAGGCAACCAGTTTTTAAGCCACATCCGCGAAGTGGACGCCATTTTGGAAGTGGTCAGGTTTTTTGAAAATAAGGATATTATCCATGTGCAGGGAAACGTGGATCCGGCGCGAGATATGGAAACCATTGGCATAGAACTGCAGCTTGCGGACCTCCAGACAGTAGAAAAAAGGCTGGCTGACGTATCGCGCCAGGCCAAAAGCGGCGACCGCGAAATGATTATAAAAAAAGCGGTACTGGAAAAATACAAAGCCGCGCTGGAAGCCGGAAAGATGGCCAGCACCGTTGAACTTACCGACGAGGAAAAGGAACATAGCAAGGACATCCAGTTACTGGCAACCAAACCGATAATGTTCGTGGCAAACGACAAGTTTGATTTGGACAGAAAAGAATTCAACCTCTCCCTAGCCCTCTCCTCAAAAGGAGAGGGAAGCTCCGCGGCTATCCCAGGGATAGGGGCGGAGCCATCTCCCCTTATAAGGGGAGATGCCCGAAGGGCAGAGAGGTTGCAGCAAGATACAATCACCATCGACGCACAGCTCGAATCTGAGCTTGCCGAACTTTCAGACGAGGAACGCGTGGAATATTTAAAGGAGCTTGGATTACCCGAATCCGGCCTGGACAAAATCATCAAAGCCGCTTACCAGACTTTGGGACTCATTACCTTTATTACCGCCGGGCCCAAAGAGAGCAAAGCCTGGACATGCGTAGCCGGCACCAAAGCGCCGCAGGCAGCCGGCAAAATCCACACGGATTTTGAGAAAGGTTTCATTCGCGCCGAAGTCATACAATGGGATAAGCTGCTCGAGGCTGGTGGCTACCCGCAGGCTCGTGATAAAGGATGGTTGCGCGTGGAGGGAAAAGAGTACGTGGTGCAGGATGGGGATGTGGTGCATTTTAGATTTAATGTGTAAAACAGATGAACACGGATAAATTACGGATAGACACTGATTGCGGATAAAAGGGCGGCCCACCATTGGTGGGCCGCTGATTACTACGCTAATCTATCGCTGATGCAACCCGAAACCTTTTGTTACGTTAAAACGATTTAGGCAACGACCTAACATTATAGCACTTTTTAGACTTGTTGTCAAGGGTTGACGAAAAACCTTATAAAATGCTATAATTTCTTTACTTCACCGTCGTAACTTTATATGGACCAAGAATTATATGGACCAAGAATTAAAACAACAATTTGAAAAGGTTGACCAAAGGTTCGAGAAGATGGACCAAAGGTTCGAAAATTTAATGACCTTCCTTCATAAAAATATGGTCACAAAGGAAGAATTTTCTGAATTGTCTGACAGGGTGACCAAGTTGGAAGAAACAGTCGACAGATTGGTAGCTAGCGTAGAAAAATTAACCACGGTTGTAAGTAAAATTGCTGATGAACATATTATTCTAAAACAACAAATTTCCGTAATGCAGGACTGGATCCGGGAAGCTTCAAAAAAATTAGGGATAGAATTTAAACTATAGTTATAAACCCCTGCAAAGGGACCATAACAATTTATCATTCATATTTCCCCGGCAAACGACCGGGGAATAAGGAAAAAATCCTTATGCCTCAATATGAGCTTATGTATCTGCTCGGCTCGCATGTAGCCGACACCGAAGTGCCCAAAATCTCCGGCCAAATCTTGAAGTTTGTGGAAGATTTCGGCGGCACGGACATCCGCGAATCCCAGCTTGGCAAAAAAAAGCTGGCCTACCCCATAAAGAAAACCCGCAACGGCTTTTATGTTGTGGTTAATTTTAGTATGGACAGCGGCAAAATAAACCAGTTAGACGCCAAAATCCGCACCCAGGATTCCACCATTATCAGGTATTTGATTGTCAATTTGGAAGAACACTTAAAGCGCGCGGAAAAAGACAAGGCCGTGCAAGCAAAGATTGTGCGCAAGGGGCCGCCTCCCGCCCAGGCCGCAGCTCCGGAACCCAAAAAGGAAAAGGCCGTCCCTAAAATAGACCTGTCCGGCGAAGAAGACATAGACAAAAAGATTGACGAAGCCTTGAGCGAGGACATTACAAAATAAATTACAATGCGAATTATGCGAAAAGGGAATAATGCGAAATCTGCGAAAAGGCTAACTCTGCAGGTTTCGTATAATTCGCATAAAATTTCGCGTATTTCGCATTATGTTTGATTATTAAGAATCAAATTTTATGGACTTAAACAAGGTTATGATAATCGGGCGGCTGACTCGCGACCCGGAGATGCGCACCACGCCCAACGGCGCCAATGTCTGCCAGTTCGGCCTGGCGACCAACCATGTCTACACCAACCAGCAAACCGGGCAAAAAGTGGAACAAGTGGAATACCACAACATTGTCATGTGGCGCAAGCTGGCGGAAATTGCCGCGCAATACCTGAAAAAGGGCCGCCGCGTATACGTGGAAGGCCGCCTGCAAACCCGGTCCTGGGACGGCAAGGACGGGCAAAAGCACAGCCGCACGGAAATAATTGCCGACAACATGATTATGCTGGACGGCGGAAATTCCGCCGGCCAAGCCGGCAACGGCTACGCCCAGCCCCGGCCGGCAGCAGCCAGGCCGCAGAACGAAATGTCCCAGCCCTCCCCCGCCGCGGAAGAACTCCCCACTATCCAACAGAACGAAAACCCCCAGGGCGAAGACATTAACGTGGAAGACATTCCATTTTAATTTAAGATATAACATATATGATTTAAAATTTAAAATTTAAATTTTGACTTAAATTATATATCAAACATCTTACATCTTATATCCTAAATCTTATATTTTAACTATGAGACCATCTAACCAGAATATTCAACCGACTAAAAAAGTCTGCTACTTTTGCGCCAACAAGACCACGACCGTGGACTACAAGGACACGCAAACCTTGCGGCGTTTTATGTCCCCTCACGCCAAAATCTTAAACCATAACCGCACCGGCACCTGCCCCAAGCACCAGCGCATGGTGACCAAGGCGCTAAAGCGCGCCAGGCATATGGCACTGTTGCCGTTTGTGGCATCATAATAGCGAATAGCCGACTAATAACAAGTAATTGATAACTAGTAACAGTTACTTGTTAAATATTACTAGTTACTAGTTAATTAAACCTATGGATTTAAACGATATGAAAATCGGGACCATTATCCTGTGGGAAAACCAGCCCTGCCAGGTTATTTGGTCCAACCGCATGCGCACCGCGCAAAGAAAACCGGTAATGCAGACCAAACTGCGCAACGTTATTACCGGCAAAGTTTACGAGTACTCCTTTAAGTTCGGCGAAAAAATAGACGAAGCGGATGTGTCACGCGAAAAAGCCGGATTCCTTTACGCGGACGACAGCGGCACGCACTTTATGAACCAGGAAACCTTTGAAACCGTAGACATTTCCAAGGAAGTCACGCAGGAACAGGAAAAATTCCTCAAAGAAGGCATGGAAGTTTCCATCTTAAGGTTTAACGGCCAGCCAGTTTCCATTGAACTGCCCATAAAAGTTGAACTGAAAGTAACGGAAGCCCCGCCTTCTACCGTTGGCAACAGCGGCGGCAACGTGACCAAGCCGGTCAAGCTGGAAACCGGACTTACCGTTAACGCGCCCATGTTCATTAAGGAAGGCGACACTTTGCGCGTAGACACCCGCACCGGCGAATACGTGGAACGCGTGGCGCAGTAAAGCAAAACATATAAAAAACAAGGTGGCAGATACATCCAGCGGCAAGTTTGAGCCTAATGACCCTTCTACCAGGGAAGCGGCCCGCAAGGGCGGAGAGCACAGCCACGGCGGCGGCCGGGACGAATAACTGAAAAATTTAAACTTTGTTTATGAAACGAGGTGGATTATTATGGCCAGAAGCAAAAGAGGCTTTGCGGCAATGCCACGGGAGGAACGGGAGCGGATTTCCCGCAAGGGAGGCAAGGCTTCCCACGGCGGCCGTTAAGCAAAATCAGTGCCATTTATTCTAAAACCCTTTCCGGAAAGGAAAGGGTTTTAGAATTATCTTAGCGCGGTGTTCAGCCGGTAGTCGTTCATAGTCATTATGGGAAGCATGGGCAGGGCAAAATCGTAAGAGTTTGCCGGCACGACCAGATTGTCCTTGCCGCCGTTATTAAGGAAGATGTTATAGTCGCTTATGGGAATTAAGCCTGCTTCGTGCACAAAGTATATTGTATTGCCGCTCTTTATCCAACTGCCCCAAGGGTGCGCGGCCTGCGACGTGCGGACAATATAGCCCGAATTGGCCAGGCCAGTGTTGCCGGCAGCCACGACATTGTTAAAACTGAACCCAAAACCCAAAAACGCGTAAGCGCTGGCAAAACCCGTCTTGGTGTTCTTGTATACTATATACACCGTGCCGTTTTCGTTAATGAGCATGCCGTTACTATAGGCATTACCGCCCGAAGATCCGCCAACCGGAACCAGGGTAAAATTGGCGGTTTGGGAACGCCCGTAAATATCCGTTGCGCGTACCGTAAAATAAGCTGCCGCGGTGTTAAGCGGCGAACCGATCAACTGCCCGCCGGAAGTTAAGGACATGCCTGCAGGAATGGCTCCGGAAATTATAGTAAAAGTGTACGGAGCGGTGCCGCCGGTTACCTGCAATTGCTGGCTATAATACTGCCCTACCGCAGGCTGGGGCAGATTGGTGGTGGTAAAACTTAAATTACCGTTATTATAACCATTTACCGTGACATTAATGCTGCCGCAGGTGCTGCCGCCGCTTAGGCAGACGGTAATGGTGGAAGAGCCGGTGTTCATGCCGGTAACGTAAAGCTGGTTATTGCTAACGCTGGCGGAAACCGCGTTGGAATTGCTGTTGGAAGAAACGTAAGGGGGATAAGCGGACATGTTTACGCCGCTGGAAATGCTGACAGTGGAGCTTTGGCCGCTGGCCAGGCTTAGGCTGGAAGGGTTAAAGGTTAAGCCGCCTACTGTTCCTCCGCCTACGGTGACATAAATGTATCCGCACTGGCTGGCAGAATTCGCGCATACGGTAACCGTGCTGCTTCCGGCATTATTGCCGTAAAGGCTAATCTGACTGCCGCTGACGCTGGCAGTAACTACGCCGGAATTAGTGTTGTTGGAAATATAGATATTAGGCTGCCCGTAAGCGTAAACCGTGGCCGACTGGCCGGCGCTTAAATTAACATTGGTCTGGCTTAAGGAAAGCGACCCGCTGCCGCCGCTGACCGTGACATACAAGATGCCGCAGGAAGAATTGGCGCTCTGACAGACGCTAATATTGGCGCTGCCCGCATTATTCGCGGTTAAGTATACCGAAGTCCCCGAAATGCTGGCGGAAACCGCGTTGGAGTTGGAATTGCTGGAAATATAATAACTGCCGGAAGACCCGGTGCCGTAAATATTTACGGACTGGCTTTGTCCGGCATTTAAAGTGATATTGTTTTGGCTAAAACTGACAGGATAATAACTACCGCTGACCGTGACATTAATGCTGCCACAGGTGCTGCCGCCGCTTAGGCAGACGGTAATGGTGGAAGAGCCGGTGTTCATGCCGGTAACGTAAAGCTGGTTATTGCTAACGCTGGCGGAAACCGCGTTGGAATTGCTGTTGGAAGAAACGTAAGGGGGATAAGCGGACATGTTTACGCCGCTGGAAATGCTGACAGTGGAGCTTTGGCCGCTGGCCAGGCTTAGGCTGGAAGGGTTAAAGGTTAAGCCGCCTACTGTTCCTCCGCCTACGGTGACATACAAATTAATGCATTGGCTGGGATAATACGTGGTGCACACCGAAAGCGTGCTGCTGCCGTTGCTTTGTCCGTAAAGGTTTAACTGGCTGCCGTTAATGCTGTAAGAAACCGCGGCCGGATTGCTGTTGCTGTTTACCGCAATGGAAGAAACGCCGTTGCCGTAAACCGCAGCGCTCTGCCCCGCGTTTAAATTAACATTGGTCTGGCTTAACGTAAAACTGCCGCAGCCGTAATATCCGCAACTGGAACCGGAATTGTATTGCACTATATTAGATTGCTGTCCGGCCACGGTAACGTAAACTTGCGAGCCGCTGCTAATGCCGTAAGCGCTGCCGTTGAAGGAAGTGGAATAATAGCCGCTGCCATTGGTAGCGCCAAAATTGTTAATTGTCGTGGCTAAGGTGGAGCCGCTTTGGGTGTAGGACAGCTGGATTGAAGAATTTATTGCCGCGTTGCTGACCATTAAATTAACGTTCCCGCTCCCCGTATCGGCCAAAGACAAATACGGCGCAGTAGCCAAGGCCGGGCTTGTGCCGGCCATAAGCAAACCTAAGGCAAACAGGCTGAAAAACACGGTTTTTGTTATGTATCCCATATTTTTAAAATTAATGTTTTGACTCTTTATTATAGAAAAAATACGGCTTTTGTCAACATGAAATATTCTGACGAAATTTTCCGATCTGCAGATTAACTGATTATACGGATACCTACAGATATAGCCCGAATGATAATTGTTTGATATTCATCTGATACTGCCCGAGCAGTATCTGAGGGATATACGGATCCGGAAGATCCTTAACCCTTTCCGGCAGTGAAGACGGCCTTCCGGGACCGGCGTTCTAAATTTAAGTTGACAATGACCAGCGTCTGATAATCTAAAGTCTGCATATCCCGGAAGACTGTCTTCACCCTCTGCCCGCATATACACACCAGAGGCAGGAAGGTATTCCGTAAAAATTATTTAGCCTGACCCAAATACCTCCCCGCTGCCAACGCGGCCTTGGCCCCTTCGCCGCAAGCGATGATAATTTGTTCACCCCACGCGTCGTTGACGTCACCGGCTGCAAACAGCCCGGCCACGGAAGTCTGCATATTTTGGTCAACCTTTATTTCCCCTTTGCTATTCTTTTCAGTCAAGCGGTCAAAAACCGTATTCGGCTCCCAGCCGATTTCTACAAACACGCCGGACACGGGCAAAAGCTTTTCCTGGTTTTTGGCGTCAATAATTTTTACGCCAATAACGCTTTTCTTCCCTAAAATTTCCCTGCTTTGCGCCTGGCTGAAAAAAGTAATATTCGGCGTGCTTTCCACCTTGGCCTTGAGCGCTTCGTCCCCTGCCAATTCCTTGCCGAGATTTATGCTGTAAACGCGCCGCGCCGCTTTGGACAAACTGTAAAGCGCGCCCATGGCGCTGTTGCCCCCGCCAATTACTGCCACGTCCTTGTTTTTGTATAGCGGGCCGTCGCAAATGGCGCAAACCGAAACGCCCTTGCCTAAAAACTCCTTCTCCCCGGGAACGCCCAAATGCCTGGGGGTCCGGCCGCTACAGATTATGGCAGTTTTGCCGTAATATAGCGCCCCGGTTTTGTCCTGCGCGGCAAACACGGTAATATTTTTTTCCAAATTCACTATTTCCTTGCCTTCCAGCAATTCCAAATCTTCCTTAATGCTTTCCAAATGCTCGCGGAATTTTTGCGCCAAATCCGCGCCGCTAATAAGGCTGAAGCCCATGTAATTTTCCACGCCGCCGCTCAGCGCCATTTGCCCGCCGCAGTCCCGGGACAAAATTAAAGTTTTCAGTTTCCGCCTGGCCGCGTATATCCCGGCCGCCATCCCCGCCGGCCCCGCGCCAATTATGATTACGTCGTACATATATTAATTGCCAAGATTTATTGATTGAGCAAGATTGAACAAGAATAAAATTTCTATTTTTATATCTTTATATGCAAGCAAGCATGCTCAATACTATTATACACCAAAACAAAAAAGCAAAACATTTTTATTTCTTTTGGAAAGTTTTGCCGGCTTTGACAGTCTTTTTAAAAGCGTCATAATTACATTATGAGCAATGATTTAAAACAACCGGTCACCAAGGAACACTTGGAAAAATTTATGGAGCAATCGTTTTTGCCCGCCATTTCAACGTTAATGGATGAGAAGCTGGAAAACCATCCCGCCAAAGATGACCTTAGGAAGGAATTCAATATTTTTGAGCAAAAGATGGACGAAAAGTTGTCCGACCTAAAAGGAGACCTGGCAATCCTTTTGCGCAAGGAAGATAAAAAAATTGGCTGCGCTAATAGCAATTTTAAAAAACAAAAAGATAATTTCCGAGGATGATGCCAAACAAATCCTTTCCCTGGAACCCTTTCCCCAATCCTGAATTTTTATCCCCGCCCGCAAGGGCGGTTTTTTATTTGTGCTATCTGCTTTTTATCTGCGGATTACTTTTCCTTCTTCCAGATTTACCCCGCACTACTTTTAACGAATCCTGATGATTATAAAATCATAACAAACTATGGGACTATATTCCTTAATACGCGTCGTTTACCAAAAGTGGTGCGGAGCCATAACTGCTTATTCCAGACCATCAGTGGTACCGTTCCTACCCCACTAGCAGGGACAGAAATAGGTGCGCGATGACGGCCTGAAAGAAGCGGCCGAAAGCGGTGCGAATGCTCTCGGCCTGATATAAGTGCATGTGGATTATGTTTCAAGGCTAATTCCACGAAAGCCTAAGCGTTGTTAAAGCGGTTTTCATCCTCCGCTTTTTTGTTCACGTTTTGTTTTCCTCCAAAACTATTTTGGGGTTAGAAGTCTCTATTTCCCAAGCACCCCATTGCTTGGGAGAGATTAATAGCTACTTGCTCAGCGTGTTAAGCATGGCATTGTGGGATTGAATCCCGCTCCAACCGAAGTTGAAGTTTGAACCCCACTCCACATGTTCAGCCGCTAGGGCCTTTCCGTTTTCATCGTGAGCGACGAAAAACAGGATGTCGGCGCCATTGGCCAACTCGCCGAAATGAGGATTGGTGAATACCTCTTCCATCAAGGTCTCCTCAATCGGTTGCATGCCGCAAGCCGGAACATACTCCCAGGTGGGCCCGGGGTACCGCGTGGAACTTGCAGGAACCAAACGATACTTTACGCCGGTGCGCATGAGCCGATACTCTTCAGCCTCGCGTTGATCGGCGTTTTCACGGATGGGCCGCATGAGATACTGCCGGAGCATCTCGGTACGCCGGTCATGCCGGATGATGTTCTTCTCTTCCTCGCTGTTACCAGCGAGAAGTAGGAGACCTTCCTCAACCACATACCGGAGACGGTTGCCTTCTGACCGGTCCCCCAAAATTTGTAAACCTAGTCCTCATCGGTATAATGGATAAAGAAAGGAAAAATCCAATATGCCCAAAGCAGCAGTTAGCAAGGAGGTTAAGGAACAAATACTCAAACGAATTAAA
>JAMDAY010000004.1 GCA_023484515.1 Patescibacteria group bacterium
CACCGTAGAATCCATACCAAATTAAAAATGCCGCCAGCGGTTTACGCCCAAGCGGCGCGACTATTAACAACTAATCAGGTATCCGTTAAACTGTAGACAGCGTTTACAAAGAATGGGATACATCCCACCATTGGCATTTTGTGGTTCGGCCCAGGCAAAACGGGGATACGGGAAAATTTTTTGGTAAATTCACTCAGAAAGCCACTCAACGCTGGCATACCCAACATGGCACAGTCGGTAGCGGTCATTTGTTCCAAGGCAGGTTTAAGTCCTTTTTAGTTGAAAAAGACAATTATTTTCTCCAGCTGGTCAAATATGTTGAAGGAAACGCCTTAAGGACAAAGATTGTAAAAAAAGCTGAAGATTGGCCGTGGTCTAGCCTGCATCTTAGGCTTAACGATCCGGTATTGACTGAACAGATACTCGCACCTTGGCCGATTGATAGACCCAAGGATTATCTAAAATTGGTTAATACCCCTTTGCCTAAAGTCCAATTAGACAATATTCATACTTCGGTTATTAAAAGCCGGCCATTAGGAAGTGAGATTTGGGTTAACCGGCAAATTGGAGAATATGATTTAGGTTATACCTTAAGAGAGCGTGGCCGACCTAAACAAAAATAATGGGTCATGTCCCCATTGTCCCCATTTATATGCTGGTAAGCCATGTAATTGTGGGTTTAATGGTAAAGTTTGTTGCTTTAACCATCTTACCTTAATTACTGGCCCTTTTTAATGCCTGCGGAGGCGGTTGCACTTCAGATTAGAATTCGAGGACTGAAACTTGACAATATATTAAGGGTGTGCTATAATTATAGATATTAATCTTCAATAAACTCATTTTCTTAAGCGTATCCTTGGACCTTGAGATTCTCGGGTCAAAGGATTTTTAATTTTATGCAATCGCGGACATTTGACAATTTGGGGCTTGCGCCGAAAATCTTGGAAATATTAGACCGGTTAAATTTTAAAACGCCTACCCCCATTCAACACCAATCAATCCCCCCGGCTCTGGCCGGCAAAGACATAATGGGAATTGCCCAAACCGGAACAGGCAAAACCCTGGCTTTTGGCATTCCGCTAATTCAAAGACTGGCCCAGTACAAGGGACAGGGCCTAATAATTTTGCCCACGCGCGAACTGGCCGTGCAAGTCAACGATTCCCTTTTGCAGGTTGGCCGATCTTTAGGCCTTAAGACCGCGGTGTTGATAGGCGGGGAAAATATGAATAAGCAAATCGGGCAGATTAAAAAAAGGCCGCATATAATAATTGCGACCCCGGGCCGGATGAACGACCATTTGGAACAAGGAACCGTCAGCCTGCACGAAGTAACGGCTGTAATTTTAGACGAGGCTGACCGCATGCTGGATATGGGCTTTGCCCCGCAAATTAGCCAAATCATAAAAAAAGCCCCGGCCAAAAGGCAGACCATGCTGTTTTCCGCCACCATGCCGCAGGAAATAATGCATCTTGCCAATTCTTATATGCAATTGCCGGTACGGGTGGAGGTGGCCCCTCCGGGCACGGCCGCAAGGACCGTAACCCAGGAACTGTTTTTCGTGCGCAAAGAAAACAAGCCTGCGCTTTTGGAAAATATTTTAAACGAATACAAAGGCAGCGTGCTGGTTTTTTCCCGCACTAAATTCGGCGCAAAAAGGATAGCCGCCAATATTAGGCGCCTGGGCTACGCCGCTGCGGAAATCCATTCCAATCGTTCTTTAAACCAAAGGCTGGAAGCCTTGCGAGGATTTAAGCTGGGCAAATACCGCATATTGGTCGCTACGGATATTGCCGCGCGAGGCATTGACGTGGTGGGTATAGAATTGGTAATTAATTACGATTTGCCCCAGCACCCCGCCGATTACGTGCACCGCATCGGCAGAACCGGCCGGGCCGAACATAACGGCCACGCCATTTCTTTTGCCACACCCGACCAAAACTTTGATGTACGGGCCATTGAGAGGCTCATTAAAAAGCAGTTGTCGGTATCCCAATTGCCGGTTTTGCCCGGGCAAAAAAACCAGCCCGAACCCGCCGCTAATTTTAAAAACTTTCACGCGCCCAGGCGGCAAGCGCCGACAAGCTACGACCGTAGCGGCAAAACCCGGTCAGCGCTGGGACCCGGACGGCATAAATCCAAAAATTACCACAGACCGGGTTTTGCCCACAGGCGTTTCCGGTAAAATTGCATGGTAAATTTTTAGGTTAACCGGTTTCGTCCGTCAGTCAGGAAGATTTCCAAGGGCAGGCCATGTTCTAACCAAAGAACATCAGTTAAAACTGGTGTTTTTTGTTTTGCAGCAAAACGGGGTTTGCCCGGCTTTGCTGGGCTTACGGCATGAATGCCTGACAATTATTTCCGCAATATCCGTCTTAATCTACAAAGGCGACCTTGAAAATGTTTAACCAACCGGTCAGCAAAACAAAATATATTCTCGGGCTTGCCATTACCTTGGGAGCAATATATTCCCAATACTTGCTGGGAATTTTCGGCAAGCCTTGGCGCCTGTTTTACGTTTACGGCATCCCTATTTTGGGTATAACGCTGTTAATGAAATCGGCCATTTTTAAAAAAGCCCTAACCAACAACAAGACTGCCTTAAAATTCGGCCTGGCGTATTACGGCTTATTCACTCTGCTTGGCTTTGGGGCGGCAAGCCTGGTGTTTTATTTAATCGGCCGGCTGGACCCTTCAGCAATAGATCTTCTCAATAAGCCAAACCCTGTTTTGCATGTCAGCCTCCAATATGCCAAGATAATGGTTTTTTTGTCTTTCGTGGTCATCGGGCCGGCCGAAGAATTTATTTTCCGCGGGTTCGTGTTCGGCGGTTTGCTTAATATGTCCAAAGGCCGCCGCTGGCTAACTTTGGCGTTGCTCTCTTCCCTCATTTTTGCCGGAGCGCATTTATACTATATTTTGGTTTATGGCGTTAACTCCATCGGCTTTTTAATAGATATTACGGCATTTGCCTTGGCCATGTGTTTTACTTATTATTTGTCCGGCGGCAATTTGCTGGTTCCGGCCATGCTGCACGGTTTTTACGACGCCACCGGATTTTTGTCCATAGCGGCTCCGTCTTTCCCGGCCATGTGGCTAAGATACGGCGCGGCCGGTTTGGGATTTTTAATTTTTTTAAAAATATTCATCCAAAAATTTCGGCAGCGGCGCCAGGCAGCCTGATTAAGCTTAAATAAATATCAATTCATATAGGTATATTTTTATCCCTATTTAAAGCCTAATAAATTCCCAAATAACATGCTATAATGCTGTTGTAACAATTAAAACAAAAACCATGAAAATTTTTAAAACCTGGGTTTTTCCCTGGTGGGAAGTGGGCTTGATAAAAATCTGCCTGCTTTCGCTGGGCATTATTCTTGCCGTGTATTTCCAAGAATTTTTTTCCGGCCTTCTGTGGCTGTGGTGGGCTTTATTCGCCGCAACCGGAGTTTATTTTATTGCCCGGATAATCAAGGAAAAGTAATTTTTACAATATGGAAAAAATTAAAATTGAAAACCATAGCTTTACCGCCTTTTCCTGGTTTGCCGCCTGGGTCTTTACCATCGGATTTTTACATCTCTCATTCTGGCAAGGCGTACTGGCCATTGTAATTTGGCCATACTACATTGGCAGGTTCGTTAGCACTTTGCTGTAACCTATATATTAATCCAAAAACCGTAAATTATTTTTTGGAAGTTTTATTAATGGCAATGTTACCTTTTGTATACTTGATCGTAATATTAGATGTGATTAATTAACGTGCTAATATGAAAAAAATATTATTGTTTGCGGCGGCCGTAATTGTCTTAGCCGGGCTGGCGGTTATTGTTCTTAATTACGCCGGCAAAATAAGCAAAGACAGCGCGGCCCAGGCCGAAAAAACCACGGCAGGACAGGTGGCCGAAGCTTTTGCCAAAAAATACAACCGCCCCGCCAGTTCGGTAAATCTGGAGGTCAAGGCCGACACCGGAACCTTTGCCAAAGGCCTGGTCAGCTTTGCGGGCGAAATGGGCGGCGGAGTCTGGTTTGCCGCCAAAACTTCCAGCGGCTGGGAACTGGTCTTTGACGGCAACGGCATTATTCCCTGCGATGCGGCAAATAAGTACAACCTGCCTATAGATATGGCGCCGCAGTGCATTGACACCGGCAATAACAACAATCTTGTCCAAAGGTAAGCCCTTGCCAAAAGCGCCGCGTTAGCGGCGCTTTAATTTCGCCCAGGCATCTATATGGGGTCTGCATGTTAAGTTGGACGATTTTTCTCACCAGAAAGGCAAAATGAGTTCTGCTTATCTTACAGGGCTCAATAGCAGCCTCAAACTTTGTCCTTGCCTTAGTTGCGGCAAGCGGTATAAAGCTGTAAAATGTTCATAGTTACAATTAACTGCTAAGAAACAAAAACATGGACAACAATGCAAGCCAGCAAGACCCGCAGGCGGCGCAGCCGGCGGCCTCGCTGCCGATAAAATGGTATAAGCGCAAAACCGTCGCGGCTGCCGCAATTTTGGCCCTTTTGGCCGGAGCCGCGGTTTTAGCCTGGCAAAAAGGATGGCTGCCGCCAGGCCAAAACCAAAATGCCAAAATAGTTTCCAATTTTACGGAACAAACCGCGGACTTAAATGAAATTGCCAATTACGGCGACATCTTAAAAAAATACAACCTGCAGCTAAGCCCGGGACAGGAAAAATATTTAAACCAAAATAAATTCCTGTTGATAGATGCCGGCAGCACCAATTTGGCCGCTAGCGGCAACGGTTACGACGAAATGCTGGCTTACTTTGACCGCTTGGGCGGCAACCCCAACATGTATTACCGCACGCAGGCTGACACCGTGCTGGTTACGCCGGACATAGTTTTACACGCCTATCACAAATTTTTTGACCTTGCGTTGAAAGACTTGGAAGAACATCAGCTAGGAGGCCAGCTCGCGCAATTCGTTAAAGGCATGTATGACAACGCTGACGCGCAAGTAAAACAACAAACGGGAAGCGCCCGCGACCATTATCAAAAAATTTTGGCGCAAATTACCGTAGCCAGAGTATTGCTGGAAAACCAGGCGCCGGCCAAGCCCGATTTTTTTGCCACTCCCCAAGAGGAAGCCGACTACCAAAAACTGGACAGCCGGGACAACTTTGCCAACGCCAAAATTATTTTAGCCAAGTATTCCGGGGAATTGCCTCCTGTTTTGGCAGAGGCGGCCAGCCAGGAGCTGCAATACATTTACGAAGCCAAAAGCGTAGCCAATTCCCCGCTGTTTAACGGCTATAACCCGGACATTAAGGCCGATTACACGCAATACACGCCGCGCAGCCATTACACCGAAACTTCTTCCTTGCGCGCTTATTTCCGGACCATGATGTATTTTGGCCGCAATGCCTATTATTTTAAAAGCGATGACGGCATAATTGACGCGGCCCTGGCCAACTCGCTGTTTGCCATGCCGGAGCAGGACGGAACAAGGCCAATAGATTTCTGGAATAAGATTATGGCCGTAACCGGATTTTTTGCCGGCCAGAGCGACGACTTAACATATCCCGAAGTTTTGGAATGGATAAACAAAATCCTGCCGTCCGGGCAAGCAGACATTGGCAGCGGCGACAACTCCGCAACCGGCCGTTTGGCGGCAAACGTTTGGCAACTGCGGCTGCCCAAAGTGCTTTCCGACGCCATTGTCAGCCCCCAAGTCTTTACCATGGACAAAAACGACTTGCTGCGCAGCACGTTAGGTTTTAGAATTTTCGGGCAAAGGTTTACCTTTGACGCCTGGCTCTTTACCCAGCTTACGGCCGGCCAGGAAAAGACCGAAGTCAAACTGCCGTCCACGCCTTCGGCCTTGTTTGTACCCGCCGCATTTGGAAGCGCCGAAGCTATAAATTACGCCAAACAATTCTTAAAAAATGATGCGGGATTCAGCGACCAGGAAGCCGAAGCGTTTATTGGCAAGCTGGATCAGCAGGCCGCATCGCTTGCGGCCGTCCCCCAGGAACAATGGCAAAGCTCGCTGGGTACGTCGTGGCTGAATTTGCTTTCCACGCTTACCAAAACTTACGGGCAGGACTATCCTTTATACATGCAATCGCAATATTTTTCTGACAAGCAGATCCAAACTTTTCTGGGATCTTACACCGAAATGAAACACGACACCTTGCTTTACGCCAAACAAAGTTACGCGGAATTGGGCGGAGGCGCCGGGGACGACTTGGAATTGCCGCCCACGGTAAAAGGTTTTGTGGAACCGAACCTGCAATTCTGGGATAACCTGAAAAACCTGGTGTCCCTAAACCAAAAAATGTTCAATGACAACGGCTTAAGCCAAAGTCCGGCAATGGCGCGCTTAAACAACTTCCAGCAGCAGGTGGAATTCTTATCCGGCATAGCGCAAAAAGAAATGCAGGGACAAGCAATTAGCGACGACGACTACGAACAGTTAAGGCGCACCAGCTTTTCTTATTTGGCCGTCCCTTTTGAAGGCAGGGCCGTAGACGACCCTGACTTGGCCCGCAGCGCGCTTATTGCGGACGTGCATACCGACACGGTCAAAGGCCAAGTGCTGTACGAAGCCACGAGCAAGCCTTACCTGATGCTGGCCATTGTCGGCGACGCCAATAGCCCGCGCCTGGCCGCAAGCATTGCCTTTAACCATTACGAATTTACCGGACCCTGGGGAGGAAACCGGCTCACGGACGAAGACTGGAAAAAAACAGTTTACGAAAACCCCGACCAACTGCCTGCCAAAAATTTCTGGTACCAAAACTTGTCGGTTAAGTAGAGGTGGTCTAAAAACTCGCTTTGTAGGCGAAATTGCAAAATTTCGAGGCAGTTGGGACAAATAAATTTTGATGTTTAGCCGTAGGCTAAGCGGAGAAATTTTTTGGCCCAAATGGCCGAAATTTTGCAATTGCAGCCCAAATGGAGTTTTTAGACAGCCTCATAAGATATTTAAATGAAATTCCCGGCAAAAAAATTAAAAATTATCTTGCTTTTGGCAATTGCGTTGCTGGCAACGCTGCCTGCCTGCCAATTCCTTAAGGAAAAAACTTTGACAAAAGGCTCTCCTGCTTCGCAGGAGAGCCTTTTTCCCGAAACCGGCCCCATACCGGCCCAGTTTAACGACAAAAATTTCTTTCTTACCGCCATTAAACAGTCCAAAGCCCGGCCTTTAACCCAGCGGATAACCGGGATAGTTGTGCCTCACCATTTGCTGGCGCGTAACATAATTGCCGACGCGTTTGCCCTTGCTTCCCAAAGCCAGTATGACCGCGTAATTATTCTAAGCCCGGACCATTATTTTTTGGGCAAGACCGAAATTTCCTATGCCGCACAAGATTTTAATACGGTGTTCGGCGTGCTGCAAACCGATCAAAATTTTATAAAAAA
This sequence comes from Patescibacteria group bacterium, assembly GCA_023484515.1. Taxonomy (GTDB): domain Bacteria; phylum Patescibacteriota; class Doudnabacteria; order UBA920; family UBA920; genus JAMDAY01. Next base: position 7,377 of record JAMDAY010000004.1, read on the forward strand.
ATTGTCCATGGTCTCCGCAACCGGCAGCGCCGGCTTTTTTTACCGCGAACACGGCATTGGCGCGGAGCTTCCGTTTATAAAATACTTTTTTCCCAACGCGAAAATTATTGCCATAACGTTAAATATAAACGCCCGGCCGCGTGACTTGCGGGGACTGGTTGATTTTTTAAAAGTCAACATTAACAACAGGACCTTGCTGATCCAAAGCACGGACTTTTCCCATTATTTGCCTGCGGAAAATGCCGGACAAAAGGACGAACAAACCGTTAACTTGCTGCGGGAAATAAACGAAGGCGCAGACCCGCAAATTTTATATCAATTAAGCCAGCCGGACAATATAGATTGCATTGCCTGCCAATATGTGCAAAGCGCTGTCCAGCAGCAATTGTTCAAAACGCAGGCGCACATTATTGCCCACCAAAATTCCCAAGATTATTCCGCAGAGCCGCTAATAAAAGAAACCACCAGCTATATTTCCCAGGTTTACTATTGAGAGGCAGGGCTTTAACAATGTAGCGTGCCGATTTATCGGCAGATGATCAATTGATTGTATCCAATTTATCGGCTGTTGATTAACCAGATGCCCATTGTAAAAGGAGGGTGAAGGCAGCCTTCCGGGATTTGCCTTCTAAAGTCAGATTGATGATGATCAATGTCCAATAATCTAAAGTCTGTTTGTCCCGGAAGGCTGCCTTCACTGCCATGGACCAATAAAATCAAAAATAAAAATAACTGTCTCCTGAACACCACAACACGTGTTGTGGTGTTCCCCAATAGGCAGGCTTAAGGCTTATTGGAGGTTTTTTAAGGTTTTTTTCCTATGTCATTGCAAGTCCCGTGTCATTGCGTCCCCTTGGTGTCGTTGCGAGGCAAGGGCTTTGTCTTGCCGAAGCAATCTTTTCCTTGGGATAGATTGCTTCGCTCGGATGCACTCGCTCGCAATGACACCGCGCTTTATGTGCCATTGCGAGGCACGTCGCTCGCGAGCGACGTGCCTAAGAGTCAGGGCTTTATTTTTACCGACGACTTGTCCCACGTAGCTTTAGCGAAGTCGGGAGCAGCCCAATGAATGGGGCAACTACATCTTAAGACAAGCCTTCGCAATGAGCACAAAGGCTATCATATGCATCCAGGTGAAGTAATATGGCTACTGTTTCCAGCCAAGAGCTTCCAGGGCGGCGGCGTCTGACGCCGGCACAGTAGCAGTAAAAGAATAGCTTTTCGGGCAGGCGTAGCAGGCATTGCAGGTCGCGTTGCCAGAGTCTGCGCGGCTGGCGGAATTTATTTGCAGGGAATGCGCCTGGCCGTAATAAGCCATTATTAGTTCTTCGTCCGTGGGTTCCTTAATAAACTTTATACCGCCTTCGCTGTACCATTTCTGCCAGGGTTCGTCCTCGCACTGCATAGGCTGGAAGGTTAGCTGCACCGTCCCCTGCTGTGCCGGAGAGGTGGTCGCTGCCGGCGCCGGATTGGAAACGGCGGGGGGCGTGTCTGTTATTAAATTAAAGTTCGTAATTTTAACCTTGCCGTCCTGCAAACTGTAGTTAAACTGCGCGCGAAACTGGTTATGGCCGTCTTCGTAAGTTACTTCCGCCTTGGTGGAGGAAATAACTTTCAAATCCGCCACGTAAAACTTGCCGCCCAAAACTTCCTTTTCCGGAGACAACGCGGATAAATTGTCGCGCAGATAATTCTTTAAAGCGTCGTCTGTGGTGCAGGCTTCTTCCCAGGTCCGCAAGCATTTTTGCTTGGCTTCGCACCAGCTGTATCCGGCCGCTATTAAACACCCGCGCTCGTCCTTTTGGCCCCCAATTACTTGCTCATCCGAATTTTGGTTGGCCTGATTATCCGGACTTTGGCCGGATTGATCGTCCACCAGTTTGTTTTGGTCAACTGCCTTGTGTGTAAAGAGATACGGCCTGGCAGCCACCATCCCTCCGGCCGCCACGGCTCCGGCCAAAATAATATAAAAATAAATTTTTTTCATAGGTTTTGTTTAATGTTTAATGTTCAATTGAAGGGTCTCTTCTGGGATAAGCCTTCCTAAATAGCCTGATAATAATCACTGTATTAATAATCTAAAGCCTGTTAGTCCCAGAAGAGACCCTTCAAGGAAGCAAATACCCCTTATATTATACTACGAAACTCCGGCTTAATAGTAACAAATAAAAAAACCTTCCAAATCCACAATAAGCTTGCGGGCTTAGAAGGAGGCGGGATGCAAATAGGGCTGTCCCGCCAAAGGGGTTAAGGTTCCGGTTTTCCGGTTTTAAAAAGCAAAACGGAATAACGGACCTGAAGCTGGGCGTGATTCCCGGGCAGGCGCTGCAGCCAGAATTCCACGCTGCCAAATTTTCCTGCTTTGACCGTAGTCGTCAACAGCGGCTTGTTCTGCCAGTCTTTGCCGATGGATTGCGAGCCCGCATAGCCCGCGCCGAGCTTAAAGTGCTTGAAGTCGTACTCCAGCTTGGCTCGCTCAATAGACTGGTGAAAACCGGCCGAGCTATTAAGCGGAATGTAGAAAAAATACACGGCATTGCCGCTAATGCGGGAGTTGACTTTATAGTCAACTTTGGTCCAGGGCAAAATGTAGCTGGCACCCTTGGCTGCCGGACCGCTGGCTTGGCCGAAATAGTCCTCGTGCGTCAGGCTGAATCTGTTTGCCTTGTACAGGACTCCGCCGCCGCCAATAAATGTCTCGCGGTAATTGTTTTTGCCAAAGTCAACGTATATCACGTCGGGGCCAATCAACCTGCCGCGCTGCTGGTAAAACTGGCTGTAGTGTTGGGTCGCGGCGTTTCGCATTGCCAGCCTGGCAACCAGCCAATTTTCTACCTCTTCAGCAGAAGCAACAGGCACTAATGCCATACAAAAGATAGCTATTCTTAACCACATAATTCCTCCAGAAAATTACCCCCAATTTTATCACTTTTTGGCTTATTTGTCAAGAGTATCGTATTTACAATAATTATTTTATGGTAAAATACATGTATCTTTATTAGTTAACCTAACAAAAATGAAACCAAAAGATATCGTAGCCTTGGTTATTGCCATAATAATCGCCGAGCTGGCAGGAGCGATTGGCGCGGTTTTTACCACTGCAGCCATTCCTTCGTGGTATGCCGGCCTGACCAAACCGGCCTTAACTCCCCCTTCATGGGTCTTTGCCCCGGTTTGGACCCTGCTCTACGCGCTAATGGGAGTGGCCTTATTTTTGGTCTGGAAAAAACATTCTTATAACCTTGGAATTATAGGAATGAAAAACGCGTGGGCATGGGCCCTGGCAGCATTCTTTTTCCAACTGGCCTTAAACGTGCTTTGGTCTTATCTTTTCTTTGGCCTGCACAGCCCGGGCGCGGCATTCGTGGAAATTGTAATTTTATGGCTGGCTATTATTGCCAACATTGTCGCGTTTGCCAAAATTTCCGTGCCCGCAGCCTGGCTTTTAATACCCTACGTGTTATGGGTAAGCTTTGCCGCGTACTTGAATTTTGCCATTTGGCGGCTGACAAGCGTTTAAAAATGTAAAAATAAGGGAGCTGAAGGCAGCCTTCCGGGATAGGTCTTTTATAGCCAGATTGATGATAACCAACATCTGTTTGTCCCTTAAAGGCTGCCTTCCCTGCCATGGACCAGTAAAATAGGGAGTAAAAACAGATGCCTCCTGAACGCCACAACACGTGTTGTGGCGTTCCCGCCATATAGGCCAGGCGGATCTGTAGTTGCCTGATTCATCAGGCCCCTTTGCAAAGCTGAGTGAACTAAGCGACTACAGCTTAAGGGGCAAGGCTTAAGGTTTAATTACAAATTATCCTTTGTAGGGGCTGCCCTTTGGGCGCCCGAACTGCGGGCAAGCTTTAGCTTGCCCCTACATCTATTTAACCCATCACAATTGGAACAAGGATTTTCCCCTTGTTACCTTTCTTTTTATATTTCGTAATATTTAAGGAAAGGCAAAACAATTTTGGCCAAAATAACGCGGTATGTTATGCTATTAACAACAAAATTGATTAAAGTTAAACAATAAAATGAACATTTCGGAAACCGAGGCCATAAGCCTCTGCCAGCAGGGCCAATTGGAATATTTCGGCGCACTTTACGATTTATATATCCGCAAAATTTACGATTTCACCTATTTTCGGACGCATCATAAAGAGACCGCCGAGGACCTGACCGCAACCATTTTTTCCAAAGCCCTGGAAAATTTTTCCCAATACCAGCCGCAAAAAGGGTCTTTCTCCTCCTGGCTTTACCGCATTGCCAAAAACGCCATTATAGACCACTACCGCACCAGCAAACCCAACGCTTCGCTGGAAGACGCCTGGGACGTCCCTGCAGCAGCCAACGTGGAAAGGGACGCGGACACGGCCATTAAGCTGGAAAAAGCCAGGCAACTTTTGTCCAAGCTGGCGCCGCAACAGCGGGACATTGTTACCATGCGGGTCTGGGACGGCTTGTCCTACCGCGAAATTTCGGAAATTTTAGGCTTAAGCGAAGCCAATGCCAAAATGATTTTTTCCCGGACCCTGGCCAAACTAAACAAAGAGACGGCTTTTGCGGCCGTATCGCTGTTGTTGGCTTGGATCTCTTAACGCAAACTTCATTTTTAAACTTACCAATATGGACAACTTAGAAAAAAAAATCCAGCAGATCTTGCTTGATCTTTACAAAATTGATCCCAACTTTAAGCAGCACGAGGCAAAAATTGCCATAATTATCAAAGAAGTGCTGCTGGCCAAGCCTGATACCAAATTTGACGAAAAATTTGCCGAAGATTTAAGGCGCAGGCTTATGGCCAAGGCGGATTTGCTAAAGGAAAAGCAAAACAAAACTTTATTCGGCAGCCTTAAGTTTGCCAAACGCTTGAACTACGCATTGGGCGCAGTGGCAGTTCTTACTCTCATAATAGCCGGCGGCCTGCTTTCCCAAGACCGTAAAAACAAGCAAGCCATTTCCAACAAAACTTTGGAAATTTTTTCCGGGAAAACTTCCGTCACCAAGGCGCCAAGCCATGCCTTTGGCGACCTGGCGCTGTCCTCCCCCCAAGGCAGCCAGCCAACTGGCATGGGCGGCGCAGGGGCCGGAATCGGGGCTGCGGATGCCAATTCCGCGCCAAAAACCGCTTTGGGACTGGGCGGTGGCGGCATGCCTATGCTGATTAACTACCAATACGTATATAAAGGCGGTGAATTTTCCCTGGACCAGCCGGAAATGGACGTTTACCGCCGCGTCAGGACCGCTGTCTCCGGCACAGGCGCCGCTTCCCTGCTAAAGCAAATGGATTTTGGAATAATTGACATGAACACTTTCAGCAACCTGTCACTGCAGAACCTGAATTTTGCGGAAGACAAAGACTACGGCTACATGTTTTATGTCAGCCTGGAAGAAGGGACCATTTCCATTAGCGAAAACTGGAAAAAATGGCCGTCCCCGGAAAATACCTGCAAAGATTCCGCCTGCTTTGAGCAAAACCGCGTAAAATTTTCCGACGTGCCGGAAGACGCCGCGCTCATTGCCATGGCTAACCAGTTTTTAAAAGACCACAACATCTCCACGGCAAGCTACGGAGAGCCATTGGTAGAAAATTCGTGGAAGGAAGAATATTTAAAAGCAACGGACAAAACGAATTCGTATATTCCAAATTTCCTTACGGTTATTTACCCGCAAATTATAAATGGGAATGAGGTTTACGACGAAGGAGGCAACCCGGCTGGCCTAACGGTATCTGTAGACCTTTACGCCAAGAAAGCTTCGGGCGTAAGCGAACTCTACGCGCAAAATTACGAAAGCTCGGCTTACGAAGTGGAAACCGACGCAGGACAATTGACCAAGTTGGCCGAACAAGGCGGCAGGAACGGGAATTTTTCCAACCCCGGCGCCGGACGCACCGTGCAGGTGGAACTGGGCACGCCGCACCTGGGATACGTCAAGTCTTACCAGCCCCAGGAACAAGGCGGGCCGGCCGGCCAAATGCTAATCCCCGCCCTAATTTTCCCCATAACCAAGGTTTCCCAAGACACTCCTTTTTACCAAAAAAATGTCGTAGTCTTCCTGCCTAAAGATTTTCAGCAAACGGAAAACCCTGTCAGGATTATGCCGATGCAGTAAGTAACGAGAATTGAATATGCATAAACAGCCGCGATTCTAGGGCCGCGGCTTTTATGATGCCAAAAAAAAGACTTCTTTCACGCCGGGATTTTAAGCTAACTTAAAGTGCTTGCTCTAGCGCAAAGAGCAAGCACTTTTTCTTTAGTACCACGTATTCCAGCCATAGTAGGGATGGTAATTCCCATAGCCGAACATATTGCCGTAATACGGGTAGTAGCTTCCTAACCCGTAGCCGCCATAGCCGCCGTAATAATTTCCATAGCCGCCGTAGTAGGGATAATAGCCGCCGTACCCATACATATTGCCGTAATACGGGTAGTAGCCTCCTAAACCGTAGCCGCCATAGCCGCCGTAATAATTTCCATAGCCGCCGTTGTAGCCTTCGTTATAATTTACAGTCCGGTCATGGTTCCTGCCAGCCAAGGCGGGCTGGACCGCAAGAGCGCCTGCTGCCAAAACCAGCACGATTGCAGCGAGGCCAATGGCAAATTTCTTAATTCTTGTCATACCCAAACACCCCCTTTCAAAAATTTGAAACTATTATTTTACCCAATCTTGGCAAGATTAAAAGCCCCAACAAAGAGGCTTTTAAATTTACCGCCTAGTAGCCGCCGTAACCGTAATAGGGATTGAACAATCCGGAAAGCACAATCCACTGGCTTACGGGATTGTAACCTCCTACGCCATAGCCATAGCCATATCCTCTCCCATAAAGGTAAGGATTAAAGAGCCCGTTTAAAACAATCCAACTGGAGATGGGGTTATAAGCCCCGTATCCGTAATACTGGGCCTTAGCTTGCTGCTTCGGCACCGCCAAAGAGGCAAGCCCTACCGCAGCGGCAATTGCCACAACCGCAATAATTTTGCTAGCCTTGGACATAAAAATTACCCCCTTTCTTCGCTGAGCAAATTTTATAACTCTCTCCAAAATTTTATAAATCTTTCCAAATAAGACGACGGATGTGCGCTTAGCTGCAACTAATTATATCGGGCGCGGTTAAAAGGTTAAACAAAACTTTACAAAAATTTAGTTTGGCAATTATTTCAGCTTAAAAAAACAGTTTTCAAAACTTTTTCTGTTAAACACGAGAGGGTCTGTCTTTATAAGCATGTTATATTACAAAATATTAATTTCCTGTTTTCAACTTGCATTACTTTTGTCAAAACGTTAAAATTGAAATAATTTCACTATTTTAAGGTATTATTGTATATGGAGAGTTTAAACAAAAACCCAACCGACGAGGCGTTGGCCAAATTGGTCCAAAATGGCGAAATTGAAAAATTTGGCGAATTAGTGGAACGCTACGGTAAAAAACTGGAACGCTACGGGCGAAAATTTCTCCAAAACAGCAACAGCCTGGAAGACCTCGTCCAGGACGTATTTTTAAAGGCATACAAAAATATCCAAAACTTTAATCCTGACCGGAAGTTCTCCTCTTGGATTTACCGCATTGCCCACAATGAATTCATTAACGAGCTGAAAAAGAACAGCCGGCATCCTTTTGCTTTCATAGAACCGGATTTATTGGCTCTGCACCCTGCCGTAGAAAACACTGTTTCGGATTTGGAAAAACAAGAAATGCGCCAACTGTTGGAATCTTCGCTGGAATCTTTGGACCAAAAATACCGCGAAGTGTTAATTTTATATTATGAAGAAGAATTTTCCTATAAGGAAATTTCCGATATTTTAACCATTCCGGTTGCCACGGTAGGTATCCGGCTGCAGCGCGGCAAATTGCGCCTGCAGGAAGCTTATAAGAGGATAGAAACATATGGATCAAACGGATCAAAAAAACGGCAATAACAATACCTTGGGGCTCCGCCGGGAAATTATGGAAAAAATCAAGCACGGGGAAGTTAGAATGCGCTCCAAGGCTTATTTCATCTGGCAAGCCCTGGCAGTTGCTGCTGCGGTGGTTTTATTGTTGCTATTGGCCGTTGCCATTGCCAGCTTTTTAATTTTTGTACTTCACGCCAGCGGCAGGATATTCTTGCCTTCCTTTGGCTGGCAAGGCTGGCGATTGTTTTTGCTCCGGTTCCCCTGGCTGATTTTATTGCTTATAGCCGCACTGGTGGTCATTTTGGAAATTTTAGTTAAACGTTTTGCTTACCGCCGGCCATTTATATATTCCCTGGGAAGCATTCTGGCGGTGATTTTGGTTGCGGGAATTTTTGTCGGGCAGTCCTCGCTTCATCCTGTCTTATTTAACCAGGCTTCGGAAAACCAACTTCCCCTGGCAGGAGGGCTATACCGTTACTTTGAACAGGAAAACCTGGAAGAGATCCATCACGGAATAATTTCCAACATCAATCAGGGCGGTTTCACGCTCAATACCAAGGAGGAACCTTACAGCGTAATTCCTAACGACCAGGTAATGCTGGATAACTTATACAACGGCGACCGGGTATTTGTATTGGGAGAAGAATCAAACGGACAAATTCATGCTTTTGGCATAAAAAAAGTCGGCAAGGATGAGCTTTTCAGAAAAATTTGGATCCCTGGCCAGGGCCCAAACATGAAATAAAACAATTTTCTGTCTGTAATAATCTATGAAAAAATTTTTTCTTTCTTCAGTCACAATAGTTTTGTTCGTTTTTTATATAGTGTTCCAGCACCGGCAAACTCCTCCTGCGCTGCGCAACCAGCCGTCATTTAGCGGTTCAACCGCTCCGTGGGCAGGCAACCCGTTCGCCGGAGGAACGCTTCCGGCGGCGAGTAACATAAAATATAAAGATGGAGAATATGTGGGAAACAGCGCAGATGCTTATTATGGCAGCGTGCAAGTCAAGACTACAATTTCCGGAGGAAAAATTACCAACATCCAATTTTTGGATTACCCCCAGGACCGGGATACCTCCCGCATGATTAATTCGCAGGCCACGCCCGCCCTGGCTACGGAAGCCATCCAAGCCCAAAGCACCCAAGTGAACGTTGTATCGGGCGCGACCGACACGAGCCAAGCCTTTATCCAATCCCTTTCTTCCGCCTTGGCGCAAGCAAGCTAAAGGCCACGCTTATGAAGCAGATAAAATTTATTATGGGCATGCCTGTAAGCCTTGAAATATCAAACGGGGAAAACGTCGGATCAGGAACGTTTGAAAAAATTTTTTCATATTTTGCAGATGTAGACGCGCAATTCAGCACCTACAAGCCGCAAAGCGAGGTAAGCAAAATTAACCGCGGGGAAATTTTACCCAAGGATACCAGCCGGAAAATGCAAAATATATTTCTCCTGGCGGAACAAACCAGGCGGCAGACTTATGGATACTTTAATATTGCCACGCCCCAGGGAAATATTGACCCTTCCGGCATAGTCAAAGGATGGGCCATTTACCAGGCATCTTTGATTTTACGGCAGGAGGGAATTGTAAATTTTTGCCTGGAGGCGGGCGGCGACATACAGACCGGTAAACCTAGCGAAAAGAAAAGAGGATTTTGGAAAGTGGGGATCCGCAACCCCTTTAACCGCAGGGAAATAATCAAGGTATTACACCTGTACAATCAAGGCATTGCCACATCCGGCACTTATATCCGCGGCCAGCATATTTATAATCCCCACGACCCGCAAAAAGAAATTAAAGAAGCGGTAAGCCTGACCGTAATTGGGCCAAACGTCTACGAGGCCGACCGCTTTGCCACTGCCGCGTTTGCCATGGGCCGGCAAGGGATTAACTTTATAGAACAGACGCCCGGCCTGGAAGGTTATATGGTAGGCCAAAGCGGAATAGCGACTATGACCAGCGGGTTCGGAAAATTTGTGATATAGTTTGCCGTGTCTATATATTGATAATTTCCGTCTGACAAGGCGGCTTGGGGTTATAACCGGGTCTTGCGGACAAATAAACTTATACTTCAAACGCGGGAACAATCTTAAGACTTAAATTCTCAAATACCAGAATCTGTAATAATGTTTTCATTCGTCAACAATTTTTTGAACCGCACCACCATGTACCGCCTGGTTTTGTACTACCTGGAATTCTTGCTGGCCGCTGCTTTCACACTAAGCATTTTCGGGGTTTTACCTTTCCGCCCTTTGGCCTTGGCCTTTTCCTTATTTGTACTGCTGGCTGTTTCTTGGGCAGTTAATAAAATTTTTGCCGGGATACTGAAAGTGCCCGCCAACTCGGAATCGGTTTATATTACCGCTTTAATTTTAGCGCTAATAATTACTCCGCCCGCCGTTAACAAACTTGTGTCTTCCCTGTCGTTCCTTATATGGGCGGGGGTTTGGGCTCAGACCGGAAAGTATATTTTTAACCTAAACCGCAAGCATATTTTTAACCCGGCCGCGTTCGCCGTTGCCCTGACGGCTTTAACTATTAACCAGTCCGCAAGCTGGTGGGTGGGCACCGCGCCAATGCTGGCCTTTGTCCTGCTGGGCGGCTTGCTGGTGATAAAAAAAGTTCAGCGTTGGGATATGGCAATTGCTTTCGTTGCGACAGTCCTGGCTGCCATGCTGACGCTTTCGCCAAGCGCATCCATCCCCGCTTCTATTTTGTATCGGGCGTTAACCGCCTCTCCTTTGGTGTTTTTTGCGGCCGTAATGCTCACCGAACCGTTGACCCAGCCCCACACCCGCGACGGACGCCTCGCTTTCGGCATTTTGGTCGGCTGGTTGTTTGCCCCGCAAGTCCACTTCGGTTCCTTGTATTTCACCCCAGAACTGGCTTTGCTTGCGGGAAATGTTTTCGCTTACCTTATTAGCCCCAAAGGCAGATATCTCTTAAAACTCAAGGAGAAAAAAATGGCCGCAACCGGAGTGTACGACTTTATTTTTCAAAAAGAAAAACCGTTCAGCTTCCGCCCCGGACAATATATGGAATGGACTTTGGCGAACAATCGGCCGGACAGCCGCGGCAACCGGCGCTACCTTACCCTGGCTTCCTCTCCCACGGAAACGGACGCCCTGTTAGGCGTAAAATTTTACCCCAATCCCAGCGGCTTCAAGCAAGAGCTGGTAAAGTTAAAAACCGGTAACGGAATAATAGCGGCGCAGTTGGCTGGAGATTTTGTCTTGCCGGACAATCCCGGCCAAAAATTGGTTTTTGTAGCCGGCGGCATTGGCATTACCCCTTTCCGGAGCATGCTGAAGTATTTGATAGACCGGCAAGAGCATCGTCCCATAATAGTCTTGTATTCCAACCGTTTGGCAGGAGAAATTTCCTATCAGAACGTATTAGAAGAAGCGCGTCAACGGTTAAACATAAAAACCGTATACGCTCTGACCGACGAAAAAAATGTCCCCAAAGACTGGCAGGGAGTGCGGGGTCATTTTAACCGGGATGTTGTGTCCAAGGAAATCCCGGACTTCAAAGAACGCACTTTCTTAATTTCCGGTTCGCATAATATGGTGGAAGGATTTAAAAAATTATTGCTGAACATGGGGGTAAAAAGAAGGAAAATTAAAACTGACTTTTTCCCCGGTTTGGCATAAGTGCGGTTATTTATGCAGGCTAGGCGCTATTAATCGCACCCGGCCTGCTATTATACAATCTTACAATTAACCTAAACGTTATGCATTATTATTTTTACCATCCATATGGTTTTGGAGGCGCAGGCATGTTCATACTTTGGATTATTTTAGCCGCGCTGGCGGTATGGCTCATAGTGGAAGCCGGCCGCCGCAGCCGCGGCTACCGGGACAATTTGTCACAGCAACAAAAAAATACGGCGCTGGACCTGCTTAACCAGCGCTATGCAAAAGGAGAAATTTCCAAAGAGGAATACCAGCAAAAAAAGAAGGACATTTTAAGTTAAAGGCGCGGCTTGTAAACCGCCCCTTCTTTTTTCCTCACGGTTAAGATGGCATAAGCGGCTTCCAGAAGGTTGCTGACCATAAAATCCGGCCTCCTGGAAAGCCGGTGCCATTTCCATTCCGTTTCCCCGCCGTTGTTGACCAGCACCGTATTGCAGCCGGCCCGGTTGCCGGTTTCCACGTCAGGCAAAATTCCCCCTACCATCCAGGATCCGGACAAATCCAAGTCTAAATTTTTTGCCGCGCTAAACAGCATTCCAGGCCGGGGCTTGCGGCAAGTGCGGCCAGGATTATATTCTACGGCCGCTTCTTCTGGAAAACAAGGATAATAGTAAAACCCGTCCAGCGATACATTGAACCGTTGGAGCAATTTTTGTATCTTACTAAAAATGGATTTTAAATCTTTTTGCAAATAGCTTCCCGCTGCCGCTTCCGGCTGGTCCATAACCATTATTAATTTAAATCCTGCCTGCTTAAGCAGCCTTAGCCCTTCCCCGGCAAATTCCCTCAACTTAATAAGCTTAGAACCAGCGTTATAAGGAACTTTTTTTATTATAACGTTATCTTTGTCAAAAAAAATTGCTTTGTGCATAGCGACGGTTTTAATGACATCAAATTTAATAGCAGGGCAAAAAAACGCTCCAGGGTAAATTGATTAACGTCGGACACTGATCTTTAAACGATCATTGTTATACAACCGGCCACTGGCTTAGCCTTACGTCTATATATGGTTTTTCGGGCATAAGGAAGATTGGACGATAATTGCTGCCAACCTTAGCTTAGTAGACTGCCGCTTTGGCGCGGCCTTACGGGCCAACGGAGATGCCGCGATGCGCCGTCTGCAGCAAATTTAAAACGTCACGGTCCGACAGTTGGGGGAAGCGGCCATACCACAGCCCTACGGCCAAAAAATCTTCTATCTCATGCAGGCATACTAATTCGTTTGCGCCGGAACGAAATTTTGCCGCCGTGTCTGCAGCGCATACGGGGACTGCCAAAATTAATTTTTTAGGTTTTCCCAATTTTAAGGATTCCAGGGCCGCTTGGGCCGTGACCCCGGTAGCTAACCCGTCATCCACTAAAATTACCGTCTTGTTCCTGACCTGGGGGTTGTGCCGGTTGCCGCGGAACAAGGCAATGCGCCGTTCCATTTCGGCGGTTTCATTATCAATCAAGCCTTGCAGCTGGGCCTTACTTACCTTTAAATCGCTTATGGCCGACTGGTTTAAAACTATTATGCCGCCTTCGGCAATGGCGCCGATGCCATATTCCGGATTACCGGGATAACCAAGCTTGAGCGCTACAAATACGTCCAATGAAGCGCTTAGCCCTCTGGCCACTTCCAAACCTACTGCCACGCCGCCGCGAGGCAAAGCTAAAACCAGCGGGCTTTGGCTTTTATACTGCTCCAGCCTGGCGGCCAATTGCCTGCCTGCGTCGTAACGGTCCGAAAAATAGGGTTGGGGAATCATACCTATTATAGGTGACGTAAAGCGAATAATTTCCTTGATAATTATCAACGCCAAATTGCGGAAAATAATACACCCGTTTGTATTAAGTCTAATATTATAGCCTAAAGGAGGGCAAATGAAGAAAAAGGTTTTCCTATGTTTGGCAGCCTTGGCGTTTTTTCTTGCCGGATGCTCTTCCGGAAGAAGCAAGTCAGAGGTAAAAAAAGACCTGTCCGCCAAGCTGGATCGCCTCCGCAGCGAATCGGACGGATACAAGGCGACGGCGATCAGGGAAGAAATTACCGCCGGAGCGTCAAAAAACAATTTGACCTTGCAGGATATTGGGACCAGCTCCGTCGTTCTGGATAAAATGGTGCAGGAAGCGTTTGCCAGAAACGCCAAACGGCTGATCGCCGAACTGCGCGAAGTCCGCAACGACCCGCAAAAAGCGGAAAAGTTAGCCGGAGAATTCTACCAGGTGCAGCAGCGTTCGGGACTGAACATTGAACAATACGGAATACCCCCCAACTGGCCGACCCATGCGGTCTTCCAGAATTATTTTGAAAGGGTCGTGGAGCTGGCGGCCAGCCGAAATATCACCCCCAGTTTGGAAGACTATAAAACTGCGGGGCTTACCCCTCCGGCAACGGCTGTCATAAGCGAGGAGCGAATAACCATTAAGCCGGCGAAGCCGCAGGCGAAAAAAAGGACCGTTCCCGTTCCGTCTCCAGCCATCCCGGAGAGGAAGGCGGTTAGCCCATGCTGCAACTGCGGACCGGCCGTAAAATGCATACCTGGGGTATACTATCCCGACTCCAACTCACCTTGCTACTCCGGAAACCCGCCCAGGAATTGAAAGCCGCAACAAGCAAGCCTTTTTACGGCGGCATAACAAAATCCCTGTAAAGGATTGTGTTTTGCCGCTTTATTTATTGCCTTAACAGGGTCATCTTTTCGGGATAAACGGACTTAAATTATTAGTCCATAAAATTTTTAGATAAGCAGTCCCAAAAGGATGACCCTTGTTGCAATATTCCCTTCTTGCTACATATCTATAAAACCTGTAAAATTAACTTGAATTTATCATTTCATTTTATGCCTAAAAAAATTACCATCGGTTTAATCCAAACCAAAACTTCGGACAGCCTTTCCGCCAATTTTGCCAAGACCGCAACTATGGTGGAAAAGGTCGCGGCAAAAGGCGCGCAAATTATCTGTTTGCAGGAACTTTATAATACCCCTTACTTCCCCCAGCGGCAGCACGAAGACAAGGATAAATACGCGGAATATATTCCCGGCGCTTCCACTTCCATGTTTGAGGAAATTGCCAAGGATTATGGCATAGTAATAATTGTACCTGTATACGAAAAGGCAAAAAACAAGCATGGCAAATGGGAATATTACAATTCTGCGGCCGTGATAAATGAGAAAGGTATGTTAATGAAAGAAGTCTACCGCAAAGTCCACATCCCCCAAGATCCCGGTTTTTACGAAAAAGATTATTTTGAAAGCGGCAAATCCGGTTATAAAATTTACAAAACCAAATTCGCCTCGTTTGCGGTGCTAATATGCTACGACCAGTGGTTTCCGGAGGCGGCGCGCGCCGCCAGGCTGCAAGGCGCGGAAATTATTTTTTACCCAACCGCGTTGGGCAATATTGTCGGTTACAAGCCCGAAGGCGACTGGCATGGCGCCTGGGAAACGGCCATGAGAGGGCATGCCATTGCCAACAGCGTGCACGTGGCGGCCGTAAACCGCGTGGGGCGCGAAGGCAATATGAAATTTTTCGGCCAGACATTTGTTTGCGACCCGTTCGGCAAAGTTTTAAAGCGCGCCTCGGCCGGCAAGGAAGAAGCGTTAATTGCGAAAATTGACCTGTCCCGCAACAAATTTTTTGCCGACGGCTGGGGCTTTCTGCGCAACCGCCGTCCGGACACCTACGGCATTTTAACTTCCGACAAGCTCGTGGAAAAATCCCGCAAACTTAAAGACGTGGCGCATTACAAGGACGAAATAAAGGCGTTGGAAAAGTAATTTAAACGTTCCGATACGCAGATTAACTGATTTCACTAATGCCTACAGATGTGGCCCGAATGAAATCTATTTGATCATTACCAGATATCTCCCGAGCAATATCTGCAGGTATCTGAAAAATCTGCCCATCCGCAGATCGGAATATAAATATTATGTCCATATTTCCACAACAAAAATTCCGCATGCCCGCCGAATGGGAACCGCATTCGGCTGTGTGGCTGGCGTGGCCGCATGACGAAATTTCCTTTCCCGGCCGCGTGGAAAAAGTGGAAAATGACGTAGCTAAAATTATTGCCGCCATTAGTCCGAGCGAACAGGCGGAGCTTTTAGTATTGGATGAAGAGATGAAAATTAAAGCGGAAGATAAGTTGCATAAAGCAGGAGCCGACCTGGCCAAAATCACTTTTCGATCCGTAAATTACATGGACGGCTGGATGCGCGACTGCGGGCCAATTTTTGTAAAAGACCAATCTGACAATCTTTCTTTGGTCAAATGGATTTTTAACATGTGGGGCAATAAATTTCCCGATCTTTTGCCTGACGACAAGCTGCCTTACCGCATAAAAGACTGGCTGGGCCTGGCAATGAGCGAACCGCAGTTGGTGCTGGAGGGAGGCGCGATTGACATTAACGGCCAGGGAATGTGCCTGACCACGGAACAATGCGTACTGAACGAAAACCGCAACCTCGGCAAAACCAAAAACGATGTTGAGCAATTTTTAGCTGATTATTTGGGAATAAAAAAGACAATCTGGCTGTATGAAGGCCTGGTTAACGACCATACTGACGGGCATATAGACGAATTGGCCCGTTTTGTCGCGCCAAACAAGATAGTTTGCGCGTACGAAGACGACCCTAAAGACGAAAATTACGCCATTTTAAAAAACAATTACGAAACCCTGCAGGCTGCCGTAAACTTGGAAGGCAAACCGTTTGAGATTGTTAAATTGCCCATGCCGCATGTCAACTTCCGGGGCGCGGCCGCCGGAATTAACGGCGAAGACGCCAAGGCCCCGGTTTCTTACACCAATTTTTATATTGGCAACACAGTAGTGCTGGCGTCGGTATTCAACGACCCCAACGACGCCAAGGCCGTGGAAATTCTGCAGTCCTGCTTCCCAGGCCGCAAAGTCGTGCCCATAGACTGCTCCGACATCATCTACGGCGGCGGCGCCATCCACTGCATGACCCAGCAGCAGCCGATATAATTTTGACATATCCGACGTATCTGTTAAAATATTTTCGTAACCGCTTGAACTCGAAACAAAGTCCCCCGTCATTCGACAGGGTCAGAAGGTGGTGAGGAATTCGCGGATAACAATTATCTGATGCGATTCCAGTTATGGAACGCATCCAATGAGGAATTCCTTATGGACAGGAAAAAATTTACCAGGCTGTCGCCTGGACTGAAAAAGCTGATTGTGCCGGATACCAAAAAGGCAGTTGGAGAATTAAGCAAAAATATAAGCAAATCAAAAACGCCAATTTCCGCTTACGCTGAAACGGTGTTAAACCATTGCAACGGCGGCAGCACCATGCAGGCTGCAATGTGGCTGAAAAACCACTTGGATAACGGGGGCAAGCTGGTGGTAACCCTGGCCGGGGCCTTAAGCTCGTTCCAAATTGGCGTAATGCTGGCGGAATTAATCCGCAAAAACAAAGTCCACCTTATTTCCGCGACCGGCGCCAACCACGAAGAATCCTATTACCGTTACGTGGCGCATTCGCACTACGCTTACATCCCGCGCTATACCGAACTGACGCCGCAGCAGGAAGCGGAATTGCGCGACTCGGGCCTGCGCCGCATTACCGACACTTTCCTGCCGGAAGACGAAAGCGTGCGCATAATGGAACCGCACCTGTTAAAAATGTGGCAAAAAGCGGAAAAAAACGGGGAAAGATATTTTCCTCACGAATACTTCCGCAGGCTGTTCGCGGAAAAATTGATCAAACCAGATCCGCAGGCCAATCCGGCGGACTGCTGGACTTATGCCGCTTATGAAAAAAATATTCCTATTGTCATTCCGGGTTTTGAAGATTCCACCATGGGCAACATTTTTTCCAGCTATACCTACAGCGGCCCGCATAAAAAGAAAGGCGACATCACTTTTAACCAGAGCATAATGAAAACCGGGCTGGAATATTTCCATTTCCTGTATGACTGGTATATGAAAGAGTCCAAAAACGCTCCCATTGCCTTTTTACAGCTTGGCGGCGGCATTTCGGCCGATTTCCCCATTTGCGTGGTGCCTTCTTTAAAACACGATTTAAGGCTGCATGGCAAAGTCCGGGACTGGGCCGGGTTTATTGAGATTGGCAGTTCCCCAATGTCTTACGGCTCTTATTCCGGCGCCGGCGGCAAGGAAAAAATTACCTGGGACAAACTTTCCACCAAGAGCTACTACCAAATTATCCAAAGCGACGTTACCGTAGCCTTCCCCTGGATCGCGGCCGTGCTGCTGGAATTATAATTTCTAGAGGCAACTACAACTGCATTTGACGGGCTTTGATATTGCCTCCCACTTAAAAATTGCCTTGCTTACAGCAAGGCAATTATTTTATGGGTGATTATAAGATTCCTCCCCCATTCCTTGATGAGCATGCTTAACGAGCCTCTTTGAAAATATTTTTTCGCGGTAATTTTTCAACAAACATAATCTTGTAAATTTTGCATTATGATGATTGTTTACGGTAATTTTTAAACGTCAGAATTGCAAAATTACCGCGAAAAAATAAAATAAACGAGCTTGCCTTAGGTTTCCCTAAGCGCAAGCCCGTCTAAGAGGGGTATGCTTTTCCCATTTGCGAACTTCCTTTATATATGTTTACTTATATAACTGGCTAAGCGCCATGTATGCTTTTCGCTGGTACCTTGGAAAAGCTACCCGGCCGCGCTTCGCGCGGCTCCCGTTACTTGTTTTTGCATCCGCAGACTTTCTCCTTTCTACCTTTATCCTAACCCCTTTGACGCTGCAGTCAAGCTGGGATTTCTTCTCCCAAATAAGCTAAATTTTTAAGCCGGTGGATAACCGTTTATATTCCCATACTTGATTACAAAATACCCAAAGCAGTTAGTCAAAATATGGGGAATTTAGGGGATTACAGGCGCCGCATTCTGTATTTTGCCAAAACGGCCAACCGTTGCCCAGGCATATTTTATTTTGGCATTTTAAAGCCCCCTTTTAGGGGGCTTGATTGTTAATAATCCCTTAATTTGTTTATGTCTATGTGCTCGCGGATGCGCTCCAAGGCCTTGCTTTCAATTTGGCGGATGCGCTCGCGCGTGACGCCGAACTCCTCGCCGACTTCTTCCAAAGTATGGGTCACGCCGTCCTCCAAACCAAACCGCATCTTTAAAATTTTCTGTTCCCGGGGATCCAGATCTTTCAAAATATTGCCGACGTATTCCTTTAAAATCTGGCGGCCGGCAACTTCGTTGGGCTTGGTGGAATCTTCGTCCACAATAAAGTCCCCCAAATTGGAATCCTCGCCCTCGTCTTCCCCTACCGGGGAATCTATGGAAACGGTTTCCTGGGAAATCTTTTTCAAATGATAAACCTTTTCCACTTCTATGCCCATCTCCGCGGCAATCTCTTCTGGCAAGGGCTCGCGGCCCAAGTCCTGCACCAATTGCCTTTCAGCCTGGGCATATTTGTTCAAGGTTTCCACCATATGCACCGGAATGCGAATGGTGCGCGACTGGTCGGCCAAAGCGCGGGTAATGGCCTGGCGGATCCACCAGGTAGCGTAAGTGGAAAACTTATAACCCTTGCGCCAGTCAAATTTCTCTACGGCGCGGAACAAGCCTAAATTCCCTTCCTGGATTAAGTCCAGCAGCCCCAAATTCCTTCCCATATACTTTTTGGCAATGGAAACTACCAGCCTCAAGTTCGCCTCAGTCAATTTTTTACGCGCCGTCACGTCCCCTTTGGTAATACGCTTAGCCAAGTCTATTTCCTCTTCGCCCGTAAGCAGCGAGACCTTGCCGATCTCGCGCAAATACATTTGAATGGAGTCGTCATAAATGTCACCCAGGTCAAACGCGTCCACCATTTCTTCCTGCTGTTTTTTGCCCCTGCCTTTTGCCTCCGGCTTGGGCTCCTCGGGCTTGTTCTGTTCCCAAACGCTGGCCACTTCCTGATCCACCACTTCCACCCCGCGCTTTTCCAAGTCGTCCATAATTTTTTCCAACCCCGGGACATTGTCCTCAAAGAAAGGGACGGCATGGAGAATTTCCGCTTCCGTTACAAAACCCCGTTCCGAGCCTTTTTCCAGCAATTTTTGCAAAGTTCGGTTATGTTCAACGGAAACCGGCCTGGCTAAAATAGCCAATTCCTGCTGCAAGGGCTTGACTGGCGCTGTTTTTGCCGCTTTTGAGGCCTTGGGAAACTTTTTGGCAGCGGGCTTGCGTCCGGCCGCCTTTTTGCCTCCCAGCCTAAGCTTGGCTTTTACCGGCTTGGTAGGTTTCTTTTTCTGCATTTTCTTCTTCTTAATCTTGACCATAAAAAATATTAAATGATGATAAAATAATTAATAGCTTAAACTTCCCGCTCCATTTGCAGCCTCTCTTGGGATATTTCCATAAACTCCTGATTCAAGGATGCCAGCCTGGCTTTATCCTGCAGCCCTTCCGCCTTCTTGATTTCCCAGGCCAGTTGCTGCTGCTGCTTTTTTAGCCCGGCCATATGCAGCATGGCAAAAGATTTTTCCAATTGCTTTTTAAGCGCGTCTAAATTCCCTCCCAAATCCTCCAACATTGATTCTACCATAAAAACACCTTCCTTGGCTATAGTTTCCCGCTTGACAGGCTGCAGATGATCTTCCGAAGCCTTTACCTTTCCCGCCGCAAACAAAGGCCGCAATAGACGGACGATTTCCGGGGAAGAAAAATCTTCCACCTTTCCTTTTGCCAAAACTTTTTCCAAAAAATCCCCGTATACCAACATTCCTCCAAAAACTTCTTTTTCCAGATTGTCAGCGGCCAATGCCAAATAAACTGGCCTGGACGTCTCGGTTGGAATGGGAGATTTTGGCTTGACCGTTTTTTTCAATGCGTCCCTTAATACTTTTTCCGTGGTATTAAGCTTGGCTGCCATTACATTCAAATAGTGATCCTGCTCCAAAGGATCTGTTAAAAAGCCCACTAGCGGAAGCATCTCCTTGGCAATCTGTTTTTTTTGTTCTACGGATTTGCCGTCAAACCCCGTGAAAGCTTGCTCCAGGTAAAAGTCCATAAACAGCGGCGCTTCGGCTGACAGCTTTTCCCAAAGGCCTTTGTCTTTTTTTACCAGCTCGTCCGGGTCTTTAGCTCCCACTATTTTGATAATCCTAACGATAAAATCCCGGCCCAAGTATAATTCCACGGCCCGCCTGGCCGCGGCCAGGCCGGCCGCATCAGTATCAAAACAAAACTTTAAATTCTTGGTTAAGCGCGACAGGCTGTCCAACTGCTGCGCGGTCAAGGCCGTACCGCTGCTGGCCACTACGTTAGTAAACCCGGCTTGATGCAAGGAAATGCAATCCATTTGCCCTTCCACTACAATTGCTTCGTCCCTTTTTCTTATGCCGGTTTTGGCAAAGTTCAGGCCGAACAAGACTTTGCTCTTATTATATATAACGGTTTCGGGGGAATTTATATATTTGGCAGATTGGCCGTCGTCGCGCAGAATGCGCGCGGAAAAACCCACGGTTTTGCCGGCAGAATCAAAAATGGGAAAAGTGACGCGGCCGCGGAAGCGGTCATAAATTTGGCCGCGCTCGTTTTTGGCGCAAACCCCGGCCTTAACCATATCTTCCCGCCTGACCCCCTTGGCCGCCAAGGCCTGTTCCAGGTTATGGAAGCCCTCGGGCGCGTACCCGATTTGCCATTGCTTGATTGTAGCCAAATCCAGTCCGCGGTTTTGCAGGTATTCCATTGCCTCCCTGCCTTGGCCGCCTTTGAGTAATATCTGATGGAAATAGCGGGCCGCAAAGTCGTTTATCCGGTAAAGCAGATCTTTTTCGTCTTCCGCTTTTTGGTCGCGGGGGCGGTATTCGGGCAATTTGACCCCGGCCTTGCCGGCCAAAATTTTCAAAGCGTCCTTAAAGTCCAGGTTCTCATACTGCATTACAAAACCAAACACGTCCCCGCCGGCCCCGCAGCCGAAACAGTGCCAAATTTGCTTGCCAGGGGAAATTTGCAAAGACGGCGTTTTCTCGTTATGGAACGGGCAAAGCGCCTTAAAATTGCCGCCGGCTTTTTTTATTTTAATATAGCCGCCAATTACGTCCGCAATATTCAGCCTGTCCTTTATTTCCAGCAAAGTTTGGTCTGCCATAAGCGAATGACGATTTAAAGCTTGCAACGTTACTTGTCTTAACTTTACCAGAAAAACAGCCGTTTTGGCAACGTGGACAAACTTGTTTTTTCGTGGTATGATTATTTGGAATTTCCATAAAAACAGCCAAATATTTGCCGCCTGGAGAGATCGCATAGTGGTCTAGTGCGCTTGCTTGGAAAGCAAGTAGGTTCGAAAGGGCCTCGGGGGTTCGAATCCCCCTCTCTCCGCCACATTTTTAATATTCAGCCTTTCTTTGCTCCAAAAATTGCTTTCTGTTTATATAAAACTATGCCAATACCAGTTCAAAAGGATATACTTCTTCCATTTCTTCAAATGATTAAAGACGGCGAAGAACATCACATAAATGAGGTGATTGATTCATTGGCATCTAATTTCAAACTAACTGAAGAAGAAGAAAAACAGCAATACCCGAGTGGTAATGATAATATTTTTCATAATAGGGTGCGCTTCGCGCGTGCTTATCTTTTACGTGCAAATTTATTGGAAAGCCCAAAACGAGGTTATATAAAAATATCTGAGTCAGGACTCAAAGCCCTACAATCTGGTTCGTTTAAATTTAATACCAACATTTCCAAACAATCTCGCAACCAATCATTACTCGGTCCCAACAAAAAAGGAGAAGCTAACGGAATAGATATTCAAAATCCATTCGACTTACTGGAGGATGGCTACCAAACTATTCGCCGGAGTTTATCTCAAGAAATAATAGAATACGTCAAAAAGTGCTCACCCCGATTCTTTGAAAAGCTTGTTGTAGAGCTTTTATTAAAAATGGGGTATGGCGGATTTTCCGCTGATGCTGGAAAAGTTATAGGCCAAAGCGGAGATGGTGGAATAGATGGAATTATTAAAGAAGATAAGCTTGGCTTGGACGTAATCTATATCCAAGCAAAAAGATGGGAAAATCCGCTAGGAGAGCCCGTCATAAGGGATTTTGTTGGAAGCCTGGTACGAAATCATGCTAATAAAGGTGTCATTATAACCCCATCGTATTTTACTCGCGAAGCAAAAGAGTATGTCAAGAATATTCCCCATAGAGTCATCCTGATTGACGGAGAATCATTAGCTCATTATATGATTGATAGTGATATAGGGGTGTCAAAAATTGTAAGCTATGACGTAAAAAAAATTGACTTGGATTATTTTTTTGAAGAATAACAGGTTCACCAACAAAAATCTTAGAATAATTTAGAAAACTTTACCAAGCGTCTGAATTTACATAACCACATCATCTCCTTAATATTCCTTAGCATTGCATATTGGATATTTTTTCAAAAAAGTTACCCACAATTGACCCATGCTCTTCCCCTGAAAATCCCTTTTGCATAACTGAGCTGTTGCAAAATATAAAACATGCTATAATAAAAGCAAATTATTATCGGCAAGAAATCACAAATTTAAAACGCAAATTCGAAAATCCGGAACAATGGCCAAAATAGCCAAAATAACGCCTGGAACTCCGGATTATGCCTTTGCTTTTTGGATTTTATTCTTGCTCCATCCTGTCGCAATATCCATACTTGTTGTAGCGCGCCCGTTTATGGGCTCAAATAGCAGCCAATAGGCTTGTCCCGGCCGCAGAGCCGGGATCGGGGCACGCTGCACCGCGGATATGTTGATGGGTAAGGAGTTTTCTTTATGGCCAACAAAATTATGGCCGAATACATTTGGATGGACGGGAAAAAACCGACCGCCAAGCTGCGCTCCAAAACCAAGATTATTAATGCAGCCGCAATCCGCAGCGCTGACGACTTGCCCATGTGGGGCTTTGACGGCTCTTCCACGGAACAGGCCGAAGGCCACTTTAGCGACTGCCAGCTCAAACCGGTTTACTATATCCCCGACCCCATCCGCGGCGAGCCTAATGTTTTGGTAATGTGCGAAGTGCTCAACGCGGACGGCAGCCCGCATTCCACCAACACGCGCGCCGCTTTAAGACAAGCGGCCGAAAAATACGCCAAGCACGAGCCATGGTTCGGCATAGAACAGGAATATACTTTATACCGCAAAGACTGGCCGCTTGGCTGGCCGCAGCACGGCTTTCCCCATCCGCAAGGGAGATATTATTGCGGAGTCGGATGCGACGAAGTTTACGGCCGCAAGCTGGTGGAAGCGCATTTGCGGGACTGCTTGAAAGCGGGATTAATGATAAGCGGCATTAACGCCGAAGTCATGCCCGGGCAATGGGAATTCCAGGTCGGCCCGCTGCCGCCTTTGGAGGCGGCCGACCAGTTATGGCTGGCAAGGTGGATATTATACCGGCACGGCGAAGATTTTGAAGTTTACGCCAAACTGGACCCAAAGCCCATGGCCGGAGACTGGAACGGGGCCGGAGGACACACTAATTTTTCCACCAAAGAGATGCGGCAGGAAGGCGGCCTGGAAATTGTCAAACAAACTTGCGAAAAACTGGGCAAATTCCATATGCAGCATATGCAAGTCTACGGCGCGGATAACGACAAAAGATTAACCGGCAAGCACGAAACTTCCACTATTTACGATTTCCGTTACGGTGTTTCCGACCGCGGCGCCTCGGTCCGCATCCCCATGGCCACGTCCCTGGCAGGCAAGGGATATTTGGAAGACCGGCGCCCGGCGGCTAACCTTGATCCCTACCAGGTATTCACCGCCTTGCTCGAAACCTCCTGCGGCCAAGGTTTTAACCCAATAGATTATGGCTGGCAGGCCGACATGTACGTAACGCCGGTTCGGGAAAAAGTTACAGCCTAGCACCCGCTGATTTGTTGCGGATTAATACGCTGATAAAACGCTGAAAGGGCCAACCGCCGGTTGGCCCTTTTAAATTTTAGCTTTTGGGTTGTTGCAGATCCACTCTTAAATAAACTTGCTATATCGAATTTTACTTTCCCATCTTCTCTTCCGCTTCCTTAATCTTCAGCGTGGCCTTTAATACGGTATCGGGGTTTAAGGAAATGGAATCTATGCCTTCGCGCACCAGGAATTCGGCAAAGTCCGGGAAGTCCGAAGGGCCTTGCCCGCAAATTCCTACTTTTAAGCCTATCTTATGCGCGCGGGAAATTAGGTCTTTTATTAATTTCTTGACCGCTTCGTTCTTTTCGTTGCCTACATGGGCTACAATTTTGCTGTCGCGGTCCAGGCCCAACGTGCACTGGGTCAAGTCGTTGGAACCGATGGAAAACCCGTCAAACAAGGCGCCGAATTCTTCCACCAACAAAATATTGGAAGGAATTTCCGCCATAACCCAGACTTCCAACTCCGGCCGCAAATCATGACTGGCCAATTCGCGGGTCTTAATATGCTTATGCGGCAAGCCATTCTTGGCCATCACTTCCAAAACTTTCTTGCCTTCCTCCGGCGTGCGGCAGAACGGGATCATGGTCTTTAAATTCCACAAACCCATTTCTTCGCGGACTTTTTTCACCGCCTGGCACTCCAGGGCGAACGCCTGCTCAAAATTCGGGTCATAATACCTGGAAGCGCCGCGCCAGCCGAGCATGGGATTTTCCTCTTCCGGCTCATACAGTTTTCCGCCGATTAAATTGGCGTATTCATTGGTCTTGAAATCGCTGAACCTTAAAATGACTTCGTGCGGATAATAGGCCGCAGCCAAAATGCCAATGCCATAAGCCAGCTTGTGCACGTAAAAATCCAGCTTGCTTTGGTAACCCGCTGTTAATTCGTCTATCTGCTCTTTTAATTTCGCGTCCGCCAGTTTGTCGTAATTAATAAGCGCGTTAGGATGGATTTTAATAAAATTGGAAATAATAAATTCTTCGCGCGCCAAGCCTACGCCCTTGTTGGGGATAAACGAATAACCGAATACCAATTCCGGGTCGGCCACGATCATTTTAATTTCCGTTTGGGGCGGCTTAAACCCGGTTAGGTCGTGTTTTTGCACTTCAAATTTCAGCAAGTCTTCGTAAACCTTGCCTTGCTCCCCTTCGGCGCAGCAAACCGTAACCGGCCGGCCGGTTTGGACGGCTTCCGTGGCGTTGCCGCAGCCTACCACCGCCGGGATGCCCAGTTCGCGGCTGACTATGGCCGCGTGAGAAGTCCGCCCGCCGCTGTTCGTGACTATGGCGCTGGCCATTTTCATAATCGGCTCCCAGTCCGGGTCCGTAATTTCCGTGACCAGCACTTCGCCCGGCTTGAATTCGCTAATCTGGCCGGCATCCTTAATAAAATGCGCCATACCCTGGCCGATTTTGGCGCCCACTGCCGCGCCGCGGCATAATACTTTGCCCTTTTCCAGCATTACATATTCTTCCAAAATTTGACCGCCTTTTCTGGCCTGCACGGTTTCCGGCCTGGCCTGCACTATGAACAGTTCCCCGGTAAAGCCGTCAAAAGCCCATTCAATGTCCATAGGCCTGCCGTAATGTTCTTCTATAATGGCTCCCCAGCGCGAAAGTTGCAAAATCTGTTCATCGCTTAAAACAAACCTGTCGCGGTCTTCTTCCGTAACCGGGACTTCCTTGGTCGGACTGACTCCTTCGCCAGCGTAAATTAGTTTTTTCTCCTTGCTGCCCAATTTCTTTTCTATGATAGATTTAAAGCCCTTGGCCAGGGTCGGCTTGAACACCATGTATTCGTCCGGCGTGACCACTCCTTTGACCACGAATTCCCCCAGCCCCCACGACGCGTTAATTAACACCACGTTCCGGAAACCGCTTTCAGTGTCCAGGGTAAACATTACCCCGCTGGCGCCGCGGTCGCTGCGCACCATTTTTTGCACGGCCACGGACAGGGCAATTTTAAAGTGGTCAAAATTGCGGTCCACGCGGTAGGAAATGGCGCGGTTGGTGAACAGGGAAGAAATGCATTTTTTTATGGCCTCCAAGAGCTCATAATGGCCTTTTATGTTCAGATACGATTCCTGCTGTCCCGCAAACGACGCGTCCGGCAAATCTTCCGCAGTCGCGGAAGACCTTACTGCCACGTCCAACTGTGACTTGTCCAGTTTTAATTTTTCCGCCAGCCGGTCGTAAGCTTCCTTAATCTCTTTTTCCAAGTCCTCGGGAAAAGCCGCAGCCAAAATTTCGTGTCGCACCTGCTGCCCTTTGGCTTCCAGTTGCGGAATGTTTCCCGTATCCAGCCCTTCCAAAATTTCCCTGATTTTCTCTTCCAAGCCGCTGGCCTGGATAAAGTGCCGGTAAGCCGCCGCAGTCACGGCAAAACCGAAAGGCACGCAAATTTTCTCTCCCGGAAAAGCCTTGCTTTCTGTCTGCGCCAAATTCTGGTACATTTCCCCCAAATTGGCGTTCTTGCCTCCCACCAAAGGGATGTCTTCCTTGCCGATTTCGTCAAACCATAAAATATGGGCGCTTGCCCTGGCCGAATCTTTTTGAGCCGCTTCCTCCCTGGCCTTGCCTTTGGCCTTGGTCTTAAATAGATTGAACATAAGTTTGTTTCTAAAGGTTAGTTTTCCTTAAATTTATTATAGCGAAAACCCGCAAGAAATACAAAAATTAATAATTTTTATAGCTAGTAATAAAACCATAAACAAAAGGCGGATATTATCCGCCCCTACATCCGTGTGTTCGTGATTGTTTGTATTTGCGTTCGTGTAAGTTGGCTTTTAATCAACATCCTATGCCGTTTTAATTTCCACCAAATTCAAATTCTCCTTCAGCCCCAGCGGTTCGCCGGTCACAATGACCAATTTTTCGCCTTTTTTTATCATTTTGTGCGATTTGGCCGTTTCTATCATCAAAGATAAAAGTTTTTCGTAAGTCTTAACCATTGGCACCAAAAAGCTCTGTACGCCCCACAGCAAACACATTTGCCTATGGACTTTCTCGCGCGGCGTGAGCATGACAATGTGCGACATAATGGGCCGCTCATGCGCCACTTCCCTGGCCGTAAAGCCGCTGTCCGTGGCGCCAATAATCAGGCGAGCATGCGTGTTGGTCGCCAGGTCGTTAATGCTTTCCGCAATGGCCTCGGACCGGGAAACCGCTTTTTCCAGCAAATGCTTATGCCCGGGCAAAAACGCGCTTTTTTCCGTGACTTCAATAATCCGGCACATCTGTTGCACGGCTTTTACGGGATAACGGCCGAAAGCGGTTTCGCCGGAAAGCATTACGCAGTCCGTCTGGTCAATGACCGCATTGGCCACGTCGCTGACTTCGGCGCGGGTCGGCCTGGGGTTGCGGATCATGCTGTCCAGCATCTGCGTGGCCACAATTACCGGCTTGGCGGCCTTTAAGCATTTTTGGATGATGGTTTTTTGGATAATCGGCACCTGTGCTTCCGGCATTTCCACGCCCAAATCCCCCCTGGCCACCATAATGGCGTCGGACTGCTTAAGGATTTCATCAAAGTTTTTTACGGCTTCCGGCTTTTCTATTTTGGAAATTATTTTCGGCTTTTCCATGCCCTTGGGCGTGTATTTATCTATCAATACTTTAAGATTTTTTACGTCCCTGGCCGTGCGCACGAACGACAGGGCAATGTAATCCACGTCCTGCTTTAAGCCGAACTTTAAGTCTTTAATGTCCCTGTCGGTCAAAATGGGAATTTTCAGGCGGGTGCGCGGCAGGTTCACGCCTTTTTTGTCCTGGATCCTGCCGGGGGAAAGCACCGCGCAGTAAACTTTTTTCCCCGAAACTTTTTGCACTTCCATCTCTATCAGCCCGTCTTCTATTAAGATGCGCTGCTTTTCCCTGATGCTGCGCACCACTTCGGCGTCCAAATTGAAGTCCTCGCCAATTATCACTGTCTGGCCGACTTTTACGTCCAAAGGTTTTTTCAAGTCTTTTACTCTTATTTTCGGCCCGTGCAGGTCCTGGATAATGGCTATGGGAACTTTCAGGCTTTCCGAAACCGCCCTGACGTTTTTAATCAGTTTTTCGTGGCTCTCATAATCCCCGTGGCTGAAATTCAAACGAGCCACGTTCATGCCGGCCTTGGCCATTTCCGTTAAAATTTTAGATGACCGCGAAGCAGGCCCCAGCGTGCAGACAATCTTGGTTTTTTTAAAGTTGTTTTTCATAAAGCTAATTCTTACTGACATACACGAACCCCTCGTTCCAGGCATGCTGCAATACCACCCCCAAACCAAAGCCGCTAAGCAAAAAATTGGCTTCCATATTGTAAAATCGCAAACATGCCAGCCAGGCTGCGGGCCCGAACAAGCTGTGGTGAAAATGATAGCGCCTAATTTTGGAAAATCTTTTCAAAGAAAACCAACGGCAGGTTATTAGTTCCCACAGCGCCGCGAATGTAAACCCTCCTGCAGTTCCTGGTAAAAATCTCGCCAGTAAAGCATGACCCATATTGCTTGTATCTTAGCAAATTTTACCGGCAAGGACAACTCCGTTCTTAATTTTCTATTTTTCCGCCTCTTGATTATTACATAAAAGCCGATCCATGCCTGTCCGGCAGACAGGCTCTTCTGGCGGAAAATCCTTAAATTTTAGTTGGATACCACAAACACCCTTTTGTCCTTCCTGGCCATTAAGGGCAGGGACAGCCACCCCGCTTTAATGAGCGCGATGTCGGTAGAGTTGGCGCTTTCCAATTGTTCCTTTTTTCCGCCATTGGATAAAAAAATGGGCCAGGTAGAAACGGGGATAAAACCTTTGGCGTCCGTAAAATACACGGTCTTGCCGTAAAGAATCCAGCTTCCGGCCTGGTGGGGCATGGCCAGCGAAGACAAGCCGGCCGGCAGTTTGTCCCCTAAGGAAACGTTTATGCTTAAGGATTGCGGCGTTTGGCTGGCCACCGCAATCACGTCGCCGGTCAGAGGGTCGGTAAAGCCGCTTCCGACAGGCACGACGGGATTTACTTTGTCCCCCGATGCCAAGGGATTAACCAAGTAAGATTTAAAAGACTTGTCAGGAGCCAAATGCACCAAAGCTCCTTGGAAAAGGTTATTGCTGACGCTTGCAAGGTTCCTGTCAAAACCCAACGGCTGGCGGTATTCCAAATAATAATACTGGTTGTAAGCCCGCCTGATTTTTAAAACCTTGGGGCCGCTGCCGGGAACTTCCAAGGGCTCAAGATTATAAACCCCGCTTTGCGTTACAGTCGCAATATTTGACGTGTCCAGCCAGCCCATGGCTTCCATTTGGACGCCGTTAAAATAAACCATATTTGCGTTTGCATTGCCCATTACGCCGTAACCGTCTCCGTATTCCTCCACTGTGCAGCTATTTTCTATGTCCAAGCTGTTTTGGCAATTATAAAAACTGGCATGCAATAAACCCAAAAGATGCCCTATTTCGTGGGCCAGAGTCACCAAATAATTGGAGTTTAAGGAATCTATGCCAATAAGATCATTGCCCAGCAAGGCATAGCCGATCCAGCCGCAACGGGCGGAATTGAACGGAGCGATGACTATGGTTTTTATTTCGCTGTTTTCCGAGTAGGAATAATCCGAGGAAGCGGCTTTTTTGGCCGCCGCAGCTACTGTGGGCAGATCGCAAGTTTGGCTAAGCGGCAGCGTGAACGGCCCGAAGACCTTGCCGGATAAATTTACGTTATTAAACGAAGTTTCCTGGTAAAAGGTATTTACGGAATTCGGGCTTGCAAACAACTGGTTATAAATTGTTTCCTTAGTCCAAGGCAAATATCTGGCGCCGGAAAAATTCGCCATAATTACGTTTATATACAACGTCTTCGGTGAATCCGCACTGACCGAAGCCGGCGGAAAAATAAAATAAAAAAACAGTCCCCAAACCACCATGGCCGCCGCGAGAACTGTGAGCACTTTTTTTAAAACTCTCATAGGGAAGTTGCCTTCCCCCAATTTTCCCCCGCTTAATCCTTAGTGAGCTATTAACCTGACGCAAGGATGTTTTTTTCCTTAGGATCCATGCCGGAAAAAATTAAAACAATCCCATCTGTTTCGGTTTTTTAAAAATCCGGCTTTGTTCCTCTTGGTTGTAAATATGGATTTTCCCGAACACCCCGTCGTAACCGCCTTCCGCGCGGACCAACCCCTGCCGCACGCGGATTACGGCTTGGGCAATCTCCGGCGTGGAGATTCGGGTAATTTGATCTTCATTGAAATCCAGCAGTATTACGAATTCATTGGGAATTGGAAATTGGGAATTGGGAATTTTTGACGACACCATCTCCTCATACATTTTTACCACCTTCTTGCTTGCCGGGCCGACGCCTAAAGTTTCGGCAATAATTTCTTCCAGAGGGATTATGCTCTTAAACGGCACGGATCGCGGCGGCACAAACCCATATTCGCGGTCTGCCAGCTGGTCCACGCGGTTTAGCACGCCAACCAGCAATTTTTTTCCGCACACCGGACATATTCCCCCCAATTTCGCGGTTTGCGCAGGCAGGCAGGAAAATTTGCAGTCGCGGTGCCCGTCCAAATGATACTTGCCTTCTTCCGGATAAAATTCAATGGTATACAAAAACTCTTTGGGGTCCTTATTCTTTATAATGCGGATTATTTCCTGGTAAGACAACTTGCCGGGATCAATTTCAAACGCGTTGGCTTCGCGCCCCAGCTTCCTTAACGAATGGGCGTCGGAATTGGAAATGAGTGAATATTTGTCCAGGCCGGAAACCTGCCAGTTCATTTTTGGGTCGCTGGACAAGCCGGTTTCCAAGGCAAAGATATATTTTGCTTGCCCGCCAAACGCTTCTTCCACGGAATCAAATCCGGATAACGACCCGAACACCCCAAAATGCGGCGTCCAGGCATGGGCGGGAATGACCGCAATACTCGGATCAGCCTCCAGCGCGATTTTTACTATTTCATCGCAATGGATGCCGGTAATGGGCCGGCCGTCGGCTTTTAAGTTCGCGCCGCGTTTTTCCAAGCCCGCATTGAACCGGTCAACTGCTTCAAAGTTCGGAGCAAGGACCAGCAAATGAATGCGCCTGACTTTGTCGCCTTGCTTGTATATGGAGGAAACTTCCACGGTAAGCATAAACAAGGCCTGCGGCTTACCTGTAGAGGAGGGTTTCACTCCTCCTTTCCCGCCGGACGGGTCTAGGCCCGTCCCGACGCCGGCCGATCGTAACTGATATAATCCCGGTCTTACTTCTTCCAGCGTTGATTTTAATTCCGCAAGCCACTTGGGATGGGTAAAATCCCCGGTGCCGATTATATTTATCCCTTTCTTGTCCGCCCAAACCCCGATATTTTGCGGGTTTAAGTCTTGGGAGCAAGCCCTGCTGTATTTGGAATGGATGTGCAAATCTGCAATAATGCGCATAAATAAAATTGAAAGATTGAAAATTAAATAATTGAAAATTTCAAGGAATCCTTAATCTTTCAACAATTCAATTTTCAATTTTTAATTATTAAATTACTACTATTATACCATCTTTTGCTGTATAATATGAATATGAATACCAATGACCAATATTTAAAAACTGCTTTGCAGGCGGCTAAACAGGCAGGCGAAATATTTAAAGCCAGTTTCGGCAGGCCGCGGCAGGTAAAAAACAAAAACAACAATCCGCGGGACCTGGTTACGGAAGCGGACTTGAAAATAGAAAAACTTATCCGAAGCATTGTTGGCAGGCGTTTTCCCGCCCATAAAATTATCGGCGAAGAATTTGGCGCGGCTGAAATTAACAAAAGCGACCTGGTGTGGATTGTGGATCCCATAGACGGCACGACTAACTTTATCCAAGGCATCCCTTTTTGCTGCATCTCCATAGCCCTGTGGGACAGCAAGGGACCTTTGGCGGGAGTAGTTTACAACCCGATCACTAATACTTTATACCACGCAGCCAAAGGCAAGGGCGCTTATTGCAACAACAAACTAATCCATGTTTCAAAAACCAATTCCGTAAAAGACAGTTATAGCGCTGTCAGTTGGGGCCGAACCTGGCAGATGGGAAGAAAAATTATGCCGTTTTTTATCAGGAACATGAGAAAAGTGAGAACTTTCGGCAGCGTCGCTTTGGAAACCTGCTATGTCGCCCAGGGAAGTTTTGACAGTTTTATTCAGGGCAGGCTGTCTATTTGGGATGTTGCGGCAGCGGCTTTAATACTGGCCGAAGCCGGCGGCCGGGCAACGGACTGGCAAGGCAAGGCCGTGTCCCGGCAGGTGAAAAATTTGGTAGCCAGCAACGGCAGGCTGCATAAAGAATTGCTAAAGCTGGTGAACAATCTCTATTGAAGCCCGTATATTATCTTGAATAATTTTTGTTATTAGTAAGCCGAAATTTGTTCAACTGATTTTGCGGAGATGGGTAAGGACAGTAGGGACAGGTCTAGACCTGTTGTCCTTGCAAGAAAAGGCGCAAAACCTCCTTAAGCTTGCAGTTGCCCAATTCATTGGGCTGCGCATTCGGCAACAGACCCATAAAGAATGTAGGGGCAAGCTTTAGCTGCCCGCAGTTCGGGCGCCCAAAGGGCAGCCCCTACAAAGGATAATTTATCTTGCCACAGTGCCGCCTGGTACCTGGCTTGCAATGGGCATGCAAAATGCGGTGTCATTGCGAGCGAGTGCATCCGAGGCTGACGAAGCAAACTATCCCGCGTGTCATCGCGAGTGCATCCGAAGCGATCTGTTCCAGGCAAAGGAAAAGATTGCTTCGGCAAGACAAAGCCCTTGCCTCGCAATGACACCGGGCATGGGAAAAAGGTTTTAGAAAACCCCTGATAAACCTTATACCTGCCCCTATGGGAACGCCTCAACCGCGGTTGAGGCGTTCAGGAGGCAGATGTTTTTACTCCCTATTTTACTTGTCAATGGCAAGGAAGGCACCTTTTAGGGGATAAACAGGCTTTAGAGGTAGAGACGACACAGAGAAGCGCCGTGCCATCCTGAACTTTTGCTGATATCAAAAAATATAGGATCTTTTCTATGAGTGAAAAAATTGTACAATTGTACAATTTTTTCACCGGTTACAAACCCGCTGTATATTCTAAATATTCTAAATTTATTTTTCACGACTTTAAAAAATGAATTGTCGGTACGTATTAAAATACATATTTATCAAGGCCAAAAAAAGTTGAAGCGGGCATCAGGAACCTGACGCCCGCTTTATGCGTGGTCTGCCGATTCTCCTTCTCCGGGAAGGCCGGCCTGGCGGCGCCGTTCAATTTCGCCGGCCAGGCAGTCTTCCACTTCCACGCGCTTTTTCGCGTGGAAAGGATAGGGAAATTTGGTAAGAGCGGCAACGGTGTGGTCAAAAGCCCCCCACCAGCCTTCTTCCAGGACCAGGTGCGGAAACCTGTTGTTTGCCGCGCCGGCGCGGAAATGGGATTTGACCCGAATTGCCTTTTGCTCACCGTTGACGAGGATTGTGATGGTGGTTCCGCTGGAAGCTGACCGGACGTCTTGCCCCGGCGGAACCTCAACAAGAAAAATGCCATCAAACATAGGTCACGCCGCGACAGAACCGGCCGCGCAAACAACCAACTCCCGCTCCATCTCCAGATGAAGCTCGGAGCTGAAATTGACGCAACACTGTACCGTCACTACCGCTCGGCGCGAGAGCCAGTCCACCGGGCCCCATGCGCGATCACCTTCCGCGTCTTCCAGAACGTATACCGGATGAAGATCGGCCCCGTTTTTACGCCTTGACTGCGTAATCTCCCCTACAATTGTGAAACCGAAGTTTTCTCCCCCGTTTCGAGCCAAGCCCTGGTCCCCAACATGGGGGATACTGCCTGATTGAAACAACATCACTACATCTTGAAGATCGCCCATCGGCTTATTCTCCAGGATTTTCTTCAGCATTATCATTCTCCCTCCTACCACTTTTGAAAAACAATCAGCGGCAAGGCGCGGCGTTGGACCTTGAGTGGTGCCAGCGCCATGCCTTGCCGCTGAATTCATACTTCGTAATTTTTATTTCGGTCTCGCTGCAAGTGGCGGGGCTTAAGGACCGGACAAGCCGGGCTTAAGCTCCCATCATTTGCCGCGAGGCCGCGGTTATTATTATCTGCTTTTCCAGTCTTGGACCGCATTTTCATAAATTTGGGGAGTGGAAACGTCATACCATAAACCGTCAAAAGTATAGCCGCCCAGTTTGTTCTCCTCGGCCAGGCGCGGGAGCACCTCGCTCTCCAGCTTGGTCATATCGGAAGAAATATATTTAAAAAGGGACGGTTCGGCCACGTAAATACCCGCATTGACCAGATGGGAGTGGGTCCTGGGGTTCTTAGGCTTTTCCTCAAACTCCACAATCTTGCTGCCCACTAGCCTGGCCACGCCCCACATGCTTACCCTTTCCACGGAAGTCAGGGCCATGGTACAGACCAAATTCTGCTGGGAGCGGTGGAATTCCAGCAAGTCGGAAAAATCTATGTCCGCCAGCACGTCGCCGTAAATAAGCAAAAAAGTGCCGTTTGAAAATTCCCCCTGCGCCTGGCGCACGGTCTGGGCCGTGCCGCGCCTTACCCCCGACTGGTCAAGGTAGGAAATTTTCAGCCCCCAGCGGGATCCGTTACGGAAGTAATCCCTTACTTTTTGCCCGCCCGCGCCCACCGAAATGACTACGTCCACAATGCCGTATGTTTTCAGCTTTTCCAGCGTATGCTCCAAGAGCGGTTTGGCATTTATAGTTAAAAGGCCTTTGGGCATTTCCGTGGGCGTGTAGGAAAAATTAACGCCTTTGCCGCCGGCTAAAACCAGGGCCTTTACCGGTTTTTGCGCCAAGGCCTGGGACAAAATGTTTTCCACGGCATGGGAACGGTTGCGTATGGTATGACCGTCAATAGCTTGGTCCAGTTGCTTCAGCAGCTCGCTTTTTAAAGTGATGGTGATTCTTTGTCTCGTCATAGTTTTTATCCTAATTTAATGTTATAAAGTAATAGACGTTCAGTCATATTATATCATACAATATCATACATTTAATTATTATCTCCTGCCAACCAAAACCGGATTTCTCACCTTCTATTGATCTCCGCAAAATCAGTTGAACAAATTTGGTCTTACTGATAACAAAAATTATTCAAGATAATATGCGGGCCTTAATAAGACCAACCCGCAAGCCGAACCCTCTATGGGCGCGCGGCTTGCGGGTTAATTGCTGTCATGCCGCAAGGGAAAGAAGAAGCGGGGCTTCGGCGGCTACCTGCTGGAAAGGCCGCCGGAAGTTTTCCACGAAGATTTGGATTTTCTCTTCGCTTATTCCCCCTTCCCACAGGAAGATGGGCCAAGATCCGTCTATATCTTCCAGGCTGGCGCCGTGGCACATGAGCAGGAGCTCAAGGGCGTGGTCAAAGTGCGTGTGGCACAAACCGTTAAACAGCTTCCGCCCGAAGTTCTGGAGAGATTCCCCCGGTTCCTTGAAAAAGCCGAATTCCGCGGCGCGAGAACAAATGTGTTCGCCTGCCTTCATTGCAACCCTCCGTTTACTAACTCATTAGACGTTTTCGCGGGAATGATACAGTAAAAAGGTATGATACGGTAATATCTTTGCTGCGGCGGCGACTTTTCAGTATAAATGGGAATCTTTAAGCCCGCCGGAACACGACCTCTTACAAAAAATAAGTTTTTCCGTTCGGTTCCCGTCAAGGCTAACAGCTTATAAAACGCGAGGAGGAATACGATGCGGAAAAAAGTGTCGGCCGTGGTTTTGGCCGGCGGATACGGCTACTTCGGAGTTGGCAAAATTCGGATGAGCAAAGTGGTCGCTAAAATTGGCGGCAAGCCTATGGTGCGCCACGTCATGGAGACCCTCCGCTCCACGGAAATTTTTGCCAGGTACCATGTTGTTGCGAACAAGAATTACGCCAGGCAAATAGAAAACGCCCTGCAAGGACTGCCCGATACGTCCTACCAAATCCAGGAGTGCAGGATAGGCAGCGCCGGGGCGGTTGAACTGGCCCTTAAAGCGGCAAGGCCGGAAGAAGAAAACGTCCTGATAACTTATGCCGATATGCCCCTGTGGGAGCCGGCAACTTACGCCGCCGTGGCCGAACGCCACCTTCGGGAAAACCCCGACCTGACGCTGGTATCAATACCCCTTAAGCCGGGAACCAGGCCGGAACGCTACGGCCGGTTCCTTTACGGGCCGGATGGGGAACTGCTGGGAACGATTGACGACCCCGCCTGCGTGCCGGAAGGAAAATACACGCTGGCCAACGAAGTCAACCCTTCCCTTTACGCGGGGAAAACGGAATGGCTCAAGCGGGCCATCTCCGAAATCCCCCTTTACGACAAAAAGGACGGTTTCCCGCCTGAAAGGCTAATGCAGAGCGTAATCTACCTGGCTTACCGCGACAAGCGCAAAGTCGTAAAAATCCGGGTAGAAGACTGCGAACAGGCCTACGGCGTCAATACCAAGGAAGAGTTGCGCGAGGTAAAAAAAATTTTCGCCCTGCGGCGTTCTCCGGCGGTTTTGGCGGCTTAACCGGCATTTTGCAAAAACAGGCAGCCGGACATACTTCCCCGAAGGAAGCGTCCGGCAGCCTGTCATTTTGTATACCGGTCGGCATAATAATTTCCGATCGCAATTGGCAGTATAATTGCTGCCTAAAGCTTATTAAGCTTTTGCGATTGCTTGTTCAGCCTGCAGCAGTTCTTCCCGGGTGTTTATTCCAAGCACTTCGCAAGGGCCTATAGGCAAGGAATAAATTTTTTCGCCCTGCCCAATGGCAATTTCCACCGCATCTGTCAGGTAATACTCCCCTTGGGCATTGCGGCTTTTTATCTTATTGATATTATTCCAAAGCCATTCCGAATTAAACATATAAATACCGGGATTGACTTCTTTAATCTGTTTTTCTTCTTCCGCGGCGTCTTTATATTCGGTAATTTTTAATATTTGGCTTTGCGGCCCGCGCAAGATCCGGCCAAAATGATTTAACGAAGAAAAGTTCCCGGTAAAATTTGGGACCGTGGCCGTAAACAAGGAAAGTTTGGATTTTTTTTCATGATGCAAGCGCATCAATTTTTTCAGGCTTTCCGCCTTTATGAACGGCATATCGCCGTAAAGCACCAAGATATCCTTTCCCGTAACTTTGCTTTTGGCGCATTTGACCGCGTGGGCCGTGCCCAACTGTTCCTTTTGCGTGGCATACAGGTATCCGTCGCCCAGCACGGCCTTGACCTGGTCTGCCATGAACCCCACCACGATGACCGGTTTGGCCAATTGGTGGATTTTGTCTACCTCTTCCAACAAATGCAGAATTAACGGCTTATTGTTCAGCATTACCAAAACCTTGGGCACGCTGCCGCTGCCCATCCTTTTCCCTTTTCCTCCGGCTAAAATGACAATTTGATTGCGCATAAGTAGTAATCGCAAATATACAAATCTAAACAAATGCTTGCTATTATAAAAATTTATTTACTTGCAATTACTGCTTTAAACTGCATTTTCGTGCGGGTAATTTGACATAGTTTATTCTAAATTCCACCCCATGCTTTTTAAAGCCTAATTTTTGATACCATTTGTGCAAGCCGGAATTTCCCGTGCGGCTGGTTGCGATAAGTTTGTAGCATTTTTTCTTTTTGGCCAGTTTAATGGCCTCTTTGACCAGCCTGGTGCCCAAGCCTTGGCTGCGGTATTCTTTTTCCACGAACAAGTCCTCCACCAGGCCGTAAGGTTTTTTATGGAGGTCGTTTTTTATCAAGTATAAAAATACCCTGCCAATCTCCTTTCCCTCCCCGTATAAGCCTATCTTAACAAATTCAGACCTTCCCGCTTTTTCCTTAAATTTCATAAATTGATAAATGGATTAATTTTTCTTGCCGCCAAAAACGCTATTGAGGCCCGCATATTATCTTGAATAATTTTTGTTATCAGTAAGCCCAAATTTATTCAACTGATTTTGCGGAGATCAATAGTTTACCATCTGCCAGATTAATTTTGCGGTTTTTTCCGGATTGTGCCGCAAGAAGCTTCTTTTAAGTTTGTCCCCGGGCAGCCGGGAAAAGGCGCAGTCTGCCAAAAGGTCGCCGGCCGCCACTTTTATTTTCTGCTCTGTAATTTCCGAAATATCTGGCCAGACGAACTCCGCCTGCTCGCGCTGGTAGCGACGCAACCATTCCTGGGAAGGCTTGCGGTCGTTTATAACTACCGCATCCAGGCGGGACTTGCCCAAATACTTGGACAGCTCCCTGACGAAATCCGAAGCCTTAAAGCCGTCGGTCTGGCCGTATTTAGTCATTAAATTGATTATTAAAATCTTTTTTGCGGAAGACTTTTCCACGGCTTGACGCATGCCGCCTGCCAGCAAATTGGGAAGGATGCTGGTGTATAGGTCTCCCGGGCCGAATAAAATTACATCCGCTTCCTTAATGGCCGAAATGGCCTTGGGATTGGCTCGGGACGGCGACAATTCCAATTTTTCAATCGTCTTGGGTTTGGCGTTGGCTCTCTTGAGGGAAACCGGTTCGTCTATAAGGTGCTCGCCTACTATTTTTTTCCCGTTTTTTAAGATTGCCGTCAGAATGGTAGGCTTAAGGGTTACCGGCAGCACTTGGCCGCGCACGTTTAAAATTTTTGAGGCAATTTCCACGGCCCGCTCGGCATTGCCGGTAATCTTTTCCAAAGCCGCCAGCAAAATATTGCCGGCCGTATGCCCGGCCAAAAATCCTTCATTGAACCGGAAGTTAAAAAGGTTTTTCAGTTCAGGCCGGGTGTAGGACAATCCTACCAGGCACTGGCGGATGTCGCCAGGCGGAAACACGCCTAACTCTTTGCGCAATACGCCGGTGCTGCCCCCGTCGTCGGCGCTGGAAATAATTACGGTGTTGTTTGCCGGATACTGCCGCAAGCCGCTTAACAGGGTAAATGTGCCCGTGCCCCCGCCTATTATCACGATATTTTTCATAATAGTTAGCGATTAGTGTTTAGGAAAAAGAAAAAAATTGCCAAACAATTAATTCTTTGTAAATTTTATTATTTTTCCCTATTCTCTTTTCTCTGTAATACCCATTTCTTTTCCGACTTTTCCAAACGCCTCCGCAGCCTTGTCCATCTGTTCCTTTGTGTGAGCGGCGCTAATCTGCACGCGGATGCGGGCTTTGCCTTTGGGCACTACCGGATAGGTAAAGCCGCGCACGTATATGCCGTGTGTAAATAATTTTGCTGCCATTTCCGTGGCCAATTTTTCCTCGCCCAGCATTACCGGCGTAATGGGATGCCTGCCGTCGCCGCCCAAAGCAAATCCCAGTTTTTCCATTGCCGAACGGAAGTAGGAGGTATTTTCCGCCAACTGTTTCCGCAGGCTGATGAATTTTGAGTCAAAATTTTGCAAGACATGCAAAGCGGCGGAAGCTATCATGGGCGGCAGGGAGTTGGAAAACAGCGTAGTGCGGCTGCGCTGGTGCAGGACCTGGATTATCTCCTTGCGCCCGGCGGTAAATCCGCCGCCGGCCCCGCCCAGGGCTTTGCCGAAAGTTGACGTAAGAATATCCACACGGTCCATAAGCCCTTCCACCGCTCCCCGTCCATGCTCGCCTAACACGCCTGACCCGTGGCTGTCGTCCACCATGACCATTGCCCCGTATTTTTCCGCCAGATCGCAAATTTGGGAAATTTTGGCCGTAATGCCGTCCATGCTAAACACGCCGTCCGTGGCGATTAAAAGACGAGATTCCCTTGTAGGGGAGGGTTTAGACCCTCTCTCGTTTACGGACGGGTCCAGACCCGTCCCTACGCGGTCACGAAATTCCTTCAACTTCGCTTCCAAGTCCGCCATATCCGAGTTCTTATATCTGAACCGTTCCGCTTTGCACAACCTTACCCCATCTATGATAGATGCGTGATTTAATTCATCACTGAAAATCGCGTCGCCTTCCTTCAATATCGTCTCAAACAATCCGGTATTGGCATCAAAGCAGGAAGTATATGTAATGGCATCTTCGGTGCCGAAAAATCTGCTAATTTCTTTCTCCAGGTCCTTATGTATCATAGACGTGCCAACAATAAACCGGACGGACGCTTCACCAAACCCATATTTTTTTACGCCTTCAATCGCGGCTTGCGCCAGCTCATCCGACGATGCCAGTCCCAGGTAATTATTTGCGCAAAAATTCAGGAGCTTGGTTCCCTTATTTTTGTCACTTTTGTCATTTTCGTCGTTTTTGTCATTCTTGATCAATATCTCTGCTCCCTGCTTCCCCTCCAGCACCCCCACCTCTTTCCACATGCCGCTTTCGCGGATTTCCTTTAACTCGTCTTCAAATTGGCGTTTGTAAGCCTGGTACATAGGCAATAAATTTAATGTTAAAATTGGATTAAAAATTTCGGATGCGCGGACATCATTTCCTCAAACCCCTCTTTGGTATATTTTGCAATCGGCAAAATGGCGCCTTGGCCGCGGTCTAAGATTATGTCAAATAATTTTTCCTGCACGCCATTGGGCAGGTCTTCCATCAGTTTTTTGGTAATTTCCCAGGTTTCCCAAATCTGGCGGCCGGCTACGCAATGCATGGTGACGCCTTTCATCA
This sequence comes from Patescibacteria group bacterium, assembly GCA_023484515.1. Taxonomy (GTDB): domain Bacteria; phylum Patescibacteriota; class Doudnabacteria; order UBA920; family UBA920; genus JAMDAY01. Next base: position 48,386 of record JAMDAY010000004.1, read on the forward strand.
CCAGGCGATTGTAATCTTCAAAAACAAAATCACCGTTCTTTAGTCCAAACAAAATTACGTCCCCGCCGCGGCGGACAGAGGCAATGGCATTGTTGACCGAATCGTTAAATCCCGCCATTTCAAACGCCACGTCCGCGCCCAGGCCGTTGGTGATTTTTAGAATTTCGTCTACGACTGCCTGGTTGTGGGCGTAGGGTTTCTGCGTCATCGCGAGTGCATCCGAAGCGATCTTCTTGTCGGGTAAGATTGCTTCGTCCTCCTTCGCTGAAGCTTCGGAGGATCTTTGATCGGATGCGCTCCTCGCAATGACACCGGAAGATTGCTTTAGTGTGATCACGTAATCTATCCCCAGCTTCTTTGCCATATCAATCGCCACCGGGTTCGGTTCTATGCCAATTATGGTTGAAGCGCCCAAGCCCTTGGCAATTAAAGTTAAAAACATGCCAATCGGCCCCAGGCCAAAAATCGCCACGGTTTTGCCCTTTAAATCTACTTTGCTTGCCGCGTGCACGGCATTGCCGAACGGCTCCTGCATAGCCGCCACTTCGGGGCGGATTCTGCCTGTGTCAGTCTTCCAAGCCACCTGTGCCGGCACCTTGGCAAACTCCGCAAACCCGCCGTCTACGCTAATGCCTAAAATCTTTTCGTTGGTGCAAACGTTTTTTTGCCCATACAGGCATTGATAACATTTATTGCAAACTACGTGCGACTCGCAGGCTACAAAGTCACCGGGCTTTAAATTTTTTACGTTTGACCCCACTTTCACTATCTCGCCAAAAAACTCGTGGCCAATGATGCGATATGTCTTCTTGCTGTCATTGCGAGGAGCCAGGGCTTTATCTGGCAACGACCTGTCCGACGTAGCTTTAGCGTAGTCGGAAGCAGTCTTTTCTTGGGTTAAGATTGCTTCGCCCTCGGATGCACTCGGGCTCGCAATGACACCATTTTTTGATTCCGCATCAATGCTATTCAAAATCGCATCCTTAAAAGCCTGCCGATGCCAAATTCCCTTGTCCGTGCCGCACACGCCGGCATAGGCTACCTTGATAATAATTTTATCTTCATCGCCCTCTTCCAAAACCGGCTCGGGGACGTCTGCCAACTCAAACCCGCGCGAGGTTTCCCAGCCATATTTGCTTTTGTCAAAAATAAGCGCTTTCATATTTTAAGATGGTTATTTGTCAAGCACCGTTAAATCGCCCACCGGCTGCCCCAGTTCCTGCGCCTTGAGCACGCGCCGCATAATTTTGCCGCTGCGGGTTTTGGGCAGGGAAGGGACAAATTCAATTTCGTCCGGCACGGCAATGGCCGCAATTTCATGGCGCATGTGGAATTTGATTTTTTTGATTAAATCTTCAGAAGCCAACGCCGTGTCTTTCAACACTAAAAACGCTTTCATGCGTTCGCCTTTTATTTCGTCGGGCTTCGGGATAACCGCAGCTTCGGAAACCGCCGGATGCGCCACCAAAGCGTTCTCCACTTCCGCCGTGCCTATCCTGTGCCCGGAAATGTTTATCACATCGTCCGATCTCCCTAAAATTTGGATATAGCCGTCCGCGTCTTTAATGGCAAAATCCCCGGTAAAATACACGCCTTTAATTTCATTCCAGTATTGGTTAAACCTTCCCTGGTTGTTCAGGCAGGTGCGCAAGGCCGAAGGCCAGGGTTTTTTTATTACTAAGAATCCTTTTTCGCCCGCAGGAACATTTTGACCCTCCTGATTGACCACATCGGCCTCAATGCCGAAGAATGGCAATCCGGCAATGCCCGGTTTTTGCGGCAATCCCGGCAAAGTCACTATCATATGCCCGCCGGTTTCCGTCTGCCACCAGGTATCAACAATAGCGCATTGGCCGTTCCCGATATATTTGTTATACCATTGCCAGACTTCCGGATTAATAGGTTCGCCGACCGTGCCTAAGACTTTAAGCGATGAAAGATTGTGCTTTTGGCAGTATTCTTCCCCATGCTTGCGCAGCATGCGGATAGCCGTGGGCGAAGTGTAAAAAACATTTACCTTTTCTTCTTCTATAATTTTATACCAATGGTCGGGCGCGGGATAATCCGGCACGCCTTCCACGATAACAGATGTTATTCCATTGGACAGTGGCCCGTAAACTATATAGCTATGGCCGGTTATCCAGCCCGGGTCAGCCGTGCACCAAAAAATACTGTCTTGATGCAAGTTAAAAACTTTTTTTGTGGTGTAGTGCGTATAAACGCTGTAGCCGCCCACGGTATGTACAATACCTTTAGGCTTGCCGGTTGAGCCGGAAGTATAAAGCACGAATAATGGATCTTCGCTGTCCATAACTTCAGGATTACAGGTATCGGACTGGTTTTCAAGCAATCGGTTATAATCAATTCTCCTTGTAGTGGCATGCCGAGGCATACCGCCTTTGGACGGCGCGCCATGGCGCGCCGCTACAGCGTCTCGATCCAATACAATAACCTTCTCCATGCACTCCAATTTCTTTACCGCATCTTCCACTGTTGGCAGCAATTCTTTTTTCGCGCCTCGCCGCAATGTCCAGGTTGCAGTAACAACAACCTTCGCCTGCAAATCTTCTATTCTTTCGCGCAAGGCTTTGTCGGAAAAACCGGCAAAAACCACGCTATGCACCGCGCCAATCCGCGTGCAGCCGAGCATGGCCACAATCTGCTCTATTACCAATGGCATATACAGCACCACCCTGTCGCCTTTTTTCACGCCCAAAGATTTTAAGCCATTGGCAAATTTATTCACCTGCAATAACAGTTCGGCATAAGTGATGGCAATGCGCCCGTAATTTTCGTTGGTATAAATGAACGCAATTTTATCACCCAGTCCATTCTTTATATGCCTGTCCAAACAGTTATGCGTAATATTGAGCTTTCCTCCAACAAACCACTGGTAATTGGGAAAATTCCACTCAAACACCTTGTCCCATTTTTTTCCCCATTCTATTTCTTCTGATGCGACATCAGCCCAAAACTTCTCCGGGTCTTGGATGGATTGGTTATATATTTTTTGGAATTCTTGCTGTTGCATTTACTTAAAATATAATTTTAATTTATCGACAGCTTTTTTAACATCTTTCTTATTTTTTGAAGTTTTCATATTTTCCCTTGCATATTCCATAAATATCTTTGATAGTTTCCATAAATTCAACCTCCACAGCCCATAAATGGGCTAACTACAACTTTATTTGCCCAATAAATCGGCGCACTGCATTCAGCGTAATATCAGCGTAGCGATCAGCGACCTATTAGCGGGCAGTATCCGTGATCCGTGTTTATCCGTAATCTATCCGTGTTAATCTTTTCAGTTATTCCACGGTCACGCTCTTAGCCAAATTCCGCGGCTTATCCACGTCGCAGCCGCGGGCCACGGCCATGTAGTAGGCAAATAATTGCAAAGGAATAACGGACAAAATCGGCGTGAGCATCTCCAAAGTCTTTGGAATATAAATTACGTCGTCTACCAGCTTTTTTATTTCCTCGTTGCCTTCGGTCGCCACCGCAATTACGCGCGCGCCGCGCGCCTTAATTTCTTTGATATGATTAATGTTTTTTTCGTAAACGCTGTCTGTCGGAATTATTATCACGACCGGAAAATTTTCGTCCAGCATGGCAATGGGCCCGTGCTTTAATTCCGCGCCGTTGTAGCCTTCGGCGTGCACGTAAGCTATCTCTTTCAGCTTTAACGCACCTTCCAAGGCCACGGGAAAATTATATTTGCGGCCAAGAAAGAAAAAGTGTTTGGCAGATTTGTATTTTTCCGCGATTGGTTTTATTGTTTCCGCAATGTCCAAAATGCAGTCTATCTTTTCCGGCAAATCTTCCAGCTCGTTAATTATCCTTTGGCCCGTGACCAGGGACATGTCTTTCCTGCGGCCGAAATACACGGACAACAAGGACAAAATTACCACCTGCGACACAAACGCCTTGGTAGAGGCCACGGCAATTTCCGGGCCAATGTGGTTGTAAACTCCGGCATCGTTTTCGCGGGCAACGGTTGAACCCGTGACATTTATTATCCCCAAGGTCAAAATACCTTTTCGTTTCGCTTCTTTTAATGCCATTATCGTGTCTGCGGTCTCACCGGACTGGGATATGGCTAAAACGGCTGTTGATGCGGTCAATAGCGGCTTTCGGTAAGCGAACTCCGAGGCATATTCCACTTCCACGGGCAAGCCGGCATATTCTTCCAGCATATATTCCCCGACTAAACCGGCATTGCGCGCCGTGCCCATTCCGACAATCACCAAACGATCAAGATCGTTCAAGCGGCCGTTAGCCCGCTCCAGTCCGCCAAGCTTAACCGTTCCTTCTTTTTCAACCAGCCTTCCGCGGATACTGTTTACCACAGCCTGCGGCTGTTCCATAATCTCCTTAAGCATAAAATGCTCGTATCCGCCTTTTTCCGCCGCTTCCATTGTCCAGTCTATGTTTTGGGCTTGATGGTTCTTTTCACGGTTTTCCAGATCAGTGATAGTGTATTTTTCCCGGTTCAGCGTAACCATTTCTCCGTCATCCAAATATACCACTTTGGATGTCAAAGGCAAAATTGCCGTAAGGTCGGATGCAATTACCAGCTCGTCCTGGCCAATACCAAGCACCAGCGGCGAACCGAACCGCGCGGCGACTATATGGTCGGGATCGTCCGATGATACAACCGCGATGCCATACGCGCCCGTAATTTTCTTCAGTGCTTCCCTGACAGCCTGCGCCAAACTTGTTACTTGTTCCTTGTCACTTGTCACTTGTTTCTCAATCAAATGCGCCAGCACCTCCGTGTCTGTATCCGAAGCGAACTTATGCCCTTCTTGAATAAGCTGATCTTTCAGCGCCTGGTAATTTTCTATTATCCCGTTATGCACCACGAAAATTTTGCCTTGGCAGTCGCACTGCGGATGCGCGTTTCTTTCGCTCGGCTCGCCGTGCGTGGCCCAACGGGTATGGGCTATTCCCAAGCTGCCGGATAAATCTTGGCCGGCAATTTTACCCTTTAAAGCCGCAACCCGGCCTTTTTCTTTAAAAAATTTGGCCCGATTTTTATCAATCACAACTAAACCAGCGCTATCGTACCCGCGGTACTCCATGCGTGTAAGCCCTTCCATCAAAATAGAAGCCGCCTGCCTTTTGCCAATGTAACCGATAATGCCACACATAAATACAATTTAAACCAAAATTGAAAAATTTAAAATTGAAAATTAAAAGATTGTGGAGGCCGAAACGAAAATATCTCGCTCCGGCCTCATTGCATGATTTTTATCTTCCCGCTTTATCCTCCAGCGGACTTTCGAAGTTACGGCATACCTTCTGCCCCCGGATACCGTGAAGACCCTCTTTCACATAGAAAGGGACTTGATCATCGACTTTCTTTGTGTTGGGATGCTGCCCCAAGGTTTCACCGTCGTCCCAGTCCAGAGTGCGCTCTGTGTTCGGTGTTGGTTTTTCGTCTTTATTAAACACGGAATCCTCCTTTTCAACAAGACCAACGATCTGTAAAGATAGAAAGGCCGTAAGTGCTCACGGCCTTTCTCAGCTAGTGGTTATCGTTCCGCCGCTGCCGCAGGATCTGTCTGAGCCGTTCCAGCTGAGCGGCGTTGTTTACTCCCCGGGCTTCGTTATGGTCTGCCACGGGTATCTCAATAATCTTAGCCCCTTGGCCACGGGCAATCTTGAGCAGCTTGGGAAGATGCCTTTCGGCTGTCAGGCCGTCTTTGCTGACCGGCTTAATATCCCGGAAATTGTTTTCAAACCACCGCCGGTTGAACACGTATAGCGATGGATTAACCGTCTTCACTCCCGCCAGCTCCCTGCCTTCCATCTCGTCCGGTTCAAACACGGACAATATTCCACCTTGCCCGTCCCGCGCAATTCTTCCGTAATCGGCTATCGGGTCGCCCGGCGGAGGCGTAACAGTCACCAGGCTTATGGCCGCCTTTCCATCCCTGAGATGCGCCTCGATGAGCCGTGTCATCGTTTCTGAGGTCCAGGCGCCCATATCTCCCAACGTCACCAGGAGATGATCCTCGCCATTCAGGCACTTCAATCCTCTGGCCACCGCGTCTGCAGCGCCAAACCGGTCCGGCTGAACCGCGAACTTTACGTCTATATGGCCTGCGGAACGAAGGGCCTGGCGAATTTGGTCGCCAAACTGGTTCTTGCTGCGGTCACCAATCACCACCACAAGAGAACCAATTACGCCGGTCTGCTTTACCGTTCTGACAATGCGGTTAATCATCAATTCGCCGTTGCCGACATCGGCCACCACTTTTGTAACCGACCTGTCCGGACAAAAGGAACCGAATCCTGCCGCGGGAATGATACAACCAACGTGTTGATTCACTCTGATACCCTCGGTTCAAATTTTCTACACAACCCCAAACAAAAGGATTGCTGAACTTGCCTGCAACTTAAAGATGGTTCCAGGTAAATTCAAAAATCATTTTTTGGGTTTCGTAAATTTCGCGGTTCTGGATAACCACGCCGACCGGATTTTCGTTATTATTAATGCTAATATGCGCCACTTTGCCGTTATAAATAATTTCATAAGTGGCTTTTGCGTCCTTGTGCTCCGCGCTCATCCACTTCCTTTCATCAAGTCCCACCAAATGCCCGCCTTCGCCCAAGGCAATGGTTTTTACTTTAATGCCTTTCTTAATCCGTTTTTCGCTAAAATCCGGCATGGCCAAATAAACGTTTTGCCTTACGCTGGCCGAAGAAAATACGCGGTAAACTTTATGCTCGCAGCCTTCCATGCTTTCCAACACGTCTTCCAAAATGCTTTTAATCCCCTTGATGCCTTCGTAAAGCTTAACCGCCGGCTTGCCTCCCTGGCGTTCAAACAGAATTTTTAGTTCCGGCAGGCTTTCCTGAATTTGCTGCCTGACTTCCTTTAATTCCTGCTGCTTGTCCTCCAAGGCCGAAATTAGTTTTTCCGGCGGCTCGGCCGCAAAGTGCTGGTGGGTTTTGGTGTCATAAAAGCTTGCCAGGCCTTGTTTCTGCAAACCCTTTAAAATGTCATAAGTAGTGCCGCGGTTAACCTTGGCCAAACCGGCAATTGTCCTTACCGGCGAGGGGCCAAGTTCTATCAGAGCCAAATAAACCGCAATCTCCTTTTCCGACAGCCCGAATTTTTTTAAAATGGGTTCTATCTGCATATTATTGATGATACTCTTGGCTGTTATATTTGTCAATATTTTTTCTGCAATTTTATCAGATAAATAAAAATAGCCTTATTTAAGGCTATTTATTACATTATATATGTGGAAATTTACCTGCATTTACACAGGTTATCCCCTTTTCCGGTAAATGTATACTTCGTGTTTTTTGGGCATGCGGCAGACTTCCGCGGGGATTAAATTGGGGAAGGGAAAGTCGCGGATAACGGCAATGCTGCCTGGCTTGCAATCCTTCAGGAACTTTTCTTCTACCCGGCCCATTAAAGGTGGATAAAGGTAGCCGTAAATAACGGTCGCTTCGGTCCAGGGATGCTTAAAGAAGTTCTGGTTTTTGAATGTTATCCCGAATTTTTTATCTGCTGTAGGGGAGGGTCTAAACCCTCCCCTACAGGCCAATTTGATTCTTGCTAATAAATGCGTCCACCAGGTCAGTTCATACCCCACGCATGCCGCCCCTGACAGCTTATTTACCAAAAAACACACCTTGCCGTTGCCGCTGCCAAGGTCGTAAAAAATGTCCCGCGATGAAATGCCAAGCTTTTTGACTATAAATTCTATGTCGCTGGCATGCGTCGGGACAAACGGCACGCGCGTCAACAGAAAGCCCAGAAAAGCGCTGGTAATAACGAACAAAACAACCAGGGAAAATATTAAAAACAGCGACAATACGATTGTATAAATTACCATGATTGTATTATAGCACACAATGGCAGTAAGGCTTGTGCACCCTACACCAAACAAAGGGCCTTTTTACATACTCGAGCCGTCTGGTTGCGCAAAAAGGCCCTTTGTTTGGCAATTGAAAAATCCTCCGGTTACGGAGGATTTATCATAAAAGGGCAGCCACCTACTTTTGCACTAGCATGCGCTAGACTATCATTGGCCCGAGCGTGTTTTACTTCTGAGTTCGGGATGGGATCAGGTAGGACCACGCTGGAAATGCCACCCATCCAGCCTCATTTTTATACAAATCACATTTGTTTTAAAGCAAGGATAGTAAATATTTACAATTCTTACTTTCTTACAAAAACAACCTGTATAAAAATGAGGCTGGATGGAGGTACTTTCGGCTCTGCTTTAATTTTTAGAGAACCTAGGGTCTGAGGGCAAACACCAGATTATTGGAAAGGGCGAAGAAAAGCCCGAAAACGGCAACTATTACCAGAACGGCAAGAATGATCTTGAGGTTTTGTTTGAACATTGTATAATACTGTTCGCGAATATACAAATTGGTATTGCGAATCCTGTTATATATGGAAATGCTGATGTAAAAATTTGTATATTATTTATAATTCGTATATTGGCGATTACTCTTCACAAATTGCCAGTCAAAAGAAAATAGGATTAAAACTTTCGGTTGATTAGTACTGCTCGGCTGAACACATTACTGTGCTTACACCTGCAGCCTATAGAAACCAGTGATCAGTTCACAGTGTCCAGTGTACAGTATTGCTACTGTCCACTTTTCACTGATCACTGTCCACTAGTTTGAGATACGGGGTAGTCTTCCCCGAACCTTTCTCGCGTATTGCTACGCGAAACGAAACCTAGTCTTGTAGACGGCTTCACGCTTATATGCCTTCAGCGCTTATCCTAACTGTACCTAGCTACCCCGCCATGCCCTTGACAGGACAACGGGTACACCAGAGGTACATGCATCTCGGTCCTCTCGTACTAGAGATGCGACTACTCAAGTTTCGTACACCCACAGCAGATAAGGACCAAACTGTCTCACGACGTTTTGAACCCAGCTCGCGTACCACTTTAATAGGCGAACAGCCTAACCCTTGGGAGCTTCTTCACCCCCAGGATGTGATGAGCCGACATCGAGGTGCCAAACCCTCTCGTCGATGTGGACTCTTGGAGAGGATCAGCCTGTTATCCCTAGAGTAACTTTTATCCGTTGGGCTTTGCGTCTTCCACTCGAACGCATCGGATCACTTACTTCCACTTTCGTGCCTGCGCGGGTCGCCGCCCTTGCAGTCAAGCAGGCTTATGCGTATGCACTACCGGCGCGATTTCCATCCGCGCCTAGCCTACCTTAATAAACGCCTCCGTTACCATTTAGGAGGCAACCGCCCCAGTTAAACTACCCACGAGCCACTGTCCCAAAGCAGGTTAGACTTTGGTTAGAAACCAATCTCTTGCAGGGTGGTGTTTCATCTTTCGCCTCCGTCCCGGCTGGCGCCGGGATTTCAAAGGCTCCCACCTAGCCTAAACAACAAAAAACTAATTTCAATGACACGCTATAGTAAAGCTTCATAGGGTCTTTCCGTCTTGCTGCGGGTAGACGGCATCTTTACCGCCATTGTAAATTCATCGGAATGTTCGTTAAGACAGTCCTCTACTCGTTATGCCATTCGTGCGGGTCGCAACTTACGCGACAAGGAATTTCGCTACCATAGGACAGTTCATATACGTTAACTTTATGTCTCCATAAAGATCAGACTATATCATTCCCAACGTTTGTTGGGATTCGGCGTTTAGTCGTTGAGGGGTTTCATTTGTTGATCCTTGAAAATCAACTAAATTATATTTTCTCTTTCGCCCTTTTCCTTCATTTAAGGTTTCCCTTAATTGAATTATTTTGAGCAAACCTTCTTTCGTCAAATGTTGTTTGCTGAACATAAGTTCAGCAATTTGAACGAAAATCGAGAAATTCTTTTTTTTGTTGGAAGATAAAAAAGAAAACTTCTTAAAGAACGGGATTATCCGTTCCTGTATTGCCGACGGATTTTGAACTATATAACAGTTCACTCCGTCTTTTCGCTTTAGAAATCTTCCGCAGCCCAAATAGCGCTTCATTTCTGCGAGCACTACGGGGTCGCGTTGTGATACGTTAAAGGTTAATATTATTTGCCATTTCATAGAATGGTCAGGCCGCTTACGCATTGAAACGTTAAAGCTTCCTTCGCCATCGGTGAAACCTGCGAAATAATAACCTTTTTCTAAAGGAATTTGTTTAAGCCAATTTTGATCCATATCTTATTCTCCTTATGGATCATGAAATGAAACTTCCCTGCGGATTGGCTGTATCTTGTAAATTTTTACTGCCTAGATTTAGGCGAGTATTACAAGTTTTAAGCACGTCAATGTCTTTTGCGTGCACAGCTGTTCCCGCAAATAGCCAAAGATCGGAAG
>JAMDAY010000025.1 GCA_023484515.1 Patescibacteria group bacterium
TGGATTTGACGCAGAAGTGCACGGAAATGCTGTGCGTCAAGGAAAATATATTCAATTTGAAGGCGGAAACGGAAGACTACAAAATTTTCGCGTCCAATAAAAAGGACAAATTTTTGTGCGTTTATTATAATTTTTTGGACAGCAGTTTCGGGGATTTTTTAAAGGAAATCAAGAAGCTGGAAGGAAAAAAAATTATTTATATGTTTTCGGTTGACGGAAAAGTCGATAAAAGCCTTTTTGCCAGTGTCAATAATTTTATTTTAGAGGAAATTCCGCAGAAAATTTTGGATATTTACAAACAACTGGTCAAAATGAACATTCCGGTTAAGGTGGAAACGGTGTTTTTGGACTTTAACAAAGCACAGCAAAAAATTTTTGTGGAAAAAGAAAAAGACGAAAGCGCGAGAATTTTAAGAATAGTCCTTGAAAAGGTCATACAAAAAATCGCGCAATGCAGCCAGATCAATATATTAAAGCCGAACGCCAAAGAAGAAAAAGTTTCCACCCTGAATGATTTGCTTAAAAATCAAGGGATCCTAAGCCAGGTTGAATGGGAAGAGAACCGGACTTGTTTAGCTATTGGCAACCACGCGTCGCATGGAGAATATAATGAATACGACCTTGCCAACGTCGAACATTTTTACAAACATATCCAAATTTTGATAAATAAATTCAATATATAATCATATGGCCACCAAACAATTAAAACAGTATCAGGAAACGGCCGTTGACGAACTGGTTGTAAAAACCAAACTGCTTTTAGGAAAGAATGTCCCTAACCGGACGATTGTTTTTCAGTCGCCCACCGGCAGCGGCAAGACTTTTATGATGTCGCAGTATATTTGCCAGCTCATAGATGAATTAAAGGATCTTGAATTGTGCTTTTTGTGGCTAAGTCCGGGTGAAGGAAAACTGCATCAGCAAAGCTTTAAATCCTTAAAAAAGGAATTTGCCGGTTTTCCAGATGTGTATTTATTGGAAGAGGAATTTTTCGGCACCCGCAGAAAAATTGAAAAAAATGAAGTAGTGGTAGGAAATTGGGAAAAATTGAGCAATAAAGACAGTAAAACCGGGGAATGGAAAAACCTTTTGATGAAGGACAAAGAAACCATAAATTTCCGCGAACTGATGCAGTATACCCGGGAATCGGGTATAAAAGTTATTTTGATAATTGACGAGAGCCATTCGCGGGATAAAGCGGAAAGGGCGTTTGAATTAAGGAATGACATTGTCAGGCCGGATTTGACCATTGAAATGAGCGCTACGCCAATATTAAGGGAAGGCCAATATCAGGAAAAAGTGGAAGTTGACCCGAATCAGGTAATTGACCAGGGGATGATAAAGAAAGAAGTGGTAATAAATATGGATATAGACAAGATAGACGACGACGAAATCACCTCGCAGGAATTAATAATGGAAGCGGCTTTCCACAAGCGGGAACAACTGGTAAAAGAGTTAAAAAAGGCCGGTAGCAAAGTGAATCCGCTGGTGCTCGTGCAATTGCCGGTAAGCGACGCGGGGGAAGAGAAAAAGGCTTTTGTGGAAAGTTTTTTGGCGGAAAAGGATATTACCAAAGACAACGGCAAATTGGCGGTTTGGTTAAGCGAAGAAAAGGTAAACCAGGAAGAAGAGTTAATCGTAAAAAACGACAGCCCGGTAGAGTTTTTAATATTCAAGCAGGCCATAGACACGGGATGGGACTGTCCCCGAGCCCAGATTTTGGTGAAATTTAGGGAAACTAAAAGCCTGATTTTTGAAATTCAGACAGTGGGCAGGATTTTGCGCATGCCGGAAATTAAACATTACAACAATGACGATTTAAACCGCGCTTATGTGTTTACCAATGTAAAAAGTTTTGTGGTCAAATACGAAAATAAATTTAATCCGAATATCATCAAATCGGTTTTTGTAAAAAGAGCGGACATATATAAGCCTTTAAAGCTTAGGTCTTACTACAGAAACCGCGTGGACTATGGAGACATAACCGCCAGTTTTTATAACAGCCTGGAACGGGTATTTTGCAATTACTTTGGCATGGCCGCCGACAAGTTTGATTTTGGCTTTGCGGATAAAAACAAAAAATTGTTGGAAAAGAAAAAGGTCGCGTTAAGAGGCCTGGAAGGCAAAGATGAAATAATCTTAAACAAGCAGCTTCCCGCTAAATATTTTGATGCCGGCTGGAATGACTATGTAAAAGATGCCCAACTCTATTCCGCAAACCTTTCTGAAGAGGATAAATTCCGGGCATTTGAAAACCTTATCAGGCTAAATTTAAACGGGTTCGCATTTAAAAGGTCAATCGCGCCGGTAAAAAACGCCTTGTATAAATGGTTTAAAAAATATTTGGGAATAAATTTGCTGGATAACGGCATTATATATGTCCAGAACATCATCTTAAACAACGATGAAGTATTTTCCCGGCTGCTGGACGAAGCGGTTCAGGCTTATCGGCCCGAAAAGGAAAAAGAGGTGCGGCAGAAGATTAAGGATTTGGAAATGTGGAATAACGGTTGGGAAATTTCGGAGACCAGGAATTTTAACCCCAATTTATATAAGCCTTTTTCTTATTCTTTGTCGTTATACAAAAATCCCCATGACAAAAAGAGTTATTTAAATTTTGACAGCAGCATTGAAAACGAATTTATAGAATTTTTAGAAGCACACAAGGACAAGGTCTTGTGGTGGTGGCAAAACGGCAATGAACACATGGCTTTGAATTTTGGCATTAAATACGGCAACGGGTCAACTTTCCAGCCGGATTTTTTGGTAATGTTAAAAAATGGAAAACTTGCCATTTTTGACACCAAAGCGGAAGGATTTAACGAATTGGATAACAAGGTAAAAGCGGAAGCATTGCAAAAGTACATCAAGGAAGAAAATAAAAAAAGGAAAAATAATTTGTTATGGGGCGGCTTAGTAATAAAAAGAGGCGAGCACTTTTTAGTGGATAGCGACGATGCCTATAAAGTTTTTAAGGACGACAGGGTTGCGGAAGGGAAAACAAAGTATGGCAAAGAGGGAAGAGGCTGGAGTTATTTAGAATTATAGGAAATTTAAACTTAAAACATAAAAATTTATGTATTATTTAATATTTTTTATTTTAGGGCTGGTTGTCGGGGGCGGGGTTGTTTGGGCTGTAAGAAAAAAAACTTTTAAACCGGCGGCAAGCCAAGAGGCGGTTTTGGAGAAGAAGGAAAGCCTGATAGAAAAACAGGCCAGGGAGAAAGAGGAAAATAGAAGGAAGATTTTAGATTTGTTGGAAACGCAAACTCCGTTAACCAATAACCAGGTTGAGGAGCTGCTGGGCGTTTCCGACGCCACCGCCACCAGATATTTGGAAGATTTGGAAAAAGAAGGGAAAATCAGGCAAGTGGGCAAAACCGGCAAATATGTCTGTTATGAAAGAGTGGATTAGGTTTAACGGCTCAACGGTAAAACCCGTTGAGCCGTTAAACCTAAAGGAGAAAAATTCCGCGAAAGGATGAGATAGTAAATATATAGTGGCTTAAACAAGCCTTAAATTAAATTAAAGTGGATATTTTCTGTTTTCCATCCGGCAGTAATCAGTTATAATTAACAACAGGATGGATAAGATAATCAAGCCAGCATAATGTTATAGATAATGGCGCTGCGGATTTTTTAGGGAACTAAAAAATGGCGGCGTTTGTTTTTTTATGAAACAGCTTTTTACCATAATTGCCGGCGTAGTAATAATTGTCAGCCTGGTGGTTTCCGGTTTTACCTACAGGCAGATCCAGCAGCAGCAGGCGTCTTTGACCGACGATTTGCAGCGCCGCACTTCCCTGCTGGGAGACAGCTTTAAGGAATCCGTCAGGCCTTATTACCTGACCGAGGCCACTTCCACCTTGCAGAGCCTGCTGGACAAGTTTGCCGGGCGCGAGCGGCTGCTGGGCCTGGCCGTGTACGACAACAAGGGCAACGTGTTTGCCACTTCCGCCGACCTGCCCCAAGATTTGACTTTAAGCGCCGATATTCCGGAAAAAGCCATGGACAAGGACAGCACGGAAGGCGATTTTGTCGCCGCAGGCAGCGGCAAGGTTTATGTTTTTGCCGCGCCGCTGCATCAGGACGAAAGGGTGGTGGGCGCGCTTACCGTTTACCAAAAAGCCGATTACATAGATGCGGCCATCAGCCAAACCTGGAAAAGCAACATGTTCCGCCTGTTCGTGCAGGCACTGCTGTTTTCCCTGGCCATAGTTTTGATACTGCGCTGGATAATTTACCAGCCCATTATGTACATGGCCGAGGCCATTAGGCAAACCCGCACCGGCATGCCGGGAAATATTACGGCCATGCTAAACAGCCACAGTTTTTTTAAGCCCATAGCCGCGGAAGTCACCAAAATGTCCAAAAGCCTGACCCTGGCCAGGACTATGGCAAGCGAAGAAGCGCGGATGAGGCTGGAAAAGCTGGATACTCCCTGGACCTCGGAGCGGCTTAAAGAATTTATAAAGGCTTATTTAAAAGACAGGAAAATTTTTACCGTGTCGTTCCGCGAGCCTTACTCCCACCGCAAGGGCAAAAACGGCATAACTTACGAAATGGGGGTAGGCGGGCCGGTTACGGCTTTGGATCCGGTTATGTCGGCCTGCGGGGGAGTGTGGATCGGCTTTGGCAGCGGCGACGCGGACAAACAGACGGCCGGCCCGGACGGCAAAGTGCCGGTCCCGCCTGACGACCCCAAATACACCTTAAAGCGCGTGTGGCTTACGGAAAAAGAGGTCAAAGGGCATTATTACGGGTTTTCCAACGAAGCCTTGTGGCCGCTATGCCACTTAGTGCACACCAGGCCTATTTTCCGGAAAGAAGACTGGCTGGAATACCGCAAGGTAAACGGCAAATTCGCCCAGGCGCTGCTTTCCGAAATTAAGAATGTCCAAAGGCCGATTGTCTTAATCCAGGATTACCACTTTGCCTTGCTGCCGGAAATGGTAAAAAACAGCCGGCCGGACGCGGAAGTGGGGCTGTTCTGGCACACTCCCTGGCCGAGCGCGGAAGTTTTCAGTATTTGTCCCTGGCGCAAGGAAATTTTAAAAGGCATGCTCGGGGCGGATATTGTCGGCTTCCATACCCAGCAGTATTGCAACAATTTTTTGGAAACGGTGGGCAAGGAAATAGAGTCATTGGTTGACCTGGAAAGGTTTTCCGTTACCCATGGCGGGCATACCGCTTACATTAAACCCTTTCCCATTAGCGTGGATTTTACCGGGACAAAAGACCAGATATTTAAATCCCAAATGCCGCAGGACTTGGGGATCAGGTCCAAGTATCTGGGAATTGGGATTGACCGCCTGGACTACACCAAAGGAATTTTGGAAAGGCTGAAAGGCCTGGAGTTCTTTTTTGAAATGTATCCGGCTTACCAGGGGCAGTTGACGTTTTTGCAGATTGCCCCTCCGACGCGCCAAGGGGTGGAAAAGTACCGGGAGTTTGCCGCCGAAGTGACCCGCGAGGCGGAAAGGATTAACCAGAAATTCGCCGGCAACGGGTGGCAGCCCATTGTGCTGCTTAAGGAACATTATTCCCATGAGGAAATTTATCCGCTTTACCGGGCGGCCGACTTCTGCCTGGTTACGCCCTTGCATGACGGCATGAACCTGGTGGCCAAAGAATTCGCGGCAGCCCGGAACGACGAAGCCGGGGTGTTAATTTTAAGCCAGTTTACAGGCGCGTCCCGCGACCTGAAAGAAGCCTTAATTATTAACCCTTACAGCGCGGAACAGACTGCGGAGGCTATCCATACGGCCTTGACCATGCCGGCTGCGGAACAGCGCCGGCGCATGAAAAAGATGCGGGAAGCACTGAAAAATTACAATGTTTACCGCTGGGCCATGGAATTTTTAAAGTCTATTACCAGTTTGGGGTAAGTTGCTGTCGGCGGGTAAGTATTTATCCACAATTTGAATTTTGACAAAAGCCGTGTTATAGTAAATATATAAAAATTTCCATGCGCAGAGACCAAAATAAAAATAATAAAGGCTTTACTTTAATAGAATTATTGGTAGTCGTGGCCATTATTTCGCTTTTGACTTCCATAGCTTTAATTTCCCTAATGTCTGCCAGGCAAAAGTCGCGCAATACCAAAAGGCTGGCAGACATGACTTCCATGAATACGGCTTTGGAGCTGTTTTTTGCGGCTAATCGCGGGTATCCGGACACCAATAACGGCGTGCCCGCGGGGCTAATTCCCCATTATGCTTCCACATTGCCCGCGGCGCCAACTCCGGCAGACGGCGCTTGCGCTACCCTGACCCATGCCGCAGGGGCTTGCGGCGATACGGGTCAGCCTCCTTGCGACATCCCCTCCAATACTTATTATTACTTTCCCCAGGGAACTTCTTATACCTTAAACGTAGACGGCGTTCCGACCACGCTTTATCCGAGCTATAGTTATTACTTTTGCCTGGGCAATACCACCGGGGACTTCCCGGCAGGCGAGCACATAATGACTCCCAAAGGGGTAAAATAAAGGCCGCTTTCGCACACCCCGGAAATTTTCCGGGGTGTTTTTATTTTTTTTGGTTGCCATTATAATATAATTATGGATTTTGGGAATTCCCTGCAAAAACTTAAGGAAAAGGTGTTCAACCGGCAAAAAGAATTAGGGCAGATATACGGGCAATATGGCCATTTAAGTTTGGCTGGTTACGTTAAAACCTGGAAAGCCCCCGGCAGCACAAGCCCCGCATTGTTAAAAGGGATTGGAAAATTAACCGAAAAGTATTACGGCCAAAAAACAGCCCAAGGCGCAGTTGCCCAGTTGAAAATATTGCCTTTAGCTTCCACCATTGACCATCATGGAATTTTTGGGCATCCGTTTTTTTTGAATTCCAATTTAATATTTGGTTTAAAGTCCGGAATTAATTACTTAATTTGCCTTTCCACCGCCGGAGTATCGCTGAATAATTCTTCCTGGCCCGGCAGCATGGTTTTAACGGATGCCAATACCGGCAGGCCGGAAAGAATTTCTTTTTTTCCGGACAGGCAAAAAACCCAGGCAGTGCTGGCGACCCAGGCTTTGGCGCCGGAAAACTTTTTGTCCATGGCGCGGAAAATTGCAAAGCTAAATTTTTTAGGCAGCGAGCAAAAGCAAAATTTGGAAAATTTCCTGGAAAATTTGTTCCAGGAAGGGGAAATATTTAAGCTGGAAAGTTTTTCCCGGCAGGCTTCCGTTTTGTCGTCCAAAATTTGGGGAAAAATTTTTCCCCGCGCCCCGAAACTAATTTATCTGCCGGTGGAAGAGTTGGTGTCGGAAATTTTAACGGAAGAAATACTTCCCGATCCCGGCAATTTTTTACATCAACTGTTATTTACTCTTTCCGGCTGGGATGATTTGGAGAAATATTATCGCGGCAGCTTGGGAGCGTTTTCTTCCGGGCATAAAGGCAGCTTTTTGTTTTGGGGCGCGGGTTCGGGCCGGCGGCGCATCCGTTTGGCAAGAAAAAAAGACATTTTGGCCGGGCAGGATTTTGCTTTAAAGCTTGACCCTGAAACATTCAGCCTTAATTTGAGGAACGGTAAAATTTACCCCACGACCTTGGTGTGTTTTTTGGTTTTGCTTTCCCATAACTTAGCCTGCTTGGGCGGTTTTAACCAGGTTGACTGGCTAAGCAATATTAAGGCAAACTTTAAAAGTTTGCTGGAAAAAAGGGGTCAAGCCGGGCTTGCCGGAAATATCGCCTTGGTGCCGGCCGCAAATTTTGCGGAAGGCAACCTGGCTTTCCTGCAAAATTCCCGAGGCAGGCTATATAAGGCAACCGCCTGGGATTTGCTATTGACTGGAAAGGATTATTGGGATAAATATAAAGGGCTTGCCGCGGCATTGACAGTGGAAGAAAGCATTTTTACCCTGCTGCCGGAAATATACAAGATAATTACTCCTGCGCCGGAGCGCGATCCGCAACTGGAGCTGCTGACCGATTTGGAAGTGGCCAGGCTAGCCGGGATCCATAAAAAATTAGAGTCCAATCATTAGAGTCCAATCATTGATTTATAATGCTATTTTTAGTATAATTACAACATTGGTAATTAGATAAGCGCTGCAGATTTATGAAAATATTTACGAAAAAAAGGGTGGTGTGGGGAGTGGTTATTTTAGCGGTTTTGGGAGGGGCGGGGGCGTATTTTAAAGCCAAGAAAAACAGCGGCCAGAGCATGCAGGTAGAAGCGGTTGCCAGACAAAATTTAAAGCAGACCGTTTTAGCCACCGGACAGGTGGTCAGCGGCACGGACTTGTCCTTGGGTTTTAAAGGCAGCGGCATAGTGCAAAAGGTTTACGTAAAAGAAGGGGACAAAGTTAAGGCCGGCGCGGTTCTTGCCGCATTGGACCAGAAAGACCAGTCCGCGGCGCTAACTTCGGCGCAAGGGGCTTTGGCCCAGGCCAAGGCCGGCTTGCAGAAAATTTTAGCCGGCGCGTCCAACGAAGACGTGGCCGTGGCGCAAAGGGCCGTAGACGCGGCCCAAACCGCCTTGGATAATGCCAGTTCTAATTTGGAAAACGTAAAAAAACAGCAGAGCGTATTGGCCGGCAACGCTTACGGCACCCTGCTCAATTCGGGCCTGGCCGCCATTCCGGTCACGGGCAATGCCGGCAGCGAAACTGTCACGGTTAGCGGTTTTTATACCGGAACGGAACAAGGACAGTATAAAGTGACGGTTTATGCCACGGGCGGCGGGCTTAAGTTCCATTGCGAGGGGCTGGAAAATGCCGACGGAAAGGTAGATACCGTGCCGCAGCCTTTGGGAAGCAAGGGCCTGTATTTGCAATTTTCTTCCTCGCAAGTCCCTGCAAATAACGCCTGGACAATTTCCATCCCCAACGCTTCCGCTTCCACTTACGCGGCAAGCTATGCCGCTTACCAGGCCGCCTTGCAAACCCAAAAAGTTTCCGTAGATACCGCCCAGGCGCAGGTAAGCGCCAGCCAGGCGGCCTTGGACCAGGCGCAGGCTGCTTTAAATTTAAAGAAAGCCGCGGCCCGACCGGCGGATATTGAGGCCGCGCAGGCGCAAATCCTTTCGGCGCAAGGGCAAGTTGAGGCTGCGCAGGCGAGTTTGGAAAACACTTTTATCCGCGCGCCTTCGGACGGCACCGTAACCGGCGTGGACGTTAAGGCGGGAGAGCAGGCCACGGCCTTAAAAGAGGCGGTCGTGCTGCAAGACGTGGGGAATTTGCATATTGAAGCCAATGTCAGCGAAGCCAACATTGCCCAGATTAACGCCGGACAAAAGGTGGACGTGACTTTTGACGCTTTGGGTCCTGACCGCCATTTCCAGGCCGCGGTGCAGACCGTGAATCCCGCTTCAACCGTAGTTTCCGGCGTGGTTAATTATAAGGTTACGGCCAGTTTGGATAATATTGGCGAAATCAAGCCCGGCATGACTGCCAATATGTCGGTTTTGGCCGGCGAAAAAGACGGAGTGCTGGCCGTGCCTTCGCGCGCCATCTTAACCCGGAATGTCGCGTCCGCCTCATCCGGCGCGGGCAGTTCGGCGGAAAAATTCGTGCGCGTAATTGACGACCCGGTAAAAAAGACTTATCACGAAGTTCCGGTCACTACCGGCATGGAGGCCGACGGCGGGCTGGTGGAAATTACGTCAGGCCTGAACGAAGGCCAGGAAGTTGTCAGCTACATTAAACAATAGGAATTAGGAATTTATAATTATGGTTTAGGGCACTGAACGCGCTGTTTATAATATATAATCCATTTTATGGCGCTGATCAAAGCAGAAAATTTAAAAAAAGATTACGTTAACGGTGACGTAGTAACGCCGGTTTTGCACGGCCTGACTTTTAGCATTGAAACGGGCGAGTTTGCGGCCATAATGGGGCCGTCCGGCAGCGGCAAATCCACCTTAATGCATATTTTGAGCTTTTTGGACCGGCCGACCGGCGGCAGCTATGAATTTGAAGGCAAGGACACGGTCAAGTTTGACGACGGCTATTTGGCCGAGCTGCGCAACGAGCATATTGGGTTCGTCTTCCAGGCTTTTAATTTGCTCCCGCGGACAACGGTTTTGGATAACGTCCGGCTGCCGCTAATTTACGGCAAAAAGAAAAATCACGACCGTTTGGCCAGGAAAGCTCTGGAAGCCGTGGGGTTGGGCCATCGCCTGGATTATTTTACCAACCAGATTTCCGGCGGGGAAAAGCAGCGGGTGGCCATTGCCCGCGCCCTGGTCAATGACCCTTCCGTAATTTTTGCGGACGAGCCGACCGGGAATTTAGATTCCAAGAGCGGCAATGCGGTTATGGAAATTTTGCAAAAATTGAACGACGAAGGCCGCACCATCATTTTAGTGACCCATGAGCAGGACACGGCCAACCATGCAAAAAGGATCATCCGGATTAAGGACGGGGACATAATTTCGGACGAACCGGTTAAAAAGCGCATTCTCGCCAAGGACGGTGACGCGCTGGAAAAGGTGAAAGGGTAAAGTAATTTAAAAATAAAAAAATAGAATAATATATAAATTTAAGCATTCCCGCAATTATTCTATTTTTCTATTTTTAAATCTTTAAATTATTTTGTGAATTTTGTCAGCACCATCAAGCTTGTCTTCCGCACCTTGCTTGCCCGCAAAGGCAGGTCGTTTTTGACTATATTAGGCATTGTCATCGGCGTGGCCGGGGTAATTATTATTATCGCGCTGGGGGCCGGGGCGCAGAGCCTGGTGCTCGGGCAAATTACCAAACTGGGGACAAATTTGCTGGCTGTCCAGCCGGGCATGAGCAATGAAAAAGGCCCGCCTTCCCAGATATTCGGCATTGTGGTAACTTCGCTGGTGCAGCAGGATGCCGACGCCTTGCGCGATCCCGGCCGCGTGCCGCACGCGGTAGCCGTCAATTCCGGAGTGCAAGGGAGCGGCACCGTAATTTGGGGCAACCAGAGCGCGGATACGACGTTTGTAGGCACGCAATACACTTATCCGCAAATTATCAGCCTGACCATGAAGGAAGGCCAGTTTTTTGACCAGCAGCAGGGCCAGGGCAACGCCAATGTCGTAGTGCTGGGTTCGCAGGTGGCAAGCGACCTGTTCGGGCAAAGCGGGGTTGACCCGGTCGGGCAGGTGGTAAAGGTTAAAAGCGTTTCCGAGGAAGGTTCCGGCGGCATTCCCTTGCGCGTTATCGGAGTTATTGCGGAGCGAGGCAGCGCATTTTTCCAGAATTTGGACGACCAGGTATTTATGCCGCTGGCCATTGCCCAGCAGCAGCTTTTGGGCATCCATTATTTGCAGTCCATTAGCATTAAGGTTGACAGCGCGGACCATGTGGACCAGACCATTGGCGACGTTAAAGCGGTCTTAAGCCAGCAGCACCATATTACTCGCGAGGTGGACGCGGATTTTACCGTGCGCAATATTGCCGACGCCGTCAGCATTTTAAGCACCGTGACCAATGCTTTGCGCTTGTTTTTAACGGCCATGGCCGCCATTGCCCTGCTGGTGGGCGGCATTGGCATTTTGAATATTATGATGGTAACCGTAGCCGAGCGCACGCGGGAAATTGGCCTGCGCAAAGCCGTGGGCGCGACCAATGCCGCGGTGCGCAACCAATTTTTGTTTGAAGCCGGCGCGCTGACTTCGCTCGGCGGCATTGTGGGAATAATTGTCGGGATAGTCATATCGTATTTAATTTTCCTGCTAATGAATTATTTGGGTTATGACTGGGCGTTTGTTATTTCCCTTTCTTCCGTGCTGCTGGCCGTGGGCGTTTCCATCCTGACCGGCGTGGTGTTCGGTTTGTATCCGGCGTTCAAGGCAAGTAAATTAAATCCAATAGAAGCTTTAAGGTATGAGTAGGCATAATGCGAATGATGCGAAAAAGGGGCAATGCGAATGGTGCGAAAGGGTATTGCCGGGTTATTTTATCTTTAATAGAGTCTGCTCGGAATTCTGAAATTTCTCCTTAAAAACGCGTTCGGCAACAGACCCTTATAAATCTTTAACTGTGAAGGCGTCCTTTAAGGGACCAGCGTTCTAAAATTAAATTGATAATGATCATAGACTGGTAATCTAAAGTCTGCCTATCCCTTAAAGGGCGCTTTCACACTGGCAACCGGCAATTTCGCAATTTTCGCGCATTATTTAGCGTCATACGCATTATGTTTATAGCATTTCGCCAAGCAATCAAGTCTTTATTTGCCAATCCTGTCCGTACGGGATTGACGACTTTAGGCATTGTCATCGGCGTGGCAACCGTAATTTTGGTCCTAAGCGCGGGCGCGGGGTTCCGCAGCTTAATAAATAACCAGGTGGAAAAGTCGGGATCCAATTTGGTAGAAGTACAGACTAAGGTGCCGCAGGCGACCAAGGCCAGGAGCGCGGCCGGCGCCGCCATGAGCCGCGCCAGCTCGCCCGTGGCCGTGACTACTTTAAAGAACCGCGACATTTTGGACATAAAGAGAGTGCCCAACGTAATTGGCGCTTACGGCGTGGTCTTAACCCAAAAAGTGGCCAGCTACCGCGACACGGTCAAGAATGCGCTGGTTTACGGCGCGGGCGCGGAGCGGTTTAATATTGACAAGAATACGCTAAAAGAAGGGCGGTTTTACACTTTGGAAGAAGACAACGCGGCCAGCCAGGTTGTCATACTGGGCAGCCAGATTGCCGACGACCTGTTTGGCCAGGAAGACCCGTTGGGAAAATTGGTAAAAGTGGGCGACTTAAATTTTCAGGTCATTGGCGTATATGACTCCATGGGCGGGTTTGGCGGGATGGAAGACCAGGCTTTATTCATGCCGCTGGTGACCACGCAGAAAAAATTAATGGGCATAGATTATATGACCGTTGTGGTCGCGCAGATGAGCAATTCGGACCTTGGCGAAGCCACAGCCCTGGACATTGCCGCAACGCTCCGCCGTAACCACGGCATTACCAATCCGGACAAGGACGATTTTGTGGTGCAGACCGCGGCTTCAGCCTTGGATACTTTTAACACTATTTTTAACGGCATCACCATTCTGCTCATAGCCATTGCGGCAATTTCCCTAATTGTCGGCGGCGTGGGCATAATGAACATTATGTATGTGGTGGTCACGGAACGGACCGCGGAAATCGGCTTAAAGAAAGCTTTGGGCGCAAAAAATTCCGACATTTTGAACGAATTCCTAATTGAATCAATTTTAGTTACGGTTTTGGGCGGAGCGGTGGGGATTTTGGCAGGCGGATTTTTGGGCTGGGTAGTCGCGCTTATTGCCCGCGCCGGCAACCTGGCCTGGACTTTCAGCGTCCCTTTATACGCCATTGCCCTGGGCTTCGGCGTTTCCGCGGCCATTGGCATTTCGTTCGGCGTGCTCCCGGCCCGTTCGGCCTCCAAACTGGACCCGGTGGAAGCAATGAGGTACGAGTGATAGAATTAAGAATAAGGAATTATGAATTATGGCGACTTCCAGCGCTTTAATCCTTAACTCATTACGTCTTTCGCTAGTGAAATAAAAATGAACAAAATAGTAATAATTGGCGCGGGATTCGGGGGGTTGAATTTGGCTTTGGGTTTGGCCAAGGCGTTTAAAAATGACCATAACGTCTCTATAACCCTGGCAGACAAGAACGACTACCATTTTTTTTCCCCCAATTTGCATAAAGCGGCGGCAGCGGACGAAGAATTGGTTTCTATTAAGCAGTTAAAACAAAGCGTGGCATTGCCGCTTAAAGAAATTTTAACTGGAAAATCCATCACCTTCGTCAAGGGCGAACTTTCTTACGTTGACCAAGCCAGGAAGCGCGTTACTATTGGCAGGTCGGAATTGGAATACGACTATTTAGTGCTGGCCTTGGGGCAAGAGCCGGAATATTACGGCATTCCCGGGGCTGAGCAGCATGGTTTGCCGCTTAGTTCCTTGCCAGATGCCTTGCGCATTAGGAACCAATTGGAATTTTTAATGCAAACCTTTCGTTTGCAAGCCCGTAAAAATAATTTGCGCATAGCCATTGCCGGCCAAAACGCAAACGCCGCGGAACTGGCCCTTGAATTTGGTAAAAATTTGGAATTTATTTCCTGGAAAAATAGGGTGCCCCGTTCATCCGTTGAATTGGAAATAGTTTGTCCGAATAACTGCTTGGCCGGGGATTTAGACAAAGCAAGTGATCCAGCGCTGCGGCAGCGGCTAAAGGATTTGGGCGTCAAAGCCAGCCTGGACAGGACAATCGCCAAAGTGGAGAAACATTTTTTAGATACTCTGGCCGGGGAAAAGATTTATTTTGACTTGCTGGTTTGGCTGTCCGGATCCAGGGCCAAAACAGTCAAGTCCCAAAAAACGTTGGCTGTCGGCGGACAGGGCAGAATCGCGGTGAACGGGTTATTGCAAGCCCAAGGCGAAGACAATATTTTTGTCATAGGCGGGGGGATGCGGGCTGGAGATCAAAAACAATTGGTTGAATGTTCGCCTTGGGAAGCGCTTAACCAGGCAAAATACTTAACTTATGCCCTGCCTGTGCTGCTAAAAAACCGCCGGCCCAAGGAATATTGTCCCGGCAGGGAAATTGCCGCCGTAGATTTGGGAGGCAGGCAGGCAATATACCAATACGGACAAAAATATGCGGAAGGTTTTTTTGCTTACCTTAGGCGTCAATGTTTGTTTTTCAGATATTTTGCCGACTTGATCGGCTTTTGGAAGGCCGCCAAGTTTATTTTCTTTGAATCGGAAATTTTTAGCAGAGGTAAATAAAGTTCAAAGGCCGCTGCGCTGGTGGCAGCGGCCTTGCTGGCGTTATGCGGCGGATGTTTTGCCGTTTCCCGGCGAGTTGAGTATCTCTTTGACCATCATAGGGAGATCCCAGGGCGAAAACGGCTTCTGGATGACAGCCGTTCCGTTAGCGGGATAACCGCCATTACCCCAGGTGTTTGGCGAGTAGGTCGCAACCGTTTTAGCCTTTCGACTGCTCCTGATAGGCATCCACTCGGGGTTGCTACCGTTGACCAAGATCAGGCTAATTCTTTTCCTAAATTTGATTAACCTGCATGCCTCCTCCAGGGAAGATGCCGTCAGGACTTTGTATGAGCCTTTGAGGATGAATGCCCCTGATCTCAGGGACAAAACATCGTCGTCCGCTATTAATATAACAACCCTCTTTTTTGTTTCCCTTGCTTCCGCGTTTTTTTCCTCCATGGGGTTTGTCTCCGGAAAAAGCATAACCCTACAATATTTTTTAGTCAAGCAATTAAAAAAACCGAGCGTGTTTACTCGGTTTTTTTCTTGCGCATGAATTGTTTGCGGGGTTTGGGCGGGTTTTCTTTCCACGACTTGTATGCTTCGTCCACTTGTTCCTGCGTTTCCGGTTTGGTATTCATCACAAAGGTGCAGTCAGGATACCGGGTGCAGCCGTAAAAGGGTTTGCCGCGGCCGCGCGATTTTTTTTCCGCAACATCTCCGGGATTATTGCGGCGGTCGCTATCCAGGCAAGCGGGGCACTTAAAACCGGTCTTGTTCCAGATTTTGCTGATGCCCTTGCATTTGGGATAATTTTTGCATCCCAGGAAATAGCCGAAGCGGCCGCGCTTGACTTCCATGGGGCCGCCGCAAAGCGGGCACTTTTCGCCCCGGGTTTTTTCTTCCAGTTCCTTAATTTTAGCCGCTTCTTCGGGCAGTGGCATGGTGACTTTGCTTTCCGGATCCGGGCAGGCCAGGAATTTTCCGGCGCGGCCGAATTTTATGAGCATCATTTTGCCGCAATGCGGGCAGGGCGTATTGGAAATTTCCACCTGCTTTTGCACCGTGGCCTCTTTTTCGTCCAAATGTTTTTTAAACGGGTCGTAAAATTCGCGGGTTACGGTTACCCAGCCGATTTTGCCTTCCGCAATATCGTCCAATTCCTCTTCTATATGCGAGGTAAAGTTAATGTCCACTATTTCTGGAAAATTTTCCACCAGCATGTCATTAACGAGCATACCGATTTCCGTGGGGCGGTAGCGTTTGTCTGTTTTTTCCACGTAATCGCGGTCCTGGATGGTGGAAAGCGTTGGCGCGTAAGTGGAAGGCCGGCCTACTCCCGCCGCTTCCAGGGCTTTGATTAAAGTCGCATCGCTATAGCGCGCCGGCGGCTCGGTAAAGTGCTGCAAAGAAAGCA
>JAMDAY010000035.1 GCA_023484515.1 Patescibacteria group bacterium
CAAATTAAATAAAAACAGCAATGAAATGTCTGGGGGCTTAAAAGCAAAAGTAACAAAAATTGAACAATTGAAAGGATCCCGGAATTGGGACGGGACCATGTATTATCGCCTGAAATTCCAAGTTAAGTTAGAAAATGGTCAGGCGGTTTTTGCCATGACTGACGTGGTGCCGGGATACCGGAATTTTCCGTGGTGGGAACCGGTGATTAAAGCCGGCGCTGGGACTGTGATCGGCGGTGTATTTTTAAAAGACGGATATAAGCCGGTAAAAGTTAATGCTGACAGCCAAGTATTTATTATCAATGAAACACTATTTCCGCAGAAATTAGAACCGCTACCAATGGATAAAATCCGACTGGTAAAGGCCGGTTATCCGGAAACGTGGTATGTGCCAAGTAAAAGCGAATTTGGCAAAGGCCATCATGTTAATTTATTTTACGGTATGGGCGAATGCGACTGTCAGGGTTTTAAATACAGCGGCAGCAAGCGGACGTGCGATCACATTAAGCAGGTTTTGGATTTAAAGAAAAAAGTGGCGCAGCAGCAGGTGGAAAAAGTAATACAAAAGCTTTTTTAACTATGGATAAATTTATTCCAAATACAACCCAAACCCCGAATGATGTATTTGATTATTGGATGCTTCGCTTAAAAGACGTGGAATACCGCGTTTTGTCTGTTATTGTGAGGCAAACTTTTGGATGGGTGGAAGACATAGCCACCGGTAGGCGCAAAGAAAAGGACTGGATCAGCAGATCGCAGCTTATAAAAAAGACGGGACGGTCCGCGTGGGCGGTTACAAAGGCTGTGGATAGCCTATGTAAAATCGGGATTGTGCTGATTTATGACAGGGACGGCAAACTTCTTGATACGGCAAAAAAAAGACAGCACAATTTTAATAAAATCTTTTATAGATATAACCAAAATTACGGAAAAGATATGTTACTTAACCCATTGGATAAACGCCGTGTGTGATTTTCACACACGAGGAAATTCACATACGTGAAATTCACACACTACAAAAGAAACTTATTTACAAAATATTAATAATAGCTGTGGAAAAGTGGATAAAGAAAATTCTAAAATGGTTGGAAATTTCTGTAAGCTTTTTAATTTATCAATTAGCAAAATTAATATTTAAATAAAAATCATGAAAACTGTGATTATTGGCTTAGGGGAAGTAGGTAAAGCGTTATACGAAATTTTGTCCGAACATTATAAAACCGTAGGTTTTGATAAAAATGACTGGCACGCGAACTTTGATTATGACGGGGAAGAAAATTGCGAAACCGAAGTAATGCACGTTTGCATTCCCTATTTTGATAACTTCGTGGAAATTGTGGGCCAATATCAACAGAAATTCCAGCCTAAAATAACTATTATCCATTCCACGGTGCCGGTAGGAATTAGCCGGCGGTGCGGCGCGGTGCATTCGCCGATCCGTGGCATTCATCCGAATTTGGAAGGCGGTATCCGGACATTTGTGAAGTTTTTAGGCGGTGAGCAGGCAAGCGAAGTAGCTGATTATTTCCGCCGCGCCGGGCTGAAAGTGCATTTGTGCGATGAGCCGGAAACTACGGAATTAATGAAGCTGATGGACACTGAATACTACCGGGTCTGTATAGAGTTCGCGCAGCGAGTTAAAAATTTGTGCCGGATGTATGAAGTGCCGTTTTCTGATGCTTATAGACTTTCAAATTTGACCTATAACGAAGGCTATACCAAATTAGGGCATCCGGAATTTGTGCGGCCTGTTTTGGAACCGATTATGAAGGAAATTGGCGGCCATTGCGTGCTTCCAAATAAAAGGATTTTGGAAGGCATGGCAGCCAAAATGCAAGGAAACTGCCATGCTTAATCTGCGTTTTGACATCAGCTATGTGGATCCGGAAACCGAAGAAGTGCTGCATCAGGACGCGGAAAGTAAGGAAGAAGCCGATCAGGTGGCGGAAGAATTGGAGGATGAAGGATATATTAAAATTAATATTAATAAAATAAGGACTTAAATTTATGAAGCTACAAGCCATAAATGATTCCATTTTGGTGCTGCCGTTGCAGCCTAGCACCACCCGCAAATCGGGTTTAGAAATTCCGGCTACCGCCAAAAAGGTGCCGGTGCAGGGCGTAGTGTTAAGCGTCGGCCAACTGATTGATTTTGTGCAACCAGGCGATAAAATCGCTTACGCGCAGTATGCCGGCGATGAAATTGAGTGGGAAGGGCAGCAGTATTTGTTTTTGCTGCCAAAAGATATTTACGCAAAATTAACCGAAGAAGGAGAAACTTCAAATGCCTAAAATTACGGTCCGCGGCAAAGAAGCCCGGGAAAAGGTTTTACAGGGTGTCAATGAATTAGCTGATATTGTTAAATCAACTTTGGGGCCAAATGGCCGCAATGTCATTTTGGAAACCGGCAACGGTCCGGTAATTACCAATGACGGGGTAACAGTTGCCAATGCCACGGATTTTGAGGATCCGCACATGCAGATTGGCGCGCAGTTAATTAAAGAAGTGGCTCAAAAAACCAATGACATTGCCGGCGATGGCACCACTACAGCCACGGTTTTAGCGCAGGCAATAGTTGCCGGATGGGAAAAAGTGGAAGAAAAAGCCAATGTGTATGACATCCGCCGCGGTATAGACAAGGCAGTGGCCTTTGTAGTTGAACAATTAAAGAAGCAGGCGCGGCCGGTGGAAAGCCACGAAGACAAAGTGCGCGTGGCAACTATTTCCTGTTTAGATCCCAAAACCGGCGAATTAATTGCATCCTGCTTTGACGAAGTGGGTAATGACGGCGTTATAACCGTGGAAACCGGGCAAGTGGTAGGGCTGACCAAAGAGGTTGTAAAAGGCATGCGGATTGACCGCGGTTTGGTTTCACCATTTTTTATTACTGACACGCAAAAAATGCAGGCTGTTATGGAAAACGTGCCAGTGGTTTTAATTGAAAAGAAAATTAACACCGTAGAAGATTTTACCCCAATGCTGGAAGCGGCAATGGGCGGAGGAAATAAGCAACTTGTAGTGATTGCCGATGATTTCAGCGAAGAAGTGATTGCTATGGCTGTGGTAAACCGGCTGAAAAATATTTTCCGCGCGGTGCTGATAAAATCGCCGATGTTTGGCGATCGCCGGAAAGATGTTATGTCTGATATTGCGGTGCTGACTGGCGCTAACGTGGTAACACCGGAATTGGGAATTGAATTAAAGCAGGTGGACCAATCTTACTTTGGTCAAATTAAGAAGCTTATTGCCAACAAAGACAATACCACTATCATTGCCGGGCAGAATCAGGAAGCCATTGACGCGCATATTTCCGCATTAAGGCAACGGATTGAAGGCGAAACCAATGATTATACCAAAGACTTCTTAAAATCGCGTTTGGCGCGCCTTACGTCCGGCGTAGCTGTAATTAAAGTTGGCGCTGATACCGAAGTGGAAACCAATAACCGGAAACTAAAGATTGAAGATGCTATAAATGCTACGCGTGCAGCGGTGGAAGAAGGGGTAATAATGGGCGGCGGTGTGCCTTTGTATAAGATTGCAACTGAAAATGAATTTGATGCCATAGGGGAAAATGAAGGTGAAAAAATCGGCGCAGAAATTATTGATGCTGCTTGCCAAATGCCACTATTTCAAATCGCGGCAAACGCCGGTAAGGACGTTGCGGAATTTGCCAATACTGTAACTGAAGATGTAATAGATCCGGTCAAAGTCGCGCGCACTGCATTGGAAAAAGCGGCCAGTATTGCCGGCGAACTGCTGACTACGGAAGCCGTAGTGATTAACATTCCTGATAAACAGCCTGCTTTAAAAGGCTTATATGACTAAAAATCATGGCGAAAAAGAAGCAAAAATCCAAAGAATTAAATGTATTTGAAGGCTACGTTATTCCGGACATAAAGGAATTAAGCACGCAGCATGAATTATTTTGCCAACTTTACGTAAATAACAGTGATTTCTTTGGGAATGCTACTTTTTGCTACGCTGCGGCGTATGGTATGGATTTGGAAAAAGGCAGTCATAAGACCAAGAAAAACGCCTATAAAGTGGCGCAGGTTAATGGATCCCGCTTGCTTTCAAATGCTATCATACGCCGCCGAATCTACCAGTTGTTAAATCAGTTAATGAAAGATGAGGTTGTGGATGGAGAATTAGCGAAAGTTATCATGCAAAATTATAAATTGGATGTGAAGGTGCAGGCTATCCGGGAATATAACCGCATTAAGAATCGGGTTAAGCCGGCAACAAATCAAATGTTTCAATTGAATTTAGGGGAATTACGCAATGAGTATAAATAAATCATTATTTTCCAGTAAAACCGATGATTGGGAAACCCCACAAGTATTATTTGATGGATTAAATCAGGAATTTAGATTTGACGTAGATGTATGCGCTGATTGGTTAAATACCAAATGCCGGGAATATATTTGTAAAGAATCGGATGCATTAGTTAAGGATTGGACCGTTTGGAAGGCACGTTGGATGAATCCGCCTTATGGACGGGAAATTGGTAAATGGATTAAGAAGGCTTACGAATCAGCGAAGCAGGGGGGGTTACAGTATGTTTGCTGCCTGCGCGCACTGATACTAAATGGTTCCATGATTATATTTATGGCAAAGCAGAAATAAGATTTATTAAAGGCCGTTTAAAGTTTGGAAATAGCAAAAATTCGGCACCATTTCCAAGTATGATAGTAATATTCCGATGAAGTATAAGAAATTTATTGAAGACAATTTTTTGATAGACGAACCGGAATTAGGCAAACTGATCCCGTTTAAGTTTAATAAGGTCCAATCCAAATATTACGACATTTTATGCAAGGAATGTGATATTGAGAAAAAGGGGGTAGGCGCGGCGCTGCGCGAACTGGATCTAAAGGCTAGACGGGAAGGCATGAGCAGCTTTATTTTGGCCTTATTTGCTGCGGATGATATGACCAATGAAAACCCTACGGAATCGGAAGTTATTTCCTATAAGGACGATGCCACAAAGAAATTCAGGAAGCGCTACCGCAATTACATTTTATCCTGCTATGCCAAGCGTGCCGGCGTTGCTTACGAAGACATTATTAAAAATCCGGACGTATTGGAACAGTTTGCCAAATCAGCTTTTTTAGTGGATTCAAACGAATTAGAACTGCGGGAAAACCGGGCGCACTTCTTTTGTGGAACTGCATCAGCAAGGACTGGTGAACGCGGTGGCACCCTGCAAAAGCTGTTGCTTTCGGAAGCAGCATGGTATCCGGATACGGAAAACATGACGGCGGAAGAAATCATCGAAGGCACCATGCGGCAGATCGATATTAAGTCAGGCTGGATATTTATTGAAACCACGGGCAACGGCAAGGGCAACCATTACTACAAAATGTGGGAAAAGGCTGTCAAAAAGCTGTCCCGCTTCAAGCCCCGTTTCTTTGGCTGGCGCGATTTCTACACGGAAGAAGAATTTGAGATCATCAAATCGGAATTTGTGGACATGTCCATGCTAAAGCAGGAATACCCGGAAACCGCTGACGATGCCTTCCAAGCCACATCTTCCAGCTTCACCGATGAAGTCAGTCTTGCGCAGCTCATAGAAAATGAGAAATCCCCAAAGGAGTTAGTGGATTGGATCAGCTTTCAGGGAACTAATTATATTGAACAATGCGAACTGATTAAGGACTGGCTGCAAGGACTGGAAATGAACGCCAAGCATTATAACCTTTATGTGGGAATTGACGTGGCAAAAAGCATGGACCAAACCGTAGTAACGGTGTTAAAGCTTAGGCAGGGCTTTCAAAAGGGCGGCATTCAGCAGATTTGCATAGATTCCACCGGCGCCGGGGACTTTATGCCTGACTGGTTTGATCTAAATACCCGCTGGCAAGTTACCGGAATAAAGTTTACGGCCCAAATGAAAGATATTTTATACCGAAGTCTGCAGGCCATTATTGCTAAAAAACTGACCGCGCTGCCGCAGATCCGGGTAGATGACATGGTGTTTGTAACCGAAGCGCATGAAAACTTTTGGGAACAGATGCTTTATTTGGAAAAGGAAATTGTTGGCCGCATTTTGGTAGTTAAGCATCCCGGGCAAAATAACAGCAACCGCAAGGAATCTAGCGCATGGGACAACCGCGATCACGATGACTATCCGGATTCGTGGGTCTTGGCAGAACACGCTTACGTGGTGGTCCACGGCTTGCCGGCAAAGGAAGACACCAAACAGATTCAGCCTAATAAATCTATTGTTGCCAACTTATTAAATAATAAAGATCCGCGGCAGCACAGTAGGACCGGGGATAGCGAATAATATGATCATATTTT
This sequence comes from Patescibacteria group bacterium, assembly GCA_023484515.1. GTDB lineage: Bacteria > Patescibacteriota > Doudnabacteria > UBA920 > UBA920 > JAMDAY01. Next base: position 6,305 of record JAMDAY010000035.1, read on the forward strand.
TAGCCATTTTGATTATCGTTAATTTAATCTTTTGGGGCCGCACGCTGACAATAGGATGGGGAACCATAGTGCTATTTAGTTTAATTGGCCTTGTAAGCAATTATTTAGGCGTGCGCGGATTTATTCATATGTCCATGCGGCAAGTAACTAGACTTCAACAATTAATCCAAAAACAAAATGCTGGAATTTCTAAAGACCAAACCAAAGATTAAAGAGCCATTGCAATTAGTAAAATATCCGGATCCGCGGCTGAAAATTATATCAAAACCTGTGGAAAAGTTTGATGCGGAGTTGGAAGAATTTGTGATGGATCTGCTTTCCTTTATGAAATCGCAACCGTGGGGAAAAGCCGTAGGGTTTGCAGCGCCACAGGCCGGCAGGAACATTCGGGTATTTATTGCTTTGGACGACGTATATATTAATCCGGAAATTTTGTGGAAGCCGGAAGGCGGTCAAAAACCATGCCGGGAAGGATGTTTTAGCTTAGAAGAAAAGCGGTTTGATTACGAAGTTACCCGGGCTTATGCCGTTAAATTGCGCTGGCAGGATTTAAAAGGCGCTATCCACGAAGACAAATTTACCGGGTTTAAGGCGCAGGTAATACAGCACGAAATGGATCATTTAAATGGCAAATTGTGCTGCGGGGAAGGAAAACAAAAATGATTACTGACGATTGCGAACACAAAAAAATACCGATGGAACTGACAAAGGTGGAACACGATATTATTATGGATTTGCGGTCCGCCAAACCGTTTGAAGAAGTGCGGATAACTAAGGATCAGCTAGGGCGGTTTGACAGCTACTTATTCGTTTCCACCCAAAAAAAGATATATTCCGGCAGCAAAGCACATTTTTCTTGACAGGATTAAATTTAGGGTTTACTATAAAGAAAATAGCATATAAATTCCACGGAAAGACCGGGAATCCAACTAACTTGATGCAAATCAGGTTATAGGGTTCCCGGTATTTTTTATGGCTAATGGGCAGCAGGAAACAAAAAGAACTGAACGGATCAAGGCACTGGCGCGCGGTTATTACGGGCAGCATCTTATTGCGTGGCTGGAAGAAATTAAGCTGACTTATTCCGACGTGCGGAATGCCAAAAAGCTAGGCATGACATTGGAAACAGCCTGCGCCGTGGCCGGGATTTTGGAAGATGAATTAATTAATCCCCTAAAGCAGTGGCAGGGAACAAGAGATTCCAAGCCGCAGCCTTCCGGGGAAGAAATGGAGTAATTATGCCGGCAACCGTAAATAAAAACTCTAAGGGCGGATATACTGTCCGCACTCCAAACGGTGTTCACGCGAAGAACACCACCAAAGCAAAGGCCGAAAAGCAAGCTAAATTATTAAACGCCATTGATCACGGCTTTAAGCCGGGTGAAAAACCGATGCATTCCAAATCGCAAATGCGCCGGATGATGGCAATGAAAGGCAAGTGATATGCACGGCGGAAAATTTACGTGGATAAATCCGGCCACCAAAGCAACCTATTCGGAAACCATTAATGATGCTACCGAATCCAAGATTGCTGCGGCCAATGCCCGGGCAGCCACGGCGCTATCTGCAACAACTGCCACGATAGAACTGATTTTGCCAAACGGCCAAAGGCGCGGCAATTGTTCCGGTGATAAACTTAAATAATTTTTAATTTTGAGGGCTACGGCAAACCTCATTAAAAACCGACTTATGGGACAAAACCCATTTCAAAAATGAAATTAAGGGAAAGGTTTACCTTATGGCACAAGAACCAAACCAAGCTGCCGACTTGGAAAAAGATGACATCGGCATAGACTTATCGCAAGTCAATAAAGATGCGGAAGAAAATAAGCCGTTGCTGACTGCCGTTGCGCAGCGCGACCATTGGCGTGAGAAAGCCAAAGATCCCAAAACTGGGAAAACGTATAAGGAGTTATACGAACAGGCTGTTAAACCTAATCAACCAGAGCAGGTTAAGCCTGATTCTCAACCGAAGCCGGATGCTTCGCCACAGCCGGCAAAACCCGAACAAGTGTCGCAGGATCTTCCAATTAAGGATGTCCTGAAATTGAAAAGCGAAGGGTATAGTGATGCTGAAATTTTAGAGATTGCTGAACAGGCAAACTCCATGAAAATTTCCGTATCCGCCTTGCTTAACAATCAGACATTCAAGAAGGGTATTGAAGCAAACCGTGCCGAGAAAAAGGTTAATCAGGGAACCCCTGCACCCTCCCAACGTGCTGCCTTTAGTCAGAAGGCTAAGTCCATCAAGGACCTAAAAACACCGGCCGAACGTCAGGCTGCGTTTGACGCCGCAAAGAGGGGAAAACGCTCAAGCGAAAGTGAATAAATAAATGGCAGTTACATCTGATCCATTTACAGCTACAGACCTTGCTGGAATGATCCCGGACCTTTGGGTCCCTTATGTGCTGGAAGAAAAGTTTGCGAAGTATGTCTTAGGGAATTTCGTGCGTGATTACACGATCTACGCACAAGACGGTGGCAACACCTTTGAAATCCCGGATGTCTTCACTAACTCCTTCACCCCGCAGACACAATCCACGCAAGGCGCGGAAGTTACCACTGAATCCGTGGCGCAAGCCAAAGTTCAGTTGGCAATTAACACCCACAAATACATCGCTTTGTTGATCGGCGATAAGGACCAAGCCCAGCTTTGGAAATCCTACGACTTCAACGGCGTGTATGGCCGCAAGTGCGGATCCGCCCTTCACATTGTTTTGGAAGATGCCTTGACCGCATTGTGGTCCGGGCTTTCCACCAATTTGATCGGCGACACCGCCACGCAGCTAGTGGATGCTGAAATCCGTCAGGGCATCAACAAGCTTGCCACCGGCAAGTTTGATCTTCGCGAATGCGCCTTCTTCATCCATACCTATGTGTTTTGGGTGCAGTTGGCTTCCATAGCGAAGTATTACGATGCTTCCCAAAGCGGCCTGCTTGGCAAAGCCCAAAGCTTTGTCATTGACGGCAACTTTGGCCCGATGGATGCTAGCCGCGGCTTAACCGGCGCCCTTTATGGCATCTCAATGTTCACCACCCCGGAAATTGTTTCCGGCTTGCAGACTTACCGCAACTTACTGTTGCATAAGGATGCACTCGGGTTTGGAACTCAAACCCCGGGCGGCAACATTGTCCGCATCCAAGCGGAAAACGCTATCCGAAACTTAGGTCTTTTGACCGTTTTGGACATCGTTTACGGCGTAAAGGTTGTCCGCGAACCCGCTGCTGTGCTGTTAAATGCATCATCCGCCTTTATCGGATCTTAATTTAACCGGCTAATACGCTTACTTAGGCTATTAGCCGTAGGAAGCCGAAATGTCATCCGGCCCTGAATCTAGGTGTTTGGGGCCGGAAGACAGGCAAAATTATATGGCAAAACAAGGAATATTTGATACATCAAGTGATACGCATCAGCTTGTTCACAAAAAGCTGGTTTTAGGTAAAATAGACGATCCGCAACCGGTATTTTTTTATCAGCGCCGGGATGGGTCGGTTTTTAGTTGCGGGGAAGACGAAGCTTTTACGGTCCACGAATTTTATATTACTTACGGCGGCTTTGTCGGTAGAAGCGATGGCCGGACTTCGCACGAAGCTTTATTGAAACTCAAAGAATGGCAGGATGGGGAAATAGGCAAGTTGCATTTGAAACTGCGCGGGGCTAAGTCCAAGATCCGCCGGCTGGAACGAAAAAATAAGCTGACCAAAAAAGAAGAAGCGGAACTGGACGAACTTTATGACTTGGATGAAAACTTTGACGAACACGTGGAAAAAATCGTGGACAAGGTCAAAGCCGGCATATCTGAAGCATGGAAAGCGGAATTGAAAGCGGCAAGGGGTAATTTTATTCCGCCGCAGGATTTATCTGTTATTGGCGGCGGTCAGACTGTCGGATCGGACGGCAGGATGCTAAGCAGCAGGCAATTTTTTGGCTTAGGCGGCCTTAAAAACATTAACTTGAACTGACATGCAAAAGACGGCTGAACGCAGGCTTGAACACATCGGCGCGCAAATTCCGCAAAGGCTTTTAGGCCGGGCCATAGACAATAAGGGCGGCGAAGAAAAAGAAATTGTGGATGATATTTTAAAAAATAAGCGCGTGCCGGAAAAGCTGAAAAAAACCTTAACGGACCTGCGGGACAACAAAAAAGCCTTTAATACCGAATACAGGGAAGAAAATTTGGAAGTTAAAGCCGAATTGGACCGGTTTGTGGGTAAGCGCGTGGCACACGAAATCCGCGTTGGCAGGCTTACCCCGGCAGATCCGAATGATCCGTTTTTGCGCAAAGTGCGGAAATTAACGCGCGGCAAGCCACCGGCCCGGGAACGCCTGTGGAAGCCGGCAGCGCCAACTAGCAATTTGCCGCCTTCAATGCGCGGATTGGGGAAAGTATGAAAAATATATTATTTAAAGCACATAATATCAAAGGCGAAAATAGAAATTGCGTAGTTTGTGGCAATAAATTTTGGGCGTATCGCTACAGAATTAAGCAAGGGCGTGGCAAAGTTTGTAGCCATGAGTGTGCTAATAAATATCAATTAGGTCAGCACCATAGTCAAAAAACAGAATTTAAAATAGGCAACATTCCGGCCAAGCGAGAATATCCACGGGGAATCAGCCACCCGAATTGGATGGGGCAAAAAGTTGGATATTTTGCTTTACATCTATGGGTTACAAAATGGCGTGGCAAGCCTAAAAAGTGCGAACATTGCGGATTAGAAGGTAAAAAAGTCGGTAGGCGATGGAATATAGAATGGGCTAATATTGATAGAAAATATCGGCGTTGTTTAAAAGATTTTATAGCCTTATGCAAAAGTTGCCACACTATTTATGATAACAATCTTATAAGGCAATGCGGATAATAGGCTTCATGGTAGTGGGTAAGGGCGAGGCTGATCGCTATCTTGAAGGATCATTAAAGGAATTTAAGCGTCTATGCGATGACGCAATAATCTGCGGAAACAACACCGATGCCAAAACCGAAAAACTTATCAAAAAATACGGATATTGGTTTTACAGGGATGATCGCGAATGGGGTTATAATCAACCTCTTATTAAGACCGATTTACTGCGCCGTATTGGTAATCTATCGCCTGACTGGATCGTGGCGTTGGATGCAGACGAAAGGTTTGCACCAGAATTTACGCGGCGTGAAGCGGAGGCTTTGGCGAACAGTGGCGAAATCGCCTTCCACTTCCTTATTGTCAATCTCTACAACGACGAACAGCACTTCGCGCATGACACAGGGATCCAAAGATTTTGGAATGTAAGGTTTTATAAGTTTTTGCCGCAGTATGGTTTGGAGTTTCAAAAGACCAATCTGCACTGTGGTTTAGGTCCGCCCATTGCCTATAGCCACGGCTGGCACGCGCCTTATTACGTTTTGCACTACGGATTAATGAAACCAAAAGACAGGCAGGCAAAAGCGGAAAGATACAAAAAATACGACAAGCGGGACATGAAGCCGGCATATTACGCGGATTTGGAAAGGGATTTAAAAATGCATCCGTTTAATCCGGAAAAATTATTAAAGCAGTTGGCAGAAAGTCCGGACTGCCAAACAAGAAACGAGAGGCCACAATTATGATTAAAGGCGAAAGAAAAGAATACAGCAAAACCAAATTCGTCTATGTCCGGCGCCTGCTTGACGGGCAGCTTTTGGACATGAGCGAGTGGGACTGGTATGAAAATATCTGCAATAAAAACGAATTTCAGTTTATAGGATATGTCGGCGATGTGCAGCAGACAGTCAATGAGCCGCCAAAATTCTTTGCGCCCGGGGATACGGCGATGCACGCCTGTCCTTTGTGCGGCAAAACCTATAAGACTGAAAAGCTGTTAAAGACGCACCGCGAAAAAGCCCATGCCTAAAATCCTTTACATCGGATCATTTCAAAGGCTGTGGGATGAAGAAGGAATTGCGCAGGCTTTGGAAGCGGCCGGCTGCAAAGTATTTAGGATGGAAGAAAACAGCTTTAAATTTTCCGTGGCTAAGGATTTGCTGGATTTGGAAAAGCCAGATTTGGTGATGTGGGCCAAGCTGAAAATAGATCCGCGGATCCGCTATTTCTTTTTGCAGCACCTTGAACAGTTAAACTTTACCACTGCCTGCTATTTGCCGGATCTGTATTGGGGGCTGACAAGGCAGTGGAAAGCTCAAAGGAAAGAGCCGCCATTTAGATGCACTTACGCTTTTACCCCGGACGGCGGACACGATCAGGACTGGAAAGAATCAGGTATCAGGCATTTTACCATCAGGCAGGGTATTGCCAAAGATTTCTGTTATTTAGCCAAGCCGGAAAAAAAATACAGCTTTGACGTGGTATTTGTAGGATCAATGAACGGGGAATACCCTTACCGGCAAAGGCTGATTGAATGGCTTAGGAAAGAATACCCGGGCAAATTCAAATGGATTGGCAAAGGCGAAGAACAGGAAATCCGCGGACACGAATTAAACAAGCTATATGCATCCTGCAAAGTGGTTATTGGCGAATCAGTCTATTCCCCTTTTTACTGGTCAAACCGGATTTACGAAACCATTGGCCGCGGCGGGTTTATCATCCATCCGACGGTGCCGGGACTGGACAGCGAATACGAACCCTATAAGCATTTTGTGCCTTACTTCCACAATGATTTTGACGGTTTAAAAGAAAAAATCAATTACTTTTTAACACACGAAACCAAACGCAAAAAAATCGCATTAGCCGGGTTTGAACATACTAAAACGCATCACACTTTGGATTATAGAATTAAGCAATTATTGGATGTTTTACGATTACCACACAACTAAGATGGCAGAACGGGAAAAGCTTTTGGAAGGCAACCGCCCGTTTAAATGGGTGGAAGTTAAACCAACTGATATTTTAAAAGTGGATGATGATAAAGACCGCGGCAAAAGCATTATTTGGGATCAAGACTATGATAGCTTTTACGAAAATGTTTTTAATTCCATGACTGAAACGCTGCGGCAATACGATGAAAACCCGCAGATCAGGCCGGTGGATACGTTTTATTTTCAAAAATGGCGCAAATTAAAAGGCGATGCGGATATGGCGATGCGCACACAGCAGTTTTTTGAACTTTATGAATCCATCAAAGCCAAAGGTTTTGACCCGGAAGCCGGCAATTTTGCCGGTGGCATCTGCGTAGAGCAGACTGGCGAAAGGCTGGACGGATCGCACAGGACGGCAATTTTAATTCATTTAGGCATTGAAAAAGTTAAGGTCAAACAATTTGCTTTTAACTGGCAGGATATTGATGAAGATTTTATTTGCCGGAAATTAAAAGCGCGGGAATTAGGCATTGGCCCAAATTATTATTTTATAGATTACGGCAATTTCACCAATTTGCCGGCAAGCGTGCATCCGACTTACAAAGAAAATGCCGCGCCGCGATGGGAACTGCTGGAAAATTTAATTAAGCCACAGGGCAAAGTAATTTTGGATCTAGGCTGTAACGAAGGTTATTTGTCCATCATGGCGGCAAAGACGGCCAAGCGGGTGATTGGTTATGACTATTCTTACATTGATGGGGCCAATACCAATAAGCTGATTTTTGAATATTTAGCACAAAGAGATTTGCCGGTGGAATTTGTGGAAGCGGATATTTCTGATGTAGTTTTTCCAGTTTGTGATACTGCGCTTTTGCTTAATGCGATTTACCATTTGCCGCGGCCAAAGCAGATCCCGATGCTGTTTAGGCTGCACCAGAAATGCAAGCATTTGGTGGTGCAGTGCAATTTAAGGAAAGCGCACGTTCGGGAAGAATATTTTGGATCGCACCCGGAAGATATGAAAAAGCTTTTAGAAGCTGCCGGCTGGAAGGTGAAGGAAGAAATCCAGTGGCTTGATAAACCAGTAATTATTGCCGTATGAAACGCGAAGTAGATAAATTGGAATTTTGGAAGGAACGGCTTGATACGGCGCCGGCCGGGTATCCGCATTATTCAGTTTACGTGGCAAACACTACGCTTTGGAAGTTTATTGAAAAGAACCACCAGAAAATAATTAAGCAGCACATGACGGTGAAGGACAAGGTTTTGGATGCCGGATGCGGTTACGGCCGGGCCAGCGAATTTTTGCCGGCAGACTATACGGGCGTGGATTTTTCCCCGGACTTTATTAATAAGGCAAAGGAACTGTATCCGGACAAGGCTTTTATTCAGGCGGACTTAAAGCAACTGCCGTTTGCGGATAACAGCTTTGATTGGGCGGTTTGCATATCCATCAGGCACATGATAGTTGGTAATTTGGGGCAGGATGCATGGCTGCCGATGCAGCAGGAATTAAAGCGCGTGGCAAAAAAGGTTTTAATTTTGGAATACGAAGATTCATCAATTTACGAAATTTTATGATTGATATTAACACATTACCCGAAGGTTGGCTGGATCAGGAAGAAGCGGATTTGCTTTTGAAGTGGGCGGAAAAGACCAAAGGGCCGATTGTGGAAATTGGCAGCTATAAGGGAAGGTCCGCGGCGCTGCTTGCCGGCTTGAACCGCTGGCTGATTTGCGTGGATAGTTGGCAGGATTACGAAGGGCAAAAAGGCGAAGAAATTTATAAAACATTTTTGGAAAATACCAAAGGATATTTAAACATTGAGCCAGTCAGATGCAGGGCGGAAGACTGGCAGCCGGTGGAATCGGAATTTGTGTATATTGACGGGGATCACAGTTTTGAAGGAACTAAGGCGGCTATTGAAAAAGCTTTGCAATGCCATCCCAAATATATTGCCGGACATGATTATTACCGGACTTCGGACGGCTTAAACGTTATGAAAGCTTTTGATCAATTTTTTGCCAGACCTGTAGCGCAGGCCGGCAAGATGGCAATCTTTCAATTATGAAAATAGGGATATTTACAGCAATTTGCGATAGGGATTTTAATTGGGTGCCGCAGTTTATGAAGCAGGCGGAAATTTTGCAGTATCCGGTGGCGTGGTATGCGGACAGGCTATTGCCGGAAAATCTTGTAGTGCTGAAAAATTGGAAGCTGACGGTTGGCATAGTTGAGGGCAAGGACCAATTCAGCGAAAAATCCAAAGAAAAAGCCTTTAACCTTTTAACCGGTTTTGATTGGGCTATCCAGATGGACATTGATGAAACTTGGCAGGATGGCGCCAAAGAAATCATTGAAAAGACTTTAGCGGAAAATCCCGGGCATCAGGGCTATTGCCCGATGATCACCGTGGCAAGAAGGGATGACAAACTTTACCGCCGGATGGATGATTATTTTTTAAAGGGCAAGGAATCGGGGCGGGAAAGAATTTATAACTTACAGGAAGAATGACACTGGATAGATCCGATTACCTGCGGCGCTTACCGGTTTGTCAAAGGCGCGCCGACTTATGACGTAAAGCTTTTTCAGTGTTCGGCCGCTTCCGTGCATTGGGGTTACTGGACGCTGGAACTGTGCGATGACCATAAAGCAAAGTGGTTGGATATTTGGGTAAAAACATGGGGATCCCGGCCGTATGCCACTTATGACATGCTGACTGACCGGGAATATCAGTTTAAAATGGAAGTTTTGGACCCGATTTATTTTAGGCATTTATGAAATTTCGCCGACACCACAATAACAAAGGCAGCAAGCAGATCCGCAGCGGCAAGACTCGGGTGCAGGTATTTTATATGGTGAAGAAATATTTTCCGCATTTAATACACAAACATGAAACCAACGTTAGGGCTGATAGCACGGGCGGACAATTCGGGCTTAGGGAACATGTCATGGGAACTGGCCCGGCACATTAAATTTGACCAGATCCAGATCGTTTCCAATGGCCGCTATAAGCGCTATCCAGACCGCTTTTACAACCTTGTAGGCCGCTTGACGACAGATATTACCATTGCCATAGAAACGCCTTACCAAAGCGAATTTTGGCACGGTAAACGGGTTTTAATTCCCATGTATGAATGCACCAACCCGGGAATAATCAGGCAGGCGGATAAGATCATAACCGTATCGCTTTTGGACAAACAATTCTATCCGGATTCCGTATTCTTGCCGTGGCCTATTGCTTTAGACCGGATTCCCTACAGGCGGCGCAGCAGGTTGAAAACCTTGATTCACAATGCCGGGCATGGCGGCCTAAACGGCAGAAACGGCACCGCGGAATTGGTGAAAGCAATGGATCTTGTAAAATCTGACGTGAAGCTGATCATCAACAGCCAGATTCCGATCGAAAACAGCAATCCGAGAATCGAAGTCATCGTGGGCGATTACGAAAATTACTGGCAGATTTGGGGGCAAGGTGACGCGTTCATTTTTCCGGAAAAGTTTAACGGTTTGTCGTTACCAATTCAGGAAGCGATGGCAGCAGGCTATCCGATCATTTCCACAAACCGCTTTCCGTTCAATGCCTACTTGCCAAAAAAGCTCTTGATCCCGGTAGCCAGATACAGGCGGCAGTTTATTGGCACCGCGTTCGATGCCGCGGAAGTGCTGCCGGCAGACATTGCCAATACGATCGATCGGCTGGCCGGCAAGAACCTGTCAAAGTATTCCGATGAAATGCACTGGCTGTCGCAAATGTATTCATGGGAAAAATTAAAAACACAATGGGAAAGGGAACTTTATGGCTAAATATAAATTTCAAAAGCGGTATTGTGTGATTGGTGGCGCTGGTTTTTTAGGTAGCCACCTTGTAGATCACTTAATCAATGAAGGGCATTTTGTTTTGGTGCTGGATAACCTTATAACAGGCCAAAAGAAATTTTTAAATAATAGCTCAAGGTGCCAATTTATTTACTGCGACATTACCCATTCGGAAGAACAGCTACGAAAGATTTTTGTTGAACACCAAATAGAATATGTATTTAACTACGCGGCTGAACCTTACATTCCGCTGTCTTTTCAGCGGCCGCTGCACGTGTTTGACATTAATGCCCGGGGCGCGCTGATGGTGATGAACGCGGCGCAGGAAGCCGGGGTAAAGCGAATCCTGCAAATATCAAGTGCGGAAATTTACGGGGATGCGCCGGACCATAGAATTAACGAAGAATATCCGGCAAGGCCGCATTCCACTTATGGGGCGGCCAAGCTGGCAATCGATTGCTTAGTGCAGGCTAGGTTTAAGGAAGCCGGCACGCCGGTAATTGCGCTGCGGCAATTTAACTGTGTTGGCGAACGGGAAAGCCATCCTTACGTGATTCCGGAAATTATTCAACAAATCGCTAATTGGAAAAAAAATCAATCGGCTTTTAATGGTGGTTCAAGCCCTAGAATTTGCGATGTCAGTTTAGGCAATAATTCTTTTAGAGATTTCCAGTATGCCGGTGACGCCGTGCGCATGGCTGTGGACTTGCTGCATAACGGTCAGTCCGGCGAAGTATATAACATGGGAAGCGAAGAAGGAATTAAAATTTATGATTTGGCTGTCCTAATTGGCAAATTGATGGACGTGGAAGTAAGAGTGCAACCAGATCAAAAGCGTGTCAGGCCGTGGGAAATCTGGCATTTGCAGTCAGACAATACCAAGCTGTATTCGGTCATTAAAACAAGGCCAACTGTCAGCTTAAAAGAAGCATTAAAGAAAACTATTGAATATTTTTATGCAAACGGTCACAAATGGGATTTTTAAGCAGCCTTACGAACAACTGGAAACTGCGTGGGCTAGATACATCGGCACCAATGAAGCCGTAGCGGTATCTTCCGGCACCGCCGGGCTACATCTGGCTTTGAAAGCTTTGGGCGTTGGACCGGGGGATGAAGTGATTGTGCCGGACTTTGGTATGATCGCTGCAGCATTCGCCGTAACGTATTGCGGCGCCAAGCCTATATTCGCGGACTGCCGGCACGAAACCGTGGATGTGGACGGCGGGGAAATTAAAAGAAAAATTATCGATAAAACCAAAGCCATTATAATCGAACACCTATACGGCCGACCGGTTTACGAAACCATCCCGATTGTTGGTTTAGGCATTCCGGTGATCGAAGATGCCTGCGAAGCGCACGGCGCGGAAATTATCGGCCGAAAAGTTGGAACCTTTGGCAAGCTGGCGGTGTTTTCGCTCTATCGAAATAAGATCATTCAGGCGGAAGAAGGCGGCTTGGTAAATACTGACGATCCAGTTTTGGCAAACCGGATTCGGGAACTGAAATCTATGGCGTTCGGCCACGCGCACGATTACTACCACCATGCCATAGGCTACAACTACCGGATGACCAACATGCAGGCCGAACACGCGCTGATGGAACTGCGGGACATTAAGTGGTATTTGAAGCAGCGGCAGGCGTGGGCGAACCAACTGGACCAAGCGTTCAGCCACTACACTTTGTCGCGGCCAAGCGGATCTGTTATTTGGGTTTACGACATGGTGATGGAAAATCAGGATCAGCGGGACCGGGTATTGCAGGCTTTGACTAAGGCAAACATTCCGGCGCGGCACTTTTTTAAGCCCATGAGTATGCAGCCGATGTATTGCGGCGCGGACGTGGAAATCGGCAAAAATGCTTTGAGGTTTAGCCAGCGTGGTTTGTATCTGTGCTACCATCGAAGTTTTGAGCAAAAGGATGTGGATAAAACAATTAAAATAATTAAGGAAAATTTATGAGCGTATTAGACAAACCGCACCGGCAAGCTGCGGAAAGACTGCTTGCTGAAATGAGAGAGATGGTATTAGCAGATGAGGTAACGGAAATCCTTTACCGGCGCCAACTGCTTAGATCACCCAATAAGCAACTGGCGGAACAGAACCTAAAGATGGCGCAAACCAAGATCGCGGCGGAAAAGATCCTGATTCAAAATTTAGAAGAACTGCTGGCGGAAAAGTAGCCATTTGACAAAGTTTCTAATGGTGCTACACTGTAGATAACTTAATCTATAGATTCTTCGGAAAGACCGGGAATGCCTTGAAAAAGGCTTCCCGGTTTTATATTTTAGGAAACAAAATATATGGCTGCAAAATCCAAAAGCTCAAAAAATACGGTATTTGGAAAGGTCCAAAAAGAAGTTGCATCCGTGGAAACCTACGGCGTGTCGATGCCTTCGGGCTACCAATTCAACTACCTTTCCATCCTGAATAAGATTGACCTGTATTTTGCATCCCGCTTTTTAAAGGGCCAGTATGACAGCGAAAACTTTAAAAAGCTGTTCATCAACATCAGCAAATACCGGGTAAACACAGCCACCAAATCGGTCAATATCGGCACCAAGAACGTAAAAATCAGGTCCGCCAACGGGCAGTATTACCACGCGTGGTTTTTTGAACATGAGCTGCGGGACTGGATGCGCGAAAACGGCTGGGGCAAAATGTTCAACGATATTTGCAGCAAGTGGCCGCGCTACGGGTCCGTAATCGTCAAAGACGTGAACGGCAACCCGGTTTTAATGCAACTGCGCAACATCATTTGGGACATGACCTTAAACAGCATGATGGCTTCCACCTTCATCGATGAAAAGCACATCTACAACTTTGACGAATTTTACGAAGCCGGCAAGAAGTATGGCTGGGACAACGTGGAACAAGTGATGGACATGTATGAAAAGCAAAAGCTGGAAGAAATTCAGGTAATCGAGCGTTACGGCTACGTGCCGGGAGATGAACTGACTGAAAACCCGCAGTTGCCTACGGATTTGGTTAAGGCCCGGACCATTATTACCGGGATGGAATGGTATCAGCAGGAATCGGGACGTAACACGCAAAACCGTAAAAATATAAAATCTAAGCCGGAAGTTTTGGAAAGCATAAAAATTCAAAAGCCGCCTTACCGGAAACTGGATTGGGAAGAAGAAGAAAACCGCGGACTTGGCGTAGGCGTGATGGAAGATCTGTTCCAGCATCAGGAATATCATAATGACGTTACCCATTTGGAAAGAAAATCTTTGCACTGGTCTTCCAAAAAATTCTTTAACAGCCGGGATCCGGAAGCGCCTTCCAATTTGTTTTCGCAGGCTACTAACGGCACGGTATTTAATTTAAAGTCCGAACTGACGCAGGTAGATATGGCGGAACGCAACCTGCCGCAGTATAATTTAGTATTTAACCGGATTAAGGATTCAGCTGATAATAACGCCTTTACCCATGAAATCGTAACCGGTGAAGCGATGGGTAGTGGCGTGCCATTTAGATTAGGCGCACTTTTGTCCAATGCGGTTAATACCCATTATGCCTTTAAGCGCGAAAATTTAGGGTTGTTTATTGAAGATATTATTTATGATTTTGTGGTGCCACAGTTTAAAAAGGAAAAGCGCGGCGAACATGACTTTATCTTCAGTGGGGATCGCGATCAATTAGAGCAGGCCCGGGAATTTATGATCGCGGCTTATATGGATGAAATGGTCAAAAAGCATGAGAAGAAGTATGGCGCAGTGCCGTCTTTGGCAGCTTTTGACCGCGAACTGCAAAAGGTAACGCAAATGGTAGAACGTAGGGACCAGATTTCCATGACCTTGCCAGCAGGCTTTTATGATGACATTAAGGAAAAAGTCAAAGTGGATGTTTCCGGCGATAGCACAGATTCCGTGGATATGGAATCTTTGGGTAACATCTTAAAGATTGTTTTGGAAGCAGGTCCGGCTTTGCAGCAGAATGAAACCGCCATGCGTTTGCTCGAGCAGATTGCCAACGAAGCAGGGCAAAGCCCAATTAAATTATTTGGCATTAAAACTAAGGCCGCTGCGCCGAATAACATGGGCGGCGCTGCACCCGCGCCGGCTGCGGCAGCGATTGCTAAAGCCGCGGACATGCCGCAAACGGAAGGACTACCGCAATGAAATTTTACGATACAAGCAACCCATACGACAGCTTAGTTCACTATGTGAACGATTTATTAGGTTTGGCATCCGGCGATACTACGGTTTATTCCTTAGCGGCCAAAGCTCGGGCAGCCAATACTTCCAAATATCTGCTGGCGCTGATGCTGATGAAAGCAAGTGATGCATGGTCTTGGGATGATAATGCTCAAACGGATTTGCCAATTGCCACCTGTCCTTTGGAGGCAGGGCAGCGGGATTATACCTTGCCGGCTTATGCTATTGGTTTAGAACGCGTGGAAATCAAAGACAGCGCAGGCAATTATTATCGGTTAAACCCGATGGACGAAACTGATCGGCCGGGCGCCTTGACCAATTACGGCGAATCAAACGGCAAACCTGTAAATTATTGGATAAAGGGTAGATCTTTGTTTATAGATCCGGCGCCGGCTGCGGCAGATGTAACTTTATTGGCTGGCTTAAAAATATACTTCCCGCGCGAAATTAGCGAGTTTAACGCTTCCACCACTACTTCGGAAATAGGGTTTGACGAACCTGGGGATCGGGCCGTGGCTTTGATGGTGGCGGAAGAATTTGCAGGCACGCATCCGGGCTATGACAGCCAATTAGACTTTATCCAGCTTAAATTATACGGCGGGGTTAAAAACGGCAAGCCGGTGCAGGGACTTTTGGATTTGATTACCAATCAAGAAGGATCTAATAAATTAAAAGACATGCCACCGCATATCAGGATAGTGGTGGAAGATATGGAATAAACATTTTAATTAACAAATTAAGAAAGGAATAAATATATGGCAGCATTTAATAAATTTAATGCCTTTGTGGAGGCGGTAGCGGAAAAGGTCCACAACTTAGGCAGTGATACCTTAAAAGTCGCTTTGACCAATTCCGCGCCGGTAGCCACCAACGCGGTTTTGGCCGATATTACGGAAATCAGTTATACCAACATATCGGACAGGACAGTTACGGTTTCTTCATCGGCGCAGACTTCCGGCACTTATAAGCTGGTGTGTGCGGATTTGGTTTTGACCGCCACCGGTGCGGTGGGGCCTTTTCGGTATGTGGTATTGTATAACGATACACCGGCCGGAAAAAACCTGATTGGGTGGTGGGATTACGGATCCGCTATTACCTTAGCGAGCGGCAATACCTTTACGGTTGATTTTGACGGCACAAACGGGGTTTTACAATTAGCCTAATAACTTATATCACTTATGGCCGGAATAGATTCCTATGTTAAATTGATGCTTCATATGGATGGAACGGATGCATCCACGACTTTTACCGATTCGGAAACCACGCCAAAAACTGTTACGGCCAACGGTAACGCACAAATTGATACGGCTCAAAGCAAATTTGGCGGGGCATCAGGGCTATTTGATGGCACAGGGGATTATCTTACTTTAGCTGATAACGCAGATTGGGCATTCGGCAGCGGGGCTTTCACCGTAGATTTCTGGATTAAAGTTAATGCAAATCCTGCTGCCATAGCAACCCTACTAGCGCAATGGCCGGATGCCGGAGGAACCCAAAGGTCTTGGGATATTGCCTTAAATCCTGACGGAACGATTAGAGTTGATGTTAGAATAGAACCTAGCACTTATTCTGTTAATTCTGTTGCCGCAGTAAATAACGGGGCTTGGCATCATATAGCAATGGTGAGAAACGGCGATACATTGACTTTATATATTGACGGGTCTGCTTCCGGAACACCTGCATCGTTGGCTACATCAGGATCATTAAACGATTCAACTGATTCCCTATATATTGCAGCATATAATTTAAACCCAGGTCTTGGGTATGAATTTAATGGCTGGCTTGATGAATTACGAATTAGCAAAGGAATTGCCAGATGGACTACCAATTTTACGCCGCCATCTGCCGCTTATAGCGCCACTGAAGCTTACACACTTGCTGCCGCATACTCCACTTTTACATTAACCGGGGAAGCATCATTATTTAAGATCGCTTTAAAAATTCTTGCGGCTTACGGGTCTATTTTATTAAGCGGTCAGACAACTTTGTTCAAATGGGGGCGAAAAGTCGCGGCGGCAGTGGGGAATTTTGTTCTGACTGGATATAGCGTGGCATTGAATTATGGCAAGATTTTGACTGCGGCAGCGGCATCTTTCACCTTAACAGGCCAAGCGGCATCTTTGGTAAAAGCCTTGATAATGGGCGCAGTAAACGCAACCTTTAGCTTAACCGGGAATTTAGTGACTTTTTTAGTAAATGGAATGGCTATCCTGTGGACCAAACAAAACAAATCCGCCGATCCGACATGGACCAAACAAAACAAATCCGCCGATCCGACATGGACCAAACAAAACAAATCCGCCGATCCGACATGGACCAAACAAAATAGAAGTTAAAAATATATGGTTATACCAGAAGGTGCAGTAAAAATATTTGAGCTTTCCGCTGCTGATTTTTTAAAGGGCATTTCCTATCAGCGCTTTGCTGCCATTGGCGGATTATTCCAAATTTTGAACGATACGGATCCGTTTGAAGTTTTGGGGTATTTAATACCTTCTTTGACTCCCACGCGACGCGGGGATGCTACGGTTTTAACCACGCCACTATATTCAACCGAAGTCAATGACGCTGGCACTTCTTACATTTATCTGCACGACGCTTCAAAGCTGTATCAGGTTAATACTTTAAGCGGGGCTGTAACTGATATTACCGCATCTTCGGGCATTACAACCGGATCAGCCAAAGGCGCAATCACGTGGAAGGGCAAATACATTTATGCGCTTAACGGGTCCGTGGTTGCCAATACGATCGGCACCAATACAAACACCACGCTTTTAACCGGCTTAAATACCAATGACCATGTTTTTTGCATCGGCCCTGATGGTAATTTGTATGTTACTGATGGTAATGCTGTCCACATCCTGACTTCTGCAACCGGCACCACGGGCAATTCCTTAAATGCCGTGGTCATGGAAACCGGCATGACAATTCGGGATTTGCTGAATGACGGGCAGTATTTGGTTTTAATTGCCGATGCCAGCGGCACGGCCACGTATGGCAGGTATCGCTGCGTGGTGGCTTTTTGGGATTTGGCAAAAGCCTCTTTTGACATTTTATGGGACTACTGGGAAACCAAATTTATCGGCGGGGAAATTTTGGATGATGATATTATCGTATTCGGCCAAGACAATATGTATCGGTGCGGCCGCGGGTATAAGTTGCGGAAGTTTTTTACTTTCCGCGGCAACAGCACTATAACGGTCAGGCCAAACGGTCCGCAGTCAATAATAAAAGTTGGCGGATCTATTTATTGGGGCGGGGCATCTTCCAGCAGGATATATGCTTACGGCACGCAGATTGAAGGCGGCAAGAGAATATTTTATCAGCCTTACAGCGTCGGTGCCGGCAATATATCTTGTTTAGGTTTTAATGGTAGTTCGGTTTTTGCCGCCTGTGATCAGCCGGCTTTGTATCAGATGAATGCCGGTGCTACGCGGGGAAACTGCGATGCCTATACAACAATAATCCAATTAAAACGCGCGTATAAAATGGCTTTTGCTAAAGCTGTGTTTCGGGACAGAATGTCAGCAAACCAATCAATTGCCTTGCAGGTTATTGAAAGCGACGGGGCTGCTACGATTTCCCTAAGTGACACTAAGGCTTACGCAAATGTGGGCGCGCTTAAACGCACTACCTTTTATCCTTATGGAAACAGGACAACGGAAGACTTTGAATCTTTTTATGTGGAATTGACTTTAGGCAAACTGGCATTGGAAAGATTTGAATTATGGGCCGTGCCTTTAGGATTAACCGGAACACAACAATAACATGAAAAAAGAAGATCCATTCAAAGATCATTTGGTTGAAAACGTGGTAATTGAGCCGGAACAGCAGCATCAAAATTCGCCGCAGCAGACGAGTTTGCACCAATTAATTGGCTCATTGACTTTTACAGTTTTTGCCAAAGTCGCGGATACAGACGCGCAAACTGCGGCCAAATACGGACCCGTGTTTATAGCACCATTTCCTTGCGCGCTTATAAAATTTCAGGAACGCCATGCCGTAGCAGGCAGCGATGCTGGGGCAGTTACGCTGGATTTAGAAAAGGTGTCATCTGGGACAGCCAAAGGATCAGGCACAACCATGTTGGCATCTACCCTTGATTTAAAGGCTGCGGCTGACACTATCCAAAACGGATCTTTGACTGCAACATATGCAAATCGGGAATTGGCGATTGGTGATGCAATAGCTTTAAAAACATCTGGCGCTTTGACTGCTTTAAAAGATGTATGTGTGGAACTAACTTTTAAAGTCTTATTAACTAAAATAAATATTTAAATATATGGCCCAAGATTTAGCAACCCAAACCCAAACAACACCACCGCCTACAACTTTTAAGTTAGGCGATGGCAGCGAATATGACATTAACGGCGCGCAGGTTAAGCCGGCAGGATCCGCGCCGGATTTTAAAGTAACCCCGCCTGCGTCTTTTGATGCTAACACGGTTAAGAATGCTTTTGATCCAAACGCGCCAACTGTGGCAGATATTAGGAATACTCTTACCACTAAACAAAGTGCAATTGATACTAGCTTGCAGCGCGTGTTAGATTATTTTACCCCTACGGCGGAAGAAACTTCGGCCGCTACTAATGTGGCAAAGTTAAAAGGCGAAGCAGCCCAAATTCAGGAAGATACCCAAAATACAATTGCGCAGGAAGGGCAAAATCCGGTTTTAACGGCCGTAAATACCGCTAAGCAGTATGAAACCCAAAGGCAAGGACAATACAAATTAAACAGCAAAAATATAGAACTGCAAACTGCTTTGGATGTGTTAGGAAATTTGCAGACTTCCCGGCAGGCGAAACTGGATGCTGCCAAATTTGTGTATGATGCAAGTAAAAATGACCTTGCCGACACAATTAATATTTATAAGGCATTGGCACCTGAAAGCATTGGAACACAGGTAGATCAGGTTACGGGTAATGTTTATGTCATGACTAAAAATCCTTTGACAGGGCAAGTAACCACGCAAAAAGCCGGGAATATCGGACCTTCTAAAACCTATCAATCAACTAAAATCGATGTGGATGAAAATACTGGTGACACTGTATTTTATGGGGTTAAACCCGATGGCAGCATTGAAACAAAAATTTTGTCTAAAGGCACAGGACCAACGAACATCCAATATACCACGCAGGATGTCGGCGGCCGCGTGGTCAGGTTTGGATTTGATAAATCCGGCAAAATGGTTAGCCGACAAGATTTGGGATCTTCTTCTTCCGGCGCGGGAAGTATGGTATCGCCTATGGATTTGGTGGCCTATGCACAGCAATACGCTTCTAATGGTCAAATTCCTACTGGACTGCCAAAAGGAACGTTTGGTGTAGTTTCTGATATTGCCAAATCATTACCTAAACCAGCAGGCACTTTGGTTAATAGCAATACAGGTATAGCGCCAGATGGAATTTCTTCCACACAAAAGGATGGTATAACCGCGCTTTACGATTTGCAAAAGAAATTAGATCAGGCAAAAGGGTTATTTAGTCAAATGTCCACTGGCGTTTTGGCAGGAACTTTTTCATGGATACATCCATCTGATACGCGGCAGGCTTACGCCACCTTGCAGGGTGAAATTACCGATTTATTGGCTAGAGCCAGAACCGGCGCGGCGATCACCGCTTACGAAGAAAAACAATATAGCGATAAATTGCCCGGATGGTGGAACAAGACTTTGTGGCTTGGCGGTGAAGGGGAAAATAAAATTGACAATCTTAAATCATCGCTTGCAGGCAAACTAGATTCAACATTAAAAATTAATGGGTTATCTATCTACGGATATTCCAAAATCAAATTATCTGATGGCAAGGAATACACTGTTGGGGATGTCCTTTCCAATGCTCAAGGCCAGCAGGCCCGGGTAAATCCGGATGGATCCTTAACCCCCCTTAACTAATATGTCGATATCACTTGAACAATTTTCACAGGGTAAGCCGGTAACAGTAACCGGCAATCAATCCCAAGAATTAGAGGCCAAACAAAATTCCGATGGCAAGGGCTTTTTCAACAAAGTTGGATCGGCTATTGTTGATTATGGTAAGCGTGTTGGTCAGGACTATTATAAAGGCGCTGAAAATATTGTTAGGGATATTAATTTGGCAGGACAGGGAAAGCAAAATCCGCTTTCGGCAGGACTTCAAACAGCCGGTGAATTTGCCAAAGCCGTATTTGCGCCGATAACTGAAGCTATTGCCCCGGCGGTAGAATTTAGCGCAGATAAATTGTCCAATGACAAAACATTCCAAAAAATCGCAAACAGTAAAGTTGGCGATACCATTGTGAATGCTGAAAGCGAAATTGGAACAAAATATAAAACATGGGCCGAACAGCATCCGGAAGCAGCTCGTAATTTGGAAGCTTCGGTTAATATTGGCTTATTATTAGCAGGAGAAAAACCCGGTAATAAGTTATTTGAGTCAGCAAAGCAAGGAGTTAAAACCGGCGTTGGCGGTATAATGCCACCGCCCGGCGGTGGTGCGCCACCTGCGGTTAGAGGTGCTGTCGATGCCGTAGCGGAAGCAGCGGCAAAAATACCCGGCACCGAACCAATTGCCAATGCTGCATCTAGCGTAGGACGAACAGTTAAAAACGTAGCGGAAAAAGTTGTTGATACTGTCCAAGAAGCCAATGCAAAAGCTAATAGAATTAAAATTTTACCCCCGGCGGAACAAAACGCGGTTAGATCAGGTTTTAGTGAACAGGTAGTTAATTTTTTGCATTCAGCTACCCCGGAAGATAAATCTGCCTTTCAAAAAATGTTTGATATTGCCGAAAAGAAAGCAACGGATTTGCGATTAAATACGCAGCCGCTTGAAGTCGCCGGACAAAATATACTGAACCAATTAGTGTTGCCAGTTTCCAGTAAAATTAAAGACTTGTCTTATAAGGTTGGCCAGATAGTAAATAAAATGCCAACTGAAGCAATTGATATAACTCCAGAGGCTCAACAGTTTTTTGATATGTTAGCTAAGAAAGGTATAGAGATAACTGGTGAAGGAAAATTGTTGGAAAATCTAGCAGAAAAAGTTATAGATGGCAAAGGATCAGCTTTAAAAGAAACTGCGGGCAAACTTGTAAATACAGGGGAAGTGCCTAGTCCCGATATGAAGTTTTACCAAATGATGTATGACTTATTAGAACCGGATAAAAATGGACAAGTTTTAAGGACCCCACAGAAATTACATGCATTTAGGGAAAGAGTATTTGAGGAATTAAATCTTGCTAAAGCACGGCAAGAAACTTTTTCCGGTGGTTTAGAGCAGGCAGCAGAAAAATTTAGAGGTTTGTTAATGAAACCCTTGCGTAATTTGGATGAAAATTATTTTAGGTATAGCAAACAAATGGCGCAGTCCATACCACCCTTGATGAATTTTGTGAAGCTAATTGGTTATAAAGGAAATTTGGACGGAATAGGTGCTAAAACCTTGCGTGCTGGCGAGGTAGCAGCAAGGATTCTTGGTAATGCCGCGGACCGTCCATTATCAACTTTAAGTGATCTACAGAAGGTTGTTGAAAACGTAATTGGTAAAAAAATAGCAATGAACCTTACCGATCAGATTAAGTTTGCAGATATGCTAGAAAACTTATTTGGCACTGCACAAACAAGAAGCCTACGCGGTCAAGTCGGACGCGCAGGCATGGATGTTGCTATGGAAACCGCCGGGGCGATGGGTGATGCGGCATCAGGCGATCTTAGGGGTGTATTGGCTAGGACACTTAAAGCGGTTTTAGGTAAAGGCGATAAGGAACAGATTAAAGCTTTGAAGGAATTATTGGATACATTAGTTAATGAAGATGTGCCGTTTTAGACAACGCCATTATAAATTATAGCGACAAAAAATATTATTGCCAAAACAGCACCGGTGGAATACAACACTGCTTTACGATGTTTAAGATAAAAAGTCCTTATTATATTTATTGGTTTAATAAAAAATAAGGTAATAATATTTGTCAATAATTTCCATAGCATCTTTAAAAACTTATACATCCCTATTAAAGATAAAGAAGATATTACTAGAAACCCGGCTAAAATATAGTCCCAAAAAAGAAATATTATCAGGGCTATTAGTATTGCAATAAGAAAGATCATAAATTTAATTAATTTTTTTAATTTTACGATAAATCATTCCAAAAGGTATGACTAAAAGTATATACAAAGGAATCAAAATTAAATAAGTAAATAATGCTACTGGTATAGCCCAAAATATATAATTTAAAATAAGTTTTAGTCTCATTTATTTAAGCCATTCCCAAATTAAATTCCAAAATCGATTTCGGCCACTGTTCCAATAGGCAATATCCCGAATATAAAACATTATTGGTAATACAAATCCAAGAATTAAACCATTAATAATATAAGATCCATCACGTGTAATTATTGCCATAGTAAAACCCAAAAATCCGAAGACCACAACCATACTAAAAAGAAAACCTAAAAACTCTTTTACAACTTCCCTGAATTTAACTTCATCTTTATCCATAGATAAGCCAGTTATAGCAGAAAATATTTATTTTGTCAAACCAAAATAAAAACGCCGCGGGGGTGCCTAACTCTCTGCACCCCCGCTAAAACTAATCATTAACATAAATCAAATGTGGCAAAAATATTGCATTGATGGATTCCATTTTTGGTTTCTGCACCACCACTTGATTCTGACGGCAATCAGCATAATTGCTGGCGCGTGGACAGAAAAGCGCTTTGGCTGGTGGGGATTTTTATTCAACAAATAAAAATTTAAATTAGAACGCTATGGATTCTCAAAAACAAAATGAGATCATGCGATGGGTGAGCTTTGTAATTGTTTCTATCTTACTGCTTATTGCCGGATTCAAAAATTTGAAGGACAATCAGCCGTATGATAAAACCCTGACAACCCTATTTTTGGTCGTAACCGGCTTTGCGTGGGGGGCAAACCTGTGGCGTTTTTTCAAAAAATAAATATATGGATATAAAACCAATTATAGAAAAAATATATCCGGAAGGATCCGCAGGCGGCCAGTGCGGCGATTTTGCGCATAAGCTGATAGATTTCCCTTCCATTGGCGATAGTTACAGCCAAAAGAAGAAATCGGTTCAGCAATACGGCATTTTGCGCGATTACGTGGGTAACAAATTCCGCCGCGGGGATGTTGTCATAACTGACGAAGGCACTTTTTTGGGTATTGGATCCGGTCACGTGGCAACAATTTTAGATCCGAAAACTTTGGCCGTGGTGGAAAGCAACTACTTCAAAGATGGTAAAGTGCATTACGGCCGCAAGGTCCAGCCAAACAGGATCTACGGGGTGATTCGCGGGGCGTATAAGTTTCCGCTAGATTTGCCAAAACTGCTGACGTTAAAAATTTGCTTGCTGATGAATTATAAAAAGCCGTGGGGTGCTGTGTATCCCGAAATGCTGCAAGAGTGGTTTTATGAAAATTCCAATCGGACCGTGAAGCTCGAGATCTTTCCGCTATACACAAACTTCACGGGTATAACTGACCAGGCCAACTACAAGGCCGAAGGGGTAAACGGTCCAAATAATTATTACTTTTATAACGTGCCTTCCCGGGAATGGCTAAAGGATACGGTCATGCCGCTGCGCTTTGCCAGCGACAACCAACTGCCGGATCTGACCATCCTGTGCGTATCGAAGCAGGATTGGCGCGGATCGGTATTCAACGCGGACGGCGCCGCGGAAATTGGCTACTACTACGCCGGCGATGACATGGTGGTGTTGCAGGTGGACGAAGGCGATGTCAGTATGTTCCATTACGGCCTGCCGGCGTTCGTCGATTATCTGATCCATGAAATGTCGCACTGGCTTTACGACAAGGCTTTGGACTACAGCCAGCAAGCCGGCACGGACCGCACGCACTACTACTATCAGTTGAATCAGATGGACAAGATTTTTAATGATATTAATTTAAAACAATTAATGGTAAACAAAAATTAGTATGGATATACTAACATCTGCCAGCAAAACGGTGTTTGTCTTGATGGCTTTGGCAACCATCGCAGGTTTGTTTTTAGGGAAGATCGATCCTAAAGACTTTATGATTTTGGCATCAATGGCTTTTTCCTTCTACTTCGCTTACAAGGGGTCTTCCGCGCCAAATGAACCGCCATTCGCGGGAAAATAGCTTTTGTGATATAATACCCATAGATTCACGGAAAGACCGAAATCGTATTGATTTCGGTCTTTTTTCTATTAACTCATGCTAGGTTTTGGAGGGTTTGGAGGGGCCTAAATTGAGATAGTGGGGATTATATCAAAAATTTCAAATTCTGGCCGCTGCTTTGGCTACTGGCAATACTGGCTGCACTGATTATGCTGATCCCAAATTCCGCGGCTGAAACAAATTCACATGACCAAATTGGCAACGAAACAAATAACCAAGCTGCTGCATTTACTGGCCCGGTCCTGCCGGCGGGATTTGCCGTGCCAAAAACAGTTCCAAAAGATAAAGGCCCGGGTGTGGCAACGGATCTTAAATCGCCTGCGGGGGATGCCGCGGTTGTCCGGGAATACCTTGAAGCTGCCGGCAGTCCGCTTGCACCATACGCGGACCAGATCGCGCAGTCTGACTTTTGGGCCGTGCTTATCGGAATCTGCACGATCGAGCAATACGGCTGCACGAAAGCGCCTGATTGGAATTATTGGGGGATGATGCTGCCCGGCGGCGGCCTGCGGAAATTTGAATCCGCGGAAGAAGCTATCGCCTTCATGGATGCCTACTTTATCCGGCTCTACGAATCCAGAAAAACGGTGGAATCGCTGCGCGGCTACTACTGTGCTTCCGCCTGCACTAATTGGGAACCAACGGTTGTCAGGGTAAAACGCCTGTTAGAAAGCAAATAAAAACTTCATAGGAGGAAGTTATGACGCATTGCCACGTGTGCCATTTAACGGTTGCGCCATTTGACCCGGAACGGGTGCAAAAGGGCATCCATGTCTATCACCGGCCGTGCCTGCGCAAGCAGGACCAAAAAGAGGAAGACGAACGCCGGCAGCGCGAACGGCTGCTGCTGTCCAAAAAGATCCGCGTTTTGAAGGCTGACCATGATGCCTACAACCGGCTGTTTGCCAACGCAGCCAGTTTGGATCAGTGCATACAGATCCTAAAACGCGACTGGTGGCCGCAGTGCCAATAACAGCAAGAAGCGCCGGCCGTCTTTCGGGCTTGGCGCTTCTCTCTTTGGTGGTTATTACATCACCGCAGAATGCTCAAATGGACATATATGTGAAATATTAGACGTTTGACAAATAAACTCTTGACAAAGCGAAAAATCGGTATAGAATAAAAGCAAATCATTAATCGTTGATCCGAAAGGATTCTTCCCGTAAGGGAATGACGCTAACAACGATTTTGTGCTATACTAAGCGCGTAAAAGGTCCAACGCTTTTTACACCGTTTGTAGTGCATCCCTATAGGGACGTTCTACGCCCTTTGTCCGCGAAAGCGGGGTAAAGGAACGCACAAATCCCCGTTGATTAGCGTCACGGGGATTTTGTGTATATGAAAATTGGCGACTTTTTTGGGGGGTTGCTCGAACACAAAAAAGCGCAAAACCTAAATCAAAAGACATTCGATGAATACAAAAGGCTATGGGAAAAGGTGCTAATTCCGTCAGGGGTGCCGGACATAGAAATCGACAGATTAAAGAAAAATGATGTGGATAAGATCTTGCTTGCCGGCCAGCAGCACGGGATGTTTGGCGGACAGCGCGGGGTGGTGTTGCGGCAGCTTTTAGAATACATCCGGGGGGAAGGCCATGCCACGTCAGTCAATTGGTGGGAAATTTCGCTGCCTACGGTAGCCAAAAAGGAAGTGGATTGGCTCGATCAAGACGAATGGCAAAAAGTCAGAAACGCTTTTAATTTAAATTGGATAATTGGAATACGCGATCGTGCTTTGGTTGAAATCCTTCACGCCAGCGGGATGCGCATCGGGGAGGCTTTGTCACTAAATCGCGATACTATAGTTTGGGAAAAGAGGGAAGCGGAAATTATCGGTGGCAAGAAGCCGTATAAGCCGCGGAAGGTTTACTTCACGGACGAAAGTTTACAGCATTTGAAAAATTATCTGGATCTGCGCAATGATAATTTTCCGCCGCTGTTCGTGTCTTTGACCGGGCAGCGCGCTTCGCCGGCAGGCGTGCGGCGGACCATCCACACGGCTATGAAGCTGGCCGGCATTAAAAAGCGGATCCATCCGCACATCTTCCGCAGCACCTTTGCCACGGAACTATTGCACGGCCGGACGGACATCAAGAGCGTGCAGGCTTTATGCGGCCACGAAAGCGAACGGACCACGCTGCGCTACTACGCCGCGGTCAGCAAATCCCGCTGCAAGGAAGAACATCAGCGGGTAATGAATAAGCCCTACGTGGTAAAGACTGATTACATCAAACAACAGGTCTGGAAGATCACGCCGGCGGGACTGGTGGAAAAGTCGGTTTGACTTGTGGGGTCTTTGGGTTTATACTGATAATAACTATGGCATACCCAAAGAAAGAAAAACGGAATAAGGATCTTATTAAAATGGTTCACCGCGGCGAATCCTATGAAGAAGTGGGGAATCATTTTAATATTGATCGGAAAACAGCATGGGATTTGCATAAGCAGTGGTGTCCGGTGTATTATGATAAATGCCCGTTGGAAAATTAGCACGTGGGGTGTTGTGGATAACTACCCTTGCAATTTGTGGGGGGTTATGCTAAGATAAGTATAGGAACGTTGAAAACCGAACAGATCCAGACCTTTACAGGTATAAAGGTGCTGGATTGAGGAAGGCCCCCGGAATCCCGCAGTGGGCAAAGCGTTAGTGTAAATATTTTAAAATCCTCTGTCGTAAAAAGGCAGGGGATTTTTTTTCTCTGCAAAGACGCCTTGATGATATTTGACTTCATCTCCGGCGTCAGGCCCGAATTCTTGCTAACAGGCTTTTGAACTTGTTTCTTAGCCATATTAACTCCTTTCTTGATTACTTATTATGGCTATCATAGACTGGCCGCAAGTTTTAGGTGTCAAGGGATTAAAATCAGCTTTATGCCCCACGGGAAATAAATTGATTTTACCCTTGATCAGCCTAAAAACCGGACAGTATAATGAGAGGCCATAAGGAAACAAAGGATTTTTTGAAATTGACTTTATTTATGCAAAGTTTTAAAATAGTGATGATAAACATAATTTTATGCCATCTCAATTAATGCATAGTGTAGAAAATTTGATTTTGGGAATTCGTTATTCCCGTAGTTTTCGTATACCTGATATTTCAGGTGAAATCGTAGACGAAATTTTATACGGCAATAACACGCCATTCGGACCCGATGTTTTTCCAAATTTAAATGACTATAGTGATGAGAAGATACTTCACAATAAACAAACTGGGAACTTTATAAGAATTAATAGCGATGATTTAATTTTAAGAATAACCGTTAAAAATTTTGATAAAGATTTCACAAATCTTTTAGAAAAGCAGGTTCCGTATGTAGTTAATAATGTAATTATGAAGTTCGGAATAAAAAATATTTTGAGATTTGGAATGGTCTTTCGTCATAAATTCTCAAGTTCATCGGTGTTAGAAGATTTAGTAAAAAATTTTACAACTGAATCTATTCAGAATCCAAATAATGTTAGTTTGTCTTTTTCAAAAAAACTTGAAAGCTCTACGGCAAACCTATCAGGGATTGATGATTACGTTAATACTATTCACACTTTTGCAAAGATTGAAAGCGGTATGATAGCTGAATTAGACTTTCAAAAATATTTTATACCACCCAGGGAAGATATTAGAGATGCCAAAATTGACACATTCATAAATGAGGCTAGAAGATATGTAGTCAACAATTTTCACCCTCTGTTGAGAACTTATAATGAGGAATAATCATCAGAAATCAGCATTTAAAAGAATAGCCCCGAAGCGTCCCGAGGAAAGAAAGCGGTATAACGCAATTTTGAAAGGTGCAGAGAGCCTCTCGGAAGAGAGGACTTTTGATGATGAGCCAACAGAGGGGACCAATAGCCCTGCATCCCAAAATGATGAGGAAAATTTAAAAACGTCTAAGGTCATAAAAAAATCAAAATGGCTTACCATTACAGATTCTCTGAAAAATAACATTTTAGTGCTGGGAGGAATTTTAGGCTTTGTTGCTATAATTGTTGCGGTAACTATTTGGTTTGATGGTTTGCGGAGGGATGTTGATTCCATGAAGGAAGATATAAAAAATATACAAGCAAATTATACTCAATTGAACTCGGATCGTTTACAAGATTCGAATCAGATAGGTTTTCTAAAATCAGAAATTCAAAGGCAATTAGATTCACTTTCGAGCAGAACAGAACAGCTTGAGAAAAAAATTTTCCATTGATTTTAGAGTAATTTTTTTTCTTTTAAACTGAAATAAGATTCGTTTGTTATAATTATATGATCTAATACTTCAATGCCGAGCAGTTCGCCGGCATTTTTTAGCCTTTTTGTAACTGTTATATCTTCAGCTGATGGTTCAAGACTTCCGCTTGGGTGGTTGTGCACGAAAATTACTGAACAGCAATTTTGCCTGATTGCCGTTTTAAAACATTCGCGCGGATGAATTAAGCTAGCGTTTAAAGTTCCAATGCTCACAATTTCACGGTTAATTATTTTGTTTTGGGTGTCCATATGAAAAACGCAAAAATGCTCTTTTTCAGCTTTCCGAAAATCGCTGCAACGCTGGGCGATCTCAAGAGGGGAACAGGCGCTATCCGGCATTGGTTTTGGATTTAAAATGTGCCTAACATATAGCCTAGCCATTTTTTGCGCCTCTTTAAGACTTTCCGCGAAAAAACGGTAATTGATATTAACTTGGTATTCCATAATCCTTTTTGCTTACTGATTATGGCGTAAACCGAATTCTGGAAGTTTGGGCAGTCAAGGAATTTTCATTTTTAACGTGCCTTGACGGGCCAAAAGCCAGAATTATAATAAAAAGCCGTAAGTAAGCAAAATGTTGGGTATATATTTTGAAAATGGCAAAAAAAGTGTTAAAATAAAGGCAAAGATAAAACGTCTAATATCTCAAGGAAATCAAAAAGTTATCCACATTGACAATAGGTGAACGAACGTATACTATTTAGATGTAGGAAGTAACAAAAATAAAATATGTCTAGAATACAACAATACTCTCCCAAAATTAATAGTGCCGGAGTAGTAGCGGAAAGATTTTTACCCCAGGGAAAACAAATTCAAGGGGCCTTATTTGACTTGCAGGTCCAAACTGCTACATTTGATGTCCAGGCACAAAGAATAGATGAAACATATCTCTATGTCCCACAAATCAAAAAAGACTGTCATCAGTTACAAAATCGAAGGTATATTGGTAGCAAACAGAAATTGATAGAATGGATTTTTTCAGTAATTGAATTAGAATGCGAGAATGCAAATTCCTTTACTGATATATTTGCAGGCACCGGTATAGTATCAGCAGTAGCAACCAAGCATTTTAAAAAGGTCATTTTAAATGACTTTTTACATTCTAATTTTGCTATTTACAATGCTTTTTTTAGTAATGAAAAATGGGATAAAAATAAAATATATCGAATTATTGATGAGTATAACACAATCAACGGGGCATATTTAGAAGATAATTATTTTTCAAAATATTTTGGAAACAAATACTTTAGCGTAGACTCATCTAAAATTATTGGATTTATCAGAGATGATATAGAAAAGAATAAAGTAAATTTGACCACCAAAGAATATTATATTTTAATTGCGTCTTTATTATATTCCATAGATAAAATTGCAAATACAGTTGGTCATTACGATGCTTATTTCAAAAAAAGCCGTGTTGAGGATCAGTTTATAATGAAACCCGTTGATCCTCTTGAAACAAGGCAAGTGGCAATATTTAAACAAGACGCAAATGTATTAGCAAAGCAAATTAATACTGATGTGGTCTATATTGACCCTCCCTACAATTCAAGGCAATACAGTAGATTTTATCATGTATTAGAAACTCTAACTAAGTGGGATAAGCCCGAGCTTTATGGCACCGCGTTAAAGCCAGCACCAGAAAATGTTAGTGATTACTGTAAAGTCCAAGCAAAATATAGGTTTGCTGAATTAGTTAGAGATTTAAACTCTAAATATTTAGTCGTATCTTACAATAATACCTATGACCCTAAGAGTCATTCTTCAAAAAATAAGATTACCTTACAAGAAATTAAAGATATTTTAACCTCAAAAGGGAAAACTAAAATATTTGAAAAAGATTACAGGCACTTTAATGCCGGTAATACAGATTTTAAGAACCACAAGGAATATCTTTTTGTCACCGAAGTTAAGTAAACATGGACTCCAATCTTAAAAGATCCCCCCTCTTTTACGTAGGGGATAAATTTAAATTGTTAAAACAATTATTAAGTTTATTTCCAAAAGAAATAAACAATTTTTACGAGCCATTTGTGGGCGGTGGTTCGGTTTTTTTAAATACTCAAGCAAAAAAATATTTTTTGAATGACAATGATAAAAATTTAATTAACATACACACTTTTTTAATAAAAAGTTCTAAAAATCCAACTTCTTTTTTTAAGCAAGTTGAAAAAATAATCTATAAGTATAACCTTTCCCGCTCTTATAAAGAAGATGTAATCCCAAGTTCCTTAAAGAAACAATGGGTCAAAACTTATTTTGCACGTTTTAATAAGGAAGGTTACGACAAACTAAGAACGTTGGTAAACAAAAATAAAAAAAACAATCCTCTGATTTTATACATTTTACTTATATATGGATTTAACAGGATGCTACGATTTAACGGTGGCGGCCGATTTAACCTGCCGGTAGGTAATGTTGATTTTAATAAAAATGTTGTAAAGGCTCTTAATGGTTATTTTAATTTTGTAAAAAATAAAAATATTAAAATAACTACTCAAGATTTCAAACAATTTTTTAAAGGAAAAGGATTCAAAAAAAATGATTTCGTATACTTGGATCCTCCATACCTTATAACGGCCAGTGAATACAATAAAAATTGGAGCGAACAATCAGAGGTTGAGCTATTAAAGGAGTTGGATGCTTTGAATAGCAAAGGAATAAAATTTGCTTTATCTAACGTAACTTATTATAATGGTATTAAGAATAAGCTGTTAATTGAGTGGATGAAAAAATATAAAATCCACAAAATAGAAAGTAATTATATAAATTACCATAATAATACTAAAAAGCAAATTAGTGAGGTCTTGGTAACAAATTACTAAATATGCCCATAAGAAAACCAGAGTATAAACCCTTACTTTTTACGACCACTTTACGTAACCCGAGCAGGTTGAAAGGTTTGCTAAGCATTCTTCATAAATTTAATGGGGAGGTTCTTACGAATGGAAAAGCAGAAGAAATCATGGGCGAAATTATCCGGTATGGTTTATACAGACCGACTAGAGGTGTGACCGCCGATATTGAAGCTAAGTGGGGAGGCAAGAGAATTACTGATGAATCTACAATAGGTTTAAGATTGCTAGATAATCCTGAAGTTAAACATTTACTTGAAAATAATCCGCAAGATCACAAAGAGGCGGGTTTTAATAAGGGGTGGCCGTCCAGGTTTGCAACGGTATTTGATTTAGCTAAAGAATTGGGTTTTGTTTACTATAAACAGGATAACAAAATTAAATTTTCAGAAATTGGTTTAAAGTTAGCCAGGTCTATAAATATTGAAATTAAGGAAGGATTGATCGTATCTGAAGAAATAAGTCCGGAATTTGAACAACAGGCGTTTTTACATGCGTTAGTAAAATATCAAAGAAATAATCCATTTGTGCGGGTGCTGAATGAAAATGCACCCCTTATTTTGTTATTAAATGTAATTAATAAATTAAACTCGGATAAAGAATTAAATGGGGCCGGTATTTCTAAATTAGAATTACCATTGGTTATTTTTTGGAAAGATAACGACGCGGATAAACTTTATAAGCTGATAAAAGAGATTAGAAAGGAACATGGTTACAATCCCAGCACAGAGATTATTGTAGATATCTGCGTAAATCAAATAATGGGTGGGGCATTTAAAAAGTTTAATCCTACTTCAATAATGGTTGACTACCCCGACGAGTTTATTAGAAAGATGCGTTTGACCGGATTAATTTCCTTAAGGGGAGCCGGGAGATTTATCGATATCAACAAAAAAGAACAAGAAAAAGTTGAGTATATTTTAGCGCACTATTCAAATTACAAAAAATATGCCACGGAAGAAGAGTATTTTGAATACATGGCCACAACTGACAATAATTTGATTTCAGTTGCTACTGCGCCAATGAGTTACGCCGAAAGAGAAAAGTTTTTGGCAAAATGGGTTGAAATTTATAGCTGGGATCAGATTAAGAATGAAATGTTAAATTTAGCAAAAAGGAGATTAACCAAGGACGAAGTTTTAAAATATTTATCGAGCCCGATACGATTAGAATTTTTGGCGGCTTTGGCAATAAAAACAAAATTTCCTGACGTTAAAGTAATCGCAAATTACCCCTACGATGATGAAGGGTTGCCTACATCAACAGCAGGCGGAGTAGGAGATAAAGGCGATATCGAATGCTATGAGGAGGCAAATGGGATATTAATTGAGGTAACAATGTCAGAAGGTAGAATTCAGACGGTAATGGAAATTTGGCCTATTGCCAGGCACCTAAAGGAGTTTAGTAAAAATGTAAAAAAATCTATGTGCTATTTTGTAGCACCGAGTATATTTAGAGATTCCATTATGCAGGTTGAATATGTAAAGGATAAAGAAAACTTAAATATCGCACCAAAAACGATTGAACAATTCTTAGTTTTTATGGACTCTGCCCAAACTTTATATACAACATAAAATATTATTTCTTAAAGAACACCGATTATACGCGGTGTTTTTTAATTTTCCTTGTAATAAAGCGAACTAAGGAATATACTTGATATTAGGCAAGGGAAAAGATTTTATTTCAACGTTTTTTCGGTTTTTATGATAGTAAAAATTAACAAGATAAAAAATCTGCAATCAGTGTTATGTGACTATAGCTGGAATTCCCAACTACCGGATTTTAAACGTTATAATTTAATATACGGGTGGAATGGTACCGGCAAAACGACCTTGTCAAAAGTTTTTGATGCCCTTGAAACTGGCATCCATAAAAGTTTTCCAGATCTTGAATATGAAATGCAAGATGAAAAAGGGGTGGTTTATAAACAAGGTGAGGCTTTTTCAAAAAAAGTAAGGGTTTTTAATCAAGATTATGTAGAAAATAACATCAAAATCAGAGAGGGCCGTGCAAAAGCCATAACTTTGGTTTTGGGAGATATTAATAAGGAAACTGTCGAACAAATTGAAAAAGATAAAAAAGAATTAAGGGAAAAAAATGACGAACAAAAAAAATTAAACGAACTGAAAGGCCAAAAAGTAAAAAATAAAGGTAAAACATTCACCGAAATTGCAAAAACAATTTACGTCGCGATAATGGGAGGAGCCATTAGAACATATCGAAAAGATAATGCCGAATCAGATTTTGGACTATTGGCCGCAAAAGAATTGTTGGAAGATCCCGACCTTTCTAAATTAGCCTTGGTAGTAAAGCAAAATTCAAAACCGCAAATCGAAGTTCTAAAAAAAGTAGAAGTAAGCCTAGACGGAAAAAATAATAGTAGTATATCTGATGCGGTCACCGCACTTATTGCCGAGTCCAAGCAGTTATTATCGCAAACTGTCCATGCTAAAGTTATTGAAAGATTAAAAGTAAATAAAGATATTTCCGATTGGATTGAGTTGGGTTTGGGGATTCATGATAATCATAAGTCTGGAAATTGCGAATTTTGTGGCCAAGTGCTTCCAAGCGGGAGAATTGAGGAATTGTCTAAACATTTTAATGATGCCGATAAAGAACTCAAAGTAAAGATAGATGTTTTAGTTTCTAGATTTTCTCAAATTTATGGTTTAATTAGCACTATTAGCTGCCCTGATAAAGCGCGTTTCTATGACGAACTTGGTATGGAATACGAAAAGGGCTGCAAAAAGTTGGAACAAGAGAAAACAGAACTATTAAAATCAATAACTGACATCGAGGGGGTCATAAAGGAAAAGAAGTCAAAAACGACAGAACCCGTTTCATTGACAGAAACTATAAATCCTACAAATTTCGAAGTTGCTTTAGAGGCTATAATTAAAATTATTGAACAGCATAACAAAAAGACTGACGATTTTGAAAATGAAAAAAATACCGCTATCTTAAAATTAAAAAAACATTACCTAAGCACGATTTTTGACGAAGTAAAACAATTAGACAATGAAATACAGGAATGTAGAACTAAGATTGACCAATTAAATTTTGGTGACAAAGCAAGGCCTGAAATTCTCGGGATTGAGGCTTTAAAAGCGAGAATATCAGATAATCAGGCAAAAATATCCTCTACCCACAAGGCCTGCGATGATATTAATTTAGGGTTGGCGACATTTTTGGGCCGTGGCGAGCTAATATTTGAACCAAATAAAATTACTACCACGGATGAAAGTGGCAAGAAGGTCGAAGTCGAGGATGGCTATATAATAAAAAGAGGCGGTAAGGTCGCACAAAATTTAAGCGAAGGGGAAAAGACGGCCATTGCCTTTGTATATTTCACAATCCATTTAAAGGATAGGGATTTTGATTTAAAAAATGGGATTGTTGTCATAGACGATCCTGTTTCCAGCTTGGATTCGAACTCATTATTTCAAGCTTTTGCCTTTCTAAAAAATGCAGTTGCAGATGCTGAGCAGATATTTATCTTTACTCATAATTTTGACTTTTTGAGGTTGCTTCTAAACTGGGTAAAGCACATAGACCATGGTAAAGAAAATAGCTATTACATGCTCAAGAATTGTTATACAAATAATGCCAGGTGCGCTTATCTCGATAGGATGGATAAGGCTTTATACGAATATGAGAGCGAGTATCATTATCTTTTCAAAACGCTAAAAACATTTGAGTCTGACGGGACCATAGCCCAGGCTTACCCGATTCCAAATATAGCCCGCAAGGTGCTGGATACATTTTTGATGTTTAGAGTGCCATCAGGAGGTGGCACTTATAGTAAGTTAGAGGTTATAAAAGGCACAACAAACTTTGATAAAAATAAATTGACAGCGATATACAAGTTTACGAATGACCAATCGCACATAACCGGGTCGGGATTTGATCCGGCACTAGTTCCAGAAACTCAAAAAAATGTTACCTATTTATTGGAAATGATTAAAGATGTTTTTCCGGAACATTATAAAATTCTTGAAGAATCCGTAAAATGACAATAACAAAATCAGAACAAGGGTATTACTGCAAAATATGCGGGGAGGAAAAACAAAGGGCAACCATGCAAATTGTACCAGTTGATTGTTGGAGTTGCGGTAGTCCTATGAAAATGGCATTAATATTAGTTTCGGGTACTTGGCTCGGGCCGGAAGCCTTTACTTCTGATCAAATCGAATTGGCCCGGTCAAAAAGTGTGGTTATACAGGAGCAGTTCAGTAAAACAAGCGAGTCCAAGTATTTTGCCAATACCTGCCCAAATTGTAAAAACTTCATCGGTGAATTTTTTATCCATGAATATCTTTACTTGCCGGCAGAGGATATTGACCTGGGTTTTGTTTGTGGTAAGTGCGCTTTAAAAAATATTGAAAATTTGATATAATACCCTTAGAAAGCTATTTTAAAACAGTATAGTTATCAACAATAGTTCTACATGATTTTTGGTTTCAAGCGTGCATTACCAGTGGGCAAAGCGTTAATTTAAGGCGTTCATGCGCTCCTAATGCAGAAATAACCGATAGATAAAAATTGACTTCTCATATATCTGATATCTGAATTTAACGGCTCAACGGACAAATCCGTTGAGCCGTTAAAAAATTACAATTTAAAAAATTGCAACTATCCGTTACTTTTTCCCTAATTTATCGTATAATAAGGTAAAGTAACATTAAATGCCAAACGGCAAGAAATAAACGGACAAATGAATAATTTATTACCAAAATGGCTGGCAGCGGGCCTGGGAGGCTTGTTGCTGGTTTTTGTGGCTCTATTAGTTGTGGATAAAAGCCATACATTGGTGGACGCGTTCCAGGACAAAAAACCTGACAACACAATTTCCATTTCCGCGGAAGGCAAAGTTACCGCCACTCCTGACCTGGCTACCGTAAACCTCGGGGTAATTACCCAGGGAATAACGGCGGCTGACGTGCAAAGCAGGAACAACGAAAAGATAAACCAGATTACCGCCTTTATTAAAGGCCAGGGGATTAACAAAGAGGACATAACCACATCCAATTTTAATCTTTATCCGCAGCGGGATTACCGGAACGGCCAAGACGTAATTGTCGGCTACCAGGCGAACCAGACGGTATCGGTTAAAGTCCGCGGCATAGACAAATCCACGGAACAACTGGGAAAAATAATTGACGGTGCCGCTAACAACGGCGCCAACGAAGTCACCGGCATCAGCTTAAGCTTTGACAATCCCGATGACTTGAAAGAACAAGCAAGGGAGCAAGCCATCCAAAAGGCTAAAGAAAAAGCCGGACAACTCGCTAATACTGCGGGGTTAAAACTTGGAAAGGTTATAAGCATTTCGGAAACCGGCGGCGGTTATCCTACGCCCGTATATGATGTGGCAACACGCAATGCCGCCGCAGGCGGATTAGCGGCAAAAACCATTGCCCCTTCCATTGAACCCGGCAGCCAGGATATTATTGAGCAAATGACAGTAGTATTCGAAATCAAGTGATGTAATTAAGTCTGATGTTCTATTATTTTTGCTAAAATTTTGAAAAGCCGCCTCCAATGTGGTATAATACTGCGGTATGAAGGAAATACTGGAAAAAACCCGGCAAAACGTTAAGGAAGCCAATAAGGAAATTTTATCCCAGAGCATCAGCCTGATCAGTTCCGCTTTTATATTGGTGGCTGCTTTGGCTTGGAACGAGGCCATTAAAGACCTGATTTCCCAGTATTTCCATTCCGGTTCCGGCCTGGTTTCCCGTTTTGTTTACGCAATCGTTGTCACCATAATAGCAGCCATAGTCGCCAGCCGTTTGAACAGGATATTGCAAAAATATAAAGAATCGGGCAGCCAAAAACCCCCCTTATCTTCCTAAGGCTATTTGCTGATATTTACGGACCGCGAAGCTAAATTTTAAAACCCATGAAACAAACATCCAAAACCATCAATCTGGAAACGAAAAAACAATTTGAACTTATAGATATTACCGCCCGGGTTAAAACCGCAGTGGTAGAGTCAAATATTAAAAGCGGCATGGTAGTGGTTTTTTGCCCGCACACCACCGCGGCCATCAGGATAAACCACAATGAATCCCTGCTTATGCAGGACATTATGAAAACCCTTTACCGCCTGGTTCCCATTGACATCAGTTACAGCCATGACCTGTTTGAGGTCAGGCAAACAGTCGCTCCCAACGAACGATCCAACGGGCACGCGCACGTCAAGGCTTTTCTTCTCGGCTCTTCGGAAAACTTGATTATAGAGCAGGGGGAATTGGTCTTGGGCGAAAAACAAAGCATTTTTTTTATAGAATTGGACGGAGGGCGTTCCAATAGGGAAGTGCATATTAAGATAATCGGGGACTAAAGGCTGCCTTTTAGCAGCCTTTAATTAATCCTTAAAGGGCATTGGCCCGCGGTCGGTTTTAAGGACACATCTTTGAGACAAAAATATTTATAAAGAAAGGAGTAAAAAAAAATGGATTACCCAACTTACCAAGTAACAGTTTTCCAGTCCTTGAAGGAACTTTATTACCAAGTATTGGTTTACGTGCCAAATTTAATTGCCGCCATTATTGTGGTAATATTAGGATGGCTGGTAGCCCTATTCTTAAGCAAACTGGTGTTAAAAATTCTGGAGCTGGTTAAAATTGACCACTTGGCCGACCAGCTTGGCTTGCAAAATCTTTCGGAAAAAGCCGGCCGCAGGCTTAGCCTGGCTAAAACCGGAGCCTGGATTGTCAAATGGTTTTTCTTTTTAAGCAGCTTCATTGCCGCTGCCGATATTTTAGGGCTTCGCGATGTCAGCGTCTTCCTTTACCAGGATGTGTTAGGTTATGCCGGGCACGTGGTGGTAGCCATGGCGATACTGCTGCTGGGGATTTTGGCGGCTAACTTCTTCTCCGGCATTGTGGAAACTACGGTCAAAGCCGGAGGCATGGGTTCTTCCAAAACTTTGGGCGCCCTGACAAAGTGGTCAATAGTTGCTTTTGCCGTCATAACCGCCTTGTCCGAGTTATTGCCTACGGCCAGCGGCTTCTTGCAGGATTTGTTTAAAGCCATTGTGGCCATGGTAGCCATAGCCGGCGGCATTGCTTTTGGCCTGGGCGGACGCGACCATGCCAAGAAGATATTGGATAAAGTGGAACAAGAAATGGGCAAATAAAGATCTTCAAACCAGAAATTTATTTTTCCAGCGCCAAAATAAAATTTAGCTTGCAAACTAAGTTTAGCCGCGCCGGCTCCCCTGCGCGGCTTTTCAATTTTGCAAACCCGGGAAGGCTTTCTGGCAAAAGGTAAAATATAATTTCCTTCTTAAAATTACGGCCGTAATTTTAAGAAGGAAAATTGACCAGACTGCCCGCATAGCCAAACCTTCTTTTTCTTGATAGAATACCCATATGTTGAAAAAAATATTGGCATCTTCTGTAATTTTTTTAGTTTTAGTCCTGGCTGCCGGGATTTTTGTTGCTAAAAAGGTTCGCCTAGAACGGCAGGCCGCCAGGCAATCGGCCAAAGCCCCGGAAGAAACAGTGACTATTATAGAAGGCTGGGCTGGCCAAGACATTGCTTACTACCTGGAAAAAAAAGGCGTTGCCAATGCAAAAGATTTCCTGGATTCAATAAAATCTTATGACGTTGCCAAATATCCGTTATTGGCCGACAAGCCTGAAAATGCGGATTTGGAAGGTTACCTGTTCCCGGACACCTATCGCATCAGCAAAAGTGACAAGAATAACCAATTTACAGGCATGCAGTTAAGCAGCCAATTAATAGGGAAAATGCTGGACAATTTTAACGCCAAATTTACGCCAGAAATGCGGCAAGCGGCAAAAGACCGCAATATGTCCGTATATCAAATTATTACCCTGGCTTCCATAATTGAAAAAGAATCCGGGAACAGCCCTGCCGAACCGAAAAGCCAGGCGCAATTGGACCAAGAACGCGCCACAATTGCCGGAGTATTCTATAACAGGCTTAAAATTGGCCAGCCTCTGGAAAGCGACGCGACCATAAATTTTATCACGAATAAGAACGACCCGGCCGCCTCCAGCGCAGACCTGTCGGTGAATTCCCCTTATAATACTTATAAATACGCGGGGCTTCCTCCTGGGCCGATTTGCAACCCTTCCCTTTCTTCCATAAAAGCGGCGCTTAACCCAATCCAAAGCGACTACTATTATTTTCTGCATAAACAACCCAGCGGAGAAGCGGTCTTCAGTAAGACTTTCGCGGAGCACGTGCAAAATAAGCTGAAATATTTAAAATAAGGGCCGCCCCGCATGGCCATAAATTTTCGCAGACCGAACAAAAGCGCAAAGCGCGCTTTTTTTGTAAGCATAAAATATTGATAGCGTCCTGTAAGGTAGTATTCATTGTAATAATATCAGGTCCAACCCCTTATGGGCATTTTACTTTGGTTTATTTTAAGCAACTTTTCCGAATGGATGGTTTCTTTCGCGATTGCCAAGAGTTTGGAATTTTAAATTCGGCATATTTTATTTTGTTTGGCTGGGGCGGCCAATTGGTTAATTATTTGCAATAATTAATAGTTGTCCTTATGGATACAAAATTAAAACGTTTATATATATTTCTAAGCGCCTTTGGTTTTTTAGTTTTCGCAGGCATTGCCCATCCCGAAACAACTTTTGCTGCCGCGAACGATTGGCCGCAAAAAGGCGTAAGCATACGCTCCGCTTGGAACGGCGATTTTGCCAGCCAATCGTTTAAACAATCAATAGACAATTTGGCGGCTACCGGCGCCAACTATGTTTCCCTGGTATTTAATTACTACCAATCAAACGATTATTCCACCGACATCCAGCCCGGAGCGGATACGCCTACGGACAGCGCCTTAATTTCCGCCATTGACTATATCCATTCAAAAGGCATTAAAGTCATGCTCAAGCCGCATCTTGACGCTTACAGCGGCGGTTGGAGGGCCAATATTAACCCCGGCGACCGCGCTACCTGGTTTGCCAATTACGGCAACATGATAAACCATTACGCGCAAATTGCCCAGGCGCACAATGTAGAATCGTACTGCATTGGCACGGAGCTTGTCGACATGTCGGCTTCCAGCCAAAATTATTCCAATACCCAGTACTGGATAGACATGATAAATGGCATCAGGAAAATTTATTCCGGCCAACTGACTTACAGCGCCAACTGGGGGCCGCCGGGGTTTGGCGATGAAAAGAACCATATAGATTTTTGGCCGTATTTGGATTTTGTTGGGGTTTCCGCTTACTTTAATTTATATTCCGACAACTCGGTAAGCGGACTGGAAAACGCCTGGAACTCATATCTGGATGACCTGCAAAGCCTGTCCCAGCGAACCGGCAAACCTATAGTGCTTACGGAAATAGGATACAAAAGCGTAACCAATGCCCATTTACAGCCTTGGGATTACGGCTATGGCGGCCCTCCTGACCAGCAGGAACAAGCCAACGACTATACGGCCCTGTTTGATTTTTGGGGCAGGTATTCTTGGGTGCACGGCGTCCATTTATGGGAATGGCGGTCAGACCCTAACGCCGGCGGTCCCAACGACACGGACTATACCCCCCAACATAAAACAGCCCAGGACGTAATGGCTTCCTGGTTCGGCGCAAACGGGAATAATCCAGCCGGCAGCCAGCCTCCGGATCCCGCCTTAACCGGCTTGTCCTGCGCCAGCCCTGCCAACAACGCCTTTACCGGCTGCTATTATTCCAGCCAAGACTTTACCAAACTGGCATTTACCAGGACAGACAATGCGATCAATTTTGACTGGGGAGGAGGATCTCCCGATC
Organism: Patescibacteria group bacterium; assembly: GCA_023484515.1. Classification (GTDB taxonomy): domain Bacteria; phylum Patescibacteriota; class Doudnabacteria; order UBA920; family UBA920; genus JAMDAY01. The sequence continues at coordinate 48,070 of JAMDAY010000035.1, forward strand.
CTAAAGTACCCGTGGATCATTTTTCCGCAAGATGGCAGGGGAACTTCAATTTTAACGCCGGCAATTATTATTTTACAGCTACGGCCGATGACGGCATTAAAGTGTATGTAGACAACAATCTCGTGTTAAATAAATTTTTTGACCAACCGGCTACGACTTACAATTTTATCCAGGATATATCCGGCGGCACGCACTTAATTACAGTGGAATATTACGAAAACGGGGGAAATGCCGTGGCTAAGTTGTCCTGGACCCAGGCCGGCATTCCTTCCGAACCGTCCTCTTCTTGCCCCGGTCCGGCAGACAATGCTTTTTCCGGCTGTTATTATTTGGGACAAAATTTCAATAACCTTGTCCTTTCAAGGACCGACAATTCCGTAAACTTTGACTGGGGAGGAGGTTCCCCCGATCCCAAAGTGCCGGCAGACCAATTTTCCGCCAAATGGCAGGGAAACTTTAATTTCAATTCCGCCGGCGATTATGCTTTTACAGCCACGGCCGATGACGGCGTTAAGGTCTTTTTGGATGGAAATCCCATTATTGACCAATGGCATGACCAGCCTGCTACCAGTTATACAACCATAAAAAACCTGGCCTCCGGCACTCATAACATCAAGATGGAATATTACGAAGCCTATGGCAATGCCGTGGCCAAGCTGTCCTGGACCCAAATTAATAGCGGATCCACGCCTCCTTCCACCTTGCCGCCGCCAAATCCTAACTCTCCTGCAAACAACAATATTGTCTACACGAACGGATATCCTACAATAAACGGCAACTACATTGATTGCAGCGGCAACATTGACAACGACGCGGCACACCATACTTTGGACCCCAGCGACCGGGATCCTGCCCACCACTCCGGCCAGCAATGCCCGGCTAACTCTTTCGTTGGGGTGCACTGACTAATAACTAAAAGGAGCAAGTAGGTTTTAGATTATTGGATATTGATCATTGTCAATCTAACTTTATAAGGCCGGTTCTCTTAAAAAGTACCTTCGCCGGACAGTAAAAACAAGACGCCTAGGCGTCTTGTTTTTACAAAATTAAAACACTAATTATTCCAACAAGCTGCCTGGGAAATTTTGATAACCATTCAAAAAACTGCCAATGTCCGTTTCGGCCTTGCCTTCCAATTGCAGGGAATTTATTTGCAGCGCTTGCCCGTTGCCGCATGCCACCAGGCCGCCCTCCAAGACAGATCCGGGATTGCCGGCAAGCCCTGCTGTTTTTTTAACAGGACGGCAGTCCAAAATTTTCAATTTTTTTCCGTTCCATATTGTCCAAATGCCCGGCCAGGGATAAAAAGCACGGAACTGGTTATATATTTCGCCGGCAGTCTTTTGCCATTGCACGCGACCGTCGTTTTTGGTAATAATCTTTGTGCGGGTGGCTGCGGCATCGTCCTGGGGCAGGGGAGTGGTTTTGCCTGAAACATAACCTTCTAACACCGGGACAATAAGATTAGCGGACCTCCGCGCCAATTTTTCCGATAAGGTGATGAAATTGTCATCCGGTTCAATATTAATAATTTCCTGGGCAATCATCGGCCCGTGGTCAACCAGCTCGTCCAAAATAAAAATTGTCGTGCCTGTTTGTTGGTCGCCGTTCAGCAGGGCGGATTGGATAGGGGAAGGGCCGCGGTATTTTGGCAAGGGCGAAAAATGCACGTTAACGGTTTTAAAGGCCGGCAAATTTATAATGTCCCGGGGCAAAATTTGGCCGTAAGCCACCACCACAAAAATTTCAGCTTTTAAATTTTCCAGCTCCATGCGGAGCAATTCGTTATTTTTTACTTTTTCCGGTTTAAAAGTTTTTTTTCCCATCTCTTTTGCCAAAACCGAAACCGGACTTTCCGTAAATTGCCTTTTCCGGCCGGCTGGAGCGTCCGGCTGCGTTACCACTGCCAAAACTTCATGGTGCTTGTCCAGCACTTCCAAAACTGGCAATGCCACATTAGAAGTCCCAAAAAATATTATCTTCATATATTGGCGATTACTTTCCTTAAAATCTCCGCTTCAATGCGGCAGTCTTCCAGAGCATCATGCCGGCTGGAAGATTTTATTTTAAAATCTTCCATAAAATCGTCTAGCGCAAAGCCGGTAAATTTTTTCTTATTTTTCAACTTGTTCCTTGCGGCCAAATAACCGTAAAATAGCCCCCATAAATTGAAATAGTGGTAATCAAATTTAAATTTTTTATGTATTTTTTTATAAGCTGCGCGCAAAAAGTCCATGTCTACCGGACCGCCGTAATATGACAAAACCACGTCATGGCCGAACAATAAGTCGAAGTCGCCTATGGCTTTCTGCAGGCTGGGGGCGTTCTTCAACTGCTCCCAGGTAATGCGATTAACCTTCATAGACTGCGGATCGCGGCGCTTCCAATGCCTGGGCTTAATGTAGGAATTAAAGGCCTCCTTTTCTTCCAAGGTTTTTTTGTCCAATAGCAAGGCCGCCATTTGGATAATTTCATGGCGGGACGCATCCAGTCCCGTCATTTCCAAATCTACCAGCAATAAATCTTTTTTAAAATCCATATTAGACTTCTTTAATTATTTTCCTGAAAATTTCGGCTTCCAGCCTGACTTTTTCCATTGCATCAAACGGGCGTTTCTGCTTCAGCTTGAAATAATCCGCAAAAGTACTGAAAGTCGGCATTTTGTTCAGGCCATAATTTAGGGTATAAATATAGCCCAGGGTCCAAAGGTCAATTATATGCACGTCATAATCAAACGGCACCGCCGCTTTTTTAAAAGCGTTCCGCAGGAAGAACACATTGTTCATGTTATGCGTAGCCAGCAAAAAACCCGTTCCAAACCTGTCTTTGAATTTTTTTGCCACGTCAAAAATTTTCGGGCTGCGCTTAATGGTATCGTAATCCACGTGCAGCATTTTTGCGTGCTGCGCCATAATACTGTCTAAGTAACTAACCCGCACGTACATATTGCAATAATTTTTTTCCAATAAATTGTCGCGGTCCAGCAGTATGGCGGACAGTTGGATTATATTATCCTTGTCAGGATCCTGGCCGGTTGCCATTATCTCAAAAAATAGCAAATCTTTGATAAACTTCATATGTTCCGCGCTCGTAAAATTACTTATCCTTCAGTTTTTTTGCAATCTCGCCGCCTTTTGTATAATTTTTTATCAGGTCAATAATTAAAATCCCGTTAGTGTGGTCTATTTCGTGCTGGGCCACCCTGGCGACCCAGCCGTTGTCGGTAAAAGAGATTTTTTTTCCCTCCGCGTTCTGCGCGCTAATTTTTACCTTAAGCGGCCTTCTGACCATGCCGAAAATGCCCGGCAGGGAAAGACAGCCTTCTTCCACTTCCGCTTTCTTCAAGCTTTTGGATACGATCTTGGGGTTATACAGTGCGAACGCCGGAATGCCTTCTTTTTCCAAATTTATCACCACTAACCTGGCCGATGCTCCCACCTGGGGCGCGGCAAGGCCGACCCCGTCCTGCTGCCTGACCGTGTCAATCATGTCCCGAGTCAATTTGGCTATTTCCTTTGACAAAGGAAAAGCCACCGGCTCCGCCGGCTGGCGCAAAATTTTATTGGGATAAGTTACGACTGGCAATATCATACATTTAATTCCAAATATCAAATTACAAATTTCAAGTAAGTTGGCTTTGTTATTTGATATTTATAATTGGGAATTTTCCCGATTGTGCTTCTTTATTAAATACGCGAACAGCCGGCCCGGAGTTTTGACCGTATTGGACTCCAGCACCTGTCCGGCCAAATTCCTTAAAAAATTATGGTCATACAAGGTGGCCATTTTTAAATAAAACCCAAAATGCTTTTTGTCGTTGAATTTTCGGCAAAGTTCGTCAGCCAGCAAATGGGCAGGGGAGTGGAGGTGGGGGCTAGCCTTTACTTTGGCTGACGGGGATCTGCCAATATTCTTGACGATTTTTCCAAGGATTTCCATTTGTTTTTAGTGTGATTTTGGAGCTATTATTTAACTAACGGGCCAAAATCATCCTAAAAACATTATATAGGATTTTTTCATATCGGCCAAATTATTAAGTTGTAATGTCCGGCCTAAAAAGCTATAATTAATGCATGGATAATATAAATATTGCCGGTTTAAACATTAGCAAAACCACCAAGGCCGAACTGCTGGCGCAACTGGCCGCCCGGATCAAACGGGGGCAGCAGACTTTTGTCACCACGCCGTATTCCGAATTCTTATACCGCTGCCTGAAAGATTCCTCCCTGCTGGAAATTTTAAACCGGTCGGATTTTGCCGTGGCCGACGGGATTGGCCTGTTTTGGGCCGCAAGGTTCCTGTCAATCCCCCTGGCCGCCAAATCGTATTCCGGTAAAATTTTGCAGTCGGTTTGGCAGGCCAAGTATTCGCTGCTGTCAATCCTGTTTTATCCTAAATTTGTCCGCAGCAGCCTGCCGGAAAAAATTCCCGGATCGGATTTAATTTGGGACTTGGCAGAACTGGCCGCAAAAAACAATTGGTCAATATACCTACTTGGCGGATTTAACGACACTCCGGAGCTTGCAGCTGGCAAGCTGGCCGGAAAATTTGCAGGCAAGCTGCGCGTAGCCGGCTGGTCAAACAAGAATCCGGGCGATGCCACGGTTATTAAAGATATCAAAAACGCCAATCCCGACATCTTGCTTGTCGCTTACGGGCCGGTTAAACAGGAGCGCTGGATAGCGGAAAATTTGCAAAATTTGCCGGCCAAACTGGCTATCGGCCTGGGCGGAAGTTTTGATTACTTAGCCGGCAAAAAAACCCAGCCGCCAAAAATTATAAGGCGTGCCGGTTTGGAATGGCTGTTCCGGCTGGCAACGCAGCCCCGCCGCATAAAAAGGATTTTCCAGGCTACGTTTGGTTTAACCTGGGCCTTGATTAAATATAGAGTTTTTTCTTCCTTGCCTTTCCGGCAAAATGTCGCCAGCGTTATTCTAAACCAAAACGGCCTGATATTTATTGCCAAATTTAACCCGGGAAAAGCAGTCTTACGGGCCTTGGGTTATTCCCAAGGATCTTTCCAAGACTATTGGCAGTTGCCCCAAGGCGGTTTGGAAAAAAACGAAGGGATAGAACAAGGCGCTAAACGGGAAATCCAAGGGGAAACCGCCATCACTTCAATAAAATTCATGGGAAAATCCGGCCATATTTATTCTTATTTATGGAAAGACATGGGCAAGAGGCCGCTTTTTGTGGCAAAAAGATACCATTACAAAGGCCAAGAACAACATATTGCATATTTTAAATTTTTTGGGCAGGATATGGAAATTAAACTGGACCGGGATGAATTTGTGGAATACAAATGGGTGCCTTGGCAAAATTTGGAAAAGGAGGTCCACCGGGAAAAGCAAGATCTGGCCAAAATCATTTTGGAAGATTTGATAAAAATGAGGGAAAAAGCTATAATATAATTGGCA
>JAMDAY010000023.1 GCA_023484515.1 Patescibacteria group bacterium
GTAATATGCTGGTAAGCCATGTAATTGTGGGTTTAATGGTAAAGTTTGTTGCTTTAACCATCTTACCTTAATTACTGGCCCTTTTTAATGCCTGCGGAGGCGGTTGCACTTCAGATTAGAATTCGAGTGCCTGAATTTGCCAAATTTATATAAATAAGTTAAAATAAATAAGTTCACTTTGGGCAGGTAGCGAAGCGGTCAAACGCGACTGACTGTAAATCAGTTGGCTTTATGCCTTCATAGGTTCGAATCCTATCCTGCCCACCACGTCGTTCGCGAACGACGTGTCCCACCACTTCTTCGCTAAAGCTACGAAGTGCAGGCGCGGCTTAGGGGTTAAATATTGTTTTGATTATTGACACTGGTTAAAGATCAAATTTTTAGTTTTAATTACTGGCATTGCTTATACTATCAAAACACCTCAACCGGACGGTTGAGGTGTTTAATTTCATTATCCGACTAATCTATGTCCCTTCCTGCCAGGAGGCCAGGTATTTTTTTTGCTCGGGCGTGAGAATGTCTATTTTTACGCCCATGGCGGCAAGCTTTAATTTTGCCACGCGCCGGTCAATCTCGTCCGGGACATTGTGCACATTTATGGAAAGTTTGCTGTGGTTTTTCGCCAGCCAGGCGGCGGTTAAAGCCTGGTCGGCAAAGGACATGTCCATAACCGAAGAAGGATGCCCTTCGGCCGCCGCCAAATTTACCAGCCTGCCTTCGGCCAAAAGGTAAATCTTGTTGCCATTGTTCAAGTTATATTCTTCCACCGCACTGCTAACAGGCCGGTGCGACTTAGACAAGCTTTCCAAATCGGGAATGGAAATTTCCACGTTAAAGTGCCCGGTGTTGGCCAACATGGCGCGGTCTTTCATTACGGCCATATGTTTTTTGGTAATAACGTCCCTGTCGCCCGTGGCGGTAATAAAAATGTCGCCCAGCTTTGCCGCCTCCCGCATGGGAGCCACGTAAAAGCCGTCCATAACCGCCCTTAACGACTTAACGGGATCCACTTCCGTTACAATGACATGCGCGCCCAAGCCCCTGGCTTTTTGCGCCACGCCGCTGCCGCAATAACCATAGCCTGCTACCACCACTTTTTTTCCGGCCAGCAAAATATTCGTGGCCCGGATAACCGCGTCCAGCGTGCTTTGCCCGGTTCCGTAATAATTGTCAAACATGTGCTTGGTGGGAGTGTCGTTTACCGCGACCACCGGATACTTTAACGCGCCGTCCTTGGCCATGGCTTTCAGCCTAATTACCCCGGTAGTGGTTTCTTCCTGGCCGGCCCAAATGCTTTTTAAAGCCTCCGTCCGCTTGGAATGGATAAGGGAAATTAAGTCCGCGCCGTCGTCTATGGTTATTTGCGGCTTGCCGTCCAAAACCAGGTTGAGGCAGCGGTAATAGTCCTTGTTGGAAATTCCCCGCCATGCGTAAATATTTATACCCGACTTGGCCAGAGCCGCGGCTACGTCGTCTTGCGTGGAAAGGGGATTAGACCCGCATAAAAAAACAGAAGCCCCGCCTTGCGCCAAAACTTTGGCCAAAACCGCGGTTTCCTTTGTCACATGCAGGCATGCGGCGATTTTGGTATTTTTAAACGGCTGCTTGGCCTTAAATTCCTTGGCAATGGCCTTTAGCACCGGCATTTCGTTTTCCGCCCATTGGATTTTTAAGTTGCCCTGCGCGGCCAGGGAAATATCTTTAACCAGGTATTTCATATTTTTAAAGTTACAAATTTAAATTATGGACTAAGATGTCTTCCTAAAAAAACTTTAAACTTTCAACCCTTAATAATATTTTAAATTTTATGATTAATGTTGGAAGATGCCTTCCGTTTATATTATAACAAATTTTACGTAAAAACTAAACTGCGAAGGGCGCAGAGCGTCAATTAAGTTTTCTTGCATTAAAACGTCAATTTACCCGTAAGCATTAAATTTTATTTTGCAATTATTCCTGTAATTCAAATTTGCGCAGCGCGAACTATAATGCAAAATAAACATGAACGAAAACATTTTGTTTACGGAAGGGGGTGAAAATAATTATGGCCACATCCAGAAGCCGCAGCAGGAGCAAGCGCACCAGCAGCCGCAGCAGAAGCTCCGGCAGCTCCAGCAGGAGATCCTCGCACCGCAGCCGCAGGTAGACACAAAAAATCCCGTCTTGCCGTCCGCTATTCTTATAGCCGGGCAAGGCGGGATTTACTGCTTATTATTGCTATTTTTTCACGTTAGTTTGCTGCAATAAATTATAAACTTGCAAGGTTTCTTCCACTTTCCTGACCACCCCTTCCAGGGACCAATGGCTCTTGACCAAGTATTCTATTACTCCGGTCTTGGCGCCCAGCACTTCGGTAATCCGTTCCACTTCGCTCAAGTTGCTGATAATAATTACCGGGATATGGGCAATGCGCTCGTCCGCGCGCATCCGCTTAATCATAGTTACGCCGTCCACCAAAGGCATAACAATGTCCAATAAGATTAAATCAGGCTTGTTCTTTATGGCCATCTGCAGGCCTTTTTCCCCGTTGCTGGCCTTGGCCACCCGAAAGCCTTCGCGCTTGAATTTATCCGACAGCACGTTTAGCAAATACAATTCGTCTTCCACGATTAAAATTTTATTCTGCGGTTTTTTCATAATTGCGTAAAATTATTTGACTTATTTGACGGAAAAAAAGATTTTTTCTTACCGCGCATTATTGGCTCAGCCGGGCATTTTCTTTTATCTCTGCAAGTTCTTCGGGGCAAAAATTAACCAACACTGTTTCCGGGCTTGGCCGCGCATTGTGGCTGGCTTCCGCGTTTTCGTTCATGAGGCAGCCGTCCAGTTCGTTATGGGGCAAGCCAAGCTGGTGGCCAAACTCATGCAAAATTGTTGAAAGCAGATAATTGTTAAAAGTTGCGGGATTGTCCCGGGTAAATTCTTGCAGGGAATCGTAGAAAATTACCATGCCGTATTCTTCCAGGCTGGACCCCAGTTCTTTCATGGATTCGTCGCGCCGGCTTGCTACCAGCAAATATAGCGAAGCGGTTTCGCCAAGGGCGCTTTCGTTGCGGTATTGTTTGGCCAGACTTTTTACGTCCGCTTCTGAAAGATCGGGCAAATACGGAAGATTGTCGTCAGATTGGAAGAAGGACGTCTCTTTTCCGGTCAGTTGCCCGATTTTTTCCGCCATCTGCTTTAAAACCGCGTAAGGAATTTCCAACCCTTGCATACTGTCAACTTCTACGGAAATTTTGCCGAACCTAGGCCCCAGATAATCGGTGCGGGCGTCACCGTCAAAATGCAATCCTAAAATTTGGCGGGCAACCGGGTATTTGGCAAATTTTAAGCGCAGGTTGCTGTTAAAATAATTGCCTTCCGGGCCCAGCGACCAAAGCTTTATTGCCGTAAAACCGAATGACAGAATTATTATGCAGATTAATAATAAGGCAACTATAAATTTTTTCATTGGGCTATTTTAAAAATGCGCGTCTAAAGGCCGGCTGATAATGATCGCAATTCTATAATCTAAAGAGATGGCCTAAAAACTCGCTTTGTAGGCGAAATTGCAAAATTTCAAGGCAGTTGGGGCAAATAAATTTTGATGTTTAGCCGTAGGCTAAGCGGAGAAATTTTTTGGCCCAAATGGCCGAAATTTTGCAATTGCAGCCCAAATGGAGTTTTTAGACAGCCTCAAAGGCTGTTTATCCCGAAAGGGTGATCCTGGTAGTATCTTACGTTAAAAGTTTTATCGCCTGGGCTAGGGCCACGGCCAGGGGCTCTTGGGCCTGGGCATTTTTTCTATGCCATCTTTAATTGGCGTTTCTGCCTTCATGCCGTCTTCCGCGCCTTTTCTAACAGCGCCGCCAGCCGGCTCTGTTCCTTTAACAACAGGATCGCCTTTGCCGGCCGCTTTCACTGATTCCAGGCCCTGGCTAAACGGACCGCTGGCAGTAGCCTTTTGTATTTGTTCCAGGCCTTTGTCAAAAGGCTTGTCTCCCCGAACCGGCCCTTTGTTGGCTGTTGCTACCTGCTTATCCTTTGTTTCGGCTGCAGCTTTTAAACCAAAGCCTAAAACTGCAAGGCCCTTTAAGAAAACTCTCCTGGGCGTGCCCTTGGTGCGATCCGGAGCCTGAAAATTCATATCCGTTTCCACAGGCCCTGTTTCGTTAAAGTTTGATTCCATAAAATAATAATTAATTGCTTTTATTAATCATAGCAAAAAAAATGTCTTATTTACAGGGTTGCTATGAACATGGACATTTTTACTCTTTTATGGTAAAATATTTTAAATGGCTTTTGTCAGCTTGGCTTAATGACAGGTTCTGCCATTTATAATCGGGAGGGCGGACAGGCGCTCGTTTACCTGCCCGCCAGCCGCGCGCCAAAATAGCTCAGTTGGTAGAGCAACGGTTTTGCTCCGACGTTCGCCAGAGGCGAAGTCGGAGTCCCGACCCTGCCGCAGGCAGGCGTCGGGATAAACCGCCCCCCCGCCAACCATGGTCTGTGCCGATGTAGCTCAGTTGGTAGAGCAACGGTTTTGTAAACCGTAGGTCGTCGGTTCAAGCCCGACCATCGGCTCCACTGCTTCGCTAAAGCTATGCAGTACAAGCAATATCATGATAGGATCGTCATGATGTGCCAAAATTATCCTGACGCCCAGGTGAATTTTGCAATATTTTTATTATTAAATCTTTTTATTTTTAAATTAAGCATATGTCCCAAGACAATTTGATCAACATGGAATGCACCGTGTGCCATAACCTGAATTACCAGACTAACAAGAACAAGAAGAACACCCAAAAGCGCCTGGAGCTGCAAAAATTCTGCAAGTTCTGCAAGAAAAAGCAGTTGCACAAGGAAACCAAATAAATGCCGGATTTCCAATTTCCAATATCAAATCATCGGAAATTGGAGCAATGGGGGAATATTTCAATGGTAGAACAGCGGTCTCTCCGCCTTCGACAATATTATAATAAAATCCGCCGCTGATGGTGGGGGGTTCGTATAACGGTAGTACATTGGTCTCCAAAACCAATTGCGAGGGTTCGACTCCTTCACCCCCTGCCAAGAGCGGCGGATTTTATATTGCTTCGGCGGACAGGCAAAACCGCTTGCGCGGGTTCGATTCCTACCGCCCCTGCCACGTCGTTCGCGAACGACGTGGCCTGCCAAGGCATTTTTTATCGAGTTATCGGGATGGATTGCGGCAGTTTCAAGTTCCAGACCTGGATGCAAAACTCGATAGAAGATGTCTATGCCAATACAAAAATAACCGTTTCATGCGGTTATTTTTGGTAATGTAGAAAAATTGATTATTTTATCATTCCGGTTTTTTGTTCCAACCGTGTAACCCGTTTCTGCAACTCAACCAGTTCAAAACGATATGCGACGTTATCCAGCCGCAATTTGATGTCTTCCTGGCCTTGCTCCAGCTTGGCAATATCTGCTTTAGTGGCCATACTTTTCAAATTATCCTTAGTAGCCATTCCCGAAAAACCCTCCGCTACCATAGCGGCCAGGTCGTCTAATGTGATTTTTTTTCCCGATTTCTTCATAATCAAATTATGAACCTTTTATTTTTGTAAGTCAAACTGCGATTAGTTTGACGGTTTTATTGGCAAATACCTACTTTCATTTTATTTAAGTAAAAAATCATTACGAAACATTTGAAATATAATAACCTCTGGCTTGTATTATATGGCAGGAATGGTCGAATGCTTAAAAATTAACAAGAAAGGCTTAATGAATGAAACAATTAAACCTTAAAAAGCTCGCCGGATTGGCCGGGGTGCTGGTGCTGATTGGCGCGGCAATTGTCGGGACTTCAATCCTTGGTTCCGCCAAGACCAGCCAAGCCCAAACCGCAAACAGCGGCAGTTCCAACACCAACTCGAACGGCAGCAGTCCGAGCAATCAGCCCCCTTACGGTTGGGGTAAAATGGAGGGAAGGGGACAATTTGGTTCGGCAATAACAGGTACGGTATCGTCCGTAAACGGCAATACTATTACCTTAGCCGGGAAAAATGGCACTACTTATACCGTAGATGCCAGCAAGGCCCAAATTGAGAAATTTGCCAACAATGCCAAAACTACCATCCAAGTTTCCGGCATTGCAAGCGGAGATACCCTCACCGTATTCGGTCCGGTTTCCAACAACAACGTTGCGGCCAACCGGATCATAGACGGCAACTTGCCAGCCAGACCGGCCAGGCAAACACCCGCGGCCTCCGGAACTGTTACCGCAATTAACGGCAATACCATAACTTTGGCCGGCAGCGACAATGCCACTTACACTGTGGATGCCAGCAACGCTCAATTAATGGTAGTAAAGCCTGCCGGGACTTCCTTACAAAATTCCGGTATTGCCAACGGCGATACCCTAACCGTGTTCGGAACCCTTTCAGGCAACAATATTGCGGCAACCAGGATTTTTGACGGCAACCGCCAACAGGGTGGATTCGGAATAATGCACAGGTAAATTTTCCCCAAGTTTTGCCTGGATTGAAACAGAAAATCCCATTCTATGAAAACAGAATGGGATTTTTTTATTTACCGCTAAAATTAGTTGAACACTACAGCTTAAGGAGACAGATCAATGAGCGAAGGTGAAGGCGCTCTTCCGGGCCGGCCCTCTTAAGTCAGGCTGATGACAATCAACATCTAATAATCTAAAAATTACTTATCCCGGAAGGGCGCCTTCACTACCCCGGCTTGCCTACAAAGTTTGTATCATTGCAATAATACAAACTACGACCATTATATTAAATTATTCAGTATATCCCTGCCGGAAAAATATCCTACCTGCCGGCGCCAGGAATTGAGATTTGGTATTACTATTTGCCACCCGCCACCTACGTTAACGCTTATGCTTGGCACAGGCGAAATGGCAGGCACAGGCGAAGCAGTAGAAGTTTGGCCGTTTGAACCTGTCCGGCCCCAGCCGCGGCCGCTATAGCCTGTTACGTTTGGAACGGATGAAACCGCCGCGACATTTGAACGCGTTACGGAAAAATCCGTACCATCAGTTGCCAGGCTGGAAGTAGACGCCAAAACCTGCTTAGCCTGGTTTATCATATTTATCATTTTTGCGCCGGACTGGGAAATGGTAACCTGATTGCCATTTTGAATAGCCCAGCCGTTCGTGAATTGAACGGTCCCAAAATTATCCAAAGGGATAAACGACCGGCCGGAGCTGGGCATCTCCTGGATCCATTCCGCGGAAGACAAGGAAGAGTTGTAATTTACCGCAGTCTGGTAATTTTGTCCGGAGGTATTATTTTTTACGGAAACGTTCCAAATATTTCCCGATTGGCGGGTAATGGCAACGGTTATTGAATCTCCGGCATTAACGGAAAGGGGAATGGGCTGGGCGCTGCGGGGCAAAAGTTCTATCCAGGCCTGGTAATCTATATTACCCGTCCTGCCTATCATGCCTTGGGTTCCTGCCTGGATAATGTCCTGGCCGGAAATTCCGCCAATCCCGACCCAGGCGGCATCCGCCCCGTAGTTGCTTTTGCTGACTTGCGGCACAACCCAAGTGCTGCCCACTCCCGTATATGTTCCTCCCGTGGCTGCGTACCCCGACCAATTGGCAGAAGTACGCGCAGCCGTCACTGGCCCTGATGTTTGGACTGCGCCAGCCGGATCAATTGCCATTGCCAGTCCTGCCAACACAGTTGCCGCGACCGCCAGCCAAAACTTGAACCTTGATGTTAAATTTTTCATATATCTTGTGTGTTAATTCTCTTCTTGGCTACTACTAATAAATACTTCCATTACCTTAAATTTGCTTCAAAAAACGAAAAAAAATTCTAAAAAAAATCCCTATATCAATAGGAGAAATTGTCGTATAAAAATTGCTGTTTTGGTGGATTTCTTCCAGTAAGGTAAGTAAATATTTAAAGGACCACAATTAGTTAAATATGGCAAATTATTCAACAAAAGCGCCCCTTAGGGGATAAGCAGACTTTAGGGGCAAAAGATATCTTTCGTTTAAAATTTAAATCTGTTATAGGCATAGGCGGCTTTATGCATCCGGGACATTGTCACACGCCGCAAAAGGAAGGCGCTGCTGGATAACTTGTCTATTTTTGGCCCAGGCTAGAAATGCTTCGGAAGAAAGCGGGCGGCTGATAAAAAACCCCTGGGCCTCGTGGCAGCCTAAAGACTGCAGCAGGCCCAACTGCGTTTCCGAGTCCACGCCTTCGGCAATCACCTTTAAATGCAGGCTTTCGGCCATGGAGATAATGGCGCGAATAATTTTGGCATCCTGGCTGTCGGTAATGCTATGCCTGACAAACGACTTGTCAATTTTCAGTTTGCTGACGGGAAAATTTTTTAAATAACTTAGCGACGAATAACCCATGCCGAAATCGTCAATTATAATGCTCACCCCTAAACTGCTTAACTCTTTCAGCTTCCTTCTGGTAGCCTCAATGTTTTCCATGGCGATATTTTCGGTTAGCTCCAGGTCCAAAGCCGAAGGGTGGAGCAAGGCCCGGCTTAGGGACTGGCTTACGGTATTTAACAAGTCATCTTCCAAAAACTGGCGCGGCGACAGGTTTACGGAAACCTTTAAGCCATCCAGGCCGTTTTCCTGCCATAACCTGTTTTGCAGGCAGGCTTGGCTTAAAACCCATTTTCCAATGGGAACGATCATGCCAATTTCCTCGGCCAAATTTATAAAGCGGTTAGGCTTAAAAATTCCCGCATTGGGATGATACCAGCGCAAAAGCGCTTCCGCTCCCACAAGCGCCTTGGTTCTTATGTCTATAATCGGCTGGTAGTGCAGGCGGAACTCGCCGGCTTCCAAAGCCTGGCGCAATTTATTTTCCAAATGCAACTTTTCCGACGCGTGGAAGTTCATGGCCTGGGCGTAAAATTGGCAGCGGTTGCGTCCCTTTTCCTTGGCCCGATAAAGCGCCACGTCCGCATTTTTTAGCAAACCCTGCAGATCCTCGCCATCCTGGGGGAACAAGGCAATACCTATGCTGGTTGAAACGTGCAAGGTATGGCGGGCAATGCGGATAACCGGCTCTAAGGCCTTACTGATTTTTTCAGCGGCGCGGGACACATCATAAATGCCAGCCACTTTTTCCAAAAGCACCACAAATTCGTCGCCGCCCCAGCGGGCTATAACGTCGTCGCTGCGCATGGCAGCCTTTAACCTGGAAGCGACTTCGGCGATTACTTTGTCGCCCAAGTCATGCCCCGACGTGTCGTTGATATTCTTAAAGCGGTCCAAATCCAAAAGCATGATTGCGGCCATATGCCGTTCCTTCCTGGCAAAAAACATGGCGCGGCGCAGGCGCTCTTCAAAAGTTTTGCGGTTCGGCAGGCCGGTTAAAATGTCGTGGGAAGCGTAGAACTGTATTTCCTGCTGCGCCTGCCTAAGCTGGGTTACATTGCGGAAAATGCTTACCACCATCAAAATTTCTCCGGACTTGCCGTAAATGGGGCGCGATTTAGCCAATACCCAATACGCTTCACCGATACTTTTAACCACAATCTGGATTGTTATTTCGTCGGAAACCTTTCCTTTCAGCGCCAAATTTTGCGGCCACTTTTCCCAAGGCAAAGGCTGGCCGGCTTCGTCTAAAATTTCAAGCTTTTTCCACATAATTTCCGCAGGCGCGTTTAAAAATCCGTCTATGCCGGAAAACCCAAAAATTTTCGCTCCGGCCTCGTTGGCAAAAGCAATCCGACCGTCGGCATTTTGCACGACAACCGCGTCTTCAATTCCTTCCAGTATCATTCTTAACCGGTCTTGGGACTTGGCCAATTCTTCTTTATGCGTTTCCAATTTATTTTTTGCTTCCACCTCGGGGGTAATGTCCCAGGCGGCGTTCATCAGCGCCGTGACCTTGCCGCTGTCGTCCTTAATTGGCCGGTAATAAACCCTAAAATATTTTTCATAAGCAATCCCCGTATCGTCCCAGTCTTTTGTTATGGGCATTTGCTCCAATATTTCCTCGCGGCCGCTTTTAAAAGCCCGATCCATGGGTTCCAATAATTTTTGCCCTTGGTCTTTCAATTCCGGAAAAGCTTCCTGGGGATCTTTGCCTATCATTGCCAGGCTGCCAAAAACTTCCTCCGCTTTCTTATTGACCATGCTATAAATATGTTTTGGTCCGTTGGTAATGACTACCAGCATCGGCAGATGGTTAAACAAGTTACGGATATCTTCCTGGTATTTCTCCAGGACCTTAGCCTGCCTTTTTGCCAAAACCATGCTTTCGGCATGGCGCTTCAGCAGGCTGGCAAGAATTACCAGGATTGGGAATACCCAGGTTAATATGGGTATTTCCACTGCCGCTTTTCTCTCAAAATAAAAAAAATTTCCCGGCAAGGAAAGGTCAAAACCGCTCAAAAGGACGGCACCAGCCGCGCTGGCAAGCCCGGAATATAAACCGCCAACAAACGCCGCAAAAGCGACCGCTGCTCCGTAAATTATGCTCATATTGGGAACGTCAACGTTCAGCCATAAAAGGATTTTGTCAACTATAAAAATTAGCAAGACCAAAACCGGTCCTTCTATAAACGCCAGGAATTTCTTGAATTTCGGGCCAATTTTTAGGCTGAAAAAAGAATTCCCCATATCCTTTATTAATTAAGGATAAGGCAAAACTAAGTTGCAACTACAGTATAGCCGCAATCTCTGCCGTTTACAAATTTTTATTTCACAAAGCAATGTTTACACCTTTTTGACGGTTTTCTAAAATATTCCTTACATTTAAAGCCTTTTTATTGTATCAATCACCCTTTACTTGTTGCCCTGAA
Source organism: Patescibacteria group bacterium (assembly GCA_023484515.1). Classification (GTDB taxonomy): domain Bacteria; phylum Patescibacteriota; class Doudnabacteria; order UBA920; family UBA920; genus JAMDAY01. Next base: position 10,765 of record JAMDAY010000023.1, read on the forward strand.
GAAAAGAAAGCTCTATAATATAGGCACCAAACTTAAGGGGGAAGAATGACAAACGGACCTAAACCGCATCCTTCAATGGTAGTGAGGGATTACCTCGCACAGGCCAGGGAATACTGGGATGAGCGAGTAAAAACATTCCAGCGCCTGGCGTGCGCTCCCACGAAACTAAGGGAAGTATACAAGACAGACCCGGCCAAGGCGCTTAGGATATTTGACAAGGAGATCGGGCGGCTACACGAAGTTCTGTTTGATTTTATCTGGCCGTTGTTGGAGGACTGCAATTCAGGCAAAGTTCTGGAAACCGGTTTCGGAACCGGAGAGTTTACCAGAGATCTGCTGAAGCTGAAAGTCCAGAATCGCTGGAGCTTCACTTACGCAGGGGTGGATATTAGCGATGAAATGCTCAAATTCACCCGCGAAGTCCTCATGCGCGAACATCTTTTAAAGTTCGTTCCCAGGTTGCGCCTGGGAAGGGCCAGCAGCTTAACCGAAATCAGGGACAAATCCAAGAATGGAGTTATCTGGGGCCGCATCGGTTTCTGGCTCTGGAATGAAGAATGGATTAAGGCATTAAAGGAAGTGAACCGCATAATAATGCCCGGAGGATGGTTTGTAGTTTATGAACCGTTCAGAGACACTAATCCCCACTGGGAAAGGCTGGGGAAAAAAAATACGGTCCGCTATGTCCAGGATTATCGGGATCGGCTACCCAATTTTACATCGGAAGAACCAATTGAGGTTAAATTTTGCAAGGAGTCCTATCTCATTATCGTCTTCCATAAGAACGGCATGGGTTAGCCGTGAAACCTATACGGAATCGCTAGATTTGAATTCATCATTGCACTTGTACACTAGCGATTCCGTGCACTTTACACATTATGCAAACTAAAAATAATCTAATTTTATCCGACAAGTTGAACCTTTTAAACAAGGTTGTTTTGGAGTGCGTCCAGGTAAATGGCGAAGCCACAATTGTTAAAAAAATTATTAACACTTTAATAATCGCACTAAAAGCCGATTTTGGCTTTAGTTTTTTTCATACTGAAAACCAAGAGTTCAAGCTGCTCTATAAGACGGCGTCCACCCCTTATATTCCTGCGGCTCCGCGCAAAGAAGGCATTGTTTCCAGGGCATTTTCAACCAAAATCCCACAGTTGGTGGCTGATGTAGAAAACAGCTATTACGTAAAGGCAGATGCAAAAGAAACCATGTCCAGCGTAGCAGTTGTCCCCATTACTTACAAAAAACACAATTATGGCACCTTGCATATTTGCTTCTTAAAAAAACATAATTTTTCCAAAGAGGATGAGGAACTTTGCATTTACGCTGGAAACAGCGCGGCGCAGGCTATCACTATAAATAGGTTTTACAGCCAGCTGGAAGATCTGGTTAAGGAACGGACCGGACAGTTGGAACAAATAAATAAAAACCTAGAACAGGACAAGGTTAAAGACGAGGCCATATTGGACAGTATTGGGGAGGGGATTATTGCCACGGACGAGCGGGGAACGGTGATTATGCTGAATTTCCAGGCGGAAAAGTTGATCGGCCTAGACCAAAAAGAAGCAATAGGCCTACCGGTTGACCAGGCCATGCCGTTATACGGCGAAGACAAACGCCTTATAATTAAACAAAAGCGGCCGGTCTTTAAGGCTTTGGGAAACAAGCGCAAGGTTAAAATAAGGAACCTCCTCTTGTCCAAAAACAACGGCAGGCAAATTCCGGTATCCATTACCGCCGCGCCTATAATTTTAAACGGCAAAGTCATTGGCACTATTCAGGTCATTTCCGACATTACCCAAGAAAAAGCCGTTGACCGCGCCAAAAGCGAACTTATTTCCCTGGCGTCCCACCAATTGCGCACCCCTCTTTCCGCAATTAACTGGTACGCCGAAGCCCTGTTAAAAAAGGAATTGGGGCCGCTTAACCGCGAGCAATTGAGGTATTTGGGAGAAATAAATAACGCCAACCGGAAAATGATAGAGTTGGTTTACGACTTCCTGAATGTCTCAAGAATTGAACTGGGGACTTTTAACATCCAGCTTTCGGAGCTTGATCCGAAAGAAATAGCGCAAAATGTAATTAAAGAACTGCGCCCCGCCATTGGCAAGAAACGCCTCCAACTGAGGGAAAATTATAATAAAAGTTTATGCAAAATTTTTGCGGACCGTAAAATTATCAGGATTATTCTGCAGAACCTGCTTTCCAACGCGGTCAAATACACGCCGCGCCAGGGAAAAATTTGCCTTAATATGGGTTTACAAGGCAAGCAGCGCCGCAAAACGCTTGCCATTAGAGTCAGTGACACGGGCTATGGCATTCCTAAAAACCAGCAAAATAAAGTTTTTTCCAAATTATTCAGGGGGGACAACATTGCGGCCATGGACACCGAGGGGACAGGACTTGGCTTATATATAGTTAAGTCCTTTGTGGACTTATGCAAGGGGAAAATTTATTTTAAATCCGAACAAAACAAGGGAACTTCCTTCTACATAAGTTTGCCTCTGCCAAGCCAAAAAATCCGTTTAAAAACTCTGGACAAAAAATAGGGGATGTGCTGAAATATCTACAGAGAGGACTGACGGCAAATATTTCATGGCTAATCCCAAAAAACCCAAAATTTTAATAGTTGAAGACGAAAAATCCCTGCTAATGGTGTTATCGGAAAAATTCCGGCGGGAGGGGTTTTTTGTTCATGAGGCAAACAACGGGGAACAAGGCTTGGACAGCGCGTTAAAAAACAAGCCGCATATTGTCATATTGGATATTATTATGCCCAGCCTGGACGGCTTAGGCATGCTGAAGAAACTCCGCGAAGACAAGTGGGGCAATAGCGTGCCAGTGCTTATCTTAAGCAACCTGAGCGATCCCCAGCAGATAGAGGAAGCCAACGGCTGGGGCGTAATTGATTACCTGGTCAAAAGCAACTGGGGCTTGGACGACGTAGTAAAAAAAACCAAGGAGACCCTGGCAAAAAGCTACCAAACATTCTTCAGATAAAAAATGGATAGGTAATACGTCTATTATAATGGCTTATGTTTTGCCATTATATTTATTTTATGGAAAAATTACCATCTCAGCCATACAAACCGGATATAGATTCTAATATAATAAATGGCAAAAACAGGGCAAAAAGACTGAGCCGCGGCCAGATTGTCATAATTTTCCTGCTTGTTTTGCTGATTGTAGCGGCCATAGCAATATTTTTGTGGTGGAAAAACAAACAAAAAACGCAGCCGAGCGAGCCTGCGGAAACTGCCGGGCAAATTAGGGACGCCTTCGGCGCCGGCCAGGATAATTTTGCAACGTCCACTGCAGGGTTTGTTTCGGCTTTTCCTGGCGGTATTGGCGGTGACAGCTTGCCCGTTGCTTCTTCTTCCTTGCCCGGCGAAAACTTGGCAACGGCATTGGCAGGCGACCAGCCTATTCCCAACCCGGGGGCGGCGCAAAACAATGGCGATCTTCCGGGCCTGCCGCCGCAAGACCCATCAGCGCCCTTAACGGAAAATTCCAATCCGTTAACCTATGCCAATCCGGACATTAAATTTCAAGCCAGCCTGCCTTCCGGCTGGTCAGTTGCGGGACAGCAGCCATATTCTGACAAAGTGTTATTTTATAATGCCTTCACAGGCCAGCTAAGGGGGTATTTGGAATTTTATCAAAACAGTTTTGGCGAAACGCTAGACTCCTTGTCCGCCGCTTTGCGGGGCAGCCCGGAAATCCAAACGGTTAATCCTGTTATTGCCGGCGGCAGGCAGGGGGTGCAATTCACTTCTTTTGACCGGACAGGAGACGGAATTGCCGTAATTGCCAATAACAAAATATATTACCTCCGCGGAGAACTGGCCTCGCCGGATTTTATTTCGGGGATTAAATGGTGAGTGTTTTTAATCATAAATTTTAATAATAAGACGGCCTGCGGCATTGCAGGCCGTTTGTTTTACAATACAACATATCGAGAGGGAACTTTGAAATAAATGTGTTTTCGGAGGCAGGCAAGCTTTAGATTACCAGCCTGGGATCATTACCTGCCAGCCTTAAGGCGGATGACCAGGGAGAACGCTCGTTATTATTCATAACATTAAATCTTAAAAAAATAAGTGCCTGTCCGCGCGGCATTGCCTTGCCACCGGCAGAGGCCGGGCAAAAGGGCTAAAAGCGCGCGGACAGGCAGAAGGTCAATCGCCGGGTCCGAAAAAAGAACGTGTCCGTGTCAAGGAAGACAACGGCTTCTCTTCTTTGTCGGGCGGCTTTAACTTAACCGGAAACGAGGGTTCTTTCGGTTGCTCTGGGGGCTTATTATTCCCCCCTTTTTCTTTTTCTTCCATACCTACAATAATAGGTTTATAACCATATTTTTGTCAACACAAAAACCAAAAAATGTGCTATAATAATTTTTACGGAATTTATGGATAACGCGAATATAAACAAGCATTTAACCGGGAAAACGCTGAAAATTTTCTGGCAGCATTCCCAGCCATACAAATGGCTGTTGTTTTGGACCGTGGCCGCAATTTTAACGGGAAGCATTTTTGAAATTTTAAAGCCGTTATTTTACAAACAATTTTTTGATATTTTAGGAACCAACTCTCCCCAGGCAAGCTCGCTGTTGCGGATTGTGTTTTATATTTTGCTGCTGGGAACGGGAAACTGGGCAATGTGGCGGTTTGCCACTTTTGCCGGCGCCTATTTCCAGGCCAAGGCCATGACCGATATGAACTACGCCTGCTTTGAAAACCTGCACCGGCACTCTTACCGCTTTTTTACCAATAATTTTGCGGGCAGCCTGGTCAGGAAAGTCAACAAATTTTCCAAGTCCTTTGAAACCATAACCGACCAGTTTTTTTGGTCGTTAATTACCATTGGCATCAGGGTCGTGGCCATAAGCGTAATCCTGTTCCTGTATTCCAAAATTTTGGGAATAATAGTCATAACCTGGTCAGCGGCATTTATTGCCATCAATTACTGGCTTTCGCTCTACAAGCTGAAATTTGACATTACCAGGACTGAAATGGACACGCAAACCACGGCAGTTTTAGCCGATACCATTTCCAACAACATCAACTTAAAACTATTTGCCGCTTACGGCCAGGAAAATTCCAATTTCAAAAAAATCCTGCTTAAATGGTATAAGGCTGTCATTACCTCGTGGAATTTGCATAACCTGACCGAAGCCGTGCAGTCGCTGCTCATGGTGGTCCTGGAATTTGCCGTGTTTTATTTTGCGGTCAAATACTGGCAAAAAGGCATGATCAGCCTTGGGGTATTCGCCATGCTCCAGGCTTATCTGGTGCAACTGTTCAACCGCTTATGGGACTTCGGGCGGAATGTAAGGAAAATTTACGAAAGCATGGCGGACGCGGTGGAAATGACCGAGATTTTGGAAACGCCGCTGGAAATTCAGGATCGTCCAGGCGCCAAGCGCCTGAAAGTTACGGCGGGAAAAATTGAATTCAAAGGCCTTGGCTTCCGTTACCACGAACAAAGGGATGTATTTGAGAATTTCAACCTGGCCATTAATCCGGGCGAGCGCGTGGCCCTGGTCGGCCCCTCGGGCGGCGGCAAGTCCACCGTCACCAGGCTATTGCTTAGGTTCTTTGACATCCAAGACGGAAAAATTTTAATAGACGGCCAGGACATTGCCAAAGTCACGCAGGACAGCCTTCGCCATAGCATCGCTTTAGTCCCACAAGACCCCATTCTTTTCCACCGCACCTTAATGGAAAATATCCGCTATGCCCGCCCGGACGCATCCGACGAAGAAGTCATTATTGCCGCTAAAATGGCGCATTGCCATGAATTCATCAGCCAGCTTCCCGAAGGCTACAAAACTTACGTGGGGGAGCGGGGAATTAAGCTGTCGGGCGGCGAACGCCAGCGCGTGGCCATTGCCCGCGCCATCTTAAAAAACGCTCCAGTTTTAATATTAGACGAGGCCACTTCCAGCCTGGACAGCGAAAGCGAGTATTATATCCAAGACGCCCTGAAAAATTTAATGAAAAACAAAACTACCATTGTCATTGCGCACCGGCTTTCCACCATCATGCAAATGGACCGCATTCTGGTGCTGGACGGCGGAAAAATAACCGAACAGGGCCGCCATGAAGAATTGCTCAAAATGAAGGAAGGCACATACCAGCGCCTTTGGGAAATCCAGGCGGGCGGGTTTGCGGCGGCAGGATAATTCCAATTTAACGTAAAATTATTATAAGAAACAAATTTATGATACAAAAACAGCCGGGTTTTACTTTGCTTGAGCTGCTGATAGTCATAGCCATTATCGGCATATTGTCCAGCATAGTATTCCTGTCAATCAACAATGCCAGGGTTAGGGGAAGAGATGCCAAGCGCATCGGGGATATGAGGCAAATGGTCAGCAGCCTGGAGCAATATTATATCCAAAACGGCTTCTATCCGACCGGAACCGCTTCAATTGCTTCTCCCGGCTCCCTGCTAAGCGGCTCCGATGCCTTAAACGGTTCTCAAGAGCCGCTGACGCCCGGTTATATAGCCACTATACCCGTTGCTCCGGCGCCGGCTGACGGCAGTTGCGCCGGCAATAGCGGCAGGAACGGTAACAGCTATTGGTATGATGCCGCGCCTGACGGCAGCTTTTACACTATAACCTTCTGTCTCGGCAAGGACAATGAAAACTGGGGTTCGGGCGTACGTACCGCCACGCCTGACGGGATAGAGTAAAATTTCGCTATCCACGCTCATATTCAGCTGCCGGGTGCTGAACAAAACCCATAAACCTGTATATTGTTTTTTTGCCTCACCGGTAAAAATTATAAAAATACATTAATCATAAAAATTAATTTTTCTCAAATGCCAAATCTTCAAGAAGTGTTCAACCGCATCCGCGAAACTAAAAAAACGCAAAAAGAAATCCGCACCCATTATAAGGATATTTTAACTTCCAGCAACGAATACCATGAAATAACCGAAAAGCTGCGCGGCTACAAGCTCCGCAAAAAACAAATGGAAGAAGAAGCCAAGGCCGAACTAGGCAACGAATTCGCCAAGCTGGAAGCGCTGAAAAAGGATGTTGAATTGGACGGCGAACTGCTGGCCGATCTGGCCATTTCCGCAATGGTAAAAGGCGAAACCGTCATGGTCACTGACGCTGAAAATAACGAGTACGAACCCGTATTTACCGTAAAGTTCAAAAAAACCCGCGTAGAAAACAAAAAAACATAAGCCTCTTTTTCACTTTCGCGGCAGTTTGCCGTCGCACAAATTGAAAATGCCGAAAAGCGCCCTAATAGGGCGTTTTTTAAGTTTAGAATTAAGGAGGAGGAAATGCAGAGTGGCAAGCAGCAGGAAAAATCCCGCAATCGCGCTGAGGTCATCTTAGCGGACGGAGAAGCGGCATTAAGAAGCCTGGGCAGGTATTACTTTGAAAAGGCGGGGTACGCCATCTTGGCGGAAATAGCCACAATAGACGAGGCTGTTTCCATTACCCCGTGGCTGGTAATGGTCCGGCGGGAAGAAAAGGAAAAAGGTGAGTGCGCAACGCTATTCGGCATAGTGGAAGAGAATCTTTCTCCCGGACGTTACGACGGCATGGAAGGGGAAAAGATTGCGGAAATATTAAGGGCAAAACTGCCGGATATAGTGATCATTAACTATTCCACTTCCTGCCAAAAAGAATTCGGCGACTGCAATATAAGGAAACCGGATTCGTTTGATATAATAGTAAAGGCCTGCGATCAAATACTGGAAGGCCAAAATAAAAATAACAGGAAGCCAGGCTAACCGCTGTTGCCGGGAAAACGGCCGAAGGGGATCCCGACTGTTGAATAAACAGACGGGAGCCCCTTTTTTTCTAAATTTTGTTATAATAAACCCATGGAACCGTTGGCATCAAAAATTCGGCCGCAAAATTTGGAAGAATTTGTCGGGCAACAGCACTTGGCAGGCCCGGGAAAGCCTTTGCGCGCGGCTATCGGGCAAAAACATTTGTTTTCATTCATCCTTTGGGGGCCGCCCGGGGTAGGAAAGACAACTCTGGCGAGGATTTACGCCAAGGCCCTGGGTGCGGATTACTACGAGCTTTCCGCGGTCTCCGCAGGCAAGGATGACATAAGAAAAATAATTTCCAACGGCAAGCCCCCAATACCAAATGTTACGTCGGCTTACGACTTGCCGCCGGCTTTTGCCGCGCAACGCGGTCCGCGCAAAACATCCGAATTAAAAAAGGAAGGACCTGAACCGCAACGTCCAAAAATCCTGTTTTTAGACGAAATCCACCGCTTTAACAAGGCGCAACAGGACTACTTGCTGCCTTTTGTGGAATCCGGACAACTGACTTTAATAGGAGCCACCACGGAAAACCCTTCGTTTGAAGTTATTTCGCCTTTGTTGTCCCGCTGCCGGGTTTTTGTCTTAAACGAGCTTTCCCGCGACGAAATGAAACAGGTAATAAAACGGACCGGGATAAAAATGGACGGGTCGGCAGGCGACTGGCTGGTAAAAATGGCCAACGGCGACGCCAGGGCGGCCATTACCATGATAGAAAATACCCTAAAGCTTTACGGGAAGATTACCGAAGAAAACCTCAAGCAGACTTTGCAGTCAAAATTCCTGCGCTATGACAAGGCCGGGGAAGAACATTACAATACCATTAGCGCGTTCATAAAGTCCATGCGGGCTTCCCAGGCCGACGCGGCCCTTTACTATTTGGCCAGGATGGTGGAGGCGGGGGAAGACCCGCTGTTTATTGCGCGGCGCATGGTCGTTTTTGCCAGCGAGGACATCGGCCTGGCCCAACCGACCGCGCTGGTAGTGGCCAATGCGGTGTTCCGCGCCTGCGAGACCATCGGCTACCCGGAATGCGCCATTAACCTGGCGCACGGAGCCGCTTATTTGTGCCAGTGCAAAAAAAACCGCTCCGCCTATAACGCCTTGCGTGCTGCACAATCCGACGTCAAACAACACGGTAATTTGCCCGTGCCATTAAAAATCCGCAACGCCGTAACAAATCTCATGGAAGATTTAGGTTACGGGGAAGGATACGAAAAATACGACAAAAATGATTATTTGCCGGGAGAATTAAAAGGAAAAAAATATTTAGAATGACCCGAAAAGAAAATAAACATATTTTAATATTTGACTTTGACGGCGTGCTGGCTGACAGCCTGAAGGCGACTTTATATTGCAACAGGTCCGTCTATTCCCCCAAACTGACAAAAAAACTTATGCTTAAGGCATACGAGGGAAATTTTTTTAAAACCGCGGGCAAGTGGTTTGTGCCTGAAAGAGTCAAAGATTTCTTTTCTCTCTATTCCGCGCAATTTTCTAAAATACCCCCCTATAAAGGCGTTTCCCAAACTCTAAAAAAGTTAGCACCCGCATACCAAATGGCCGTAATAACTTCCAATAGCGGCAAAGTAGCCGAATTATATTTGAAAAAATACCATCTGGATAAGTATTTTAAATATGTCTTGGGCAAGGAGTTCAACAACAGCAAGACCGCTAAAATAAATTTTTTACTTTCAAAGTATCGCACCGTTCCAGCGCAGTGCCTGTTTATTACCGACACTTTGGGCGATATTTTGGAAGCCCGGGAGTGCGGAATCAAATCCCTCGCCTTGGCCGGCGGGTTCCACTCCAAACCAACTCTACTCAAAGGCAAGCCGGCAATCTTTTTAAAAAACCGTTCCAAAATGGACGTGACAATTAACCGATTTTTTAAAGAAAACAATAAGTAAGAGGCCTTAATCCGGACAATCCGAGGCGGTACTGCCAAGCAACTTCTCCAAAAAATGATTTTCAGGTATACTTAAAAACGGCAATGGAAATTTTGCAATAAATATTTTTTACATAATGGGCTTTATCAACATTATTCTTATAATTGCCGGATTGTGCCTGTTTGAAACCATTTCCAGCATTGACAACGCCATTATTAACGCGGAAGTGCTTTCCACCATGCAGGCCAAGGCCAGGAAATGGTTTCTGCTCTGGGGCATGCTGTTTGCAGTGTTTGTCATCCGCGGGCTGCTGCCTTGGCTGATTGTCTGGCTGACCAATACTTCCTTAGGCCCCTTAGGCGCTTTGACCGCAACGTTCAGCGCCGACCCGGCCGTGGCTGCGGCCATAGAACATTCCGCGCCGCTGCTGCTTATGGCCGGCGGCGTATTCCTGGTTTTTTTATTTTTTCATTGGCTGTTTTTGGAACCGAAAAATTACGGACTGTGGGGGGAAAAATTTTTCCACTCGCAGGGCGTGTGGTTTTACGCCGTCATCTCCGTATTGCTTGCGGTAATTGTCTGGCTGTCCTTGCAGAAAAATCCTTACTTGGCGTTTGCCGCAGTTATCGGTTCCACAGTATTTTTTATTACCCACGGCTTTAAAGAAAACGCTGCGGCCAAAGAAAAAGAACTGGTTAAAGAAGGCCTGTCTGACATTAGTAAAATTCTATATTTGGAAGTCATAGACGCCACATTTAGCATTGACGGCGTACTTGGCGCATTTGCCTTTACCCTGGCCGTGCCCTTGATATTAATTGGCAACAGTCTCGGTGCAATCGTGGTTCGCCAGGTTACTATAAGCAATATTGAAAGGATAAAAAGATTCGTATTCTTGAAAAACGGGGCCATGTATTCCATCTTGTTTTTGGGAACTATTATGCTGCTGGATGGTTTCGGCTTTAAATTCCCCTTTTGGGTCTCCCCGGTTGCCACTTTTACCGCCATTTCCTATTTCTTTTATAAATCCTTAAAATTCCGGGCGTAAGCTGCCAATTGCCATCTGCGCAAAGTCCATAAGGTTATAGCATAAACACGCTACGGCGTGTTTTAATTTATCCATCTTTCAATATTTTAAACTTAAAATTTATTTTGTAAGTAATGCCCGCTCTTGGCGTCTTACAGGCCAAATTGGCGCAATTTAAATATTGCATATTTATAATGTTAAAACATGCTTGGAAGGGAGGTGGAACTCATGGCAGAAAATATTTACAACCAAAATCGCGGCAATACGGATGAAGACGAAGTAAAAATGGGAACCGGGGCGGGAATGACTGGCGAAGAAAATGAATAAAGCCAAACTTGAAGCGGCCGCCCGGATAAAAAATCCGGGCGGTTTTGTTATGCATGGTATTTTTGGTATAATTACCGGGCGCTAATGAACTGGCGCTATTATCAAAGTTCCTGCCGCAGTTGCAAATATCGGCAAATATTATGATTTCTTTCCAATCCCTGCTTAAAAAATATGACTACCAACTGCCGGAAAGTTTTATCGCCCAGCAGCCGGCTGCGCCGCGCGATCATGCCAAACTGCTGGTTTTCCGCAAGTTTGCCAAAAATGAGGCGTTTAACAAATTTTATAATCTGCCAAATTATCTTCCCGCAAACAGCGTATTGGTTTTTAACCATACCCGCGTCCTGCCGGCGCGTTTCAGCGTGTTAAAAAATACCGGCGGCAGTGCGGAAATCCTTTTTGTAGAAAAAAATAAGAAATTTTTAAAAACGTTATGCAATAAAAAACTGCCAGCCAACCAGACTGTCCGGCTTTTGCAAAACCCAAACTATAAATTTTTAGTGGCAGGAAAACAGAACCGGCATTATCTCTTAAAACCGCTATTTGCAATGGAAAAATGGTTGCCGGTTCTGAATAAATTTGGAAAGATGCCGCTTCCGCCTTACATTAAACATTCTTCTTTAAACGAAAAGCAAAAACGCGACAAATACCAAACCGTATTCGCCAGGTCCGGAAAATCCATTGCCGCGCCAACGGCCAGCCTGCATTTTACGAAAAGGTTGATGCAAAATCTTAAACAAAAGGGGATTGCCGTTAAATTTGTCAGGCTGGACGTCGGTTTGGGTACATTTGCCCCCTTGCAAGAGGGACAAGTCCGCCAAGGCAGGCTACATCGGGAATTTTATTCCATTGATCCGGTTACCGCCGCTTATCTGAACAAGGCTAAAGAAACAGGCCGGCCGATTATTGCAGTAGGAACTACGGTTACCCGGACATTGGAATCCGCGGTTCGGGCCGGCCGGTTAAGCAAATTATCCGGCGAAACAAGCTTGTTCATCCAAGAAGGATACGAGTTTCAGTTTGTTCGCGGGCTGATTACCAATTTCCACGTGCCCCGATCCAGCCTGCTTATGCTGGTATCGGCTTTTGCCGGCAGAAAAAATATCTTCAGGCTTTACCGTAAAGCCATGGAAAAAGATTTTAAATTCTTCTCCTTCGGCGACTCCATGCTTATTTTACCTTAAATTTATGGTAAACTGTGGATATTTATTAAAAATTGACTTTTGATAAAAAATTGCAAGATTTGCTTTAAATAAGGCACTTTTTAACGGCTCAACAGCGTTGAGCCGTTAAAAAATTACCAAAGATGCCCGGAATATTTAAAAAAACCTTGATTTTATTGGGGTTTTTGCTTATCATACCTTTAGCAAATTATCAATTAATTTCTCCTATGGATAATTTCCTAAGGGGGACAAGGAAACACACAAGTATGACTAAGTCAGAACTTTTGCAGGCCATTGCCGACAAATTAGGCAAGACCCGCAAGGAAGTCAGCGAAATGCTGGATGTCTTGGTGGAAATGGCTTATGCCGAAACCAAGAAAGCCGGCGAATTCACCATTCCCGGACTGGGCAAGCTGGTAAAGAAGCATCGCGATGCCAGGCAGGGCAGAAACCCCGCCACCGGCGAAACCATCCAAATTCCGGCCAAAACCGTAGTCAAATTCCGCGTTGCCAAGGCAGCCAAGGACGCAATTCTTTAATCAACCATAAACAAACAACCCCATTATGGGGTTGTTTGTTTATAGAATGCTGACTTAGGCGGAAACCGGCGGGGGAGCTACTGCGGCAGCGGTACTCCTTTGTTTCGTCAAAATTTCCTTTACCTTGTTTAAAATTTCTTCCGTGGTAAAATAAGCCTTTACCATGTAGGCCTGGATCTGCAGGGCCTGGGTGCTTAAAATGTCCTTGCTGCTCCACAGGTTGCTTAACACGATTACCGGCGTTTTGGCCAAGGCCTGGTCCGAATTTTTCCGGATAGTTTCCAATACTTTAAATCCATCTACTTCAGGGAGCATTAAATCCAACAATATCAAATCCGGCCTGTTTTGCTGGAACAAATCCAAAGCCTTGCGGCCGTCCTCGGCCTGGGTAACCTCAAAACCGTGCGAAACCAGCTTATGCGTGACTATTTCCCGCATAGCCGGGTCATCTTCCACCACCAAAATTTTGCTTGGTTTCTGGTCTGGCATATTCTTACTAGAATTATAGCATAAATAAGCTAACATGTGCTATAATAAATAAAATGTCAATAAGCCTGTTTTACAGAAATTAAAATAATAGTCTATTATTTATCCACAACATTTCGGGCTAATCCCTATTTAAAAGTACCCCGGAATGCATTATTTATGCCTAAAAATAATACCTTTCCAGGCTTAATGCAAAACCCTCTTTTTGATAGCCACTACCGGGTTATTGCTCTTGATCTGCCAAAAAGCATGCTAAAAGGTTTTATTGCAATCCACAGAAAATTTCCAAATATTCCCTCATTCGGAGCGACCAGAATGGCACATTACCGCACAGACCAAGAAATGCTGGATGACGCGTTAAAACTTTCGCGGCTCATGTCCTATAAAAATGCAATGGCCGGACTTCCTTATGGCGGCGCCAAAGCCGTTATCATGCTTCCTTCCAGAGTTACCTTGGCCCAAAAGAAAAACATTTTAAGGGCCTACTCGGAAAAAGTTAATGAACTGGCCGGAAGTTTTATTACCGGGGCGGATGTAGGCATTGATGATTACGATCTTAAAGTGATGTACGAAAAAAGCAAGTATATGGTGGGCTTAAAAAGCAAGCCGGTGCCTTATACCGCATTAGGAATATATTACGCCCTCAGAGTCGGGCTTAGGGAAATCTTTGGCAGCGATTCCGTGTCGGAAAGGACCTTTGCCATACAGGGCTTGGGAAAAATAGGCAGCAATTTATTAAAACTTATTTACAAGGAAGCGGGCAAGATTTATGCCGCGGACACAAATCCCGATACCAGAAAAAATATAAAAAAAACATACCCTAAAGTAAACCTGGTCCCGCCGGAAAAAATTTTCAGCCTGCAAGTGGACGTATTTTCCCCCTGCGCTTTAAGCGGGGCGATTAATAAGTCAAACGTAAACAAACTCCAATGCAAAATAGTGGCTGGCGGGGCAAACAACCAGCTGGAGTCTCCCGAAATGGGCAGAAGGCTGTTTGAAAATAAAATTTTATACGCACCAGACTATGTAATAAACGCCGGCGGCTTAATAAGCGTAGCTGACGAATATGAAAACCGGAGAATTAACAATGAAAGGCTGCTTGGCAAATTGCAGGTAATTGCCAGAAACTTCCGCGCCATAATTTCCACCAGCAACAATAAACATCTTCCCACCAATTTAGTTGCAGACCAGATGTCAGAAAAAATTTTAAACAGGAAATATGAGCCCCAAATTACGGCTGTCAGAATATAAACCAGAAAAACTCCTTGAGGATCTGGCTATAAAACCCGAAAGTTATTGGGCAAGCCGCGGCCAAAAAAAAGCCTTGGAGCTTTTTCGTGGAATGTCACAAAGGGTGCCTGCATATAAAGATTTCCTGAAAAAACGCAAAGTCAATCCCGAAAAAATAAAAACCTTTGCTGATTTCCAATTTGTCCCGCCGCTGGACAAGCAATCTTATCTGCGGCAGTACTCCCTGGAAAAACTTTGCTGGGACGGGAAGCTTTCCGAAGGCCAATGGACAATCGCCTCAACTTCCGGCACCTCTGGCGAGCCGTTTTATTTCCCCCGAACCGCAGAGCAGGATGCCCAATATGCCTTGACTGCGGAATTGTATTTAAGGACCAATTTTGAAATTCAAAAAAAATCAACTTTGTATATTAACGGTTTTGCCCTTGGCGTCTGGATTGGCGGCTTGTTTACCTATGAATCCATAAGGCTCCTGTCAAAAAAAGGAAACTACAATTTAAGCCTAATTAACCCCGGGCTGAACAAGGCGGAAATTATCAAGGCTTTAAAAAATTTAGGGCATCTTTACGACCAAGTTATTATCGGCGGCTACCCGCCGTTTATCAAGGACACAGTGGACGATGCGACTGAGGCAGGAATTAACTGGAAAAAATACAACCTGGGTTTTATATTTTCCGCTGAAGGCTTCAGCGAAAAATTCCGGGATTACATTATCAAAAAAACAGGTTTAAAAAATCCCCATGCTTCCACCCTAAACCATTATGGTACCGTAGATCTTGGAACCATGGCGCATGAAACGCCGTTGTCTGTGTTAATTCGCCGCCAAGCGATGAAAGATAAAGAATTATACCAAAGCCTTTTTCACAATGCCAACCGTTTGCCGACTTTTGCGCAATATCTCCCGGAAATGTTCTATTTTGAAGAAATATCCGGAAGCTTGTACTGTTCCGCTTTTAGCGGCTTGCCTTTAGCCAGGTATGACCTAAAAGACAGGGGAGGAGTGATTGGTTTTGATAAAGTTAAGCGCCTTTACCAAAACCTCCAATTGGATTTAGGTACAAAAATTAACCATGCGGGGATCGGTAAAACAGTTTGGAATTTGCCGTTTGTATATGTTTACGAAAGAAACGACTTGTCCGTAGTATGGTATGGCGCAAATATCCATCCGGAACACATTAAGACGGCGCACGAATATAAAGACCTCCATTCTAAAGTCAGCGGAAAATTCACCATGCAAATCGTTCTAGACCGCAAGCATAATCCCATTTTAACAATCCATTCTGAAACAAAAAAGGGCATTAAGCCTTCGGCAGGTTTAAGCAAGCAGGTGGAAAGGGCGGTTGTGCAGACATTGCTGGAAAATAACTCGGAGTATAAAAATAACTACGACGCCATGCCTAAAAAGAATACGCCTTTAGTCAAACTATGGCCTTACGAGAGCCATCCATACTTTAAAATAACCGGCAAGCAGCCTTGGAGCGTCAAAAAATAACCATATGGGTTTTCTTAAGGACAACACGGATAGGGAATCGTGGAAAGCGGTAAAAATTAATCCGGAAAAAAACGTAAAAAAACAAATTCTTGTTGCCGGGGGCAATTCGCATTTCAACGTTATAGACCGTTATTTAGAACAACTGGAAGAAATTTTTTTGCTGCGCCACCCCCAATGCCGATTTAATCCTAATTATCAAAACGACCGGATTCAATTACTCAATAAACATTTAAACGGCAAGGCCGCCGCGGCCAAAGGCAGCTGGTTCTATTTTCCCTGGCAGAACACGCTAGCCCATTTCTTGCCGGAAAAATTACATTTGGAATTACGCACCGGACGCAACCGGAATCTGGTTACCAAAGAAGAACAGGCCAGATTTTATAACTCCACCATTGGATATTTGGGCATGAGCGTCGGGAGCCACGTTGCCTTGACTGTCGCGCTTACCGGAGGGGCCAAGCATGTTAAACTGGCCGACCCGGATTCAATTTCCGGATCAAATTTAAACCGGATCAGGTCGGGGTTTCTCAGCGTGGGTCTGAAAAAAACCGTTGCCGTTGCCAGGCAGCTTGCAGAAATGAATCCTTATGGTAAAATTGAAATTTTCTCCGAAGGGATAAATGACAAAAATATTGAATCTTTTTTTTCCGGACCGGCGCTTGATTTAATTATTGAAGAGACTGACAATCCCTATATAAAAATTAAATCCAGGTTTATATCTAAAAAACTAAAACTGCCCGTATTAATGGCGGCTGACAATGGCGACAATGCTATCGTGGACGTGGAAAGATATGATTTGTATAAAAATTTGCCAATTCTTCATGGCATTTTAGGAAATATAACAGCGGAAGAATTTAAGCAAATACCGCCAACCGAGCTTCCCAAAATTATCGCCAAAATGGCCGGAGCGAACTTTTCAACCGTACGCATGCTGCAATCTGTCAGCGAAGTAGGCAAAACCTTATATTCCTGGCCGCAACTTGGCACGGCCGCAACACTTTGCGGAACCGTCTTGGCCGGCCTGGCCAGAAAAATCATTACGGGCAAAAAGATTAAGTCCGGCCGGTACAACGTCAACATAGACGCGATTATTTGTCCCGCATCCAAACAAGAGCTGGAACAAAGGGACAAAATTCTAAATAAAATATTCACATAAATTTTATGGACATAGATGCTGTATTGTCCCAGGCAATCCAGGCCCCTTCAGGTGACAATTGCCAACCATGGGAAATTCAAAAAACTTCAGACGGCGTAGAGATATTTAACGTACCCGCAAAAGACCAGTCCCTGTATAATTTCCGGCAACAAGCCTCTTATCTGGCTCACGGGGCATTGTTAGAAAATTTCAGCATAGCCGCCAAGCATTTGGGGTTTGATCCCGATGTTAAACTTTTTCCTGACGCAAACAATTTAAACCTCGTCGCTAGAATTAAATTGCGCATAATTAATCCGCAGCCGCAGCAACTATTTGAATGCATTGCCAAAAGAACAACCAATCGCAAACCTTATAAAAACATAGACTTACCGCCGGTTTTGCTGGAAACATTAGAATCTGCGGCCAGCGACGTGCCGGGAGTGCGCCTCATGCTGGCCAAAGGGGCGCAACAGCGCAATATTCTGGCAAAGTCGTCCGCCATAAACGAACAAGCAGTCTTAGAAAATGAATATTTGCATAAATTTTTGTTCCAGCATGTTGTCTGGACCCGAAAACAATTAGAACAGTTAAAATCGGGGATGTTTATTAAAACCTTGGAAATGCCCCGACCAGCCGAAACGGTATTTAAAATGGCAAGCTCTTGGAAAACTGTTTGTATACTTAACAAGCTAGGCCTTTCCAAAATAGTAGCCAAGCAGAACGAGCAGGTTTACAATCATTCCGCTGCTTTTGGTCTAATCGTTATAAAAAACAATAACCACGATTCTTTTGTAAGGGCAGGCCAAGCTCTGGAAAGGGTTTGGCTCAATCTTACAAAAGAAGATTTGAGCCTGCACCCCGTTGCCGGCATAATTTTTTTGATTCTTAGAATTAAAGGGGGAGGGGTAAAAGAAATTTCCGACAAGCACCAAAAAATGGTGCTGCGCTCATATGAAAATATTAAAAATGTTTTCCATTTGGACGATACCGACATTCCGGCTTTTATGTTCCGCCTCGGCCAGGGAGGCAAGCCGAGCGCAACCTCGCCGCGACTGCCCTTAAAAAGCCTGCTCCGACCTGGACAAAACTTCTGATTTTGTTAATATTAAAGGGGTTATTTCCGTAGAAACAAATATAATAATAAATTATTAATGGCTTTTTTTGATATATTCACCAACTACGACCTGCTGTCCGTAGGGATTGCAATAGCCGCCAGTACTTTATTGGGGTTCATTGTATTTTTTAGCAACCCTAAAAGTTATACCAGCAAATTTTTTTTAATGTTTACATTGGTAAGTTCGGCCTGGGGAGGGGTTAATTATTTGGTTTATCAATTTAGCAAGCCTGAGGTGTCGCTCATTTTTATCAGATTAGTCATGTTTATGGCAACATGGCAAGCTTTTTCTTTTTTTTTGCTAACCTTCGTGTTTCCAAAAGAGGAATGTGAAATACCGAAAAAATTTAAATATCTCTTGCTGCCTCTGACTATTTTGGTTTCTTTACTGGCATTAACTCCTCTCGTATACAAAAACATCAACACAGCAGCTTCGGCCGGGGAGGTGGCCCAGGCCACGCCCGGGCCGGGAATTATTGCTTTTGGATTGCTTGCGATCGGCTTAGTGTTAAGCGGGATTATAAATTTAATAAGAAGGGCCGGGCGTTCGGATAAGGCGGACGAAATAAAATATAGATTCTTTTTGTTAGGGGTGGGGTCTATGTTTATACTGATCATAACCCTAAATTTCATTCTGCCTAACATCTTTTCCAATTATAATTTCATACCTTTTGGAGCACTCTATATATTTCCTTTCGCAGCCTTTACCAGCTATTCTATCTTGCGGCACCACTTACTAAATATAAAAATAGTAGCGACTGAAATTCTGGTTTTTTTCCTTATTATCCTAAACTTTTTGGAAGTCCTTTTGTCTAAAAGCCAAAGCGAAGTCCTGTTCCGTTTGATAGTACTGATAGCCTTGCTAATTTTTAGCGTGCTGTTAATCCGAAGCGTGCTAAAAGAAATTGAACAGCGGGAGCAGCTGCAGATTTTGACCGGGAAATTGGAAACGGCCAATGAGAAGCTAAAGGCTTTGGACCAGGCCAGGGCGGAGTTTATTTCCATTGCCAGCCACCAGCTAAGGACGCCGCCGGCCACCATTAAGTGGTACTTGGCCGCAATTTTGTCGGGTGACTACGGACCGCTCGACCCGGAGGTAAAAACCGCGCTGCAAAAAACCGAACAGACCAACAACCTCCTCATTTCGCTGATTGAAGACATTTTGAACGTGTCGCGCATAGAACGGGGCAAGATGGAATTTTTGTTTGAGCCGGTGGATTTGGAAAATTTGGCGGAAATTACCTATGAGCAGTTAAAACCGATCGCTTTGGAAAAAAAGCTGGATTTAACCTTTAAAAAACCAACGGTCAAGCTGCCCCAAGTCCTGGCTGACAAGGAAAAAATCAGGCAAGTAATGAACAACTTGATAGATAACGCCTTAAAATACACCAAGCAGGGGAGCGTGGCAGCGGAAATTTGCCGGGATAACGACGATATTAAATTTAAAGTAACCGATACAGGCAAGGGGATAAGCGAGCAGGACAGGAAATCCATATTTGACAAGTATAAGCGGGGCAAAGAATCAATCCACCAAAGCGCCGGTTTGGGCTTGGGACTTTATGTGGCCAAGGTGGTTATGGACCAGCACCACGGGAAAATTTGGGCCGAAAGCGCCGGCGAAGGCAAAGGCTCGTCTTTTATTTTCAGCATCCCCATGCACAATTCGTTGAAAGCGACCACTTTGCTGGACCTGACCGAACAAACGCAAAAAGCGGCTGTCCCGTAAAAAATCTTTTCGCCATGAGCTCGCACATTACAAAAAATATTTTTTGGCTGACCGCTTCCCGCATAGCCGCACTGGTTATGCTGTTTTTGGCATATACGCAGCTATTCCGCTACCTGGGGCCGTTCGGGTCCGGACAATACCAATTTGTCCTTTCCTACGTTCTGCTGTTTTCCACGGTCGTGGATTTCGGCATTCAGCAGTTTATTACGAAAAAAATCGCCGAAAACCCCGGCTCGGCTAAAAGCTATTTCCATGAATTTTTCTCTTTTGAAGCGGTAATTGCGGCATTGCTGTACCTGCTTTTGGTTGCAGTCGCGCGTTTTCGCTATCCGGACCAGGCGGTATTTTACGGGATCTGCCTGGCCGGCCTGGGCATGGTCGCCAATGCGCTGACTTACCCTTATTTGGCGGTAATGGCCGCATTCCAGGACTTGCGGAGAGTCGCCTGGATTAACTTTTTAAATTCCTGCGTCAATGTCAGCATAATTTTTTTGGCGATCTTCTTCCACCGTTATATCGTATTCTTAGCCAGCGTCCAATTGGCTTTCGGAATATTGGATTTAATTTTGTACCGTTTTTTTGCCGCCAGGCACATACCGGACCCGCAAGTCCTTAAGGGCATAAGGCTGTTCGACTTCCATCTTATTAAGAATATCATCGGGCAAGGCTGGCCGTTTGCCTTGCTGGTCGGCTTTAGCGCCATTTACAACCGGATAGACGTGGTCATTATTACTTTTTTAAAAGGATACGCGCAAACCGGATTATATACGGCAGCTTATAAAATTTTTGACCTTTTGGGATTCTTCCCTTCGGTCGTCTCTTACACCTTATTCCCGTTTTTTGCCGGACTCATGGCAAAAAAGGCAATTCCTGAAATTAAATTTAATCTGGAAAAATACGTCCGGCTAATGCTGGCCGCGGCTTTGCCCATGGCCGTAGGGGGAACGCTTTTGTCCGCGAAACTGATAGAACTGGTGGCAGGGCCGCAATATACGGGCGCCGGGCCAATTTTGTCAATTCTAATTTGGGCGCCCGCCATTTTGTTTACTTACATCCCAGTAAATTCACTGGTAATTTCCCAACTGACGAAAAAAGCGGTAGCCATAACCGGCATAAACGTCATAGTGAACATTGCGGGCAACCTTTTGCTGATTCCGCTTTTGGGAATAAAAGCTGCGGCTATTATGACCGTAGTATCCGAAAGCCTGCAGGGAATATTCTACTTTTATTTCGTCCGAAAAAATATTACGCCGTTTAAATTTTTTAACAGTTTAATTAAGCCGCTATTTGCGTCTATAATTATGGGCGTTGTTTTGTGGCCTCTCAGAAATTCAAACCTATTTTTATCTTTGGCTGCGGGAGCCGCGGTTTACATTCTCATTTTATTGATTACCGGCTTTATAGGCAAAGAGGAAATTAAGGTTGTCCGCTCCTTGTTTAGCGAAGCTGAAATTTAAAATATGAGTTTAAAAAAGCGTAAGCAAATTACCCGCATTATGGTCTTTGGTACCTTTGACGCGCTCCACAAAGGGCATTTGAATTTTTTTAAGCAAGCACTTAACCTTGCCAAAAATCCTTTTTTGATCGTTTCGGTCGCCCGCGACGTTAACGTAAAAAAAGTCAAAGGCAGGTTGCCGCGCAATTCGGAGCGGCAGAGGCTAAGGGCTTTAAAAAAGATCGCTTGGATAAATAAACCGGTTTTGGGAAACACAAAAAAATACCTCTCCCATATTGCCAAGGAGCGGCCGGAAATTATCGCCTTAGGATACGACCAGGGGGAATTTATAAAAAATTTAAGGCTTAGGTTAAAAAAAACCGGCCTTACGCCAAAAATTATCCGCTTAAAGCCTTACCGGCCGGAAATTTACAAGTCGTCAAAAATAAAAAAATAGCGTTTTTCCGGCAATTTGCTATAATAAATTTAGGATAATTAACCAAACAAAAAATGAAAAAACAAATAAATGGCTGGCATTTAAAGAGCGCTTGGGCAATAATTATTATTATTGTTGTTGCCGTTGCGGTATGCGGATTAATTTTTTGGGTAAAATTTAACATGGAAGAAGATTTCCAGCTGAATTCGTTCAAATTTGGCAGCCATGCCCAGCAAAACCAAAACCCGCAGCCAGACAACCCCAATGAACCGGACCAGGTGGAAATTTTATCCGAATAGCGAATGGTTATAGGCATAGAAGCGGAACGGGCCAACGCCGGACAAAAAACCGGCGTGGAGCATTACACCAAACAGTTAATTCTCCATTTGGCCAAGCTGAAAACCGAACATCAATTTATTTTATACTTGCGCAGCAAGCCGGAAGCGTGGCTTTTAAGCTTGCCGGAAAACTTTCGGATTAAAACTTTAGGATACGGACCTGTCCCGTTTCCTTTTTTATGGACCCAGGTCCGGCTGTCATGGGAAATGCTGCTTAGAGCGCCGGATATTTTATTCGTTCCGGCAGCTTCGCTGCCGGCCGTGCATCCCAAAAAATCTTATGTTACAATCCATGACGTAGCGTGGCGGATATATCCAAAAACTTTTAAAATGCTAAAAAGGCTATATTTGGAATTTATAGCCCGGTTTGCCTGCAAATTTGCCGCCAAAATAATTGCCGTTTCCCAAGCCACGAAAAATGATTTGATAAAATTTTATGGCATTGCGGGAAGTAAGATTGCGGTAGTACACCACGGTTTTGAAGAAACGCCCGTTCAACCAGAAATCCCGGCGGACTCGCCGTTGCTGCCGGAAAAATACGCGTTATTTTTGTCCACTTTGCAGCCTCGCAAAAACTTGGAAGGCCTAATTGAAGCGTTTAAAATGCTAAAAACCGAATGCCCCGATTTGCCGCATAAGTTGGTCGTAGCGGGAAAGCCGGGCTGGAAATTTGAACGGATCCTGAAGAAAATAGGAGAAAATAAGGACATAGTTATTTACCTCAACCACGTATCAGACGCAAGCCGGCTGGCAATAATGAAAAAAGCAGACCTTCTGGTATTGCCAAGCTTTTACGAAGGATTCGGCATGCAAATTTTAGAGGCTTTCGCCGCCGGCACGCCGGTTGCGGTTTCCAATGTCTCCAGCCTGCCTGAGGTGGCAGGGGAAGCTGCCGCATATTTTGATCCTAAAGACACGCGGGATCTTGCCAAAGCGATCAAAGCGGTGCTGTCTGACCAGTCGCTGGCAGACCGGCTGCGGCAAAAAGGCAAAGACCGATTACAACTATTCAGTTGGGAAAAATGCGCCAAAGAAACGCTGGAAGTATTAACGGAAAAGGATACTGCAAATTAACCAAATTGTTTAAATTTCCGCCAACTGGCGGACTAAGTACACCTAAATAATGTCTAAGGCCGTATTAAAAATTGAAGATTGAAAATTTTAAATAATTCTTCCATACATTTTTGGCTGACGAACTAATGCAAAAAATCAAATTCCTTCCGAAACTGCGGCTGCTAATTATTATTTTTACTGCCTGGCAGTATTTTAGCGTGCTTGGCATGGCCATGCTGCATTGGTCAAATTCCCTGGTCTGGCTTAACCTGGGAATCCTTTTGGCTTTTATTTTGCTTTGCCCGGTTTACGAATCGCTGCTGCTGCTTATTTTGTCCATCCCTTTTTCCGTGGTTATTCCCAATTCGCATTTTGACTCTTTACCGATGTGGCGCATATTATACCTGGCGCTGTTTGCGGTCTGGCTTGCCAGGGACAAAAAATTTAAAATATGGGAGATAAAATTCCTGCCCTGGGACAAATATCTGGCGGCATTTATCGGCCTGGGATTCGTGCTGGTGCTGGCATTCGCGCGGTTTAAGGCCGAAGGTTTAAAACAAATTTTCTTTTGGCTGAACGTTTACCTGCTTTATGTGGTGCTAATAAACACCTTGAAAAGCAAACAGCAGATTTACGAAACAATCCGCTATGCCGTCTGGTCGCTGGCAATAATCGTCACCCTGGGCTTTGCCCAGCTTTTCGGCTATTTATTTACAAACCTTGACACTTTCTGGGTCTATTGGGCGGCCAACATTACGAAACTTTATTACGGGACCGGCTTTGCCGGCGTAGCCATGTTTTCTAATTCCTGGTTTTCCTATGCCAACGGGGCGCGGGAGCTGCGGATGTTTTCCATTATGCCCGACTCCCAATCCTTTGCCTACATTTGCCTAATTGCCCTGTGCGTTGGCACGGCCCTTACGCGCAGCGTGTTTGTGCACATCCGCAAATGGCTGTGGTCAGGCATCAGGTTTGCCGGCCTGGCCCTGATCCTTTCCGGCACGCGCGCCGTCTGGGTCGGCATGCTGGCGCCGCTGGCCGCGATTAGCGCGGCAAATTATAAAAATTACCAGCCGCACCTGGTTAAAAAATTCTTATGGCCGTTTATTATAGTATTCCTGCTGTTTATAGCCTCGCCGCTCATTAACAAAGGCCTGGCTTTAATGCAAGTCCGGAAATTCCAGGAAAATTTCCTGTCGCGCGCGGCCAGCATCTACAACTTAAATGAAACGTCCAACCAGGGCCGGATAAAAATCTGGGAAGAAAGCTCTTATTTTGCCGTTACCCATCCGTGGGGGATTGGCTTTGGCAACTTTTTAGTGTCGTTTAGCCCGGACTCCCAAGGCAAAAGCTACGGCGAACTGGCCAATCGGCTTAACACCCGTTATAACCTGCCGGGCAAGGACGTTTCCGCCCACAGCCTTTATTTGCAAGTTTTGGTGGAAACCGGCGTGCTCGGTTTAATTATTTTTATGCTGTTCTGGGGCAGCGTGGTCAAACACCTCTGGGAATTTATAAAGCATTACCGCAGCCAGCATGATTTTTTAGTTTATTTTGCAGCCCAAGCTTTGTTGATGGTGTTATGGGTCATGGCAGCCGCAATATTTGACATCACGTTATTTAACGACAAGGTATTAATGTTCTTCCTGATCAATCTTGGCATCGCGGGGTTAATTTCTACCAGATATCGGGAGTACGAAGAAGATTAAAGATAAAAAGCCGCCTGCTCGGCGGCCCGCCGAAAAGGCGGGATTAAAAATTGGAAAATTTTCCAAACCGAATTATGGCCAAGGTCACCATAATCCAAGTCGTATATAATAATTGCCGGTATATTGAACCGGTATTTTCCGCAATGTTTGGCCAGACATTTAAAGACCTGGAGATTGTGGCGGTGATTGCGGGAAATGACGACAAAGGCAAGGAACTGCTTGCGGACAAATTTCCGAAAGTAAAAATAATTGATCCCGGCTATAACATTGGTTTTGCCAAAGGCCACAATTTGGTTTTTGGGCAATGTGATTCGAAGTTTTTCCAATTAGTGAATCCGGACCTGGTAATGGAGCCGGATTACGTGGAAAAGATGGTAAAGGCCATGGAAAGCGACCCGAAAATTGGCGCAGCAACCGGAAAGCTGTATCAAATCACCGAATCAGGAATCAGGAATTATGAATTATGGAAGCGGCAGAATACCGAAAGGCGCCTGGACACTACGGGCGTTGCCATAAGCAAATCCGGACGGGCGCGTGACAGGGGACAGCACGAAACGGATAAAGGCCAATATGACAATAATCTAATCGTTCCGGCCGTTTCCGCTGCCGGCGCCATGTATCGCCGCTCCGCTTTGGAAGCGGTCAAAATGCCCATACTTAGCACTAAGCACTTAGCACTTAGCACTAATTACGAATATTTTGACGAAGACTTCCACAGTTATTGGGAAGACGCGGACTTAGCCTGGCGCATGACAAACGCGGGATGGGAATGCGCGTATGTCCCGGCAGCCGTTGCCTATCATGGCAGGGGAGCGGGGTCTTCCAAAGGGGGATATAAAAAAGTCTTTTCCTATATAAAATTCCATCGCCAACTGCCGCAAAGAATCCGCCAACTTAACTATCAGAACCACATTTTCATGTATGTAAAAAATTCGGAAAAATTTTATTTGCGATTTTTTGCCCGCGAACTTTTTATGCTAGTGTATATTTTATTATTTGAAGCATCAACCTTAAAAATTTTTCCGAATTTTTTAAAATTACTGCCGAAAATGCGGCAAAAACGCCGCTTGATTCGTATGAATATAAAGTCCGGCCGGACTTTATATTCATAAATATCTTTAAATTAATGATTAGGTTGAAATTTATGTGTCCTCGCGAGGAACTTTAAAGGTCTGTTGCCGAATGCGCTTTTAAGGCCCCGGCTAAACCTTGCGTCTGGGCAGTCAAAATGGCATTCGGTAATAGACCCATCCGGAGATGTAGGGACAGGTCTAGACCTGTCCCTACAAGGACAGGGGCGGAGCAAACAAAGGAAGTAGTTGCCCAATCCATTTAGCTGCGCATTCCGCATATTTTAATGTTATGCCGGAATATTTGGAAATCTTGCCCCCTAAAGCAGGCAAGTGCCATTGCGGACATAAAAAAGCGCCATTCGGAGCCGGAAGAGGAGTCTTGCTGGAAATTCCCCGTCGGACTCGAAATGGCACGCTGGCGTATTTAGGAAGCCAGGAAAGGAACTGCGATGACCCGCAAGAATGCTGCACCAGGGGCAGTCATTGCCTCGCGAAAGAGATTGTGAGCCGTAAGCAAAGGCACGGCCACAGCCCCTCTCGTTGGCACCTTAATTCTGACGAATTGGTCGTCCCCGAGATGCAGGTAGGATCCCATAGGATTTTTGCAGGAACCTTCGCCCCCGCATTCGCGGCCGTCTTCGCAGACGACTTCCAAAATTTCTCCGCGCAGCAATTCAACATCCTCTCCCTGCAAAGTTTCATAACCTCCCGGAACCATTCTTAGTACGTCACCCATTTGTACATCTCTCATAAGATTCCTCCTTTCGCCAATTGCGAATAAACAATAATAGGCATATTTATGGAAAAAGTCAATATAGATGATAAATACAACACATCCTCAACCCTTCCCTTAAAAGGAGGGGAGGAATTGGTTGATCTTACGATTATCATTCTTTCTTACAAGTCCAAAGAGCATCTAAAGGCACTTTTGCCCAGTGTGTTTGCGAGCGAAGGGGTTTGTTTTGACGGTGTAGCGCCGCGCCATGGCGCGGCGGCTAACGGCGGCGCGCCGCGGCGCGGCGCTACACCGCCACTCGCCGATAAACTTGCCACAACCGGAGAGTCGGGATCGGCGCGCTACAGCGCAGAGGTTATTGTCGTGGACAACGGCTCCAACGATGGTACTCTCGATTGGCTAAAAGCTAATAGCTATAAGCTAAAAGCTATACAGAATATCAACAACGGTTTTGCCGCAGGCAACAATCTTGGCATAAAAAAAGCTTGCGGACGATACATCTTGCTGCTAAATCCCGACACCAAAGTGGAGCCGGATACTTTTAAGACGATGCTGGACTTTATGGAATCGCGGCCTGAGGTGGGAATTTCCGGATGCAAGTTAATTAAAGCGGACGGCAAACTTGACCTGGCGTGCCGCCGGAGATTTCCGAACCCCTGGAACAGTTTTAAAAGATTGTTTTTGCAAGACAATACTTATTATAATTATTCCGACATTGACGAAAATCAAAGCATGGAAGTAGACAGCGTTGTCGGCGCGTTCATGCTTGTTAGGAAATTGGTTATAAAAAAAATTGGCCTGCTGGACGAAACGTTCTTTATGTATGGCGAAGACCTGGACTGGTGCTGGCGCTGCAAAGAAGCCGGATACAAAGTCTGGTATCTTCCCAAAACCTCCATTACCCATTACAAAGGCGAGTCGTCGCGCCAAATTCCTTTTTCGGCCTTAAAGTGGTTCCACGACGCCATGTGGATTTTTTACCAAAAACATTACGCTAAAAATTATGCGAAAAAATTTGGAAATTTTTTCGGCATAATTTTTAGCGGCTTGGTCTTTGCGGTCATTTATAGCAGGCTGCTAATGCTGGCAATAATAAACCTGTTTAAAAGAAATAAAGCTGTCAGCAAGTAACCGTGTTGCCATCCCGGAACTCCGATGTTACGTCGGAGTATCCGGGATCCAAAACTAATCACAGGCTGGATTCCGGATCAATTTGATATCTTACAAATTATCCGGAATGACACAGGAGGTATAGGAGGAACGGGCGGGGCAAAGCGGTTGCGCTTCAGATTAGAATTGGCGAAGCCCAATTTGGCAAAAATCCTTAAAATTGGTATGATAAATTCACTTTAAAGCCAGCTAAAACAAGGAAACATAATTTATGGAAACGCCTTTACAGGAACAAAATTACTTGAATAAATCTTCAAACAGGACCCTGCGCATTTTGGCGGTAATTGCCATTTTCGCAGTGGCCGGCAGTTATGTTTTAGGCTACAACACCGGAAAAAAAGGGTTTATTTTCCAACCTAAGGAGTTCAAAATAATCAACCAGGCGGATGCGCCTAAAACCGTGGATTACCAGTTGCTATGGGATGCAATAGATACCATAAACCAGAAATACATAGACAAGCCGGTTGACCAGCAAAAGATTTTATACGGAGCGGTTAAGGGCGCCATAGACGCGGTAGGGGACCCCTACACGGTATTTTTCCAGCCGAGCGAACTGGAAAGCTTTAAGACGGACCTAAAAGGAAGTTTTGACGGCATTGGGGCGGAAGTGGGCATGAGCGGTGGCAATGTGGTGGTTGTGGCGCCGCTGGACGATTCCCCGGCCGCGCGCGCCGGCCTTTTGGCCAAAGACGCCATAGTCCAGGTAAACGGCGAGTCCACGGCCGGCTGGTCCGTGGAGCAGGCCGTGAACAAAATCCGCGGCCCCAAGGGGACGGAAGTAACGCTGACCATTTACCGCGAAGGCAAAACCAAGCCGTTTGACGTTAAGATAGTGCGCGACGAAATAGTTGTTAAAAGCGTAAAATGGGAATACAAAAACGTTTCCGTTAACGGACAAAATAAAAAGATTGCCGTTGTTACCTTGTCCCAATTTGGCGATGATACGAAAAGCTTGTTCAGCAGCGCGGTTAATGATATTTTAAGGCAGAACGTAAACGGTATTGTATTGGACTTGCGCAATGATCCGGGCGGCTACCTGCAAACCGCCGTGGATATTGCTTCCAATTGGATACCCGAGGGCCAAGTGGTCGTGACCGAGGACCGCAGCGAAGGTATGCCGCAAAAATACAACGCCGAAGGCAATAACCGGTTAAACGGAATAAAAACCGTGGTTCTAATTAACGGCGGCAGCGCTTCGGCTGCGGAAATTTTAGCCGGCGCCCTGCACGATTACAATATAGGAGAACTGGTAGGTGAAAAAAGTTTTGGCAAGGGGAGCGTGCAGGAGCTAGTCGATCTGGCAAGTGGCGCTGCGGTAAAAGTGACAGTGGCCAAATGGATTACGCCTGACGGGAAAAACCTTAACAAGGACGGGCTAAACCCTGACGTGGAAGTAAAAATGACCGAAGACGACATTAACAACAATCGCGACCCGCAGATGGACAAGGCGCTGCAGGAAGTAACAAGGTAGCTTTTAGCTTATAGGCATTAGCTTATAGAGATTGAACTGGCAAGGCGCTGGATTATGTAAGTATAAGCGATTCCTCCGCTCATCCTTACTGCATCGGGCTCGGTCGGAATGGGCGCATGGGGTTACCTTTTATAATCGTCAGCCATGCATTCCTAATAGCTACAAGCTAATACCTAACACCAATGAAAATTACAGCACAAGAACTTCGAGTAAAATATTTAAACTTTTTCAAATCCAAAGGCCACACCATAATCCCTTCGGCGTCTTTGGTGCCGGAAAACGACTCTTCGGTATTATTTACGACCGCAGGCATGCACCCGCTGGTGCCTTATTTGCTCGGCCAACAGCATCCGGGCGGCAGGCGAGTTACCAACGTCCAAAAATGCATCCGCACCGGCGATATAGACGAAGTAGGCGACGATACGCATTTGACGTTTTTCGAAATGCTCGGAAACTGGAGCTTTGGGGATTACTTCAAGGAAGACGCTATAAAATGGTCATTTGGGTTTTTGACATCCAAGGAATACTTGAACTTGCCTCTGGAAAGGCTGGCGTTCTCTGTATTCTCGGGAGACAATGACGCGCCTCGCGATGAGGAAGCTGCTGGCATTTGGAGATCGCTCGGCGTTCCCGAATCGCGCATAGCATACCTGCCTAAAGATGATAACTGGTGGATTGCCGGCAACACGGGGCCATGCGGTCCGGATACGGAAATGTTTTACTGGATAGACGACGGCACGCCTGCGCCCGAAAACTTCCAAGACACGCATCATGATAAGCGCTGGGTGGAAATCTGGAACGACGTGTTCATGCAATTTGAAAAACAAGCTGATGGAAAACTTATACCGCTCAAACAACAAAATGTCGATACCGGAATGGGTCTTGACCGCACGCTGGCGGTCCTAAACGGCCAAAGTTCCGTATACGACACGGAACTGTTTTCGGAAATGTGGGAAGTGATTGAACTCGATCAGCAAATTATGACTAACGACGAAGTTCGCAAGGCGCGCATTGTCCTTGACCATATCCGCGCGGCCGTATTCATCGTAACTGACGGCGTCGAGCCGTCCAATAAAGACCGTGGTTATGTTTTGCGCCGATTGCTTCGCCGCGCCATGGTTATGGGCAGGCTGCTTAATTTAAAACATCATTGGTTGGAAAGCTTAATGGGCAAAGTCGCTGCCACATATGTGCAAGCGTATCCGCCAGTCGTAGAAAAATCGGAAAATACGTTTAAGGTGATTTTAGCGGAGCAGCAAAAGTTTGAGAAAACTCTGGAGAAGGGGCTGAAAGAATTTGAAAAGTTAATTAAAAATCATTCGGATGTAGGGGCGAGCTTTAGCCGCCCTCCATATCCGTCCGAGCAGCGACATAATCCGCTTGATGAAGCCGGGCGCCTAAAGGCAGCCCCTGCAATTATGGGATTGACAGGAAAAGATGCTTTTGACCTTTATCAGACTTACGGTTTTCCTTGGGAACTGACCAAGGAGCTTGCCGAACAAACCGGGCAACAAATTGACAAAACCGAATTTGAGGAAGAATTCAAGAAGCATCAAGAATTGTCGCGAACTGCTTCTGCCGGCCAGTTTAAAGGCGGGTTGGCTTCGCACTCCGAAAAAATTGTGCGCTATCACACGGCAACGCATTTGATGAACGCGGCATTGCGAAAAGTACTGGGCGATCACGTTTGGCAAAAGGGGAGCAATATTACGGAAGAGCGCACAAGGTTTGACTTTACGCATGACAAAAAAATGACGCCGGAAGAAATATACCAAGTGGAAGTTGCGGTCAATGATTGGATAGCGCGCGACTTGCCGGTAAAAAAGGACATTTTGCCGCTAGAGGAAGCGCGTAAACTGGGAGCAATCGGCGTGTTCGGCGCGAAATACCCCGACCAGGTATCCGTCTATACCATCAGCGATCCCAAAACCTCCGAAATAATCAGCCGCGAATTCTGCGGCGGTCCGCACGTGGAGCACACAGGCACCATCGGTAAATTTAAGATACAAAAAGAAGAAGCGTCCTCCGCCGGAGTTAGAAGAATCAAGGCCATTATAGAATAAAATTCAAATGAAAATATAAATAAATTATGGATGGAATAAAGATAATAAAAGAAAGTATTACTATCGATGATTTAAGAAAAATCGCTCAAGAACGTTTTGGCGATATGGTCAAAACGGTGGTTGATGTCGATCAAAAAATTATGGCCCTCGGCAGTGACTTGCACGCGGATGAAGAGGCGAAACTTTTAGAGCAAGGGTCAAAGCAGGAAAATTTATGGGGCATTAACATTTATCCCGATCAGCCAAGGGGATCCTGGGTTGAATTTGACTCTATGATCAACGTGCGGCCGCGCCAGAACAACCGTTCCAGATCGGTGGAAGACGCCGCTATGCAAGATCGAATCATTAGAATAGTTAACGATTTGATCCAATAATATGGCCAATTTTCAACATAAAAATTTGGCGGGCGGGCGGTGGCAGACTTTTACTTTTGCCCAGCAGATGGGGAACATTGGCAGTGAAGTCGAGCGGGCAATTAATTGGAAGCAAAAGGGAAACGCCGAGCAAATGCAAAAAGCGCTGGACCGCGGTTTGGAACTGTTTGACCTGACTTTGTCCGACAGGCGCTTAAAGTATCCGCAGCTCAAAGAGGTTGCCCGCGCGCGGGAATTGGTCTGCGACTTTTTGATAGGGGATAACGAATATAAAAGCGACGATAAATTTTTGAACAAATATTTCCTGGATTTTACGGTTTTAGCCAGAAGTTAACTGGCAATTTTGAAGACTAAAACAGAATAGCGAGAATGTGTATTAAGTGATATTAAATATGAGGTTAGAAAAGAAATATGAAACTAGAATTTTACAATTGTCCCAAGCCGGAAGAGATGCCGGGAAAAAACAACCTCTCCCCGACCCTCCCCTTAAAAGGGGAGGGAGGCGCAGCGCTACTGGAAAAGCCGGAGTTTGTTAAGTATGTTCCGGATTTACAAAAGATCAATAAAATCGCTTCCGAGCATGCCCAATATCAAAACATTTTAATTATCGGCCATGGCGGCAGCGTAAACCCTTTTTACGGATTATACGAAGCGTTAAAATACCAGGCCAAGAAGCAGGTTTTTATTTTAAACACCGTTGACCCGGATTATATTTTTGAATTAAAGCAAAAATTGCAGCCGGAAAACACTTTGGTCATCCCCATAAGCAAATCGGGAGAAACAGTGACGCTTATGGAAGCGCTGGCGCAATTTTTAAATTATCCCTTGCTGTTTATTACGGGCAAAAGCTCCCCCTTGCGCGCCATTGCGGAAAAAATTAAAGCGCCAACGGTTTTTCATCCGCCCATTGGCGGCAGGTATACCGGCTTGACCGAAGTGGCGCTCTTGCCATTGGCAATTGCGGGAATAGGCGCGGAAGATGTTTACCAAGGAGCGAAAAATTTCTATCAATTATACGAAAAAGACAACCTGGCCTGGCGCGCGGCTTCAACTTTTTGGCAATTGGAACAGCAAGGATATGTGGACGTGTTCATGCCTTTTTATAGCCATAACCTGTTTCCGTTTTCCAATATTATAGTGCAGCTTTGCCACGAAAGTTTCGGCAAGGCCAAAAAAGGCCAGACCTACTTTGCGCATGAAGCGCCGGAAAGCCAGCACCACACCAACCAACGGTTTTTTGGCGGGCAAAAGAACATAGCGGGTTTTTTTGTGGGCAGCAATACATTCTTGCATCAAGCTTCCGCGGATTACCCGCCGTCCTTACATAGCGTGCAGCTTAAAAGCCATGCCCTGTTTGACATCAGCAAAATTCCCTTGGAAAAATCCATGGAATTTGAATTGCAGGGGACCATGGAAGACGCGCGCATAAACGGCATCCCTTTGGCGCACTTGTCAATTTCAGGATTTTCCTCCTCGGAAATTGGGGGGCTTATGGCATTTTGGCAGTTATACGCGGTTTATTCTTCGGCCCTGCGCAAGGTGGATCCTTTTGACCAGCCGCAGGTGGAAAACAGCAAAAAAATCAGTTTTACCAAACGCCTGGCTTTCAAAGGATTGTTATAAAATTTCCAATTACAAATATCAAATAAATTCCCAAATTCCAATTTAAAAACTTCAAACCCGATATTTGGATATTGGAAATTAGGCATTGGAAATTCATTTGATATTTGATATTTGAATTTTAGAATTTACCCCACTATTGCATCATCCCTTATTTTCCCTTAAAATAAAGGCAACAAGTAAGCCAGTCTGCATAACCATTTTATGATTCCTAGCATTTACCTGGACCTGGAGGATGACGTATCCAGGATAACCGCCAGGCTAAAAAAGGAAAAATCATTACAAGCGGTTTTGGTCTGCCCCAAGCGCTGTTTTCTGTTTTCGGACAGTATAAACTTAAGGCTCCTGAAAAAACAGGCGGATTTGCTGAAAAAGGAAGTCTATATTTTAACAATGGATGAACGCGGGCAAGCGTATGCCAAAGAAGCCGGTTTCGGCTTGAAATTTTTGCCAAAACATTCCGGAGGGAAGGCAATTTCCGATATCCGGGCAAATGGGACAAAAAGCCAGGAAAGCGCCGCAGGAGCCGGCGTCAATATGCTGGCCCAAACTGTCAAGGAAATTAAAAATATCACCAAATTATTCAGCAAAGAAACCGGCCAGCCAAGGCCGCCTGTCCGGAATAAAAGCGCCGAACGCGCGCGCCATGCCGCAAATCCCGAAAAAACGCAGCGTAAAATCCATCACACGCCGACCGTAGAAGTGTCGGAACCGAAAGTTATGGCAACAGATTCCATCTTCCCGCCGGAAATTGAGGAGTCGTACAAGCTGCGGAAAAAAAAGGCTGCCAACCAGCGCATAGCCACCGGCCTTGTAGCGGTATCCCTAATTACAATACTGGCTCTAGTTTTTGTGGTATTGCCCAAAGCAGAGGTGGTAATATACCCGAAATTTGAACCCATAACCCGCGACATAGATGTCACCATAAGCCCCAGCATCCAGTCGGCTGATTCAGGCAGGCTGCTTTTGCCCGCCACCAAAGTTAATGAAACCATGAAAGTGTTCGACAAATTCCAAAGCCAAGGGAAAAAAGAGGTTGGCAACAAGGCCACGGGCACGGTCAGGATTTATAATTTTACCGGCCAGGCTCTTAACCTGAAAGCTGCTACCACCGTGTTAACGGCAGGCGGAAAATCTTATTCGTTGGCCGAAGACGCCATGTGGCTCAAGGCGGCGGTATACTTAAATTCCAAAACCAAAGAAGTGGATCCCGCAAGCCTGCCCGAGCCAATAACAATAGTAGCCCAGGACGGGGGAGAAAGTTTCAATCTGCCGGCTGGCGCCAGGCTGGAAATTACCAACCAGGTATTCGGCAGCAAGCCGCAATCTTTGTATGCCAAAACCGATTCTCCCATTACGGGAGGAACCTCGCGTTTACTGTCCGTAGTTACCGACCAGGACATTAACAACGCCCAAACCGCCCTGCAGGAAAAATTCGTTCAAAATGTCCAGGCGGAATTGCAGAAAAAAAACCTGGCAATCCCGACTTCGCCCAGCAACGCTTATGTTTTAAATGACATAAAATTTGCCGGCGACAAGCCCGCAGGCACGCAAAGCCCGGCTTTCCAGGCGAACCTGTCGGCCACCCTGACCGGACTGGCTTACGATTCCCAGGCATTGGACCAATTAATACTTGATCGTATCGGCCAGACCTTGTCAGGCAATAAAAATTTAGAAGTAAACGGAGAACAGGGTATTAGCGTAAAATTAAAAAGTTACGACCCGGGAAGCCAGATTGCAATTTTAACGGCGCACTTTGAAGGCCAGGCCGTAATGAATATTAGCCTCAACGGCCTCGCCTCGGAATTGGCCGGGAAAAATAAAACCCAGGCTAACGAAATCTTGCGGTCCAAAGCGGACATTGACCGCATAGAGATGACCGTAGCGCCATCCTGGCAAAATACCCTGCCTTGGCTAAAAAGCAAAATCACGGTAAAAACCGGGGATGTCCGCAATTTAACCGGAAATTAGGCTGAAATATAAAGGTTTTTTTTCTTTTACTCCTTAATTTTCTTTTTTTCGCATCCGTATTGACAATTTACCTGATTGTGATACAATAATACAAAATCATTTAAACAGCAATTAAAAGCCATTTCTACCAGCAATCACGACTTGGGGAAGCCCGGGAAAAATAAAGACGTCTTGGAACTTGAGGGCAAAGTCATAGAAAATTTGCCTAATGCTATTTTTCGCGTGCAATTGGAGTCCGGCCAAACCGTGACCGGGCACTTGTCCGGAAAAATGCGCGTAAATATGATCCGGGTGTTGCCGGGCGACAAGGTAATTATAGAAATGACTCCCTACGACCTTTCCAAAGGCAGGATTATCAGGAGATTAAGATAATATGAAAGTCAGAGCAAGCGTAAAACCAAGGTGCAAAAACTGCAAAATCGTGAAAAGATTTGGCAGGGTTTATGTAATTTGCACCAACCCCAAGCACAAGCAAAGGCAAGGGTAAACTAAAACGGATCACGCGGAAAATCTGATGGAGAAAATTTGCAGTTCCGCGCCATTCGCCAAACATTTCACATCATTAGCATCATATTTTTATGGCCAGAATAGCAGGCATTAACATTCCCAACGAAAAAAGAATAGAGGCTTCCTTGCCCTACATTTACGGCGTTGGCCTAAGCCTCTCCAGAAAAATTTTAAACGCCACCCAAATTAATCCTGACAAGCGCACCCAAGACCTGACGGAACAGGAGATGAACAGGCTGCGCGATTATATTGAAAAAAACTATAAAGTGGAAGGCACTTTGCGCCAGCAGGTATTGTTAAACATTAAACGGATGAAAGAAATGGCCTGCTACCGCGGAGTAAGGCATATGCGAGGCCTGCCGGTAAGGGGCCAGCGCACCAAAACCAATTCCCGCACCAGGAGAGGAAACGTGCGCAAAACAGCAGGCTCAGGCCGCAAAGCGGCATCAGAAAAGACATAAAGCTAATGCGAATTATGCGAAAAATGCAAAATAAGAATTTCGCAGGTTCGTATTATTTGCAGGACATTTCGTATTATTAGCATTATATTTCATATGGCGGAAGAAACTACTATAAACCAACCCGTGCAAGCGGAACCGGCTGCAAGCAGCGAAGCTGCGGCCGTTCCGGGGGAAGCCAAAATCAAGCCGGGACGCAAAAAGAAGTCCAAGTCCAAAGTGACCAAGGGTAAAATTTATATTAATTCTACCTATAACAACACCATTGTTTCGGTAACCGACATGTCCGGAAACGTCCTGCTCTGGAGCAGTGCAGGAAAAATAGGGTTTAAGGGTTCCAAAAAATCCACCCCTTACGCCGGGCAAAAAACCATGGAAGACGTATTGTCCCGAGTGCGTGAACGGGGACTTTCCGAAGTTGACGTGCTAATTAAAGGCATAGGTTCCGGACGCGAATCCGCAGTTCGGGCCCTCCAAGGGTCTGGCATGAGCGTCCTGACCATTAAGGACCAGACACCCATCCCTCATGGCGGAGTCAGGCCGAAAAAACCCAGGAGAGTGTAATAAACCGCAGTAATTAGTTATCAATTATAAGTTATCAGTTATTTATGAGATATACCGGACCAAAAGCTAAAAAAGCAAGAAGGCTGGGCATGGCCTTTACGGCCAAAGACGCCAAGGTGCTGCAAAAACGCAGCTTCGCCCCGGGACAACACGGCCAAAACCGCGTAAGGCTTTCCGAATACGGTTTGCAGTTGCGGGAAAAGCAAAAGGCCAAGGCCAACTACGGGATAATGGAACGGCAATTTTCCAATTATTTCCGCAAAGCTTTAAAACAGCCGGGTGTGACCGGCGACATACTGCTGAAAATTCTGGAACTGCGCCTGGACAATGCGGTATTCAGGATGGGTTTTGCCGAAACCCGCCCCCAGGCCAGGCAATTGGTCAGCCACGGTTTTTTTGAGGTTAACGGGAAAAAAGTCAATATTCCTTCGTACTCCCTGAAAGTAGGGGACGCAATTGCAATCAGGCAAGGCAAGCAGAAAGCCAAGTACGTGGAGAAGCTTAAGGAAAAATTAAAAAATTTCCGGCCGCAGGATTGGGTTGGATTGGATGCGGGCAAGCTTTCCGGAAAAATTTTAACCGAACCGACTCCTGAACTTATTGGCAATTTAATCAATACGCAACTTATAGTAGAACATTACAGCAGGACATAATTAATCAGCTTAAACATTATTATCCGGCATCACGGATTTAACCTGGGCCGGATACCAAAGGCACATAATATGGAGGCCATTCCACTTCCGAATCATGCGACAGTACAAGACTTGGGGCAGAATAGGTACAGCGTAACATTGGAACCTTTATATCCCGGCTACGGCGTTACCATAGGCAACGCCATGCGCCGCGTTTTGCTGTCCTCCATGCCCGGAGCCGCCGTTACCGCCGTAAAAATTAAATATGTTGACCACGAATTCTCCACTATTCCGAACATAAAAGAAGATGTCATCCAGATTATTTTAAACCTCAAGCAACTGCGGGTAAAAAGCTACAGCGCGGAACCGGTAAAACTGCAGCTAAAAGTAAAAGGGGAAAAAACCGTGACAGCCGCGGATATTAAGGAAACGGACCAGGTGCAAATTGTCAACAAAGATTTGCACATTGCCTCGCTGGACAACAAGTCCGCAGACCTGGAGATGGAACTAACGGTAGAACAAGGCAGGGGCTATTTGCCGGTAGAAGCCAGGGAAAACGCCAAGCAGGAAGTGGGGGTAATCGCCATGGACGCCATTTTTACCCCCGTAAAATCCGTGCATTTTGACGTATCCAACGTGCGCGTCGGCCAATTGACGAACTTTGACAAGCTGGAGTTGGTAATGGAAACCGACGGAACCATTGGCGGACAGGAAGCCGCGGATATCGCCTCCCATATTCTGGTTGACCATTTTACCATGATGTTCTTTAGCGCCGAACCGGTTAAGGAAGAGATTGTTGCCTCGGAAGAAGCAGAGGAGTCCGTTCCTTCTGCCATGATAAGCGGAGAAAATGAAATTGAAGATACCACCCTTTCCACCCGCGCCAAAAATGCCCTAACCAAGAACGGGATAACCTCCATAGATGCCCTAAGGGTTTTAAGCAACGAGGAAATAGGCAATTTGAGCGGCTTGGGAGAAAAAACCATTAAGGAAATTGTGGACTTTCTGGCAAGAAAATAGAATCATAAATTTTATCTAATCAGAAAACTTTATTTTATTAGCTTATGCGCCACCAAAAGAAGAAAAAAATCGGCAAAGGGAATGACCATAGGAGAAAATTGCTCCGCAGCCTTGCTTCCGCCGCCATCCTTTATGAAAAGATAGAAACTTCGTATGCCAACGGCAGGGCCGTAAAACCTTACGTGGAAAAAGTTATCACTTCGGCTAAGAACAATTCTTTGCATTCCCGCAGGCTGCTGCTAGCCAAAATTAGCCCCATGGCAACCAAAAAGGCCGTGGAAGTGCTTGGGCCGAAATACAAGGAACGCAAAGGCGGCTATACCAGACTGACCAAATTGTCGGCACCCCATGGCGGAAAATCAAAAGTCCTATTGGAATTAGTTCAGTAAATATAACGTAAATTGAGACTCTACATTATATGCAAAGCCAGAAACTTACACTGCCCAAAGAAAATAATCGCATTTGGTGGGAAATAGACGCCTCCCAAAAACCCATGGGCCGCGTTGCTACGGAAATAGCCAATCTGCTGCGCGGCAAACATAAGAGGGGATTTACCCCGCATATGGACATGGGCGATTTCGTAGTGGCTGTTAATGCCGACAAGCTGCAGTTTACCGGGCGCAAGCTGGTGCAAAAACAATATTACCGCCATTCCGGATATTTAGGCGGCCTGAAATCCACCACCTTAAAGACCGAACTCCAAAAACATCCCGAAAAAGTCCTGCAAAAAGCGGTCTACAACATGCTGGACGACCTGAAATTCAGGAAAAAAATGGTTTCCCGCCTTAAGTTAATAAAAGGCAAAGACCATAATTACAAGATAGACAAAAAGGCCTAAATTTTAAATTTTGATTTTTAAATTTTTATTTTCTAATATGCCAACCAAAGCGACTACAACCAAATCCGATGCGCCCAAGGCGCCGCGCAAGCCAAGAGCTCCCCGCAAGGCAGCGGTAAAAACCGATGCCGCTCCCAAGGCAGTCCACCACAAAAAACCGACAGCGGCCAAGCCCGAGGAAGCGCAGGTTACCGCGGAAACGGCTCCCCAGGGAAAATACATCTTCAGCACTGGCAGGAGAAAAACTTCCATTGCTAATGTCAGGCTGTTTGCCGGGCAAGGTGAAATTATTGTAAATAAAAAGTCCTTAAATACTTATTTTCCTTACGTCTATTACCAGGAAGAAGTGCTAAGGCCGTTTAATTTGACCGGTTTGGCCGGACAGTATTACCTGGTTGGCAGCATTACCGGCGGCGGCCCCCATTCCCAGGCCCAAGCCCTGCAGCATGGCATTGCCATGGCTTTGGGAACCATTTCTCAGGAAATCAGGAAAGTTTTAAAAAAGAACGGACTGCTTACCCGCGACGACCGCAAAAAAGAGCGCAAAAAGCCCGGCCTCAAACGCGCCCGCCGCTCCCCGCAGTGGGCGAAGCGTTAGGGGCGCACTCCTCAATCCAATACACCAAAAACACCTGTAAATACAGGTGTTTTTATTTTGCGCGCCGGTGAGGTCCGGGGCTAGTTCCCCGGATATACCTGCCATGTCATCCCTCTAGGATGGCCGCCGGCGCGAAGGATAAAAACCTTCAAAAACAAAAATTAAGGCCGAATGCCAAAATTAGCAAACGGCCAAAAAAGGGAGTTTATATGACTAAGTGGCAAAGAATTAAGCACGAATTGGCGAACGTGCGCAGGCATTGGAAATTATTTAGCCTGATAGCCATTATGGTGTTTGTTTGTTATCGCATGTTTGTTGCAAATTATACGCTGGTTTCCCCAATTGTTAGGATCGGCAACCAAGACAGCTATACAACCATTTGGAACGAACGGGCCATGTGCCTTACCGAATTGGACCAATTAAAGGCGCAGGCCACAGCGAAAGGCGGTGATAACTATGACTATGCCAACTAAAGAAGAACTAAAAAAATACGAAGAAGAATTGTTTGGATCCTTTTCCCAAAAGGAATTAGAAAATCCTATTACCAAACAAAGTTTTGATGAACGTTTGCGGAATATTCGGGCATTGCGTAGCAGCTATGCCTGCAATTGAAAAATTTGACTATTCGGAAGCCTTGAAGCATTTAGCGGAAGAAATCAAGGCCATTATGGAAGAAAGCAAGTTTCAGGCTTCCGAATTGGTGATTAAGACTAATCATTTAATTGGCGAAGCGATAACTAAGCATCCGGCCTATAAAAAAGGCAAGCACGGCAGCGGCGATATTATTAAGCATTTGGCGCTGCTGACCGGATGCAGCGAAGCACATTTATACCTTTGCATTAAGTTCGTAGAGAAATACCCGGAAGTTTCTAACGCGTTAGAAACTTTGCAGCCAGACAAGAAAACCCTGACATGGCGGCAGATTACAGCGACTTTTAAGGAAGCGGAAGAAGAAGGCAAGGAAGTTGGAAACGAACCCGGGCAAATAAAGGGTTGCCGGCACCTGCACATTAAAACCATCACGATCTGCGTAGATTGCGGATCTAGAGTGGATGACCGGAAAAAGGAACACGTTCATGCGGCCCATACCTAAAAAATTAAGAAGCGATATGGCAATGGATCCCTATTACCATACCTGCGCGCGGCAAGCGGTCTTCCATGACCATGTTTGTCAGGCGGATCCGGCTACGGGAAAGCTGATCGAATGGGAACATGCTTTCATTTACGGCGGCCAGCAGGTGAACGAAAAATGGGCCATCATTCCGCTTTGCTGGTATGTGCATCGCGGACCGGGACTGGATAAGAACATTAACCGCTTGCTGGCGCTGCGCCGGGCAACGGCGGACGATCTGCAAAAATATCCGCGCAGCAATTGGATGCAGCAAAAATTGTATTTAGAAAAACAATATGCTTGAAGCTATAAAAATCGCGCACATCTTAGGGGTTTCCGTAAGGAACCTAAGCGGAAAGTCACTGGATGACTATAAGGCCAAACAGCCTGATAGTTTTCCAAAAGCCTGCGAAGCGATCGCGGCATTAGCGTTGGACAATAGTTTGACCGAATTAGCGAAACAATAATTGGTGTTTGATGTTTGGCCGCGTCAATTGGGCGGCCAAGAATTAGGAACTAATTAATTGAAAGGAAATAAAATGGAAGAAGCAAATTTTGGTTTTGCGCTGCAAAATTTGAAAGCAGGCAAAAAAGTTGCCCGGGCTGGATGGAACGCCCATCACGTGCTTGGATTGCAGGTGCCGGATGAAAATTCCGCTAATACCTTGCCTTATATTTTTATGGTAGTTGGCGCTGATGCGCAGGATATGCAAGGTAAGCGCGTGCCGTGGATAGCAAGCCAAACAGATATGCTGGCTGATGATTGGACGGTTGTAGAGTAATTTAGTTATCCCTTTAGCCTCTGCTAACAGTGGGGGCTGGGATGGATAACTAAATAATTTGTTTACGCATACCGGTAAATATAAATCAAACTTATCACTTGATTTAGTAACCACAATAGGGTTGATACCGCCCAAAAAGGTAAGCGTGATGCTTGTAGGAATAAGAAGTGGTGCTTAAAAGATTGGAACGCTAGCTTAAACACCCTCCTATTACATTACCGGTAGTCGTAAGCAAATTAAATAAAAACAGCAATGAAATGTCTGGGGGCTTAAAAGCAAAAGTAACAAAAATTGAACAATTGAAAGGATCCCGGAATTGGGACGGGACCATGTATTATCGCCTGAAATTCCAAGTTAAG
>JAMDAY010000029.1 GCA_023484515.1 Patescibacteria group bacterium
CGTTGATCGGGCAGTCAGAGAACTTAATCACCGTCCCAGAAAACGCTTAAACTACCTTACCCCTTACGAGGTCTTTGTTAAGGGCCTTAAGCCCTAAGGGCGGTTGCACTTCAAGCTAGAATGTAGGGAGAGTTGATCCGGAAGGCCGCCTTCGTTTTCTTTGTGCAATCGGCGCCTTTGAACCCTTCCCGTAACCTGCAAATAAAGATTACAAAGTTACCGCCTGGCCACGGCTGCCATGAATACTTCTTCCAAATTCCGCGCCTGGTAAGTTTGTTTTAATTGCGCGGCCGTGCCGGTTTCCAAAATGCTGCCGTTATAAATTATGCCCACGCGGTCGGACAAAAATTCTATTTCCAGCATATTGTGCGAGGACAGCAGCACTGCCATGCCGCTGTTAGCCAGGCTGCGGATGGTCTTGCGGATTTCCAGGGCATTAATAATGTCCAGCCCCGAAGTCGGCTCGTCCAAAATTGCCAGGCGCGGCTTGGTCATAACCGTCCGGGCCAGCAGCAATTTGCGCGTCATGCCTTTGCTATAGGTTTTTACCTTGTTTCCCAATTTGTCTTTAAGACCCGCAATTTCCCCGGCAAAACTTACGAACTCTTTTTGCTGCGCCGGGTTTTCTGCGTAAAGCGAAGCCATAAACTCCAAATACTCCAAGCCGGTCAGGTTTTTGTATGCCCCGGCCTCTTCGGGCAAATAGCTAATTTGCCGCCGCACGGCGGCGGATTCTTTTACCACGTCCATTCCGTAAACCAACGCTGTCCCCGAAGTCGGGCTTAAAATGGTGGAAATAATCTTTAAGGTAGTGGATTTTCCCGCCCCGTTCGGCCCAATGAGCGCAAAAATCTCCTTTTCCGCCACGGCGAAGCTAATGCCGTTTACCGCAGTAAAATTTCCGTATTTTTTCAATAAATTTTTTACTTCCAATGCTGGCATATGCCAGCATTATAGCACATCTGGCAAAATACTGCCTAGGCCTTACTTGGTAACTGCCCACTGTCCACTGTGTCATTGCTTTGTTTTTCAGGGCTTTAACTGAAAAAAAGCAATCTTTTTCTGGTTAGGATTGCCGCGGCCTCATATTTTAAAGCTAAAAAGCTAAAATATGAGGCCTCGCAATAACAGTGAGCAGTTATCTTACTTGTTTCCCATCCTCCGCAGCAACTGCATGACTGCGGCGTGGGAAATGGCGGCAATGGGGTATTGCCGGATTATTTTATGATATTTTGTTTCAAACCCGGTTTCCACGCGGGAAACGGTCAGCAGCTTCCTGACGTAAGACACTAATTTCAAAGTTAATCACCTTTCCATGGCCTTTTCCAAAAAAGCCAAAGTTTTGACCCAACTGTCTTCGGCGGCTTCGCGGTTGTAAGCTGCAAGATTAGTGTGGTTAAAAAAAGCATGTCCCGCGTTTTTATAAACCAAGTAGTCAAAATCTTTATCCAAACGATCCATAATCTCCCTAAGCCGCGGCAACTGCTTGACCAAATTTTCGTCCCGCTCCCCGTAAAAAGCCAAAATAGGGCAGGAAATATTGGACAACTCGTCTTCGTCTAGCGGCGCGTGCCCATAAAACGCCACGGCCGCGGCCAGGCCGGGCTGGTGTATGGCCATGTTCCAGGCATAGGTTCCCCCGAAACAAAAACCGACCGTTGCAATGCGGTTGTCAGTTTTCCCGCTGCTGAGCAAAAAATTATAACAACCTTCTAGCCGCAAAATGGTATCGCGGCCGAATTCGGGATTTTGCAGCGGAGCCATGGCTTCGCGCATCTTTTTTTGCGCTTCGTTTTTAGTGTCCGGATTGGCAATCTCCTTCAGGATTGACGGGCCAATTTGCTCGGTAATGCCGGTCTGCG
The DNA here is from genome assembly GCA_023484515.1 of Patescibacteria group bacterium. Taxonomy (GTDB): domain Bacteria; phylum Patescibacteriota; class Doudnabacteria; order UBA920; family UBA920; genus JAMDAY01. The sequence continues at coordinate 1,863 of JAMDAY010000029.1, forward strand.
AAATCAAGTCCGGAGCCAGCACTGCATAACCTTCGCCGGCTAAACGGCCGGCAATATCCTTGATATTATCGTTCAGACCCCAAACTTCGTGGATTAAAATAATTGCCGGAACTTTGTCCTTAGTTTCTGGCGCGGAAAAAATAGCGCCAACATCCCCTTTTGCGGTTTTTACGGTAATTATGGGAAGCATACAATGTTTTTATGGACTAAATATATGCGACTTCACCCTTGAATGCCGTCCCGTCTTCCGGGACCACAATCTTCATCCCGGAAGACGGCCTTCAAGGAAATAAGTTATCATAGTCTGCAAGGTCTTACATCTTAAATCCGTTCAGGAGGTTTAAATGAAGCTTTCCGACTATTTGCCTTTGGAGCCGGGAGAAGTGCGGATACTGGTCTACAAATACCACGGCGAATATTTCGGAATATTGCAAACCACCAGGGTGAATTTGCATGTGCCCCAAGAAATGCTGGGCGCGGAAGTTGTTTTCGCGGTAAGGCGGAAAATTAACACCCGGGAAGACAAGTTTGCGCTGATCAAGCAGGTAGAAGAGGAGGGTAAAAGAATCGGCATTGAAAATATCAACTACCTTCAGGATTTTGGGGAATAACCTGCGGGCCGCTTATTAGCCGGGCGGCCCGTTTTTTTAAATGGCATGTCTGACAACAAAATATTACTGGAACGAACGAAATTAATGGAAAAAATAAATTTTAGATTACAAGATGTCAGCCGCCACCAGCCGATCTTAAGGCTGATAATATCCAAGATGCCCAGTGCAATGCCATAAAATTATTTTAGGCTCTATAGCAGCCATATTCCCTGCGCCAGCGCTTCCATGCGCGCCTTTAAGACATTGCCGGCAGGCAAGTCCAGGTCTGCCGCGCTGGCCGGGACTATTTTTGCCTGAGACCAGCCGTAAGACTTAAAAATATCCATGCTTGGAAACCCGAATTTTTTTCCATTATTAACCCACCACACGGTTTTTCCGGACAAGACCAAAGTGCCGTTCGGATGCGGTCCTGAAAACGTATCTATGGGACTGCCTGCCGGATAATCGCCCAAATTAATTTTAACGGCCTGCTTAAAGCTATACCCCAACCCTTTAAACACTTTTTCCGAAACAAAACCCCTTTTTACCCCGCCGGAACCGATTATATAAATTGTCCGGTTGTCCGAGGCGTCCAAGGCCAAAGTGCCGTCCATGGCTTTTAAGACAGGGCCCAAAGGCAATAAGCGGTCAGCCTCGTTTGCCGGAACCGCAAGGGAAAAGTTAAACCCGTAAGACTTGTATTCCGCTTCGTTCCTAAAGCCCCTCCTTTGGTTTTGGCTTATTAGGTAAACGGTTTTTCCGTCCAAAATTAGCGTGCCACCGGGATGGGCCTTGGCTGTGCTTTCCCCCAAAACTTGCGCCAGGCCATTAGCTCCGTCCGGACTGCCGTTTCCCTCCCGGTCCGGCTCCGAATTCCCCTCTGCGCCAGGCAAATTGCCGGACGCGGCGTTTCCCACTATAAAAGAGCTTAAAGCGGTTGCTTCCGATTTAACCTGTTGCAGGCCGGCGTTTAAGCCTTCCGCGTAAGCGGAATTGGTATAAGTGCCGCCCGTAATGCTCGTTGGCAAATTTAAATCATAATCCATGGCAATTTCCTGCCTGGATAAAATTGTTCCCAGAGAAAACTGCTTGGAAAGCAACACGCTATTGCCCGGACCATAGAGAGTATCGTAAACCACTACGTTAAAGAGGTCATTGGTTCCGTCGTTATCCACAATCAGATGGAAGGAAATGCTATCCCCGGCTTTGGCAGATGCCCCTTGCAAGGAATTGTTTTTATAAATCCTAAACAGGTCCGCCTGCGGAAAATAGCCGCTCCCGCCGCCGCCTCCGCCGCCGCCTGACGACCCTCCGGACGCCCCGCCATTCCCGTTGCTGTTATTATTGTTGTTATCGTTATTATTATCGCTACTGCCCTGCCCTTCCTGATCCTGGGAAAAAACCGTGGTGGTGGCAATGCTTTCCAAAAATGATTGATTATTGTCCATATCCAATTCCGGGCCTAAGCCCCAAATCCTGGCAAAGGTCTGAACTTGGTCTCCTGCCTGCAAAATGGCTGCGGTTTTTAACGGAATAGTAAACTGCCCGGAAATTCCCGGGGACAATTTACCCAGGTCAAAATTTATAAACCCGGGTTTCGGCTGGCTGAAGCCCGCGGGCAAGGTGCCGGCCGCAACTTCCAAAATTTCCGGATCGTATTGCCATTCCACAACCGTTCCGGACATGGAAGACTGGCTTAAATTGGAGTATCCTAATTGGAAATTTACGTCCCGGCCTTTTTCTTTGGGATAAGCCGGGGACAACAATTGCTGGGTCACAGCCAGATCGGGAAAGCCAAAAACAATATTCCCGTCCCAGTCCCCGAATATATTAACCAGACCTATCTGCAAGTCAGAACCGATTAAATTGGTATTTGCAAAGTTTATAATATTGGCCAGGGCCTTGGCATTGCCAGTTATAATTTTTGACCGTTTAACGTCCGAGCCTGCAATATTGTTGGCGCCGGTTGAAGCAATAACGTCCACGTCATTGGCAATTGCCGCGGTATTGTCGTTATTTATACTAACTGCAGTTTCGAAGGTGGAAGACGCCGTGGTGGAAGCTTCTTCGGTTAAGTCGGCAATGGCTTGGGCGAACGCGCGGTAAGCCGCCTCGTTGTTATTGTCGCTGGTGGAAAAAAAGGACAGGCCGCCAATAGTCGGCGACATTACTACCTGGTCAGGCAGGCTGTAAACTCCCCCTTCCCAGTTGCCCAAAGTATTGACCAAATTAAGGTACCATCTGGTATTTACTATATTGGCATTGGCTTGCGTCTCCACATTGCTGACCGCTTCCGCTTTTCCGGTTTGGACTTCGATGTCATGCACGTCGCCGCCCTCGCCTTCTTCCGTTTCCAAAGCGTCAAGGCCGTTATTTCCCGTATCGGCCTGGGTGTTTATGTCGTTAATGACCAAAGCGTCATTGCTGTTTTGCGCGCTAAGGACCACTTTTTTTACCTGTTCCAAGTCCAGGGCCTGGTTGTCAGGCGCCCCGACGGACATGTAGCCGGCAAAATACAACTCGGGCGGCAAAACCAAGTCTCCTGTCCACGAGCCGAAAATATTTATGGAAGCAAAAGTCCAGCGGGAATCAACCAGGTTGGTGTTGACTATATTTAAGATGTTAACTACGGCGTTAACGTTTCCGGTGGAAATGGACGAATCTTTTACATCGTTTTGGGCCGTAAGGCTGTTGCCTCCGGAGTTTCCTTCCATCGCGACATTATTCCGGACTGCGGCCAAATTTTGGTTGGTCAGGGTGAAAGAACTTAAACTCTTGCATTCCGCGTCAGTGCAGATTTTTGTAACCAAATCCTGCGCCAGCTCGGCGGGAGTGGCTTGGGGATTATTTAAGTATAAGTCAGCGGAAAGGCTGTCAAAATTCTGCACCAACTCCGTTATTTGAGAATTATAAAGGTTGGTATTTATTACATTCAAGACATTGGCATAGACATTAACGTCACCGGTATTAATAGCTGAATCTTCCAAGTCGCCGCCGCTCTCAATAAAATTTTCTCCGGTATTCGCCCCGTCTTCCACCTGGTTTTCTATTATTCCTTCATTATTATTAATGATGTCTATGGTGCCGGTAGCTGTTGAAGTAGCGGCAGGATCGGCCTCAGAGGGGCCTGTCAAAAAGCCCTGCGCTAATGTGGATGTCCCGGCAGCGGCGCTGTCTTCCTGATTAGCCAAAAAGCTTCCGGTTAGGCCGCCAGTCAAAGCAGCATCCTCCTGCTCCTGACTTAGGGAATTAGAAATGGAAGCCGGGGAAGACGAAGCACTGTCATTAATTATAGACACCGGCGACGTTGTTGGTTCCTGTAAAAAAATTGCAGCGTCCGTGTTCTCCGGCGCGCTCCCGGAAGTTTTTTCAGGCAGCTCGTCCCTCTCGCCAACTAAACCCCCGGTTTCGGTATTCGTTCCGCTGTCCTGCATTATCTGTTGCGTTATGGTTTCGGAAATTTGGCTTTCCCCTGACGGGCTTGCTGCATTTTCCGCCCAGGCATGGGGAGAAAACCCGGCTGCCACGGTAACGCATAAAATTAAAACCTGAATTTTTTTGGCTTTTAAATAAATCAAATTGCGTTTGTTCATATGCTTTATTTTTAAGATTGATAACTGTCCCGCGGCCCGGATAACATCCGAAATTTTGCTTGCCATGGGACAACCTTCAAACGGCTAGTTTGGCTACTATTGCAGGAAAGGGAGGCGGCCTCCCTTTCCTGCAAATACTCCTAGAAGCTCCTTAACTTTCGCACTATTTTCTTTACGGTAATGTTAAAAGAATTGGTCACTCCGGTGACGGCCTGGGATAATCCGGTGGTAAGGCCGGTACAGTCAAGGCTGTCTCCCGAACTAACCGCATTGCCGCCGGTTTGGGAAACGGCAGCTACCGCGTTTACATTCCCTACGGTATTGGCATCGGTTTCCGTGCTGGTTACGGTGTCGGTAGTAGTGATTGTTGCGGATGACTCATCGCCGATATTGGTAGCGTTATCCGCAGAGGCGGCGCTGGATTGGATATACTCCGTAACCTCGTTCTGGTTGGCGGCGTTGTCCACTACACTGGCCGAATCGGCTTCGCCGGTATTAATGACCGTATTGGTCTGGTCGTCGCTGGAAATTACCGTATTGCCGCCGGAATTGGCGGTTGACGTAACAGTATTTCCTATAGTGGCGGTGTTAGTAGTGGATAGCGACAGGCTGGCCAGCCAGTTGTTGACTATGGCAGCCAAGGAATCGTCGCTAACATTGCTGATGCTGGCAGCCGATGCAGTCCCGCCCATACCCAATGCGACTGCAACTATGGCTAGTCCTGCTATAAATTTTCTCATATTATTTCCTTTCTCTTTTTGCCCCTAAGGCAAAAATTTAATTTAAATTTTTTAAAATTTAAAGGGATCGACCCACCCTTTTAATTTATTACTGCGAATGATAATAAAAAGCCCGCCTTAAATACAAAGTCTGCAAATGGTTCTACCATTGCTCTTTGTAATATTAAGGCGGGCTCTCATGGTCCCGCGGCTCCCTTAGTCCGCTAAAAGCCTGTTTTGAAAGTACTAAACTTTATTTGCCAATAGCCTGCAAAGTTGCTGCACTGGCGGAGAAAATATCCTGTCTGGAACCTTGCTCTAATATTTGAACGACAACCTTTGGCTGTATTTCCAATTTTAGTTTTGACTGGCAGCAGGGACATATAATGTTAAATTGCGCAAAAGACGGGAAATACCCTCCGCAAAGAATCGGTTTCTGGCACTTTGGGCAATTGGCAGTTTTGGTATTTTCCATAAAATTCACAATTTATATTTAACATTTTCTGTTGCAATAGACGCAATTATTTCCTTATACTTACTGACATTTTTTATTCTTATAATATAGATAAAACAATAAAAAATTTTTATTTGATCGGATAAGCAACTTTATTTATTATCCCTATGGTTTAATCCTTTTTTCATTACACGTCCACAATTAATTAAAAGTATTTATCGAGGCGCTATTTCTGCAATATAACTATTTGTGATTTTAACCGCAATTGTAACATTTATTGCGGTTAAAATAAATTTGCGTTATTTACAAGCAAGCCTGCTTTCCAAGTATGAATTAACTCGCCCGTCAAAGTATTTAGAGATGGTCTCATAACCTGCTTTTAAAGCGAAAATTCAGAATTTCGAGCAGATTGGCGCAAATAAATTTTGACGTTTAACTGAAGTTAAGCGGAAAAATTTTTTGCGGCAAGATGCCGAAATTGTGAAATTGCAGCCAAAATGAGGTTATGAGACCAGCTCTAGCAAGATTATTAACCAAACAATGCTTATGGCAAACAATAATAATGTCAGGATGGATGAAGCCGGCAGCAGCAAACCTGGCGAGCATCCGCCCCATGGCGGTACTTCCGGCGGGGTTGAGGAAAATGAAGAATAAAGCAATAAAGTTCCTTGAGCCGGCATTTGTTTTCCGCCTGCTTACGCCAACTGCCTTAATCCCCTTTAATAATATTTAACACCAATAAATTTAGAGTTTGGACTTGAACAATTCGGCATTGCTTGCGCCTGCTAATTTTTTTGCTATGATAAAAATGCCAATATTTATTAACTTAACCCATTGAAAGGAAACAAAAATGAACGAAGGAACCAATATTTCCACCCACGACCAATGCAAGCCGGGTAAAGGCACTGCAAATAGTGCGGCCTCGGGAGGCATTTACGGCCTTGCTTTCATTGGCGCATTAGTCTATTATATCCAGCATGCCCAAACCTTCTGGATGGGGGCGTTGGGCGTACTCAAGGCCCTTATCTGGCCTGCTATGCTGGTTTACAAACTCCTGGAATCTCTAAAAATATAGCTTAACAACCTCTTTCCCCGGCTCCGGCCTCGAAGGCCTCCGTCCGGGGTTTCCGACTTGGCATGAGAGCCAAAAGCCTTAAAAAAAGCAGTCCAAAATCCTCTTTATCCTAAAAATAAAGAGGATTTTTGTAAGTAATTATTTAACAGCTATTCCGTCCCGTAAAACAGATATCTAATAATTTATTATCCGCCATAAAACCTTATGAATAAAACAACTTTTTTCCACAAAATTTTAGTTTTGGTTCTGGCTTTTTCCGCTTTTACCCCCTTGGCTGCAGGAGCACAAACCAGTTCCATCTCCCGACTGATTAAAATTTCGGACAACCCGACGGTTTACATTGTTGCAGGGAATAATACCAAGCGCCCTCTCTTTTCAATCAACGAATTTAATTCTTATGGACTGCACTTTAGCGGGGTTATTACGGTTAGCCAAACTCAATTAGACCAATACCCTGCCGTCCAGGTAATAAAGACTGCAAATAATCCGACTGTCTATAAATTGAATTCGGATTTTACCAAACAGCCGATTGGCAACTACCAGGCTTTTTTGGATTTGGGATTTAGGCCTCAGGATATTGTGGTAGTAAACACCACGGAACTGGGATTATACCCTACCGGAACGATAATTATTAACGGCCAAAGTAATAATACTAATTTTGAACAAGCCGTAAACAGCCATAACCAGAACAATATAATGGCAGACATGGCCAATACCGTGGGATTAGCCAGTTTGGGCCAGCCTTTCCAAAATATGTCCAACGACCAGGTGGCTTCAGCCGTGGTTAACCTGACGCGTAACTGGAACCAATTCACCTTTTTATCCGCCAGACAGATCCAGCCGCTTGTCCAGGCCACCGCATCGTCAACCTTGCAAAGCTCATTCAATAACCTGCGAAATTATACCCTGGGATATTCTTCCTCCGATTCAAGGAATGACCGCCTTGTCCTGCTCTACCATACCAACACCCAAGGGATGGTTGACCAGGTAATATATGTATCCTCGCTGTGTTCCGCGGCTACCCCCTTGTACCAGTGCAAGTAAGAATCTAACTTAAGAGCCGTTCCGCCAGGAACGGCTCTTAAAATTGGAAAAACCTGCGGCTAAAAAGCCCGGATCCCATAAAACTGTTTTTTTCCAAGCCTTAGTAATCGCCAGAGGAGCCGTCCGTAAAAACGGCATAGCCGGAAATAATTACGGCTAATCCCCAAATCACGCAAGTTTTTTAAAATTCCCCATAAGCCAGGCGATTTAGTTTAACCGATAGTTATTCTTGCTGTGCACATTGCGGATTTTTCCCAATACAATGTAACTATATCCGGCCAAAGGCATCACATATGTTGTAACGGTTAAGCTATTAACCTGATCGTTAATTTATGAAATTTTTGCGTAATCTTGCGCTAAGCTTTTTTTTGTTGCTCTTTGCAACGGCAATCGGCTTGGCCGCAGGCCATTTGATGATTACTCATCCTAATAGCTGGTCCGGCAGCCTTGGCAGCTCGTTTTTTTCTTCCAAAAACAGCCTTTTCAGCAGCGACAGCAGCGCGAACCCTGTCCCTATTTCCAGTGAAGAAGGCAAGGCGCTAATCTCCCAGGCATCTCCCGCAATCGTTTCGGTTTATAGCTACCAGCCGGATACTAGCAGCGAAAGTTCTTGGCAAAACTTTCCTTTTGCGCCTTTTTCCGGCAGCTCCTCTACGGTCCAAGTAAGCGCCGGCACCGGATTTTTTGTTGACCCTGACGGTTATATTTTAACCGACCGGCACGTGGTCCCCCCTGACAGCACGGGATATTCCGTCATTTTGTCCGATGGCACGAAAAAAGAAGCCCGGGTCGTTTACCGCGACCCTAAAGACGATATAGCGGTCCTAAAAATTTCCGGCAACAACTACCCCACTTTGCCTCTTGGGGATTCTTCCAAACTGACAATAGGCCAACCGGTAGTCAGCGCCGGCAACGCTTATGGCCAGTCGGAGTATGTATCTACTACCGGTAAAATTACGGACTTAGGCCAAAGCATTACCGCTACCGACGGACAGCAGGAATTAAAATTAAGCAATGTAATTGAGTCTAGCGCGCAACTGTTTCCGGGCGACAGCGGCGGCCCCACTTTAGACATGGAAGGAAAAGTGGTCGGCCTGAACGAAGCCACTACGGACGGCCATGCTGAAATGAACTATCTGACTCCCATAAACGAGGCAAAAGACGCCATTAGCGCGGCGTTAAACAGCGGACTATGACAATACGGACCTTTAAAGATAGCCTTTAAAAAATTTATTTTTGAAAATGTCTAACCTTCTATTGTTAATTTATAAGATCATTTTAAGCCCTTAATCTTTTAGCATTAAACCCGGAGGTTTTATGTGTTACGAACAAATGCGCTGGTCCAAACAGGACCAATTAGCCTTGCTTAAAGGGCGCAAAAAAGCCCTTAAGGAACGGCTGGAAAAAGTTGACCGCCTTATCCAGGAATTGGAAAGGGAAAAAGCCATGGCTTAGCCTAACGGCAAAACTTTTCAGCCGCACCGCAATGCGGGGCGGCTTTTTGCTGCCAAATTCAAAGGCCGCCCCGCTTCTTGCCATACCTAAACAAACCTGCTGGATACTGTTCTATAAATGTCCGGCCGGACACTTATAGAACAGCAAATATTTGCAAACGGTTACAATTCTAAATTTTGCCAAAATAACCAATTCCGGTAAAAGGTATTTATTTTTAGCCGCCATTATTGTATAATAAACTTATGACCCTGGAACAAAAATTAAAAATCGGTCTGGTGCTGAATACCGCTTTTACCGTGTTTGAATTTATTATGGGATTTATTTCGGGCAGCTTGGCCCTGGTTTCCGACGCCGGCCACAACCTGACCGACTCTTTGAGCCTTATGGTCTCCTGGATTGCGGAAAAAATTGCCAAGCGCAAGGCCACGCCGGAGCACACTTTCGGATACGGCAAGTCCACCATTATAGCCGCGCTAATTAACAGTTCCGTACTAATAATTTTGGCTTTGGTAATTTTTTACAAAGCCTACCAGCGCCTGCTGCGTCCGGAACCGGTAAGCGGCGGCACCATAATGCTGGTAGCCCTGGCCGGAGTGGCGGTTAACGGAACTATTGCCTTAATGTTCCGCAGCCACAGCCGCAATTTAAATATTAAAAGCGCTTACTTAAACATGGCTTACGACACCCTGGCTTCCGTAGGCGCCTTGGCTGCCGGCATAATTATCATTTACACCCACAAAACTTTTGCCGACCCCATAATAAGCGTAGTGATTGGAATAATGCTGCTAATTAGCGGATGGAAGGTGGTAGACAAAGCCATTCATGTCTTGCTAGAGGGCGTGCCGGAAAATATTAATGTTAAGATGGTTCAAGAAGCCATTAGCAAGATTGCCAACGTCAAAAAAGTCAACGACTTGCATGTCTGGACCATTGCCTCGGAAAAAGCCGCGTTAAGCTGCCAGGTAATATTTGAGGAAAAAGATTTGGCAAAGGATACCGAAACCATAAAAGAGATAAAACGGATGCTAAACCAAAATTTCAACATCTCCCACGCCACCATAGAAGCGACCCTTGCGGCAGACCCGCCGCATAACCACTAAGCCGCCCGCCCGCCGTTGCCGCTATCGGCAAAACAGCCGTTCAAAACCGACTCAGGTCATTTTTGCAACATGCAAAGATGATCTTTGTTATATGCTGGCGCCGTCGTCATCCGGGACAATGTCCGGCCCGTAGAACCCAAGTCGCTTACGGCGCTCCTCTTCCCTTTCGTCTTCCTGGTTGTAGATTTTCGGCATAACTCCCACCTCCTTTTCTGGCAGCAAAGACGCCCTTCCGGAATTAACCTTCTAAAGTCAGATTGATTGGGTGATGACGCAAATCTGGGACAATCTTCCTTAAGTTTGGTTAACGATGATTATTATTTGGTAATCTTAAAGACCGCTTATCCCAGATGTGCGTCATCTCTGCCTCTAAAGCCTATTTGCCCCCTAAGCCTTTACTTAACTTTCCGCAAAGACAGCCTTGCATTCCTATACGACGAAACAGTTCCAAACCACATAGTCCTCCAAAACGTGCAAACCTTCCGGAAAAAGTTTATAATTAATTTATGCCAAATAAGCCGAAAAAACTTTCCATCTTTAACTATTCCAGCCGCGAAGAAGCGGAAATTTTTGCGGGCGCGGCCATAAACCGGCTTTTGGAAACCGGTCTCGGCAGGCCGGTTTTGCTTTTGCTTTCCGCCGGCTCGGCGCTGAAAATTTTAGACGGGGTAAACCCTTCCTTGTTCGGATCGCGCGCCACCGTGACCATGCTGGACGAACGGTTCAGCAATGACCCGGAAGTAAACAACTTTGCCAGGCTGCAGCATACCGATTTCTACAAGGAAATCTTTGAACGGGAAACCAACTTAATCGGCACCAGTCCCCGCCCCAAAGAGACGCAGGAACAATTGGCGCGGCGCTGGGAGACCGGACTGAAAAACTGGCGACAGGAAAACCCGTCCGGTAAAATTTTCGCGACTATTGGCATGGGTCAAGACGGACACGTGGCCGGCATTATGCCTTTTTCGGAAGATCCGGATAAGTTTAATAGGTTGTTTAGCAGTAACAACTGGGCCGCGGCTTACGACGCCGGCGGCAAGAACCCCTACCCTTTGCGCATTACCGCGACTATGACTTTTTTAAAAATGCTCGATGCCGCAATAGGCATTATAACCGGCCCGGAAAAAAAACCTTCCTTTGAAAAAATGCTGTCCAAACAAGCCACCCTTGCCGAACTTCCGGCCATGGTATTTTGGGACATGAAAAATTTGGGAATATATACGGACATAAAATAGGACATCCAACTTCTTCTTAATGGTGCTTAAATTCTCCAAAACTAACTATAATTATAGACAATTTATAGGTATAAGATTATAGCAGGCCAAAATACGTATTTTTTACGTAACCGGGCTAAAACGAAACAAAATGCGGCAAATAAAAATTTATGCCAAATGAAACCTTGGAAAAAATTGCCAAAGCGCCGGCGCAGACGTTGGAAAAGACCTGGCAAACCTCTGCCCAAGTCGCCAGGGCAATAGGCAACCAGCAGCCCTTTAAAAAGGCCGGACAATACTGGCATACGCTGGGGCCGGGCCTGACCACGGGCGCGGCTGACGACGACCCCTCGGGCATTGCCACCTATTCCCAAACCGGCGCAAAATACGGGTTTAACCTTTTATGGCTGGCGGCCTTTACCTTCCCCTTAATGGCCGTGGTCCAGGAAATGTGCGCGCGCATCGGCCTGGTCACCGGCCGCGGGCTGGCCGGCAACATTAAGCGGCATTATGCCAAATGGGTGCTGTATTCCGCCACTGCCCTGCTATTTGCCGCCAATACCTTTAACATTGGCGCGGATTTGGGCGCCATGGCCAAAGCCACGCAGCTACTTGTTCCCCGCGCCGACTTTGTCACCCTGGTATTCTTTTTTACCATTGCCAGCCTGGCCCTGCAAATTTTTACCACTTACGGCAGCTACGCCAAATACTTAAAATGGCTGGCCTTGATTCTGCTGTCTTACGTCTTAACCGCCTTTTTTGTCAAGCTTGATATGGCCAGCGTCTTAAAATTCGCAATTTGGCCCCACCTGGTTCTTAACCGGGAACAGCTTTTTTAATTTGCGGAATTTTAGGCACCACCATTTCCCCGTATTTGTTCTTTTGGCAGACTTCGCAGGAAGTGGAAGAACAAATTTTGGAAGGCAAGACTACCATCAAGCTCCGGCAAAAGGAAGCCATGCCCCAGGAAATGAAAAAAATGCGCATAGACGTCTGGTCCGGCATGTTTTTTTCCAACCTGGCCATGTTTTTCATCATTTTGACTTGCGCTGCCACCCTGTTCCCGGCCGGCATTACCAACATCCGGACTGCGGCGGATGCGGCAGCCGCCCTTAAACCTTTGGCCGGGCAATACGCTTCCCTCCTGTTTGCCGTGGGAGTAATTGGCGTCGGCCTGTTGGGCGTGCCTGTCCTGGCGGGTTCGGCATCTTACGCCCTGTCCGAAAGCTTTGGCTGGAAGCAAGGACTTTACCGCAAACTCCAGCAGGCTTATAATTTTTACGGCGTAATTATTATTTCCATGGCTGTGGGCCTGGTATTGAATTTTGTCGGCATAGACCCCATTAAGGCCTTAATATATTCCGCCGTGGCCAACGGGATTGTCGCGCCGGCAGTGTTAATTCCCATTGTGCAAATGAGCGGCAATAAAAAAATCATGGGAGAATGGGCAAACCGCCCGATAGTTTCTTTAGTCGGATGGGTTACCGTAGGCATAATGGCAATATCGGGGGCAGCGGCTATGGCTGCGCTGCTAATGTAATATCCGATCCGGATTTACAGATACAATCCGGATTTGCAAATATCTACAAGACACCGGAATCTGTAGTTATCCGCAAATACGGATAACATCCGCAAACAGGATCGGAATAATGCGGCAGGCCTTTGACAAAAAACCGGTTATAAATTATAATATTTAAGCAAATTAAGCAAAATCAATTCTAACCAAAAGTGCAAAAGACCAGGATTAACCACCAAATTAGGGCTCCGCAATTGCGGGTCATTAACGAAGAAGGGCAGCAGGTAGGGATTATGAAAACCTCCGAAGCCCTGGCTCTGGCATTGGAACACGGGCTGGACTTAGTGGAAGTTTCGCCTTTGGCCAACCCGCCGGTGGCCAAGCTGATTGATATTGCCAAATTCCGCTACCAGCAAAAAAAGAACGAAACGGCCGCCCGCAAACACGCAAAAAAAGTGGAGCTAAAGGTCCTTTGGATAAGCATGCGGATTTCCGAGCACGACATGGGCATTAAGGCTAAAAAGGCTACGGAATTTTTGGAAGAAGGCAACGTGGTTAAGATTGAACTGCGGATGCGCGGCCGCGAGCAGGCTTTCGGCGACATTGGACAAAAGCAATTGCAAACTTTTCTGACCCACATTACTTCCCCGTTCCGGGTGGAAGTTCCCATAAAAAGAATGGGCGGCACGTGGTCGGTTACGATAGCCCTGGATAAAAAATAAGTTTAATATTTAATATTTAGGATACTTCTACAAATGCCCAAAGTAAAAACCCACCAAGGAACAGCTAAGAGAATTAAGCTTAGCAGGCGCGGCAAGCTAATTGCCCGCAGCGTCGGCCAGGACCATTATAATTCCCGCGAATCCGGCAAAACCACCAAGAACAAGCGCCGCGACCTGGTCCTGCACAAGACGAACAATAAATTAAAATCATTAATTCCCTATAAATAGTGGATAGCGGACAGTGATCAGTTAACAGTTACTGACCACTGGACACTGATCACTGATCACTACAAGTATGACACGCATAAAACGCGGAGTCGCCGCGCACAAACGGCGCAAAAATTTACTAAAAAGAGCCAAAGGTTTTGACAACCGCCGCTCCACCAATTTCGTAGCAGCCCGCGAGGCGCTGCTGCATGCGGACAAATACGCTTACCGCGACCGCCGCAACAAGAAGCGCGATTTCCGCGCTTTATGGCTTATCCGGACAAACGCCGCCTTAAGGGAAAACGGCACCACCTGGAGCAAGTTTGCCGGCAAGCTGAAAAAAGAAAAAATAGCCATAAACCGCAAAATGCTGGCTGAACTGGCCGTCCAATATCCGCAGGAATTTGACAAGCTTGTAAAAAGCCTGATATAACCGCGGATACGCAGATGACTGCAAGATAACGCAGATTTTAAAACCCCGCACCTTTTAGGTGCGGGGTTATCTGTGTCATCTGTTTTTCATCTGCGTATCTGCGGTCTATCTGCGGTATTTACTTCTGCTGCGAAGCCTTGTCCTGCGTGATAGCCTTGACTACCTGGCCGTCCGACTTAAGGTCTTCATAGAACAAAATTTGATTGTTGCTAATATGCATCTGGTCAACCGGCCCGTGCAGCTCACTGCCCAGTTTAACCAAGGAAATTGACTGCTGGGTGCTTGATGATTCGCCGGTGCCGCTGCCCTGCTGCGGCCCCACTTGCAGGTAATAAATATCCTTTAAGGTTACGTAATTGCTTCTAACGTCGGAAAGCTTGCCAAAATAAACCTGGCCATTGGTCAAAAAGACCGCCTGATAACCGGAAGGCTTGCTGGCTGCAGCGCCGGTTTGGACAGCGCCGTCCTTGCCGAATAGCTTGCCCCGGAACAGCACGCCGGCAGCCACCAGCAGAACAATTATAACTCCTAAAATTATCCAAGGGACTTTGTTAGAAACCTTTTTTCCGGGTTCGGCCGCAGCCGGAGCCGGAGAATATTCAGCCTTGCTGGAAGACTGCACCCTATTGATTTTAATTTCTTCAGACATATATGTTTCCTTTTTGTTATTAATAAAGGTTCCCCGCCGCAAGCAGCGGAGGCATTACTGCAAGGAACATGCTGCATTTCGCGGCAGAGCCGGCAGGTTTAAAACCTGTATTAGCTCCTCGGCTCGCTTATCAGCCACAGGCTGGCAGACTCGCCTGCGTCGCTAATAAACAATCTTTGTCCGCTGATCGCAGATCGGATGGTGTAATCTATCCTCGTTTGTGTCATCGCGAGGAGCTTTAAAGGATCTCCAAGGCGACGAAACGATCTATTCCAAGGAGGGAAAGATTGCTTCGCCCTTGAGATGCCCGCCTGCCGAATTTTGCAAAATATGGCGGACGAGCATTCAGGCTCGCAATGACACAAACAGTCCAAAAACTTCTTAGATTAATCTGCATGACAAATGGGCTAACTACAGCCCAAGGATAGCTAATTTATCCACCTGCCCGCCGTTACCGACTAAGGCAGACAAGGGAGGGTAACCTGCGGGAAATATCAACACCTCATTACCTGCAATTGCGGCAAGGTTAAAGCGCGGCGGCGCTTGGCTTTGGAATAAAGGGACTGTTTCTTCAATCCAATAACAGCGGCCGCTATAACGCTTCCCATAGCCCAGGCTAAAGAAGGATGCGGAATTATTGTTCCGCTGTCAGGGAAACTTGCCGCTGGGTTAAAAACTGTTATAAAGGCAGTTGGCAATACTGTAATTGCCGTCGGGCTTTGCGCTAATGGCTCAACCGACAAAGTGCGGGTTAAAACTTTTTCAGACATGCTTAAGGCAAAGCAAGATTCCGGCTGGGACAGCAAATTTGTTCCTGCCGCATCCTGGACCAAGTTGCCGCCTGCCTGAACGCCCAGCATACAAGGCCTGGACTCTGAAATTGATATGGATGGATAAAAATTAAGGCTGCCAGCTTTTATTATATTGCCAGATTGTTGGCTATTAACAACTATAACTTTGGGCGCAGGAGCCAATGCCTCTGCGCGGAAATCTTGACTGGCAGGAACGGGGTTGCTGCTTATCGCCAAAGCGAAATTTGCCGGCGACAGCAATAACGTGCAGGATAAAATTATTAAAAATTTTTTTAAAGCCTTTGTCATGAGTTTTTTTAATTTTTACCTTGTTTTTCGTTTCTTTACGGTATTCTCTTAAACAAATTATAGCATACTTTTTCACTTCTTTTGGCTAAATTTACTGTGGAAAACTTAAATGAAAACGTCCGTTTTAAATTAAACATAAAAACTGCTATACTTTTAATAGATTTTAAAATTTTTAATTTTTCTATTTTTAAATCTTTTATCTTTAAATTTCTGCATTATGTCCCGCGTATTCAACAACCAAACCCTGGAAATTTTAAAATTAGCCGGTAAAACCCCGGGCATTTCCGCCAGGGAGCTGTTTGCCGCTTGCGGAAAAAAGGCCGGCTATAAAGATTTTTACAATAACCTTTACCGGTTAATCAAGCAAGAATTACTGGAACGGAAAGACAACAACCAGGGCATTTGCCTGTGGCTAACCGACGAAGGAAATAAAATAATCGGCCGTGCTTGCCCGGAGCGGGATGGCATATGGAAACTGGTAATTTTTGATATTCCGGAAAAACAAAAATACGTGCGGGTGGTGCTGCGGGCAAAATTGAAAGCCCTGCATTTCAAAAAGTGGCAAAACAGCATTTGGGTTTCCCCTTTTAAATTGGACGAAGAGATAGAGCAGGAGATGGGATATTTGGCGCAAAAATTTTTCGTGCGCTTGATAAAAACCACGGACATAAACTTTACCAAGGACCTGGAAAACCTGTTTAAATAGCGCGCCTCCAATGGTGCCCCGCAGGTGTCCAAAAGACCAACCCGCCTGAAGCACATGGAAGTTTTTATCCAGATAATTTAGCGTGCCACGTCATTCGCGAACGACGTAGCGTGCCGATTTATCACGTAGAATAAATTTACGTGATTTATCGGCCTTATAGGTAAGCCCATAAATGGGCAAGCTACAGTATAAGGTGGATGCTTATTTATTTTATTCACTATAGTTTTGTTCAACAGGGACGCTGCCTGGCGCGACATTGGTTGTATTATTGGCAGGAGCGGTGCCGGTATCTGCGACGGGGTTATTAGACGCGCCTGCGCCGGATGCGGAACCGGGATCCGAAGTTGGGGTTGCAGAATTTAAATCCGGAGCCGGAGGCTGGGGTTTTTCAGTAGAGGCATCTAAAACTTCGCCGGAACCGACGCCGCCCGGATTAGCTTCTTTGACAGTCCCAGATGCCGTATCAACTTTTACATTAACGTCCTTGTCGGAACCCGTCGTATTTTCCCCTTTGGGATTATCCGCGCCAGCAGGAGCCGGAGGCTGGGAAGACACAATAATCTCCGGCTGGAAAGCCGCCGCAGGTGCCACTTGAAGGTTAAAGGAAGATTGCCACTGCGTGTCCAGGGGCTGGGCCATGGCTATCCAGTCAAAAGTAATGTCAGAGGCTGCCGGCTTGCTGATTTGAATAGCAAAGCCGGTTTCTGTTTTGTCAGCCACGCCATAGAAGAAGTCAGGCAAGCCGTTAAAGCTTACCGTAACTTTTGGCACGGTTAAGTAAGGCACGTTAAACGTCACAGCGGTTTGATTGTCCCCTTGCTTAATGGTAGCCGTGCCGGCCGTGTCCTTGCCTACGTTTAAGTGTCCTATTGTGGTTATGTCCCCTACCGCGTTGATGCTAAACAGCGTAGTGGTGGAATTCTGGATGGTGAGGACGTTCTGGCAATTATTGATGACGGACATCTGGGGCAGCCCCAGATGCCTGTCATCTGGGATGCATTCCAGGTTAGACAAAATGGAAACCGAACCGGAAGATGCCACCAAGAACCGGTCCTGCCCGTCTTTTTGGAGCTGGAGAATATTACCCGCCCCCATTTGATTGATTAAAAACGACAACGGCGTGTCCGTGGCATCCGCATTGGTTAATAATTTATCCGCACTGGCGTGCGTGCTTAACTGTCCGTCACTTTCGCCCAAAATAAACTTATTATTAATTACCTGGTATCCAAGCTTTACAAAGGCTAAAACAGTGCCGGCTGAACCAAGGGTGGTGCTGGCCACTTCGGGATTGCCGTCAAAGTTTTCCAAAGCTTGCCCAATTACCTGGCCGGAGTGAGTCGCTTTCATGGCATAGCCCGGGAAATTTTTGGAAGCTGTCAGGTAATCGCCGGGCTTTATGTCGCCGTTCTCGTTGGTAACCTTAACCGGCACGCGTCCGGACAAGGCTACGGGAACATTGGTGGCATTGCCGAATTTTTCGGCTTTGAATCCGCCGAGCAAAATGCCGGGCTTGGTGGAAATTATGCCCAAAACCGCAGAGGTAGAAGAAGCCTTACCCACGTAAACCGGAAAATCGCCGCTGGCCGCCGCCACGTCGCCAGGCTCCAAAATTTCTTTGGTCGGATACTGTTCGGCCACGTCCACCCCGCCGACCACGGTGCCGTTGTTGGCATAAATCCGGCCCGCGGTATTGGCGCCGGTGCAGGAGTCGTCCGTGTCCACACACAGCCAGCCATTGGCAACCTGCACATTGCCGCCCGATGCGGCCGACCCCACATGCAGCCTCTGTCCCGGTCCCGTGTTTCCAACACCTACGTTGCCGTTAGCGGCATCAATAGTTATCCTATCCGCATCCGAAGCTAAACCCGCTTTAATTCCTAATTTAGATGATAAGCGGTAAACGCCATAAGTATAGTTGTCCGGGGTATCCATCCAAATACCGGTAGCATCGCCGCCAGTAAAAATTGGCGCGGTAAACGATGCCCCGCCGTTAACAGACAATGGCTTGCCCGGATTTGTAACGCCAATCCCCACATTTCCGTTCGGCAGCACGGTAAATAAGGAATCACCCGAAGAGGAGGTAATGGTTAAGAGAGGTAAAGTGGGGTTAGCGCTAGAGCCTTGGAGGGACAAAAGGGAGGATGGAGATGTGGATCCAATACCCATGTTCCCCGCTTGGGTCATACGCAGCAAAGAAGCGCCGGAAGTGGAGGAAATGTCAAAAGGATCTACGGTGGAAGCGCCGGTCACGGACAGGCGGGCTGCGGGAGAAGATGTGCCAATGCTGACATTGCCTTCGCCATATGGCTGTAGCAGCAGGTTTTGGTTGCCAACGCCCGTAACTCTTATTGCCGCGTCATTGCCTGTTTGCTGAATGCTGACATACTTTCCTCCGGTGCTGTCATAAATTTTCAGCATTTCATTGCTGGATCCGTCAAACAAAGCCAAAGCGCCGTTTTGCGGCTTAATATTCGTATAGTTGGCGTCAAAGCTGTCGGAAAAGCGCAAATTTCCGTTTAAGTAGATATCATTGCCGCCCACATTCAAATCCCCGCCCTGCACGTCCAGCTTATACCCCGGACTTGTCGTCCCAATGCCGACGTTGCCAGAGCTTAATCTCATCGTTTCTATTGAACCGCCGCTATAAATAATAGTGTCATTCCATTGTCCCGATGCCAACAATACATGATTATCGGTGCTGGTTTTTAATATATCCCTGTATGATTCAACATTGTTAACTTTTGATTTAATAGCATAGTTATTTTCCAGAGCAATATTACCATTATATACATGCAATAATTCTTGCGGACTCGTCGTCCCGATGCCGACATTACCGTTAGACAAGACAGTAAGCAAAGAAGATCCGGAAGAGGAAGCAATGGTAAGCAATGGGATGGCGGGAGCGGTAGAGGTACCTTGGATAACCAGATTAGAAGAGGGGGAAGAAGAGTTAACGCCCACCATGTAGCCAAAGTTATTATAAACGGCATTGGTAGAAGAAGCCCAACCGATTGACGAGCCGGAGCCTACCCCGCAAGAACCAGCCTGCAAGAGTCCAGCAGCCGATGTACCAATGCACGACTGGCCTAAAAGGCCAGTCAGTGCCAAAGAAGTAGCCGTTGCCTCGCCAGCGGAAGAAACCATAAACTGGTTATTATTCCCCACCGTCAACAGCTGGCTCGGACTCGTTGTCCCGATGCCGACATTGCCGTTCTCTACTATTAACCCATAATTCATCCCGCCACTAACAGCACTAAAGTAACCACCGATATTAGTCCCTGCCCCGCTACCACCGGCATAACCATATACACCATAACTTGTCCCGCTGTTTGCCCCTGTAGCTACGCCTTGCACACCATAATTTGTTCCACCAGTAGCACCGTTATAACCATAGACCCCTGTAGACCCAGCCACACTAACGGACGATTTGAACTGACCGGCAACATATAATTTAATCCCTGCTGAATCTGCCGCGCCAACTCCCGTATTCCCCGTTGTCGTATTCACAAACAACGCCGGTGTGCTTCCTGTCGCCACGTTTAGATTCCCCCACACGTCTAGTTTGGCAGCCGGCGAAGTCGTCCCAATGCCGACATTACCATTCCCCTGAATAACCATTTTTACTGTCTCCCCATTTCCAAGCGCTTCATCTGAAGCAGTGAAAGCCAAACCTCCTGCCCACCCGCTACCCGAACCGGTTGAACTATAACCGTAAATTCCACCCAAAGCCTCAGAGCTGCCTGAAGCCCACTGTCTTACAAACTTGACTCCATGGGAAGGTTTTGTCACATCATATCCCCAACCTGAACTTTCCGTAGATTGATTTACATCTAAGGTTAATTGGCCGGAAAGAACACTATTCGTCGCTGTAGCCTGATTAACATAAAGTTGAGATGATGGAGTGGTGGTGCCAATACCGACGTTGCCTGAGCTGGTAATTATTACGTTTGCCCCCGACGCCGCACCTGCGGCCTGTCCAAACTTAATGTTGCCAGAGGTTCTAAAACTGACATCTCCTGACAAGTCCCCGGCGTTCAAACCGGTAAATAATATTGAACCTGTTGGTTCCGTATTTTGAAAATATATGTCTGAAGAGGCAGGCAAAAGCCTAAAATACGCCGTGGATGTATCGTTGCCAATCACCAGTCCTTTATTGCCCGGCACAACAACCGTTCCATCATTATTCGACCCGCTTCCTTCAATCCTAATCGCTCCATTCACATCTAACTTGGCATTCGGACTGCTCGTCCCGATGCCCACGTTGCCGGTTGTTGCATTTAACCAGCTATTTCCATTTGAATCCAACCGTATTGCTTGAGTGTTTCCATTGTAAATATCGAAGGAGTATTTAGCCTTGTCACCATCTTGGTACATTCGCATAGTGCCGCCACTACTAGAGCCGGGAATAATATACAATATGCTACCGTATTGCCCATCAACAGTTCCAATTTGGCCGCCGTAATTATTTCCCGTTATGGTAACACCAGCACTTGTGGCAAGAGGGCCTTGCACCTGCAATCTTGCGCCTGGACTCGTCGTCCCGATGCCGACATTACCGTTAGACAAGACAGTAAGCAAAGAAGATCCGGAAGAGGAAGCAATGGTAAGCAATGGGATGGCGGGAGCGGTAGAGGTACCTTGGATAACCAGATTAGAAGAGGGGGAAGAAGAGTTAACGCCCACCATGTAGCCAAAGTTATTATAAACGGCATTGGTAGAAGAAGCCCAACCGATTGACGAGCCGGAGCCTACCCCGCAAGAACCAGCCTGCAAGAGTCCAGCAGCCGATGTACCAATGCACGACTGGCCTAAAAGGCCAGTCAGTGCCAAAGAAGTAGCCGTTGCCTCGCCAGCGGAAGAAACCATAAACTGGTTATTATTCCCCACCGTCAACAGCTGGCTCGGACTCGTTGTCCCGATGCCGACGTTGCCGTTGCCGAAATAAGAAGCGGTCGAGTTTAAAACCAGCGGCCGGCCGGTAAAGTTTCCGGAGGCGTCGTAGGCATTAAAGAAAGTGGAATTGCCGCTTTGCACTATCCGGACAGTACCGCCGGTTATCGCGGTGGTGTCTTGCAGCCGTATGACGCCGCCGGAAGACGCGCCGATGTGCAGCTGGTCTAACGGAGTGGTAATGCTGCCTATAGCCACGTTGGCGCCGAACACCGCCTGGGGGGTAGTGGAAGCGGATAACTGCAGGTACATCTGGCTGCCGGAGGTATTGTAAAAACTCGTCCGTTCGGAAGAAACGTCGGCCTGCAGCACTTTGTTGGTGGCGCGGTTGATGTTAATGAACAACGGACTGATAAAATTATTGCCCGACTGGCCGATGGGCATGTACCGCAGGTACATTTCCGAGGTGGTGGCGGCATAGCCGGGATTGTAGTAGCTTGATTCCTGTCCCCAGAACAGCATCGGCTCGCTGGAGGTGGCGGGAGAAAAAATAGTATCCGACAGGTTATACCCCCACCAGGACACGTCGCTGGCTCCGGACTGGGAAGCCGGAAAAGTCCTGATGCTGTAACCGGCGTCGGGAGCGGTATCCGTCGGGAACTGGATGACCCGGTTCACGCGTATGGTGCCGTTCACATCCAACTTGTACGCCGGACTCGTCGTCCCAATGCCCACGTTCCCACTCGGCAGCACGGTAAACAAAGTATTGCCGGAAGAGGAGGCAATGGTTAACAGAGGGACGGAAGGATTAGTGGAAGTTCCTTGAATGGTGAGGTTGGAAGAAGGAGAAGAAGAGCCTATGCCCACATTGCCGGTCAAGTAATATATATCATTGCCAGAAGTGGTCCACTGGGAACCAATATAAGGGGAACCGTTTACGTAAAACGAGGAGGCATTTACAATGCCGTTAACATCCAGGGCAAAAGCGGGGGAAGAAGTCCCAATCCCCACCCTGGTATTGCCCGTATCCACGAACAAAGCGGCAACCGACGAAGTCGCTACATTCAAATTACCCCAAATGTCCAATTTCGCCGACGGACTCGTCGTCCCAATCCCAAGATTGCCGGCTTGCGTCACGCGCAGCAAGGAAACGCCGGAAGTGGAGGAAATATCAAAGGGATCTATAGCCGAAGCGCCGGTAACGGATAAGCGGACTGCTGGCGATGAGGTGCCAAGGCCAAGGCGGTGATTGGCGAGGTCATAAAAGAAATTGGAATTGTCTTCGTCCATGCCGCTTGCCCCCTGGAAGATAACAGACCCCGGAGTTAAGCCGGGGTTAATGCCCGTTACGGTCAAATTGGCAATGGTGGTAGAACCGCTTAAGGTTGTTTCCCCGCTCACAGCCAGGCTGGCGATTGCGGTAGTTGCAAGCGAAGCGGTACCATTTACCATAAGCGGGCCGCTAAAAGTTGCCGTGCCAGCCGTAAGCTTGGTATTAACGCTGGCAGTGTCCGTAATCAAATCCAGTGACGATAAGTGGGTAATGCCGGCCAGGCTTCCGGGAACCGTGTTGCTGTTGCTTGTCGGTTGGACAAAGCTAATTAAGCCGCCGCCGTTAATGCCTGCCGCGCCGGGATCCCCTTTGTCCCCCTTGTCCCCTTTTTCGCCTTTAAACTTTCCTTCGTCCAAATACTGGTTCAAGCGCTGGCCAATAAGCGAATAAATTATGTCCTGGTCCTGGCTTAAAACCCTGGTAATGCTTTGTTGGATAATGGTTGTTGAAGCTTGCCGTCCAAAATTCCCGTTTTGAACATTTTCCAAAAGTTGGTTGTTTTTCGGCGTATTGCTATCTTTGAATATATACCAAATTGTTTCTCCCCAAGGCGCTATTTTATTATTTGGAATTAGGCCTGCCCACAAAACAGATGCCGCAAATCCGGTAATGGAAATTATTACTGCCAGCGCCAAGCCAAGTTTGCTAAACTTAGGCTGCTGCCGGAAGCTGCCGTAAAGTTTGCAAAGGCTCAATGTGGAAAAAGCGCTTAAGTTTTCCTTTTCCGATCCGTGCTGAAATGATTTTTGAGCGTTTTCGTGAAAAAGAAAATTAGATATAAAACGATTTTTTAGCAAATCTTCTTTCGCTGGTTCGGGAACGCTTAAAACCGCGGGTGGTGTTTTTCCTAAAATTCCTTCCGCTAAAAAGCCCTTGCCTTTTACTTGCCCTTTAAAGCCTTCCCCATTAGCCATGCTTTCGGTTCCCGCCGGGGCCGGGGCGAAAGAATGCCTGTCAACATTCTGCAATTCAATTTTTGACCGGAGCTGCTCCGACTTTTCCTGTATTTGCCTGTGCGAATTTTCCAATTCCAAAAGTCCCTGGGAAATCTTGTCAACCCGTTGTTCCAAGCTCTGTAATATTTCCTGCCTTAAATTGCTTAGACGCGGTTCGCCATGGCCAGACTGGGACTGCTGCGACAAATTTTCTGCTGCCATTGGCTCGTTATTTGCCGCGCCCTGGTTGGCATTATTTTTTTGGGAATTTAAAACCGCAGCCGGTTCAATATGTACGGGAAGTTTTACCCCTGTTCCGGAAGAGATTCCACCAATCTCATTGCCATTCTCAACCGCAAACTCGTCTAAAGCCTTTTTTGTGGTTACCCAATTTCTGCCCACCTTGAAACCTTTAAGCCTTTCAGAGCGGCATAAAAAACTAAGGTAATCCTGGTGATATCCCGTTAATTTGCTTGCTTCGGCAAGCGAAATAATATTATCTGAATTTTGTTTAAACTGAATATTCACTTTATTTTTTTAATAGCTCCTTTTTTTCTTTCTTTGTGAGGATTATTGGGTAATCTCGGATACCCGATATCTATACATATTTTAACTGTTTTAAAATATTTAGGCCAACTATTTTATGCATATTTTTATTAACATTTATCTAATTTTTGTGTTTCATTTTAAATTTTTAAAGCCAATTTAACATCGTAATAAAACTGCTACTATGTCAAGCAAATCTTTAAAATTACATCATAATATTATTCAATAAAATGGTTCAAAATACCTACTAACATTAAAGAACGAAAATTGTGCAACAATATTGTTTCAAAATTAAATTTCTATATTAATTAGACCGCTATATAATTATTAAGAACAAATTGATCATGTAATTCGGGTTTAATTTGGGTGAAACATCCACCAAAACACGTAAATGCGTCTTGATAATATTGATTATTTATCTAAATTGATTTTACATTAAATAGCCTTAATAAAAATCCGCTATTAAGTATTTTTGTAGATTCATTTCTACAACTCAAACATCATAGGCACGAAAGAAGATCTTGGATGTTAAAATTTTTGCCCTATTAGCTGTAAATAAGGGAATATTTGCTTTTATTATTTTTTTTAACATATAGCCAAAATTTATTAAAAAAATCAATCTGCTATTATTGAAATTAGCTGACTTAAAAGCATATGGACATTTTAATTAAAACGTTCGTATACTTTAGCACAATACACTTGTCATGCAAATACACATGAAACTTTAATTAAAAGCTCATTTTAACTTTTTACCGAATACGTATCCTAAATAATCAAATTTGTCCAAAATTGATTGTTTCATGACATATTTTTATTATTAACTGTCAAAAATTTATTTCACTCAAATTTTATCCACAGTTTATATAAAATTTAAAATCCCGTCCCGGCTTTCGCCGGGACGGGATTTTAATGATATTTGTTTAGGGCATCACCAGGAAAAACGGATTGGTTTGGTATTGTCCCAAATAAGGATAATACGAATTATTAACTCCCGCCATTTCTTCCAAAACCACATTCCCTTGGCTATACTGGCCCAAATAAGGATAATATACGTTGCTTAGGTCTACCATTTCTCCTAATACTAAACCATTTTGGCTTTCAACACTGCCTACTGCTACAAAGCCAGATGGATTGTTCTGGTTGTTATATTCCGTGGCTATCCAGGATTCGGACCTGGCTGTTTTGGAAACCCGCACTTCATCCATGCTGCCGTCTGCCAAAGAGGCTGAATACAATCGCGAACCGCCTAAAGTCAAAAGCTCGTCGTAGCGCACGGGCTGGTAACTAAAGTAACTGCTATAATTAACCGCCTTGCCGTTAACATAAAGATTCTGGTTAGGGTAACCGGCGGAATTATAAGTTCCCGCAATATGATACCACTGGTTAGCGTCCAAGGTGGTGGCATAATCCGTACTTACCCTGCCATAACTGGGCAAGAAATTGGAAATGCTTAATTTGCCGGTAGCGCTGCTATAGTAAAGCGAAGGGCCGGCGGAATCGTTATAATTAACCGACTCTATCAGGCGTTTAACAGCGGCTGATCCTGTCTGCCAGGTTGAGGCGGGCTTAAACCATAACTCATAAGTAAAGCTGGTGTCGCGGTCGCCCGCAAAAGCCGTACTGGAAACCTTTTGGCTGGAACCGTCAAAGGTTAAGGCCTGACCGATCTTACCGGAGGCAAGCCCGTTGCTTCCCGACATGCTGCGGCTATTTTTGCTGTCAGACAAGTTATTACCGTGATAAACCGCCCTAAAATCACCGTCCCATACTCCAGCTTTGTCTTGTTGGTCGGAAGCGTAACCGTTGCCGTAATAAACATAAAATGCGGTATCATTGGAAGAAGACAAGGAAGGAAGCTTAACCCAAGCCGTTAATTGGCCGGTTGAGGAATTATAGCTATCCAGCTCATGGAATAGTTTGGTTTTATTGTCCTGAGATACGAATACAATGTCAGTACCGTCAGTCTTGCCAACCTTGCCGCCGTTAACGGTTGACTTTAAGTCATTGGAAGACAGGCTAACCAAGACCGGGAAATTAGAAAGGTTGCCAGCAACTTGACCGTGGTTAACGGTTAATTTTTGGCGATAATTCCAAGAGGCATTATACCAGTCAGCCAGGGTTTCCGAATTATTCACCGTCACCGTTACCGAGGCAGTAGCCGCATTGCCTGCGGCATCCCTGGCTACGGCGGAAATAGTATGGGAGGCATTAGACAGTGTCTTGGTATCCAAGGCCAGTTCGTAAGGGGCAGCAGTGTCTTCAGTGCCTTGGTTTGTCCCGTCCACCTTAAACTGCACGCCGGCTACTCCGACATTGTCGGTAGCGGAAGCAGAAAGGGTAATACTATTGGAAACCGTTGAGTTATTGGCCGGAGAGGTTATGGAAACGGTAGGAAGGGTGGTGTCGGAAGGGTTGGAACCGCCTGCCTGCTTTGTCCATAAAACTTGGGCAATGGCCAAATCGGTATTGTCATAATATTCCACCTTAACCAAATGGCCGCCTGCTGTCAAAGCCTTGGTTACTTTATAGGTAGTTGGTGCTTGGTCTTTCCATTGGTCAACCACCGGAATACCGTCCACGTAAACTCTCACGCCGTCATCAGCAGTCACGACAAAATCATAGTTGGCATTCTCAAAAGTAAAGTTGCCTTGCCAGCGGACGGAGAAATGGTCAGCCGGAATGGTCGAGTCGGGCTTGCCAGTGCTCCAGTTAAAATTAATGGAGTTGTCCGTGCGTGACGAGCCAAAGTTGGTTAAGTTCTGGTCAGTATAATAACAGCCGGTAAAAGCATTGGTGGCGGGAGAGGGGCAGGACGAAGGAACAACAGGATTATTCACCGTCACCGTCACGCTGGCGGTAGCCGCATTGCCTGCGGCATCCCGGGCTGTGGCGGAAATGGTGTGGGAGGCATTGGACAGAGTTTTGGTATCCAAGACCAGCTCATAAGGAGCAGCGGTATCTTCACTGCCCTGGCTTACCCCGTCCACCTTAAACTGCACGCCGGCTACTCCGACATTGTCGGAAGTGGAAGCAGAAAGGGTAATACTATTGGAAACCGTTGAATTATTGGCAGGAGAAGCTATGGAAACGGCAGGAGGGGTGGTGTCGGAAGCTGCTTGTTTGGTAAAGGCGGCAGAGACTATATTGCTGTCCGTCATGCCTGATTTAACCGCTTTAGCCTTAACAGTGGCCGACTGGGTTAAAGTGATGGGAGAGGAATACACCAGGGAAGGATTGGAGCCGTCCGTAGAATAATAGATGGTAGCGCCGGAAGTAGCCGAAGACAAAGTTACGGTCTGGGCGGAAGTGAACGTGCCGCCATTGGGGGAAATGGCGGGGTCGGAGACTTGGGAGGGAGCGGAACCGGCAGGAGTAATTTCAATTGCATTAACCATGGCATTGTCAGACATCGTAGTAAACTGCAGGCTAATTTTACCGTCAATCACGTTAACGGTAAAAGTCTTGTCTAAAGCCTTGTTTATTCCACCGGCCTGGGCGAAAATATCAAAGCTGGTCAAAATCTGGCTGTTATTTAACGAAACGTTGAACAGCCGATTACCTGCTCCGGCCCAATAAGTTTCCGCAAACTTTAACTTAACTTGATAAGCGCCATTAGGAACATTAAAATTATAGGCAAAGCCGCCGTAACGGGAAGTCTGATATAAGGCCGAAGCATTAGTATTGGCAATGGCAGAAGATACGCCGTAGTTGTTACCGCCGGAGTAGTTCTTGTCCGCACTCCAGACAACACCGGCAGGATCGGTATAAGCAGATCCGCCGACATTGACGCGATAGGTATCGGGAATCGGGTTAATTACCGTAACCGCCGCCGAATCCGTGGCTATATTGCCGGATGTATCGCGCACAACCACGGAAATGGTATGAGAGCCATTAGCGACGGAAGTGGAATCCCAAGAAACGGCATAAGGCACAGCGGTATCTTCCGAACCGATATTAACCCCGTCCACTTTAAACTGCACGCCAGCTACTCCGACATTGTCGGAAGCGTTTGCGGCGAGATTAACCATTCCAACAACAGTAACGCCTGCGGCTGGCGCGGTCAAATCTACAGTTGGCGGAACCGTTTCTGACGAAATGGATTTAGTAAAGCCCGCGCTAACTACATTGCTGTCTGTCATGCCGTTTTTAACCGCCTTGGCCTTGACTGTGGCAGATTGGGTTAAGGTAACAGGGGAAGAATAAACCAAGGAAGGATTGGAGCCGTCCGTAGAATAATAGATGATAGCGCCGGAAGTGGCCGAAGAAATGGTAACTGTCTGGGAAGAAGTGAAAGATCCGCCGTTGGGAGAAATGACAGGATCGGACACGGATTGGGGAACAGGACTTAACGTAAAGGTTTTCGGGGAGCCCGGCAACAAGACATTGGAAGCGCCAGTAGCGTCATTTAAGTCTATGCCGTAAGCGTAAACCTTATGAGCCTTTCCGTCTTTGTAGCTGTCAGGAATGGAAAAGTTAAAGGCATGATTACCAATGTCGCTCCTATTATCCCCTGCCGTAACGCCGATCGGGCTAACATTGGAACCTGGTTGACCGTCAAAATACAGATGCACGGAAATAGCCTGGCTTTCGTTGTCCGGATCCTTGGCCCAGCCATAAACCGTGCCGTCGTTCTTTACCCCGTCCAGGCTGCCAATAGGTTTTTGGTTGGAAGAAGGAGGCGTGGTGGTCTTTTTGACCCAATTAACCCGGGCGGTAGCGCCGCCGGATTGTTCAAAATATTCCACCTTTATCTCATGGACGCCTGCGGTCATGGCCTTGTCAGCCGTATAAGTTACTCCGGTCTGCGGGTACCACTTGTCAATTACCATTTGATTATCTACGTAAACCCTAATGCCATCGTCCGGAGTGGCGGAAAAGGTATATAAGGAACCATCAAAGTCAAAGTTGCCAACCCAACGGACAGAGAACCCATCCGTAGGCATGCTGCTGTCCGGACTGCCATAGCTCCAACTGAAATCCACGGCCGGATCCATGCGCATCAGCTTTAAGGAATCAAAATTGGTGCCATTATAATAGCAACCGACAAAAGCGCCGTTAACCGGCTGATTGCAAGTCAATTGCGGATTATTAACCGTTATGGTAATGGAGGACTCAGCTTTATTGCCTGCAGCGTCCCTGGCAATAGCCTTAATGATATGGGACTTGCCGCTTTCCAGGCCAAAAGTATTCAAGGAAGTATTAAAGGGCGCAACAGCCAATTCGGGGCTGGCCGCAGAACCGTCAACTTCAAACATTACGCTGACCATGCCTGAATTGTCAGCGGCCGAAGCTTTAAGGGGAATAATTCCGGAAACGGTCTGGCCATTAGCCGGAGAAGTAATGGAGACTGTCGGCTGAACCGTATCGCCCGAATTGCTGCCGGCCGCTGCCTTTTGGATGATAAATGCGCCAAAGGTAGGGAAAGTGGTCGGCGGCGCATAATCCCAGCCCATAGGCTTGACCACTGTCCAGCCGTTCATAGGAATGGAAATGGGAGAGCCGTTATATACGCCGGTAATTTTTTCGTTCCAATAGTTTTGAGCGTTGCGGATTTCGTAAGTATCGCCAGGCTGCAAGCCAATATTGGAAACATCCACGGGTACGCTAACATTTTGGTTCCAGTTATAGATGGTAATATTAGCCCTGCCGGTATCGTATTTGTTGGGACGCACAAAGACCTTTACGCCGGTGGGCCGGGAAGTGTAATAAATATTATTGGGATGAGTGGAGCTGTTTACGCCGCTGACGCTGCCGTAGAAGGTGTTGCCCGTAACAGTAGCCGAGCCCTGGTAATCCAGTTCAAAAGCAACAGCCTGGTCGCTGGCCACGTAGTTATCCTGCACTACCGGGTTTAACGCGCCGTTATATTTAACAGAAATTCCGCGATTTTCAGGGTTACCCACCGGATAATAAGTGTAGTTGTTTTTCACCACCAAATTTTGCATGGAGGATTCCAGGGTACCTAAAATAAGGTTTGCGGCCGGCTGGGCAGACAGGTTGGCAACCATGCCGCTGTCAAACGAAGTATTGCCTTCAAAGGTCATGTTGTCGGCACGCGCGTCAGGATTGGTACCGTAAGCCTGGATACCATGCCCGAAGTTGTCAAAGATAATATTATCCGTGTAATGCTTAGTGCCATAAGCGTTCTGCGTATAAATGCCATGGCCATGGCCGCGGTCGCCCAACCCCCCTTCGTAGCCGTCATTGTAAATTAAGTTGCCGTAAATTTCCGTATCAGTATTGCCGATGGCGATCCAGGCGCTGTAGCCGGTCAGGTCGTGGATAACAAGGTTGATCATCTTGATGTCAGGACCGTAAGTTTCCACGGCCTTGGCGCGATTGGCCGCACCGCCCAGGCGGGTATTGGTGCACGAAGACATAATTTCAAAGCCCCAGTACCAAGCATGGGCGCCATTAACCCTGAACGCATCATCCGAACCATCGCAGCCGCCGTCAATAGCCGCATGTTCACCCGGATATTGGCGCAAAATGACCGGCTTGCTTGCGGAGCCGGTAAGGTTGCTGGTATAAAGCCCGTTATAAATGCCGCCGCGCATCCAAACCGTATCGCCGGGCTGGATCCTGCCATTGGCATTATTAGCAAGCACACTGCGCAAATCCCAAGGACTGTTAATGCTGCCATTATTGGCGGACAGTCCACTGGGAGACACATACCACTGATTGCCGCTTGTTGACCCGCCCGGCACTATGCTAAAAGCAATGACATAATCGTCACCATTGGCATTATGCTGAGCTGAATTATCTTGGCAGCGGATATAATAAGCATAGCTGCTACCGTCTTGCAAACCGCTTACCGCAAAACTAAAATTGTTGCCCGATGTATTGGCGGCCTGGCCGGTCATAGAGCTAAAACCGGTGCTATAAGTGCTATAGCGGCAAGTTGCGGGTTCGTTGGTGGAAAAAGTAACGTTAGCGGAAGTGGTTCCCGCAGGCAGCGAGCCAGAAGGCAAGCCGCCGGAAATGGCCGGCGGAACCAAGTCAGTCACATTAAAAGCCACGGGCGCGGCAGTGGTGGTATTACCGGCTGCATCGCGCGCCACCGCAGTTACTATATGGATGCCTGGGGACAAAGGCGCAGTATCCAAGGTTGTGGAATAAGGAGGCCGGTTGTATTCGGCCCGTAGATTCTGGCCGTCCAGCTTTAGCTGCACCCCCAAAATACCGTTATTGTCGCTGGCTTCGGCCGTAACTTGCACGCTTGAGCCCACCACCTGGTTTGGCGTAGGAGAAGTAATCACAACCTGTGGCGGAGTGGTATCAACCGAAGGATTGGAAACCATTCCAGTAGGGACGACTACGAAAACGTTGAATTCCTTGTCCGTGTGCGAAAGGGTCGTACATGTGCCAGAACAAATGGGCTGGGTAATTTGCGTGTTAGTGGTTGGAATGGCGACCGATCCCCCGCTATACGTTCCGCTTGCTATGGGAGCGCCGTAATAGTTTTGCACGTCGCGGATCTCGTACTGCGCGCCCACGCTTAAAACATTGGATAAATCCACGTTTACGCTGTTCAGGCGATCCCAATTGAATATCGTAATATTGGCCCGCCCCTGTTCGTATTCATTGGGCCGCACGAATACTTTGGTGCCGGTCGGCCGGGTACCATATTGGACATGGGTATTGCCCGCGTAACCAGACAGGTAATTATACGGGGTGTTGGTATATTGAAAATCCACCGATCCGTTAAAAGTATTGCCGGTCAAGGTCAAATTTCTGGTGGCGGAAAACAAGGTGATGCCGGAAATATAGTTGTCGGTAACTACCGGATTGGTCGTCCCTCCGGCGTTATAGCCGATATTCAGCGATTGCCCGGTAGAAAGCGGCGTAAAGTAGGAATAGTTGTTCCTGATAATGTTGTTTTGGTTGGTTATGCCTCCTCCCACTAGAATGTTCCTTACGTCACCTCCGGCAAGCGCCCCGTTATTAAAGTAGGAATTGCCTTCAATGGTAAAGTTATTGATCCAAGCGCCGTCGCCCGATCCATAAAACTGGGAGCCGTGATCCGCGCCGTTGAAGATGATATTGTCGGCCACGCGGGTGGAAACATAGCGCTCGGCCATGTAAGTGCCATGGCCGTGGCCGCGGTCAGGAGCGACCCATCCGTTGTTATAAACAATGTTGCCATAGAACTCCATATTGCCCGAAGTAGAGTAGTTGTCCGAATAGCCCAGGCCCGTTCCCGTGTCGTGCACCACCAGGTTGATGAATTTCAAGTTGGTGCCGAAGACGGAAACGCCACTGGCCCTGCCGTCGTCGGGGTTGGATCCGGAATTGGGCGAATAGCGGATAGGGTTGGAGTTTTTGATTTCAAAACCCCAGAACCAGGTATAAGAGCCGTAAGCTTCCAAAGTCGCCGGGGTCAGGTAAATTGAATTGGCATCAATCGTAGCCCGTTCTCCCGGATATTGCCTCACAACAATTGGAGACCCCTCTATGCCGTTTAAACGGCTTTCGTATTTGCCGCTGTAAGTGCCGCCGCGCAACCAAATGGTGTCGCCCGGCTTGACCGCGCCGTTAGCCCCGCTTAAGGCGGTGCGCAAATCCCACGGATTATTTATGCTCCCGTTACCCGAGGCGGATCCGTTAGGAGATACATACCACTGGATGCCAGTCGTCACCCCCAACACCCTTCCTGGATTGCGGTGCGAAACGGCTGAAAAATCAGCCGCAAAACTGTCAATATAAGATATAGTCTCCACTGTCTGGGAAACCATAAAAGCGCCTGCTAATATAGCAAGAACGCCAGCTCCAAAGAGCTTGTAGATATGCTTATTCATTTTTATTTTTGTTTCTAAGGGATTTTGGCTATTTTGGCCAAAATACCTTTAATTTATTGCCTATTCATATTATAGCATATCTAATTTTATTTTGCAAGTAATTAAGCGGGATTTTTGCCTTCGCAAAAATCCCGCTTAATTACATTTGTTAAAATTAATATTTTAACCTTCAACTACTTTCCCTTGAGCGCCTCTTCTATGTACTTTTCGTAAGTCTCATAAGGCAGCGCACCGCCTTGCCATTCCCCGTTTGCATAAACCGCCACCAACTTGCCGTTAACAAAGACATTGGGCGTGCCGTTTACGCCTACCTGGGCGGCGGCGGCTTTGTCCTGGTTAATTGCCGCTGCGGCCTCACCGCCGTCCAAACATTTATTGAATTTAACCGTATCCAAATTTAACTGGGCCGCATATTTTTTTAAGTCGGCAACAGCCAACCCTGTGCCGTCGGACTGCCCCTTGCTGAACAGTGTGTTGTAATAAGCTTCAAATTTTCCTTGCCGGTTGGCGCACTCCCCCGCCTCTGCCGCTTTCTCCGCATTCTGGTGAAACGGCAGGGGGAAATTCCTGTAAACCAGCTTGGCCTTGCCCGTGTCTATATATTTGGATTTTATCTGGGAGAAGGTATCCTGAAAAAACCTTTGGCAATAAGGGCATTGGAAATCGGAAAATTCCACCAAGGTAACCGGGGCATTGGGATTGCCAATGACTGCCGCGCCGTCGCGCGCGGGAATGGAGACCGCAGGCTGGACAGACGGTGCGTTATTTCCGCCTGCCGGGGCGGGATTATTAGCGCCGGCCGACGCTGCGTTCTGACTGCCTCCGTCAAGTTTTTTTAATATTAGCCGCGTATTGTAAAAAACGCTTGCTGACACCAAAATGGCGCCCAGCAAAATACTTATGGCCACGGAGTTCGACATGCTGACGCCTAACTTGTCTTTTAAGTTAAGTTTTCTTTCCATACTTTCCTGGCTGCCACTGGCTTGTGTTTGTTGTTCAGGCATATTTTTCATGATAGTTTTTTTACTATTAAACCACATTTTTAGTATATCATACTTGAAAGAGATAATCATTCTTATCTGAAAGGTCGCTGAATGTGTAAGGGGCATCCTTGCGCAAGGATGCCCCTAAAAAATTTATTATACTGGAAGGAAATTATTCTATTTCCACTTCTTCATCATCCGGCGGATTGGAAGATTGAATGGTTTGATTGCCTAATTTGGGAATGACCAGGGTAATCCCTACGCGCATAGTCCGCGGATTCGGCACTTTTTCCGCGTTGGCCGCCTGGATGTATATCCATTTAGTGCCGTCGCCATAATACCGCTGAGCCAAGCCCCACAAGGTGTCCCCTCTTTTTACCGTATATGTGCCCAAAGGCTGGATAGGAGAGCCTAATTCCGCCTTTATGCGCTGCAATTCCGCAGCCGGTGTTGCTGCGCCGGCGGAAGATCCGATTGTTGCGCCGGCCGGAACTCCAGGGATGACTAAGGTAATGCCTACGCGCATGGTCCGCGGATTTTTTACCTTGTCCGTATTGGCTTCCAAGATTTCCCTCCACCTGCTCCCGTCTCCGTAAAACCGTTGGGCTATGGACCACAGCGTGTCGCCTCTCTTAACCGTATAATAAACCGTTTGGGACGGCGGGGTTGCCTGGTTTTGCCCTTCGGGCGGCACATAGCCCTGAGAGGCGGGATAGCCTGGAGGCATCTGCAGACCTCCCAAGGTTCCCTGATTATTTAAATTATTTAGCTGTTGCCGCAATTGCTGGTTTTCCTGCAGTAACCTGTTATATTCATTTAAGTATGATGTCCCTCCCCCTCCTGAATTGTTCTGCTGGGCGCGGAGAGCTGCGAGCTGTTGTTCCAATTGGGCAATCCTTTGCTGCAAGCTGGCCACATTATCTTCCTGACCCGTAATGATAATGGTAAAGGCCTTTGTGGCATAGACTTCCTCACTTGCTTCATCTTCCACCCTGACAGTAAAAGTATAGCTTCCCGTTGCGGTAGGCGTGCCGGAAATTGTGCCGGTTTCGCTGTCCAGGTCCAAGCCGTCGGGCAATTCGCCGCTTTCCATGGACCAGACTTTGGTGCCGGTAATGCCGGAAGCCTGGAGGGTTTGACTGTATGGGGAATTCACTGTCCCATTTGCCAAGGTTGCCGTGGTTATGGCGGCTGTTTGGTCGGAAGCGCTGGTTATTGTCAGAGTAAAGCTTTTAACAGCATAAACCTCCTCGTTTGCTTCATCTTCCACCCTAATGGAAAAACTATAACTGCCGGCTGCGGTCGGCGTGCCGGAAATTGTGCCGGTTTCGCTGTCCAGGTCCAAGCCGTCCGGCAATTCGCCACTTTGCATGGACCAGACTTTGGTGCCGGTGATGCCATTGGCAGACAACTGCTTGCTGTAAGCCGTGCCGACTTTGCCGTTGGGTAAAGATGTGGTGGTGATAGTGACCGTGCCTTCTGCCTCTATAACAATGGTAAAAGTTTTCGTAGCGGAAACGGACTCATCTTCACTATCTGCCACCTGCACGGTAAAGGTATAACTTCCCGATTCTGTAGGCGTACCCGAGATTACGCCGGTTTCGCTGTCCAGTTCCAAACCGCCCGGCAACTCACCCACTTCCATTGACCAAACCTTGTCACCACTGATGCCTGTGGCTGCCAAAGTTTGGCTGTAAGCCGTGCCGACGGTGCCATCCAATAGGCTAGAAGTGGTAATGCTAGCCTGGGCGGTAGCAGCTGAAGAAATAATAACGGTAAAATTCCTGGAAGCCGTGTTGGTGCCGTCTGTAACCTCAACGGTAAAGCTGTAGCTGCCGGCCGTGGTCGGCGTGCCGGTTATGGCGCCGGTGGAAGAATTGATGTTCAAGCCGGCCGGCAGGGTGCCGGTGGAAACCGTCCAGACTTTGGTGCCGGTAATGCCGGAAGCCTGGAGGGTTTGGCTGTAAGCCGTGCCGACTTTGCCGTTAGGCAGGGAAGCCGTGGTTATGGACGCGGTTCCGGAAGCGTCAATTACCAAAGTAAAGTTCTTGGTGGCGGAAACTGACGGATTGGCGGCATCGGCCACTTTAATCGCAAAGCTGTAGCTGCCGGCCGTGGTCGGCGTGCCGGTTATGGCGCCGGTGGAAGAATTGATGTTCAAGCCGGCCGGCAGGGTGCCGGTGGAAACCGTCCAGACTTTGGTGCCGGTAATGCCGGAAGCCTGGAGGGTTTGGCTGTAAGCCGTGCCGACTTTGCCGTTAGGCAGGGAAGCCGTGGTTATGGACGCGGTTCCGGAAGCGTCAATTACCAAAGTAAAGTTCTTGGTGGCGGAAACTGACGGATTGGCGGCATCGGCCACTTTAATCGCAAAGCTGTAGCTGCCGGCCGTGGTCGGCGTGCCGGTTATGGCGCCGGTGGAAGAATTGATGTTCAAGCCGGCCGGCAGGGTGCCGGTGGAAACCGTCCAGACTTTGGTGCCGGTAATGCCGGAAGCCTGGAGGGTTTGGCTGTAAGCCGTGCCGACTTTGCCGTTAGGCAGGGAAGCTGTGGTTATGGACGCGGTTGTACCGGTAGTTATTGTGACTGCGGTTCCGCCATTGGGCAAAGCCGTAAAATTCCCGCCATGGTCGTCCTGCGCGGCATGGGCTCGGTAGCTGACAACCTTATAAGTCCCTGGAACCAGGTCTGCGGTAACCAAATGGTCGGCGCTGGCTCCTTGCTGCCAATTTAACACCGTGCTGGTAGTGCCGTTAACCTGAACTTGCACGTCAAAGTATACATTATTTAGGCTGGAAGGATTCGGGCTGGTAAAAGTTGCCTTATAAGAATCTCCAACTTTTACGCTAGCCTTATCAAACGTCAGGCCGGTAATCTGATAGGCAGTGCTTTCTGTCACCTTAATGGTCAAATTTTTAACGGCCATAACGTTACTGTCGCTGACTAAGGCGGCCCTGACGGCAAAAGTATAAGTGCCAGCGGCGGTCGGAGTGCCTGATATGACGCCGGTGGTGGAAAGAGACAAGCCGGGCGGCAGGCTGCCGCTGTTGGACCATGTTACGGCCTGATTGTTAAAGCCGGTGGCGGCCAATACTTGATTATAACCGGTTCCTTTAACCGCGTCGGGCAGGCTGTCCGTGGAAATTTCCGGGGCGGCTAAAACCGTGACAGTAAAATCTTTTGCGGCAGTATTGGTTCCGTCCGTAACTTGGATGGTAAAAGCGTAAGAGCCGGCTGCGGTTAAAATTCCCTGGACAACGCCGGTAGCGGAATTTAAGGACATGCCTGGCGGCAAGTTACCCGCACTTACGTTCCAGGTTTTATTTTCAGCCAGGCCGCCTGTTTGCAAGGTAATCGGCCCGTAAAGGACATTAACCCGGCCGCTGGAAGGCAGATTCGTGGTTATAACAGCGGCTCCGGCTTCCGTGACAGTGAGAGTAAAATCCTTGCCGGCCGTATTTTCCCCGTCAGAAACATCTATATGAATATGGAAAGTGCCGGCGGCATTGGGCTTGACTACCAATATGCCGCTGTCAGTAATGCTTATATCGTCACTTGAGGCTACCGGAACGTCATTATCACCCAAAGTCCAGGCGTAATTTCCACTGCCTCCTTCGGCCGCTATCTGGTATTCTATATACTGGTCTTTTTGGATGGATTGGAGGCTGGAGTCGGTAGTGATGGAAAGGGACTGGGCCGAAACAACAGTCAGCCAGACATCGGCGGAAATATTCGGATCGGTCTTGGATTGAAGATTAATAAAGTGGGGCTGGCCATCGCCCGGATCCTGAAGCGCGGTAATTATTAACTGGTTGCCGCCCGTTGCTTCCACGCTAAACCAGTCTTGGTCGCCATAGTTTACGTAGACGTCGTCCAAAGTGCCTTGGCTGCCGTCGCTCATGGTAATATCGTAAGTCAAGGTGGCAGACTCTCCCACATGAAGCTCGGACTTGTCAGATTCCAGGGTAATCTGGGAAACAGAAACTGCCGCCTGGTTTACGTTGACCGTAAAAGTCCGGCTGACGCTATTGTCCGCATCCGAAACTACCGTAATAACTGCCGATTTGCCCGAGCCCTTGCCAATCAATGTAAAATTTTGGCCGCTTTCCCCGTTAAAACTACCGACTTCCTGCAAAGTATTGGGATCAACAAATGTGACCGCAGTCGGATCGGAAGTGGTTGCATGCCAGCCGGTACTGCCCCCGTCCGGATTGTTTATTGTAACCGTTACCGCATAAGTACCGTTTACGTCCAGGATGTCAGGAGTGCCGTCAAAATCCATGGTAACTGTTCCCGCTTCCGTAACCACCAGGATAAAATCCTGACTGGCCGTATTCTCCCCGTCTGAAACATTAACATTAATATGGAAAGTGCCGGCTTCGCTAGGCTTAACCCATAGCGTACCGTCGCCGGAAATAGCAATGTCATCCGAAGACGCTACCGGAACATCGTTACTACCCAAGGTCCAGGCGTAATTCCCGCTGCCTCCTTCGGCTGCCATCTGGTATTCCATATACTGGTCTTTTTGGATGGATTGGAGGTTGGGGTCGGTAGTGATGGAAAGGGATTGCTGCGTTGCTTCCGGATGCACAACAACCTGCAAATCAGCGTAATAATTATTGTCAGCCAGGGAAGTGACGGTAATTACCGCAGTGCGGTCTTCTCCCGTAGTATTAGGCAAGGCGTTAATGACAATTTGATTGCCTTGGACGTAAGCGCTGACTACATCCTGGTAATCGTAATAATCCAGCCTGACTCCGGCGGTGTCCGCGCTGCCGTCGGACATATTAACCGTATAGGAAGTGGAGCTGTCCGCGGCGCCGCTGTTTAATTCAAGATTGGATTGGTTTAAGGTAACGCCGGTGACAGAAGCGACATTTTGGGTGTCCTGCGTTACGTTGATATCCGCATAATAATTATTGTCAGCCAGGGAAGTGACGGTAACAGTGCCGCTGCGGCTGTTTCCGGTGCTGTTGGGCTGGGCAGTGATAACTACATTATCTCCCTCAATATGGGCCTCCAGCCAGTCTTGGGAATCGTAATAATCCAGTCTGACTCCGGCGGTATCCGCGCTGCCGTCGGACATGTTGACGGCAAAGGAAACATAAGCGTTGCCGCCGTCGCTATTTAAAGCAACGCCAGATTGGCCTACGCTGACGCCGGTGACCATGGGAGCGGCCGCTTCCGGATGCACAACAACCTGCAAATCAGCGTAATAATTATTGTCAGCCAGGGAAGTGACGGTAATTACCGCAGTGCGGTCTTCTCCCGTAGTATTAGGCAAGGCGTTAATGACAATTTGATTGCCTTGGACGTAAGCGCTGACTACATCCTGGTAATCGTAATAATCCAGCCTGACTCCGGCGGTGTCCGCGCTGCCGTCGGACATATTAACCGTATAGGAAGTGGAGCTGTCCGCGGCGCCGCTGTTTAATTCAAGATTGGATTGGTTTAAGGTAACGCCGGTGACAGAAGCGACATTTAAAGCGGGATCTACAACAATAGTTTTATTGATGGTACCAATTACGGAAGAATCAGCATTATCAACCGCCTGGACCATAACGCTATAAGTGCCTTCCTGCGTTGGTGTGCCGTAAATACCGCCGTTATAACCGTTAATGTCCATACCATCCGGCAAATTGCCGGATACTATTGACCAGGTATAGTCCCCGCTGCCGCCATCGGCCGTAAAAGTGTATACGCGATACTCCCCCACCCGCACGCCGGAAGCATCGTCGTCAGATATGGAAATTTGCCCTTCGGCTTTGGCCGAAGAAGCGCCTAAAGTTGAGCTAAAAATTTTTTTCAACGATTCCTTAACTCTGGAGCGGGTGGAGCCTTTGGTATCGGTCTGGGTGCGGACCATCTGGGTAACCTGCGGCTTGGCTCCCCCCACCTGGCCGCCCATGCCCATTAAAGTGGAACCTACGCCCACGCCGGCCAAAATCTTTTCCTTTTTGGTAATTTTCCTTTTATTCCTTTTTACCCGCTTGATTTTTACCTTGTCCATAAATTTATGGTTAGTTGATTTTTTTGCCGCCGCAGCCTTGCTTTTTTTGGGCGGAAGAAATTTTTGTTTGGGCATTAACATTTTATTTAACCAAATTTTGCGGTTTGCCTTGGGCAAATAATTTGATATTTTCTACCGTGGTATCTAAAATCCGCCTGACCGCCTCCAAAGTATTGAACGCGTTATGCGGAGTAATTACAACGTTGTCCATATGCATCAGTTCATGGTCGGCCAAAGCGGTCTTAAGCTGCTGTTCGTTGGGATGGCTGTTGGCGAGGATTTCCGCTTCTTCCTTGACAAACCCTTCTTCCTCCAAAACATCAATCGCTGCGCCGGCCAATATGCCTTGGCGCAAGGCCGATACCAACCCTTGGGTTTCTACTAGCCCGCCGCGCGCCGTATTGACCAGCACCGCTCCTTTTTTGCATAACGTTAAATTTTCCTTATTTAACAGGTGATGGGTGGCCGGCATGTAAGGCACGTGAAGCGTTATTACGTCGGAAATTTTTAACAAATCTTCCAAGGATAAATATTTAAAACCGTATTCTGCGGCCAATTTTTGGTTTGGGTAAGGATCGTAGGCGGCCACCTCCATGCCGAACCCACGCGCAATCTTCACCACATAAGCGCCAATATGCCCGGTACCGACAACGCCCATAATTTTTCCTTTCAAGTCAAACCCCTGCAAACCTTCCACGGAAAAAAGCGCCTCTTCCCTGACGCGCTTAATTGCCGGGTAAAGTTTCCGGCTTAAAGACAACAAGAGTGCAAACGTAAATTCCGCCACCGTGTTTTCCCCGTAGGTTGGCACGTTGCTGACAAGGATAGATTTTTCTTCACAGTATTTTAAGTCTATATGGTCAAAACCGGTGCTGCGGGTGGCGATAAATTTTAAATTTGGAAGGCCGCCTATCGCCAGCTTGTCAGCCGGGAAATCCACAAATATTGAAATAATTTCCGTATTGGGATTTACGGACGACATTTCGCCATTGCCATAAAAAGCCAAACTAAAACCTTCAAGCTGGCGCTTGACATAGTCCTCTTCCCATTTTTTTAAGCCAAAAAAGGCCGTATGCATAAGTTTTTTTGTTTCCAAAGCTAACTTTTGATAAATAAATTATAGCACAACCTTCCCTGGTTGGCAAAATTCTGGATATTTATGGACATTTCAAAAGTCTGTTGCCGAATGCCATTTTGGCTGCAATTTCAGTATTTCGGCATCTTGGCCAAAATAATTTTTTCCGCTTACCTCGGATCCAGTCCGAGGTAAACATTAAAATTTATTTATACCAATCCGCTTGGAATTCCGAAATTTCGCCTTAAAAGCGCATTCGGCAACAGACCCATTCCGGATAACAGAGGCAGGCCTCCCGCTAATTAGCGGGAGGCCTGCAAAGTGACAAATTACTATGCATGACAATTTTTAACCAGCTTTCTATCGCGGCCGGAAGTGGATAATCGCGGTATCCTGCACGATTTTGCCGGTAGCAGGCTGGGTTACTTTAAAAGTAATGGTATATTTTAAGCTGGCTTTGTAGGTCTGGCATAAAGGGAAAGTATCTTCCTTGGACGAGAAGCCCAATCCAAACGGCCAATTTTCAACCGACTCTTCCCACCCGGGGGTTACACGTTCCCCGTTTAAGCTTGCTCCATAAGGGATAAA
Organism: Patescibacteria group bacterium; assembly: GCA_023484515.1. Lineage (GTDB taxonomy): Bacteria > Patescibacteriota > Doudnabacteria > UBA920 > UBA920 > JAMDAY01. The sequence goes on from JAMDAY010000029.1 coordinate 43,595, forward strand.
TACGTCATTTAGCGTCCCAACCAGGAAATAAGTTCCCCTGACTATTGCCGAATAAGGATATTCCTGATTAACCGTGCCGCCGTTTTCGTTTTCCAGCTTGACAGATGAGGTAAAAATATCAGCGTTAGCGGAAGACCACTTTACGTCAACCTTGTCGCACCATTTGACCGTGGCTTCCTTTAGTCCGTTAACCGTAATGGAAGCGGCCGGATCTCCCTGCGGCAGCTTGAATTCGTATTCCAGCCACTGCTGGTCGGAAATATAATTGCCTTTGCCATGAAAGCCGCTAAACATTCCCGCCGTCAAGTAAGAATTGCCGTCCGAACTAACCAAAAGCATGTCCCGCTCGTTATCCGAAGACCCATTTTTCATTAGCCGAATCTTGGACACGGTCTTTACTGACCCTAAATCAAACTTAATGCTAGCGGCGCGGAAATTGCTTCCTTGGATGCCTTTGCAATAAATAAAGCCGTCGGGACGCTGCACGCTATTGGAGCAGGTTTCGCCAGCATTCCAATCCGTAAAAATATTTCCGTCCAAAACATTGGAAGCCGGATGCCCGGGATAAGCCGTCTCCGAACTGGCAGTGATGGTATTGGAAGGAATCTTATTGCCTTGCGCGTCGTAAAATTCTGCCTCACGCCAAGAAACCCATCCTTCCTGCAAACTGTCAACTCTTAAATAGCGGAAAGTGGCGTTGGCCGGAAGCTGGACTGCGGGAACGGAATAAGCTTTAATGGTGTAATCGTTATAATTACTTCCCCAGGAATTATTGATGTAAGACCACAGGCGGATGTGCAAAATACGGCCGTCGGTTGGAAGGCTGGTTACGGTTTTGGAAATGCCGGTGAGTTCGCCGGTAAAAATATCCGTTTGACCTTGTCCGCTGCCAATTTCCAGGCGGTATTTGGCAACTCCCGTGCCAGCGGACCAGGCAAAAACGGCAGACGGGCCTGTCAAAGTAGAACCCGCGGCCGGAGAAGATAAGGTTGCTTTTACCGAAGCCGGAGTATTGTTTGCGGCTAAATCAGCCTGGCAAGCCGCTTGGGTAGAAAATGTTTTTAAGCCCTGGTACATATAAGTCCCACAAAACTGCTTTTGCGAACAGGAAGAATGGCTGGAGTCATACCACCACAAAGTTTGGCACGAAGAAGCGCCCGAACAGTCTAAAACCATTCCGCAATTGGTTGATGGATTATAGTTAGGGCCTTGCTTGTAGCTGCAGCCCTGGGGCGGGGCTGCATAATCGCAAATAAAACCTCCCCCGTTCTCCGCCTGTAAAGTGACAAAATATTTCCTGAGCAGCAGTGTCCCTTTGCCGTTCGGAGAAGAATAATACTCCACGCGGTAACTGGTGTTGGGCTTTAAGGTTGCGGCCTTGCCGCTTTGGCTGTCAGCCGTAGCCACTGCCAAAGGTTTGGAAAAAAGATTGTTTTTCTCCATAACGTAAATAGATCCTTGCCTGCCGTTATAGCGCTGCCAGTCAAACTGGTAGGACCATTGTCCGTTATCAAAGGATACGGGAGTGGCGGTGACTCTTAAGGCTGTGTTGCTGGAGGAAGTCACAATTACGGAAGCATAGGTTTGGGAATCGGAAGAACCTCCCCCGTTCTCCGCCTGTAAAGTGACAAAATATTTCCTGAGCAGCAGTGTCCCTTTGCCGTTCGGAGAAGAATAATACTCCACGCGGTAACTGGTGTTGGGCTTTAAGGTTGCGGCCTTGCCGCTTTGGCTGTCAGCCGTAGCCACTGCCAAAGGTTTGGAAAAAAGATTGTTTTTCTCCATAACGTAAATAGATCCTTGCCTGCCGTTATAGCGCTGCCAGTCAAACTGGTAGGACCATTGTCCGTTATCAAAGGATACGGGAGTGGCGGTGACTCTTAAGGCTGTGTTGCTGGAGGAAGTCACAATTACGGAAGCATAGGTTTGGGTCCCCAAAACCAGGCCGGAGCGGAGATCTTCCACGGTCAAAGCCCGGGCCGGCAAAACCCAAGAAAATAACATAGTTAAAATAAAAACAGCCGGAAGCTGCCATGTCATTGCCTTTCTAAACCAAGAGGGATTTTGCATATTGTTTTATTTTTTATTTCTTCTTAAGCTTGTTTACATTCTAATTATAGCAAATATTCGAAAATTTTTCAAGTTCTAATTGCTTTTTAAACAAACAAAAAAATCCGCCACGTTGGATCCGGTCGGACCAGTGAAGACGAAGCTGCCAATTAACTGGAAAAATTCAAAACTGTCGTTGTCGTCCAAAAAACCGGCCGCGTTCAACTTTAAAACCTCGGCCTGCCTTAAGGACAAGCGGTCAACAATTGCGCCGGCCACCTCGGTATTGTCATGGCCGTCGGAAGCCAGGCAGGCAAATACCTGATTTTCTCCTATTACCGGCAAAGCAGCCAAGGCCATTTCCTGGTTGCGGCCGCCGCAGCCGGACCCGGTAATTTTTACCGTGCTCTCCCCCGCCCCTAAAAGGCATTCTAATTTTATATTTTGCTTCACGACTGAAGGTCCAAGCTCCCTGGCTAAGCCCTGGAAGGCGGGAGAAAATATCCTTGCCTTAAAACCCAAGTCTTCCGCTTTCTCCCGCATCGCTTCCAGCGCCGCTTCTGCGGATACCAGCAAAAAATTATGGACTCTGGCAAAATACTTTTCTTCTTTTGGGGTTTCCGCCAAAGGGCAGGAAGGCAGGCCGGCCGATTCCAACACTTCATACTTGCGCAATATTTCTCCGGCTTCCCTTGCGGTAGTCCCGTCTTTTACCGTAGGCCCCGAAGCAACCGCGCTCAAATCATTTCCGGGGACATCGCTAAAAATTAATCCGATTACGGTTGCCGGATAAAGCAGTTTGGCCAGCCTCCCCCCTTTTACGAGGCTGGTATGCTTGCGGACCGTGTTCAATTCCTGGATAGCCGCGCCCTTTAAAGTTAAAGACTTAAATATCTCCGCTTCTTGCGTCGCGGATATTTCAAAGGGCAAGCAGAATAACGCACTGCCTCCGCCGGACACCGCGCAAATGACCAAATCCCGTCTCCCCGGTTCTTCCACAAGTCCGGCCATTTCTTTGGTATGACATATATTGATTTCGGAAACGAAAGGATGCGTACCTTTCAAGCCAATTATTTTTCCAATTTTTTTTCTGGTATTTTTTGCCTCCTCCAAATTTTCGGCAACATCCAGGGCATAACCGCCCGTTAATTTATCTCCTATAACATCGCCAATGGCGGCGGCTGTTTCCCAAGCCGCCTTGCCGAAACCCAGAAAAAAAATCCGGTCAAAATCTTTCAGGTTGAACTTTTGTCCGTTGACGGCGAAGGTATTTTTTTTACGGTTAAATTTAATTGAAGCGTCTACGGCCTTGGTTGTATTAATCGCCTCGTATCCCGCCTCCGCAATTAACAGCGCCTGTTTGCGCAACGGCGAAATGGCGAGCTGTTGAAAATTTTTTATTATATATGCCGCCATACCATTTTTATTCCTTAAATCTAATTTAATGCTTTAAACTAACTTACTGCAATTATTCACGTCCGTGAATAATTGCAGTAGGGTATTTATTTTTAGGCCTCCTCCATCATATCCCATACTGCGGCGGCCACGTTGCGCGGGTTGCCTAACAGAGGGTCGTGATGAAGGTTAATGAACGGCAAGGAATTGGCTTCTATAAAACCGCAACACTGCCCTTTCCAGCTCTGGGTTATGTCCGGAATTATAAAATCAAAACCGATTATGGGGTCGCCCAGCGCCGCCGCCGCTTTTTCAAACAACTCTTTGTTGTCAGGATGGCAAATATCCATATCTTCCGAAGAAGAACCGCCGTATCCCACCCCGATTTTTTCCGACAGGCAGACCGGTTGCCCCGCAGCCGGCACAGACAGCAGGCTCAAGCCCTGGCGCGCCAAAAAAAGTTTCATACGATCGTCTATAACAATATCCTTAACTTTCGGATGGGACAGCGAATTCTTTATCCCAATAAGCGCTTTAATGCTGGAAATGCCGTCCCCTACCATTTGCGGCGGATCGCCGCGCAAGACGCCCCGCAATTTTCCGTTAATTAAGGTTGCGCGGTAAACCGGCCCGAACAATTGTTCTTCCACCACTACCCAATGGCAAAGCTGTTTGGCCGCGGCATAGGCTTTTTCCAGTTCCGCATCGGAATTGACAAAAGTCGTGGTGTGCCGGCCGCGGCTGCCGGTGCGCGGCTTGACTATTACCGGCATGCCTTTTGATTCTTGGCCTTTATCTTCAGAAACAGAATTTCTTATTTCCTTAAAGATTTTTTTTGCCTTGCGCAGGGTCCTGGCAGTGCCGCCGGCGGGCACGGGCATTCCGGCTTGCAAAAATCTTTTTTTTAAAAACACCTTGTCATCCATGACATCTAAAATTTTTTCGTCGTATCCGGTCGGCCGCGGCAAACCGCTAAAGACAATTTTAAATTCCTTGTCTTTTATCTTCTGTTCCAAGGCGCCATGTGCCGCCACTAACCGCTTCTTTTCGGCAATATAAATATCCAAAGGCTTGCCTAAAAACAATATTTCCGCCATGTCCAAACCGCGCTTTTCCGCTTCCTCCCACAGCACCTGAGCGCGCCTCACTTTGCACTTAACCGGATCTTTTTGCAATTTAATGACGCGTAAAAATGTTAAGATTTTCACTATCTGCCAGGACAAATTTAAATGCCGCAGCAATTGCTTAACCTTGCCCAGCAAGGGGTTGTACATTAGAATGCGGCGCAACGGGGTAAGCAATACGTTGGATGATTCAAAATACCATGCCAGCAAGTGCGGAGTGGGATTGTTTCCGCAATGGGGGCAAGTTGCAGCTGTTGTTTGGCTCATGGATTGTTTTATATTTAACCAACCTGTGATATTTTACCCTCCAAATCCGCTTTAAGGAACAATAACATAACTGTCAGGAGTTATAGCCCAAGACCCGCCAGGGCCGGTGGAAAAATCCGAACTTATGAGCCCGCTGTCATAAATGAGGGTTGCGCCGCCGTCCATGGTAATTTGCTTGGCCGTAAGTTCTTTTAAGGCGGAGCCGCCGCTAATATGGACATTGCCGTTTTGGGCAACCACCACCACGGAACCGGCGCCTCCCGACATGGACACCGCATCATATCCGCCGCAACCGGGCGCAACCGGGCAGGCGCTGGTAGTAATTAAAAACGGATAACTGCCGGCCACTCCCGAGCCGTAAAAATCGGAGCCCCCGTTCAATACGACATAGCCGTCGCTGACAATTGCGCCTGAACTGGCGCCGTAGCTGGGCGAAAGGCGGATATTTCCTCCGCCGGTCAAAGTAATATTACCCTCCACCCACAGCGTGCCGGTAACCGTAAGCGTGCCGCCACCGTCAACCAGCAAATTTCCCGTAATTTTTATGGGTCCCAGGCTGCCGCCTTGCCAGTCAATATGGTGATCTCCGGCAATTGTTCCGCCCGCCGCCGCTTCATTTTTCCAGTCTTGGATATTCTGGTCGGACAGAGGCATTGGTTCAGGCGAAGGATCGCCGCGGCTCATGTCGCAAGCCTTGTTATTATGGCTGCCCGTCTGGCAGTACAAATTTCCCTCCACGCTTGCTCCCGCCACCGTATGGGCCCAAGCATCACCTTGCCCTCCGCTGCCAATATAAACGCCGCCCACGTAGGTGCTTCCTCCGATCGTGGAAGTTCCCCCTCCCAAATAAATTTGGAAATAGCCGTCAAGCCCGGCCGGAGAAGTATCCGACCAGCTGGAACCGAACCGGCCGACCTTAGCCTGCCCATTGGCGTAGCCATTGTTATTGGCGCCAATAATATAATATTTGGAGGAATTGGACGAGGCGTCTATAACCAACCAGTAAGTTTGCGAAGGGTCTAAAACCGGGGCAGATGGCATGGTTACGGTTATCCATCCGAAATTGGCGGTGACTGCGGAAGCCGCCAGCGTTCCGCTCAATAAAACTTCAGTGCCCGGACTGCCGGAATTGTCATTGACAATTTTCACCACCGCATTGGAAGGAGATCCGACTTTTTTAAGATAAAATTGGACATTGTTCAACGGCGTGGCTGCGGAAATTCTGAAACTTTGGGCAAAATCCTGCGTGGCGGTAGTGTTGGCAAAGATAATGCAGTTCGTGCCGGAACATGCAGTAATGTCCGGCGGATTATTGTTTACCTGGTCAGGCGCCAAAGCCGGCGGATTGGCCGCCGTCGCGCTGCCGGTAATATGGACACCATTGGTAGCCGCAATATTCCCATTGGAGTATATATTTCCGTTAACCGCGGATCCGCCGCTCATGACAAATCCGCCGTTGCCCGCCTGTACTCCGTAATTAAAGGCTATGACGGAATCATCCACAGACAGTACGGCTTTAACTGTCCTTGCGGACTGGGGATTACTGCTGTCTGGAATATATCCGGTGGAAGTTATTATTTTACTATTACCGGACAAGGCAGTCACTAAAACCGTGAAGACGCCGCTCCCTAAAACCGTATTGCTTTCCCCGCTGTAATTAGGGTCTTGATTCAAGGCGTCAACGGCCTTATCCAGGCCGGCTTCGGCCAAATACAGGGCCTGGTCTTTTTGCAAAGCCTGGCGTTCCCCGCGCAAATTTACGGTGGTGTAATTCATAATGGCTGCCGCGGCAGTCATAATAATTGCCAGGAACACCAAGGCAAAAATTATTATCTGCCCTTGCTGAGTTCTGTTTTTCATAATCAATGGTTCTTTAAATACATATTTTGCTGCAAGCGGTTGCTGACCGGCTGGCCTTTGACGGCCGTCCTGGTTTGCAAGTCCATCCGCACCCTTTGGACTTGCGCGAAATCCGCATTATCATAATCTAATTGCAGGCTGCCGACAACGTCGCTAAGGATTTTAAATTTACCCTGCCTGCTGCTGGCAGCGTCAGGAAAAATTTTTTCAAAAAGCTTGCCTCCGGAAACGTAAAAAACCGCATAATCCCACTTACCGCCAATGGCATTGGAATCGCTGTCAATGGAAGGCAATTGCAGCGCCAAAGAATCGGTTCCCGAATTATAAGCCGTGCCGTCCAGGGTGATGCCGGACACAACATGGCTGGCCTGGGCCGTGTATATATGCATATCCGAGGCGGCCGCGCGTCCGGATTCCAAAACCCTGACCTGCGCCTGCTGCAAGGCGTAAAGGGAGCTGTGCTGCATATACAAGGCAAACAAAGCTCCAAGCAAAACGCTGGAGACGGCAATTACTATGAGCAGCTCCACTAAAGTAAACCCTGCTTGTCCGGACTGGAATTTATTAAATGGCATTTTATATTCCGCCTTCAACCATTAAAGTAGTTAAAGCAACATTATGGGCATTCCTGCCCGGTTCCTGCCAGCCGACAGTAACCTTAACCTGCTTAACCTTTGCGCTATAGTCGCTTACTTCCAAATTTGCGGAACCCTGGGGCAATTGGCCTAGCAAGGAATGGGAAAACGGACCGCTGGAGGGGATGGAACTAAAGGGCGCGGCTTGCAGGTCTTCCAGTTCGCTGACGGCAATATAGTGCGCCAATTCCTGGTATTTAACGCTGCGATTTAAAACAATGGAATTAGACGCCGCCGCGTAAATTACCAAAACCGCGCCTATAATGAACAGGCTAATGACAACTTCTATTATGGTATAACCTTTCTGGCGACGACGCATTCTATTTTTTGTTTCTTAGCAACGTACCCTATAACGGGAAATCAAGTAAAATTTTAGCCGGCTGATTTTTATCTGTCTTGCTATAATATTATACCACCATTACCGTCTTTAAACCATTAGCGCCAGCGGCTGGAATAAATTTTTTTTCCCTGTTTCCTGCGGTGTTTTTTTATCGCCACTTTTTTCTTTTTGTACATTTAGGCCGGTTGGTTTTTAATTT
>JAMDAY010000036.1 GCA_023484515.1 Patescibacteria group bacterium
TTTAATTCGTTTGAGTATTTGTTCCTTAACCTCCTTGCTAACTGCTGCTTTGGGCATATTGGATTTTTCCTTTCTTTATCCATTATACCGATGAGGACTAGGTTTACAAATTTTGGGGGACCGGTCACGTTTCGGATATACTAGAAAGAAAAGGGATTAAAAATGTTTTAGAGCTCGCTTCTGGTTTATCTATGCGTGGCACAATAAAATCTTCGGAACCCAATTTTCATTATATGGAATCTGATTTACCGGAAAATTTAGAAGAGAAGAAAAATGTATTAAGCGCTTTACAAAAAAAGCATCCGGAAATGCGTCAACCAGAGTTTAGAGAAATCAACGTTTTAGATTTACAGCAACTTAGGACAGCGGCCGATTCTTTTTCCAAAGAAGAGTTAGCACAAGGCTCTTTTGCGATTGTTTGTGAGGGGTTATTGGGCTACTTAGACTTTGAACAAAAAGGGATTGCCGCCAGTAACATTCGGCAGGTGCTTTTGGAAAAAGGCGGAATTTGGATTACGACTGACGTCACAACTAAGGAATCGTTGAAAAAAATTTGGGGGAATCCGTTGCTTGCGCCCTTGGTTAAACGGTTTGCCAAAGAAACAAAAAAGGATATGTATGAAAATAGTTTCGATAATCTAGAAACATTAATACAATTTTATCAAGATGAAGGATTTGAAACGGAATTAGTATCTGATGATGAAGTGACGGATAAATTAAGCAGTCCAAAAAAGTTAAAATTATCGCCACAACAAGTACATCAAGCTTTGCGTAAACATTATACTCTCGTACTTAAGCCAAAGAAGGAATTTCCAGTGAGCGTCGAATAAATCTCTTTTACCAAAGCCAAGAAAGTTTTCCACCTGTCTCGACTTGGTCTACCATAACAGAAAACACCTCTTAAAGAGGTGTTTTCTGTTGCCTGCATTTATGCTTCAGAGTTTTTCAAAGCTGTTAAGTAAAATCTCTGCAGTTTTATATAAGGCAAAATAAGAGTATAATTAACCTTATGATACGAACGGATATTTTGGACAAAATAAAAAAGGAAAAACAAAGGGGTGAGTTTATATACCCTTATTACGGTAAATATTCCATAGCCGAAATTCCCCAGACAGTTCTTTCTCTTTTCAACTACCCCAAAGTTTCCAATATTCTTCCAATAAAATACAAGGCTGGGGATTTTGAAAAGGTCGTTTTTATATTTGCCGATGCCTTTGGGTTTGACCTGTTCTTAAAGGAACATGAAAATTACCAATTGTTAAAAGACTTATCAGGCAAAGGCGAAGTAATGCCCTTAACCTCAATTTTTCCTTCCACGACATCTGCCGCAACCACTCTTTTCCACAGCGGCTTAACTCCTCAAGAACACGGGCTTCCTGAATGGTTTTTGTACTTTAAGGAATTGGGACAAATAGTGGAATCTTTGCCTTTTAGGTCCATTGGGAGCGAAGAAACGGACGAAATGCTGAAAAAAGGAGGCAAACTGGAAATGCTCTTTAATGGAAAAACTATCTACGAAAAGCTAAATTCCATTGGTGTTAAATCCTTTGTCTTTCTTTCCCAAAATTATTCAACAAGCGCTTATTCTACCGTTACCCAAAAAGGGGCGGAAGTTATAGGCTTTTCCAATGGAATAGATTTGGCAAGAAAACTAAAGAACCAACTGGAAAACTATAACGGTAAAGCCTATTTTATGGTTTATTGGGACGAGATAGACACAACCGGGCATCATTCCGGGTTAGGAACAGATGAACATAGAAGGGCTATGGCAAATTTGTTTAATCCGTTGGCAAAGGAGTGCATAAAAAAAATAAATCACGATAGAACACAAAAAAATCTTTTTTTACTGTCAGCCGACCATGGACAAATTGCAATTGATCCTAAAAAAACTATTTATCTAAATGACTACCCTGAACTGGTTAAAAATTTTACCGTTGCACCCACCGGAAATTCCAGGGACGTATTCCTTAATATAAAAGAAAATAAAATAGACGAGACTATAAATTTACTAAAAAACATACTGGGCGACAAGGCTGAAATAATCAGGACGTCGGAAGCAATTAAATTGGGATTGTTTGGCGTTGGAACCCCAACCCAGAGGTTCCTTGACAGGACAGGTAATATTTTAATTTTACCTTTTAAAAATAAAATTTGGTACAGGCATGCTTCCCCTAAAAAAACGCAATCAATGGCCATGCACGGCGGCTTGTCCGAACAGGAAATGGTTGTCCCTTTCGCCTATGCAAAATTTGCGGATTTACTTTAATCTTTTGTCAGGCAGTATAAACCGGCCTATTAAAATTTATTCCGGTAGCTCTTTAGTTCTTTTTTGGCTTTTTTTACGAACTTGCCAAAATCGCGGTCTTTTTTTCTTTTTTCAAAATCGGTCATTTCGTAATAATCCGTTTCTTTTTTCAAATTAAGGAAATTGGCGTATTGGCCCTTGTCCAGCTTGCCGGAATTTACCGCCAAAAGCACCGCGCACCCGGGTTCGTGGGTATGCGTGCAATCGGTAAATTTGCATTCCTGAGCCAGCAAAGTTATCTTTTCGAACACATTCTCCACGCCCGCGCCGGCATCTGCCAACCCCACCTCCCGCATCCCCGGGTTGTCTATGACTATCCCGCCGCCAGACAGGAAATACATCTCCCGGGTTGTTGTCGTATGTTTTCCGCGGGACGTGCCAAGGCTAATGCCCTTGGTTTTTATTGTCTCGCCGCCTATTAATTTATTTATCAAAGACGATTTACCCACGCCGGATGAGCCCAAAAAACAATAAGTTTTCCCTTTTGCGATGTAACTTTTTAGTTCGTCCAGGCCTTCTTGGGTTACAGTGCTGGTAAAAATTACGTCAGCGCCGCCAAACCGGTTTTTTATTTGCTTTATTTCAAAGGCGGTTTTAGTTTGCCTGTAAATAGCTTTAACGTTTTTATCGGCAAAAGCTTGGTGCAGGTCTGCCACGCGGGATTTTACACTGGACGAACTAAATTCATCTTGTTCCAGAACATGCTTGCCAAAACTTATTTTAAAACCCAAACCCGCCAAACGCCTGTCGGCAATTTGGCGTACCTGTTTAGAAATAATAGCCAAAGACCGCGACGGTGCAATAATTCTTATTTTGTCTCTGGGTTTTAGTTTTGGCGGGGCTATCATGCATGTATTATAGCATTTTTAGCACCTTAATTGAATTGGTCGGAATTGCCCTGCCCACCGCCCAGACCTGACCCTTTTGTAACTGCTTACAAAGATCATCTTTGTCTAAAAAGTTAAAAAATAAAAAAAGTTATACTTAAATATATACGCGAATTTTTGGAAATTTTCGTTTTTGACATGCGGACAAAATTGTTCTAAGTAAATTTTGAAACAGAAAACCTGTCTTATACGGCCGCGACATTAATTCGCCGCACGACGAACCGCTGATTGTGCAAATTATCCGCAAATCGCCAATAGAGGCGACTGACTTTCTGCTGGAATTTATTATGCTGCCTTTGGTGCGCAGCTGGTGCCAGACGGTCCGGGAAAGAGGAATTATTTTTGGCGACCACGGAGAAAACGTATTGCTGGAGTTCGGCGAAAATTTAATTCCCGGCAGAATAATCCGCCGAGATTTAGATTTGCAAGTAGATCCGGAAATCCGCGCGGCCCGCAACCTGCCTTGCGACTTTCCCAAAAGCCGTTTGGGAGTGGACATAAAACTTCCCAAACCCCGGGCTTACAGCCTGAAATATGACGCATTTCTTTGCCATCACCTGTTTGATCCTTTAATGGAATCGCTCCGCGGGTTTTTGTTCGCTGATGAAAAACACATAAGGCAAACCTGCAAGGAGGAATTTCACCGCTGCCTGCCGGAAGCGGATAAACTGCTGCCGCCTGACACGACTTACTATTACGGCGGCAACCTGCTGCCGGACAACGAATTTGAACTGGTAGACCAGAAACAGCATCCGCTGTGGCGGTAGTGCCGGCGTTCCAATGGTTGTTTTATGCTTGATGCAGAATAATCACTTATGACCCGGCTTTCCAAGCCCTGCGCTTTTGGCAGGGCTTGTTTTTTTGATATAATATCTATATGAATCCGTCACACTGGCTTGTAATTATCAGCGCCTTAATTAGCCTTGCGGGGTCTTTTGCCTACATCCGCAATACGCTAAAAGGCAAGACCAAGCCTAACCGCGTGTCATGGAGCCTTTGGGCGCTGGCGCCGCTTATTGGGACCGGGGCCGCGCTTTCCGCGCATGCGGACATTTGGGCGACTTCCCGCACTTTCTTGGCTGGTCTTATTCCCCTGATGGTTTTACTGGCTTCGTTTTTAAACCCCCAAAGTTATTGGAAAATTACAAAATTTGATATGTTATGCGGCGTGTTTTCCCTTTTGGCGATTGTGGTTTGGGTTTTTATAAATTCCTCCCAATTGGCCATTTTGCTCGCTGCCACGGGCGACGGCTTTGCCGCGCTACCCACTTTGCGCAAAGCGTGGAAATATCCGGAAACCGAAACCGGCCTGACCTACGCGGCAGGATTAATAGCCGTATTACTGGTACTGCCTTCCATACCCCGCTGGAATATACAAAACTCCGCGTTCCAAATTTACCTGCTGGCAATAAACTCCCTCTTAATATTCGCGGTGTATAGAAAAAGATTAAATAATTGAGGTATAATTTTATGAACCCGGACCAAAAAATAGAAAAACAATTTGAGGAATTCCAAAGGGTCGCCAAGGAAAACAAGAATGTGGACGTAGCCGCGCTAATGATAAGCGCGCTAAGCAGCCAAAATAAAAACCTGGTTTCATCCAGGCAAAAAAGATGGGCGTATTTGGTTTCCATTGGCTTGCCGCCGTTCGGCCTGCTGTTTGCCTTAAAATTCTATTTAAGCGACCAGGAAGACGCCAGCAACGTCGCCAATGTTTGCGTAGCACTAACTATTGTCTCGGTATTTTTTGTCTGGCTAATGGGCAAGCTGCTGTTTTCCGGCAGCGGCGCCAGCCTGGACCAACTTCAGCAAATTAAGCCCCAAGACATACAGCAGTTGGTGCAGTAGCTTATCTTTACGGCAAAAACTTAAAACTTTCCGCAATGGGCGAAGAAATTAAAGGACCGGAAAGATAGTAAATGCTGCCATTATAAATGACGGCAATATTTTTTTCTCCGTTATTGGTCCAATATTCCACGTCCGGCAATCCCGCAAAACTGGAACGGGCCGTTTTATTTACGTCCGGGCTGCCCTGCAATTCTGTTTCAATTGTGTCTAAACTTTCATTGCCCATATTGCCGTATTTTTGGATATTGCCATAGGACTTTCCGGTTTTACTGTCAAAAAATAACAAAGAAGACGCCGAAGCCTGCTGGACAGACAAATTCCCTTGCGCCGGGGCGGTAAAAGAAATTTTCCAGTCAACATTGCTGTATTTTTCCGGTTGGGGATTGTTAGGGACGGATTTGCTTGCCGAAGAAGGCGCCGGAGCGGCTGCGGCCGGAGGCGTTGATGTTGCCGGAATGCCGGCCTGGTTAGTTTCGGGCTGGGTTTGGACGTTTGGCAAAGGAGACGAAGAAGCGCCCGGCAAAATATTTTCCGGCTGCACAACCTGCGGGGCGGAAATGCCCGCAGTAGATGCGGGGTCATAGCCAGCAGGCTGTTTGTTGTGATTTCTGCCGAGGAAAAATCCGCCCGCCCCGGCTGCCAAGGCCAGCAAAATCCCGAGCAGCGCTCCCTGGAAACGCATCTTTTTAATTTTTTCTTCGTGCATCTGCTGCAGGCTCTTGTGCGCATGCGCGGCAGACTGTCCGGTTTCCACGTCCTTATTGTCCGGCAGCGCGAATGAAACAATAAAGCCGAGCAGAATAAAGATTACGCCATAACCCAAGGTCGTCTTGTTGGCATCAGTCGTAGCCTGTTTGGAAATACTGGCCAGTTCCGTTTTGATATTTTCCGGCAAACTCCCCTCGTAGGCGCCAGGGTTGCTAAATTCAATCTGCGAAGCATGGCTTTCAAACGCTTTGGCTATGTTTTGCTTAAGCTGGCCGGGGATAACCTGGCTTTGGCTAATGCCTGTGCCGAGGTTAGCGGTTAAAGTAGAAATTAAAATTGCTCCCATAATGGCCGAACCTAAAGTTGCTCCGACCTGGCGCAAGGTATTGTTGACGCCCGAGGCCTCGCCGGCTTCTTCCACGGAAACCGCGGAGAGCGTAAAATTGCTGACCTGGGCCATCATTAAGCCCATACCCAAGCCGAACAGGACAAATCCGGGAGCCAAAGTCCAGGCAGTGGCGTTTACCCGCAAGCTGTAACGCAGGACCAAAAATGCGGCGACATCTATTAATAATCCTAACTGGATAAGCCGCTTGGGAGAAATTATTTTTATTAAAAACGCGGAAAAAGGAGCGGCTATTAGCGTTACCAGAGACAAGGGCAGCATATACAAACCGGTATGGAACGCGTCCAAGTTTCGCACGCCCTGCAAGAATACGGGAATAGAAAAAATCAACCCCGCCTGGCCCAAGGCCAAAATGCCAGTGGTGACCGCGCCGCTCGTAAATTGCCTGTTCCTGAACAGGCTTAAGGAAACCAGCGGCGTCTTGTCCTGACGGTCCATGCGGAGTTCCCAAAATATGAATGCGGCCAGCAGCGCCAGCCCTAAAACAAAGAATATGGGCACTACGGACAATTGCCCAAAATTAAGCGCGTGATGAAACAACGAAAACGCTTCCTTGGCTTTAAACCAGCCGTAGGTTTCGGCTTCTATGGCGCCGTAAACAATGGACAGCAAGCCTAATGAAGAAAGCAGCACGCCAAACCAGTCCAAAGAAGGTTTTTCTTCGCGGTCGCGGGATTCGGCAATTAAAATAGAGCCTAAAAGCAGGACAATTGCCACGCCCACGTTAATGCGGAAAGCCCAGCGCCAACTGTAATTGGAAGTCAGCCAGCCGCCTAGAATAGGGCCAATGGCCGAAGCTGCGCCGGCAATGCCTCCCCATACGCCAAAGGCTACAGCCCGGTCGCGCCCCTTGTAATTGGCAACCAAGAGCGAAGCCGTGGCCGGCATCATTAAGACCGCGCCAATTCCTTCCACTACCGACTCTCCCCCGATTAGTACGCCGACCGATTTGCTTATGGAGGCAATAAACGACCCTGCGGCAAATATGGCCGCGCCAAGCATAAACATTTTTTTGCGGCCAAATAAATCGCCCATGCGGCCGCCGGTAATGGTAAAGGCGGCCAGAATCAGCGAATAAACGGTAATGACCCACTGGATGCTGACAATGTCCGTGTGCAAGTCGTTTATGATGGTGCGCAGGGACACGTTCAAAATGGTGGTGTCAATAATTATAATCATTAACGCCAGGCTCAATACCAAAAGCGGCGCCCATTTTTTAAAGCCATGGCTGGTTGGAATGGGAGTTGTAGAATTTTCTGTTTGGATGTCAGAATTTTGACCGGTAAGTGGTTCCATAGTTTTAATATTCCTGATTTTAGGTTTTCGTGAGATTGCCATGAAGGCGCCCTTCCGGGATAAGCAGGCTTTAAATTATTAGACGTTGGCTATCATCAATCTGGCTTTAGAAGGCCAGTCTCTTAAATGGCGCTTTCATATCCTTGCGCAACAGGCATCTTTGGCCGGCACGAATTTTAAAATTATTTTTCCCCGGCTGCGTGGCGGATGGCTTTGGTCATGGTGCCGAGCTGGCTGGAAAGGCGCGAGGCCAGTTTTTCCACGTGCGACAGTTTGGCCAAGACCAGCATTTCGCTGCCCATGCCGAAAACCAGCAATTTTTCCCCTTGCTTTAGACCCATAATTTTCCGCGCCTCGCTGGGAATAACTGCCTGTCCCCTTTCCCCCATTGTCACGGTGCCGAAAAATTGCCTTTGTTCAATACGATTTTTCATATTAGTATGATTAGTATGACATTACTGATTATTGTAGCTTACTATTTCCGCCTTGTCAAGGCTGAACCGGTGTTTGCAAACAGATTAACCCTGTACCAGTATCCGCCAAAGGCGGATCCGGTACAGGGCACAGCACAGATATCAGAGGCGTAGGGACAGGCCTAAGGATGTGCCGGATGAAGCCATTGCCAAGCTGGTCAAAGATATCCCAGGTGTAGGGACAGGTCTAGACCTGTCCCTACAAGGAACTTGCAGTGAGATAGGGGAAAAAGACCTTAAAAAACCTCCAATAAACCTTATATCTGCCTCTATGGGAACACCTCAACCGGTGCTGTGGCGTTCTGGGTGATGGCGCACATCTGGGATAAGCGGTCTTTAAGATTACCAAATAATAATCATCATCAACCAAACTTAAGAAAGATTGTCCCAGATGTGCGTCATCACCCACGTCATCACCCAATATTGTCCGTTATCAATCTGACAATCCCAAAAGATCGTCTTCACTCTGCTTTTGCAAGCACGAGCTGGCTTACTTATCAATTAATACAAAATCTGATATAATAAAAACATCAAAAATACTCCCAGAAACAAATGTTCAAATTTTTAAAAGGCCTTTTTTATCTGCTGATAGCCGTGGTGGCAATATTTTTATATTGGTTTTTGCCTAAATATTCTTATATCCACAAAAACCCAGGGTTTTGCGTCAGCTTGACAAAAAACCTTTATTATTGCGGAAATAACGCTGGTTTAGATAAACTTTTCCAATAGGTTGACACCTCTTAAAACAAACTTTATAATAAAAGCAAGAAAATTCCTTTGAAATAAAATGAAAAATATTTCCCCACAAACTAAAAGTTTTGTAATTCTTTTTAGCATTGCCGTAATTGGCACCTTCCTTTCAGCCAGGATTAGCGACTATATTAATTCTAACGACGAATCCAACTACCATGGAAATATCAAGCTGCCCTCGGAACTGCAAATAAATAAAACTTCCGCTTCCAAAGGTTTGACGGTGGTAGCGCCCCAAGAGCCAACGGTGGACATATCCGGATGGAAATCATACGCGGATAAAAAATACGGACTCAGCTTTTTCTATCCCCCCGAATGGAAAGTTTTGGCAATGAAACAAAAAGACGGGCTTGACGTTTTGGAACTGGATCCCGGAACAAAATACGTGAACATAAAAATTTACGTCAGCCCTTCCGGGTATTATGCCTTTGGCGGATTATCCCCGAAGGAAGAAGACATAAACGGAACAAAAGCCTTAAACGTCTCTGATTTATTATACGGGATGCGGCACAACGGAAATTTTTATACTTTTGACATTGGCTATTCGCTTAGCCTTAAGCCGCAATTTATGGCCCTGGTGCACTCGGTCCAATTCCAATAAGCCGCTTGAAAACACAAAGATCATCTTTGCGCTGTGCAAAGATGATCTTTGTGTTTTTTTGCTATTAGTTAGCTGTTATTATTCCCCTTCCCTCCGCTCCCTACTATTATTCCCCAAAATCCCAAAATTAGACTGCCAAATAAATAATACCCGGGTAAGTTAAAACTGGTGCGGAACGCGAATCCGAAGAATCCCAGACAAAACAGCAAAATTCCCGTTATTAAGGCATAATTTTTTGGCTTGCTGAATTTTATCATAAAGATTGTCGCAATTAAGTTTTGACTTTTTAATAAATTCCCCTATAATTATACAAGATATTATTAACATTTGCCAGCAAAAAATATGAACGAAACCAAGCTTTTGTGGTATGCCCTGGCTGCGAGCGTAATTGCGCTGCTGTATGGGGTGTTTTTAATTTTTAAAATTTTAAAACAGCCGGCAGGCGAAGGCAAAATGCTGGAAATTGCCCGCGCCATACAAGACGGAGCCAAGGCTTATTTGTCGCGCCAATACCGGACAGTGGGAATTGTGGCCATAGTGATTGTAATTTTAATGTGGCTGGCGCATTTTTCCGGAAATACGATTATCGGATTCGCGCTGGGTGCCGTGCTTAGCGCGGTCGCCGGATTCGTAGGCATGAACATTTCCGTGCGCGCCAACGTGCGCACTGCCGAAGCCGCTAAAAAAGGCTTGGGCGCGGCGCTGTCTTTGGCTTTCCAGGGAGGGTCGGTCACCGGCTTATTCGTTGCGGGATTAGGCCTGCTTTCCGTGACCGCTTTTTATATGCTTACCCGCGATTTAACCGCCCTGGCCGGCTTGGCTTTTGGGGCATCTTTAATTTCCGTCTTTGCCCGCTTGGGAGGCGGCATCTTTACCAAAGGAGCTGATGTAGGAACCGATATGGTTGGCAAAATTGAAGCTTCCATTCCAGAGGATGACCCGCGCAACCCCGGAGTCATTGCTGACAACGTCGGCGATAACGTAGGAGATTGCGCCGGCATGGCTGCGGATTTGTTTGAAACTTATGTCGTGTCTACGATTGCCGTGATATTGCTCGGAGCGTTTACTTTTCCGCAATTTTTAAGCGGGGACGTTTACCCGGCTCCCGGAACTAATGCCTTAATTTATCCGCTTTTGATCGGCGCCGTTTCCATCATCACCACCATCATCGGCACCTGGTTTGTGCGCCTTGGCAAAAGCAAAAATATTATGGGTGCGCTTTACAAAGGTTTGATTGTCAGCGGCGTTTTGTCTGCCGTTGCGTTTTATCCCATCACCAAATGGCTCATGGACGGCAATGGATTATTTTCCGTAAACAATTTATTCTTAGCGGCCTTAATCGGCCTGGTTGTAACTGCGGCGATTGTTTTAATTACCGAATATTATACCGCCAAAAAATACGCGCCCGTTAAAAACATTGCCGAAGCGTCCACGACCGGACATGGCACTAACATTATCCAGGGTTTGGCAGTCGGCATGCAGTCAACCGCTTTGCCCGTGCTGGTGATCGTGTTTGCAATTTTAGCCGCGTACCAACTGGCGGGGTTATACGGAATTGCGCTGGCGGTTATGAGCATGTTGTCTTTGACCGGCATTATTGTGGCAATAGATGCGTTCGGGCCGATTACGGACAATGCCGGAGGAATTGCGGAAATGGCGGAATTGGACAAATCGGTTCGTGATGTGACTGACCCGCTAGACGCGGTCGGAAACACCACCAAAGCCGTTACCAAGGGCTATGCCATTGCTTCCGCCGGTTTGGCTGCTATGGTACTATTTGCGGCCTATACGCAGGAATTAAGCAATAACGGCATTTCCACTGTCTTTGATCTTTCGGACAGCAAAGTATTAGTTGGCTTACTCTTGGGAGGTTTGCTCCCCTACTTGTTCGCTTCCATTGCCATGTCTGCCGTAGGCAAGGCCGCTAAATCTGTTGTAGAAGAAGTGCGCCGGCAGTTCCGCGAGATAAAAGGCATTATGGAAGGCAGCGCCAAGCCGGATTATTCGCGCGCTGTTGATATCGTCACCAAAGCGGCTTTAAGGCAAATGATTATTCCGGCATTGATTCCGGTGGTGATCCCGATTTTGGTCGGCTGGTGGCTTGGCGCCGCGGCTCTGGGAGGATTATTAGTGGGGACAATAGTTACCGGATTATTTGTTGGCATCTCCATGACTACCGGCGGCGCGGCCTGGGACAACGCTAAAAAATACATTGAAGAAGGCAGCTTCGGCGGCAAGGGCAGCGATGCCCACAAAGCCGCGGTCACCGGCGACACCGTGGGCGATCCTTATAAAGACACTGCCGGCCCGGCCATAAACCCCATGATCAAGATAATAAACATTGTCGCTTTGCTCTTAGTCAAATTCCTGAAACCGTAGCATCTTCGGCAAAACCGCCGCCTGAATTCAGGCGGCGGTTTTTTAATGGATGGTTTCGGCTGAATTGCCCGTTTGAGCTTCCGGATGTTCTTGTAAAAAGTTTACCAGTTGGTTTTCTGCCTCTTGCAATTCCGCGTAAGCGTTTTTTACTGCAAGGTTCCTAAACAGTATAAATCCCCAAAATTTCCTACACTATTGATCTCCGTAAAATCAGTTGAACAAATTTGGGCTTACTGAAAACAAAAATTATTCAAGATAATATGCGGGCCTCAATAGCTAACGCAATAATAAAAGCCATTTTTACGCACTGGATTTTACCGGGTAAAAATGGTTTTATTATTAATCCAGAATCTGCGTCCGCAGCAATTCTTTTACGGCGCGGTCGCGGCCAAAAAAACCTTTAACCTGGATGTCTTTTTTCCACTGGGCGGAGGCTTTCCGGTAAAAATCCTCAAAGGCCGGAATATGCTCCACCGGCAAATCTTTTATGTCTAAAATTTTATCAAACCGGTGTTCGCTAAGCGGCACGGCAATAACCTTATGGTCTTCCTGGCCGCGGTCTATCAGCTCAATTAACCCTATGGCGCGGCAGGTTACTACGGTTCCCGTGGCCAAAGGATGAGTGCTTAGCACGAAAGCGTCCAAATTTTCCCCGTCTCCCGATTCGGTTTCCGCTACGTAACCGTAATTAAAGGGAAAACCGACATTGTCATAAAGGACCTGGGAAAGCTTTAAGGCGTCCATTTCCGGGTCGTACGCATATTTTTTCGCGCTGCCGGTGGGCACTTCTATTACTACGTTAAACGCTTCAATTTCGCCAAACGGGACTTTTTGAAATGGCATATGTCTCCTGTAAATGTAAATTATTATAGGATACTATAGTAGATAAAATAAATAAGTATCCACCCTCCCTGCCTCTGGCCGTCATCTGTATCAGATGATTAACTTGGCCCATAAGGAGGCGTATGAAAACTAACCTTTCCAGGCAAATTTCCCACATTAAT
>JAMDAY010000032.1 GCA_023484515.1 Patescibacteria group bacterium
CTGTCTTCAAGGGAGATGAGGGCTGTCTTCAAGGGAGATAAAAAATCAAGGCGGAACCAGCAGTGCTGGCCCGCCTTAGTGTAAGCGACGCATTGCCGCTTTGCTTCTGGCGGCGCACAATGACGCAGGGCATGGTTATACGAAAAAATTATGGAGCGACCCGGAAGGCCGGGTGGTTGCCGCAACCGGTTCTTTGGCCGTTGCCGGCTCTTCCCGCACCAATTCCGGCCTATGCTTGCGGGCGATTGCAGCAAGAACGCCCGAGGAGATAAAAAATTCAAATCCCGGCTTCCAGCCTTTGCTGACCAGCTCGGATCGGATTTCCCTTTCCAGATCTTCAGCCCCGCTGTCTTCCGCTATTACGCGGCACAGTGTTTTGCCTTTTTGATCTTCTTGGCCCAAAACCTCCCACCACCAGCCGCGCCAAGGCAATCTTGTGCCGACAGGAAGATCGGTTTTCCATGTATATTTCATCAATTTCGCCCCCTTATACTTCTCCGACAATCTTTTTCAGATTGTTAATCTGCACCCACCGTTCGTATTGCCTCTTGTCCCGCAAGGTTAAGCCTCGCTTTTCCCCGCGATTGAAATTTCTTTGGGTTGTCCGCAAGAACTTTGCCCTGCGTTTGATTGCCTCGTTAACAACCATGCCGCACTCGCAGCCGTCCCATGACCAGCCGCACATATTTAACCCCCTATATTACAGGCAGCCGTATTCGCGCTTTCTGCCCGTGTTTTTTTTGCGCTGGCGGAATGCCCCTAAAATACTCAGGGATAAACCGCCAAAACAAACAAAAAACGCCTTCCGCAAAATCCGAAGGCGCCGCTGGCATAATTTCAGGCAATCTTAACTCCGGACTTTGCGTATAAACAAAGCCCGCCACCAGGAATTTAATTGTCGCCTAATTATTTTCATAACTTAATACTACTCCTCGCCTTTTCCTTTGTCAACTACTGTGCTAGCACAATAGCACATGTAAATAAGCGTAAAATTTTACCGAATATCACAAGAGTCCGGTTATCCATAGTTATTGACTTAAAATTATTTGCGTGCTACTTTACTAGCACAATAACAAACCTTAACAATTCTACAAATATCATATGGAATATTTGCACAAATACGCGGAAGAACTGGAGAGTCTTTTGGCCAAAGTGGCTAAAGACCAAAAACTATTACACGAATTCCTGTTTGACCTGCTTACGCCCGAAGAATATAAGGACATTGCCATTAGGTGGCAAATAGTCAAGCAGATCAAACAGGACATACCATTCAGGGATATTGCCAAAAACCTGAAAGTCGCTACTGCCACGGTTTCTCGCGGGTCCAGGGAACTTATGAGCAAAAAAGGCGGCTTTAACCTGGTTTACGAAAAATTCTACCAAAAATAAAATATTCCTTTTGCGCTATTGTGCTAGCACAGTAGCGCAAAAGGAAATTGCGAGGTTGTTTTATAAAATTTATTTTTCAGCCTGTCCCTGTTTTAAGCCGCGCGCTTTTTTCTCCGGCGCAGGCTTATTTTTTTGTCTTTCTGCTTGGCCAGCTGTTCCTTAATTTTCGGCAGCGCCAGGTCCAAAGCCTCATAAAAGTCATTCCCCCTGGCTTCCGCGTAATACTTGGGCGGGTTTATGGAAATTTCCATCCTGAACACCAGCCCGCTCTTGTGTTTTTTGTCTATTTCCGTTTCTATAAACGCCTTGTCGCCGTCTTTCATAAAGCTGGCCAGCGATTCCAATTTGTCGGCTATATAGTCCTTGTCCGATTGCGTTAGCGATGTATTGGTAGATTTATAATTGATGTTCATAGTAGCTTATTTAATGTTTCAAATTTATTATACAGGATAAATATTAATTCTCCAATTTTTCCAGCTCTGCTTTGGAAAATCCCACTAATTCCGGCTCATGACAAAGCTTTAATCCTGTTTTTTCAAAAACTTTTCCCCTTACTATAGCGGCAACCCCCAAAATCTCTTCGGCAGATGCCTGGCCGGTTTTGTTTAATATTACCAGCGGCTGGCCGGGGTTAATGGCCGCGTTGCCAGTCCGGATGTCTTTAAGCCCGCAAATGTCCAGTAAAAATGCGGCGGGGATTTTTAAGCAACCACCAGGTTCATGAAAAACCTTCTTTTTCATGTTTCCCAAAATTTCTTCCCCGAATCTATCTTTGATAATGTTTTCCACGCAGCCATAGGTTTCGGCGTCTAGCACGATATTCTTAAAGAACGATCCTGCGTTGCCATTTGCCGCTTCTGACGGATAAGGAAATTTTTTGTCCCTAATTTTAATTATTGCCTGCCTGATTTCGGCAGCCGCAGGCTGCCTGCCTGCAAAAAGTTTTGCCAAATCCCGGTAAGATAAATTAGGCTTATCTGTTTTGGAAAGCTTAAATTTTACTGAAAGAATTACGTACCTGCCTTTTTCCCGATTGTTAAAAATGCTGCTGCGATAACCGAACTTGCAGTCTTTATTGGCAATTTTCTTAATCTCCCCCGTTAAAATGTCAAAAGCCGTGACTTGCTCTATGACCTGGCTGGCTTCCTGGCCGTAAGCGCCCGCGTTTTGGACGGCCACGCCCCCCACGTTTCCGGGGATATGGGAAAGGTTTTCTACGCCCCACAGGTTTTCGTCAACGGTTTTCTGGACAAATCCATCCCAATATTCCCCTGCCGCTACTTGATAAGTAACGCTTCCGTTGCCATCTGAAATTATCCCCATTCCTTTAAATTCAATCTTTACCGCCAATCCGCCAAAACCTTTGTCGCTCACCAGTATATTGCTTCCGCCGCCAAACACGAAAATTTGTTCGCCGCGATCCGCCGCAAACTTTATCGCCTCCTTCAAATCATCCAGACTTTCCGCAACGCAAAACCACTTGGCTTTCCCGCCAATTTTAAAAGTGGTATACGGGGCTAAAGATATGCCGGATTTAATTTCCATGGAAAAATTTATTTTTTCCAATCCTTGATTAATATTCCTCCGCGGACCTTGGACACTTTAACCTTTTGCCTTTCCCGCCATTTCAGGTCCGCAACCATTTCTATGGGTAAAGTCACGGCCATGCTGGTTGAGCCTTGCCTGTAAAGCTTGCGGATATTTTTTTGGTCATTTTTCCTGTTCATATTTAAATATGAATTTAAATATAAATTTAAATATATACTTATAACAATATCACAAAGCTTCTTTCAGCTCGTACGCCAAACGGTTGAAAGAACCTACTGCCATAACCACGATTACGTCTCCCGGCTTGGCTTCTTTTTTCAGGATATCCAGGGCTTCTCGCTTGTCATGGACCAGACGGATGTTTTGCGTTTTGTAGTTAGTTAATTTACCCGCCCCCGCTGAAGCTTTGGCGGACAGGCCAGATGCCCCGTTTGAGCCGATAAATCGGCTGACTACATCTGCGGAAGTAATTGTATATTCCGAAGACTTTTCCCTGGCAGGATAAATTTCGGAAATTAGCACTTCGTCAGCCGCGCCAAAACTTTTGGCTAGTTCGGGCAGGACCGCCTTTGTCCTGCTAAAAGTATGTGGCTCAAAAACGGCCCAAAGGCGTCCTTGGCGTTCCTTGCCCCTTGTCTCCGGTTCTTTGCCGGGATTGCTTGAGCCTGGAGCCAAAGTGATAATATCTTTCTCCGCATCTTCCGGAAAATACCGAAGCCGAGCCGCTTCCAAGGTTTCCCTGACGGCCGTGGGATGATGCGCGTAGTCGTCAATAATGGTAATTCCATTTTTTTCGCCGACAACTTCAAACCTTCTTTTTACGCCTTTGTAAGACAATAAATCCAAAGCAATCTGGTCGCGGCCGAAACCCAACGTCCTTAGCAAAGCAATGGCAGCCAAGGCGTTATAAACGTTCATTTTGCCCGGCAACTGGGTTTGGTAGTCTTCCGTATGCCCAAGCTGGGACAAAATGTCCTTGGAATGTTTATTTAAAACGCGAAAGTTTGCGTAACCTTCGGCAAACCCGACTTCTTCCGCCTTAAAATCCGCTTCCTCGCCCATACCAAAACTGACTGCGGTAATGTTGGTCTTATGGATTAATTTCGGCAAGCGGGGGTCGTCCGCATTGTAAATAATCAAACCGTCTTCCGGCATGTCGGCTATGAGCAGTTCAAATTCCCGTTCCATACTTTCTACGTCCGCAAACACGTCAGGATGGTCAAATTCCAAGTTGGTCAAGACCAGGATATCTGGCTTGTAATAGGAAAATTTTGGGGCAGGGTCGTCGAACTCGGACTTGTATTCATCCCCTTCAAACACGAAATAGTGCCCGTCGCCCCGGTAAAAATTAGTCTCATAATTCTGCAAAACCGCGCCAACCATAAAAGAGCTGTCGTCAAGGTTTTTAAACAAATGCCCCAGCAGGCCGGCAGTAGTAGACTTTCCGTGAGTTCCGGCAACCACCACGCGCAACCGGTCTTCGGCCAAAACCTTAAGCATCTTGGGGAAAGAACAGTGCGGCAATTTGTGTTCGTAGATGTATTTTACTTCCGGATTATTCAAGTCTTCCCCGGCCGACAAGACGAACAAATCGGCTCGCGATTCCTTAATATGGCTTTCGTTGTAACCCGGAAAGTAGGGAATTTTTTCCCGGTCCAAAACCCTTTTCGCCGGATCGTATACTTCTTTGGAGTCGCTGCCGGAAACGGTAAAACCGTAGGTTTTGGCTATGCCAGCAGCCGCGGACATGGCAATGCCGCCAATGCCCACAAAGTAAATTTTGTCGGTATTGTTTAAATCTATCATATAGTTTTTGCCGCGCTTATTTCGGGAACTTCCGCCGGCACGCCGGCGGCTTTTTGCCTGATCAACTCCTTAATTTTCGGCGCGTATTCCGCGGCTGTTTGCCTGCCCAATTCATAATACGGCTGGAATTTGGAAAAAATATCTTTTTTGGTTTTCGGGACATTCGGGGTAATCATTAGATCGCAGGTTAAATCCTGGGCCACGGCCTGCTTGTCCGCCTTTATGGCCAGGTCCATGCTTTTTCCTAAAACCGAAAGCAGCCCTGGATTATTTTCAAAATCTATATCTTCTTTGGCCCAAAATCCGGAAAACAACGCCCCCATCTCGTCAATAAAAAAAAGTTTTTTAAACAAATTGTAAAATTTCCGCAGGGTAATTTGCCCTTCCGTAAAAATATGCTTGGTGCCCCTCATATTTATCCCAATGACTATATCCACCGGAAATTTTTTCAGGCTGCTTATGGGCACCAGGCTTAGCAGGCCGCCGTCCACCAAAGTCCGGCTGCCCCATTTGACCGGCTCAAAAATCCCGGGCAGCGTGCAGGACACGCGCGCCGCCCGCGCAATATCCCCCATGCACAAGTCTACCTGCTCCCCGCTTTCAATATCCACGGTAACAAAAGACATTAGCGGCCGGACTTCTTCAAAATTTAAGCCGTTGGTAAATTTCCTTAGTTCGTCTTCCATGGCATCCAAAGAATACAGGCCGCCTTTGCTGGCGCGTTTGCCAATAAGCTTTCTGAACGATTCATTATTCAGCGTCAAGGCCAGCGCTTTAAATTCTTCCAGCTTGCCGCCGGCGTAAACCGCCGCTATCAGCGAACCGCCGCTGCAAGCGCTAATGTAATCTATAGGGACATCCAGCTCCTTTAGTTTCTCCAAAAAACCAATGTAAAAAGTGCTTCGGTTCCCCGAACCGCTCAAGGCCAACCCTACCGTAGGGCGGTATTTATTTTTTCGCGCTTCATTCATTTAAGATTGTTTCGCGCTTGCTTCTTTAATGATAATTTCCGCAATTTTCCCGCCGGAATTTTTTGGCATAATCCTGCTAATGTTGGTTTTAAGGATTTTCTGGGTATTTAAATCAAACAGCAATTTCCTGACCAGCCTGGTCAAAAAATCCGGGGTCATTTTGTCTTGCCCGACAACAATGGCGGCTTTCTCCCGCCGCAACAGCATGGCGTTTATTTCCTGGTGGCTGCGGGGCATTGGCACCACAATGGCCGCCTTGCCCAAATTTGCCAGTTCCGTAATGGTAGAAAGGCCGGCGCGGCACAACACCATGTCGGCTGCGGCATAAGCCGCGCCTATATTTGCTATAAAAGCATAGGCATGGTAATGGGGCGCGTCCTGATTACCGATATTTTTATTGCTGCCGGTAGCGTGGATAATTTGCACCGATTTGGCAAGAACAGGCAGGCTTTCCTGCATCAGCTTGTTTAAATACAATGCGCCCGTGCCGCCGCCTAAAACCAGCAATGTGGGGAAATCGGGCTCCAGCTTAAAAAATTTTTGGGCGGCAGGCTTGTCGGCGTCCTTTAAGTTAGCGCGGAACGGATTGCCTGTTAATACTATTTTATCAGGTTTTTTCCTGTAAAAAAAGCCCAACGATGCCGAAAAGTCGGTAAGCGAACTTTCAAAGGTCACCGTAATTTTTTTTGCCGGAAATTGGCATAAAGTATTGGCCAGGCTGGGAAGCAGGTCTTGTTGATGGATTACAACCGGGATTTTTTGCAGCCAGGCCGCCCAAATTACCGGGACCTGGACAAAGCTGCCGGCGCCAACCACGCAATCTGGCTTAAACTTGCGCAAGATTATCCAAGCCTGGAAAAAACCGGCAATAACAAAAAAGGGGGCAAATAAATTTTTCAAACTAAAATATCTCCGTAATTTGCCGGCCGCAATATGGACAAACGGCAGTTTGGCCTGCTTGGCCATTTCCTTCTCCGGCCCTTGTTTTGTGCCGACAAACAGGAACCCTGCCTGGGGATGGATTTTTTTTATTTCTTCGGCAATGGCTAATAGGGGCGCTACCGGTCCTCCGCTGCCGCCGCCGGTTAGAAGAATTTTCATATTGTATTTTATCACTGATCTTAAAGCGGATCTTTTACGCAGATCTGCCGCTGATTAGATAACCAATGTGCGTCATCTCTGCCTCTTCTGATTACCGATTGCTACAATTTTCATTTGCGCATAAAGCAATCGCCTGTTCGTATACTTTAATAGTCTGCCACGCCGTTTTTTTCCAGTCAAAGTCCTGTACCCTGTTAAACCCGTTCTCCTGAAGTTTGGCGTAAAGCGCTTTGTCCCGGGCAAGCTGGCCCATTTTAGCCGCAATGTCTTCCGTGTCCAGCGGGTCAAAGTAAAGAGCTGCGCCTTTATAAATTTCCTTAAACACTTCCAGGCTGGAAACGGCCAGGGGCAAATTATGCTTCATTGCTTCTACGCCGGGCAAACCGAACCCTTCATGCAAGGAAGCCGAAACAAAAGCGAAAGCTCCTTGGTATAAGGCGGTTAAGTCCCCATCTTCAGTGCAGCCGGTAAATACCAGGCGGTCGCTGAATTTTATGTCCAAAGCCTTGTGTTTTATTTCGGGATGATGCTTGTCAACTTTGCCGGCAATAACCAAATCCATATCCAACCCGTATTTTTTTATGAATACGTCAAAGCCTCGCGTTAAGTTTACTACGTTTTTTTTTCTTTCCAATACGCCGACAAACAAAAAATAAGGCCGGGATATTAAATATTTTCGTTTAACCGATTCCATTTGGTCCGCAGGCATCTCTGTGCCAAGGGAAATACCCTCGTAAATTACCGTAATCTTGTTTAAAGGCACTCGGAAATATTTGGCAATATCCTGCCTGGAATATTCCGAAACCGTAATAATGGCGCGGGATTTTTTTGCGGCATTGGCAATAATTTTTTTATAAGCCTGGAAGTGGAAAAAATGGCTTTTTTTGGAGCTGCCGATTTTGTGGTGAATGGCGTCGTGGATGGTTACCACGTAAGGCTTGCGGTAAAGCAATGGCACGTTAAAATTCGGAAAATGCGCCAGGTCCAATTTATATTTATTCAAAATTCTTACGAACGACGTCTGTTCTCCAATGGAATAATGGCTAATATTTACCGGAATGAATTCGGCTTTGGCATGATTGATCTTTTTAAGCAGCAAGACATCTTCTTCGGCGTCGTTGTTATAAAACAAAAAATATTTATTCTGCTTGTCTATTTCCAAAATATTTTTTGCCAATTCCAAAACATACCTTCCTATCCCTCCGTGCCTGAAGCCAAGCATGCGAATGTCTATGCCTATATTCATAATAAATTTTGGATTATAAGATTATGATCACCATTCGCCAATCTTAAGATAGCTGGCTCCAAGACTGCCTTTATTTCTATATTTCATTCAACCCTTCCAGCACTTTTTCCGCCGCTCTGTCCCAGTTAAAGTTTTTGGCGCGGGACAAGCCCTTTGCGACCAGCATTTCCCTTAATGGTTGGTTATTAGTAATTTCCTTCAGGGCATTTGACATTTCGGCAATATTGTAAGGGTTAACCAGCAAAGCGGCGCCTCCCGCCACTTCCGGAACGGACGTAACCGAGCTGGCAACAACCGGCACGCCGCAAGCCGCGGCTTCCAAAGGCTGAAAACCGAATCCTTCGTAGAAGCTGGGATAAACCAAAGCTTGGGACAATTTTATTACGGCCGGCTTGTCCTGTTCTTTAACATATCCTATATAATGTATTTTAGCCGATTTTTTGCTTTGTTTCATCTGCTGAAAAATATTTTTATATTTCCAGCCTTTTTGCCCCGCTATGACCAGGTGCGATGTAATTTCTGCCTGTTCAAACGCTTTAATCAGGTTTGATAAATTTTTCCGCGGCTCAATGGTGTTTAAAAATAATAAAAATTCCGCGGGCAGGCCGTATATGTTCCTGGCCTGGCGCAATTTGTCTGACGTAATATCCGGATTAAAATGCCCAAGGTCCATGCCGGGGTAAACCACTTTGATCTTGTTTTCGGGCAATTTGCATATCTTAATTAAATCCTGCTTAGTATATTCCGAAACCGAAAAAATAACATTAGCCCTTTGGAACGCGCGACGATAATTTAAAAATTTGTGCCACAGCCTTCTTTTCGCGTTGTAAAATTCCGGGGTCATTACCGGGGAAAGGTCGTGGACCGTAACGGCCAGCTTGGTTTGCGGCAATATATTGAACTGGTTGGGGTTGGGCATGAACAGGCAGTCAAACTGCCCGGCCAGCTTTTCCAAATTGGTAATATTGGCCTTTAGGGCCAGATTTAAAATTTTATTGGGAAAGTTCGTCTTTTTAATTTGGGAATTAATATAATGAAAATCTCCCGGCAGCCCCTGGCGCCAGGAATTGTAAAACAAAGTATAGGAATTTTTCTTGTCCAAAGGCAGCAGGTGTTCCAGCAAATTCACAATGTAATTTTCCACCCCCGTAAAATTCCCGCCCTGCAAGCTCCTTAGGTCTATGGCGATTTTCATATAAGATATTAAGCGTCCGGTTCCATTACGAATAAATATCTCGTTTTCAGATTCAAATCTATTTGTTTTTTTGGAAATTGCAACCTTTTTAAAATCACAAGTTCGTTTTGTATCTCGGAAAATTGATGAGATTCGACCTTAAAACCCAAATTAGAAAAAAAGCTTTTAGCCTCTGCAATATTTCTAAAATAATTTTTTTCTATATCTCTGCCGGTAAGTTGGGAAAACCCGGCTGTGCTCTTACGCATATTTTGCGTTCTTTTGTCTTGAGTTTGCGTATCCGGAGTCAGCCAAACCCCTCCTGCTTTGAGCAGCACAGCCCGGATATTTCTGGCCAATAATTTTTTTTCCTTAAAAGTCAAATAGCGCAACAAGCCTTCGGTCACTATTGAAACGGGTTTGCTTAAATTTAAATTACCGCTTGCCTTCTCCAAATCTGCGCTTATTAAAGCATTGCCAGATACAAAACGCAAATTAGGCAGCGGCGTAATTATACGCTTCTTTTCCAATATTTTAATTATCTGCCGTTTCTGCGCTATAATGGCAGGCAGATCAAATTCTACAAAATTAACACTGCGATCTTGGCAAAATTCCAAGCCTCTCGGCGTTAAACCGGCAGCGATTTCCAGAATTTGCTTATAACCCTTTTGTTTTAAAAACCGGTTTATTAATTTATACCTTGCTTCAAATTGAACCGCCACGACCCGCTTTTTTTTGCCGCCTGGTATTTTTGCGCTTTCCTTTTGCCTTAAAATATCCAATTCGTTAAAAATTTCCCGGGAAAACGGCACGTCCGAAAAAGTTCTTCCATACGCAACCGACCAGGCAGTAGGGCTTATTTTTTCATGAGATTTCATAAAATAAAAAAAATAAACTTGCATGACTAACGATTTTCACGGCCGTGAAAATCGTTAGTCCTTTGGGATATTATATTTAAAACCTGTTTTTTAAATTTTTCTTTGCTGAATTTTTCGGCTTGGGAGCGCAAGGCGTCAGAAGAATAGTTTTTATAATCCCATGATAAAATTTTTTCCTTAATAAGGCTGGGGTCGTAAGAGTCAAAAAACTCGCCGGTTAGGCCGGGAATAACGGTTTCCAAGGCTCCGCCTTTGGCGTAGGCAAGGGTTGCCGTGCCGCAAGCGGCTGCTTCCAGCGGAATAAGGCCGAAATCTTCCTTTTGCGGAAAAATTACGCCTAAGGCTTTGGAATATTCTTCGCGAAGCTGCTCATCGGGAACCTTACCGAGAAATTTAACGTTCCCCCTGGCTATGGATTTTAAGTAATTTTCCTGCCTGCCGGTTCCGACAATATGCAGCGGAATATTAAGTTCATTGAATATCTTAACTATCAAATCCGTTTTCTTGTGCGCCTGCAGCCTGCTGACTATTAAAAAATAATCCGATTTTTCCGCATTGGCAGGGCGCCAAAATTCCGTATCCACAAACGGATACAGCACTTCGCTGTCACGGTTGTAATACGCTTTTATGCGCTTTTGCACTTCTTGGGAATTGGCTAAAAAATAATTTACCCGCTGCGCCCCCCTGTAGTCCCACTTCCGCATTTGCCTGACTATAATTCGGACCAAGGGCCGCAAGAATTTTGGGGTTTCCTGGTCCACGTAATCCGCGTCAGTCCACAAAAATCTCGGCGGCGTGTGGCAATAATTTATGTGCGCGCATTCCCTGGCAACGCGGATGTTTTTTATCCAGCTGGAGCTGTTGGAAAACACTATGGTATTTTCCCCGCTTTCCGGGCTGTTGATTTTTATTGATTGCACGGCCAAAGGTATTATGGGCAAAAAGTATTGCAGCCTGGGGAAAAAATTAAAAAAAATCTGGAGCCACGAAGTCCTAATATCCCAATCGCGGTATTTGTATTCTAACTGGCGGTCCAACACCAGCGAATAAACGGGCGAACCCGGGAACATTTCGTGCAAAACGTCCATTATGCGCTCCGCCCCGCCAAGCTGGGTAAAAGAATCATGGGCCAAAATAACCTGCATCATTAAATAAAATTAATTGATTAAGTAAAATTTTTATTTATTACTTCAATAGTCTTCCTTGGGCTTGGAACCGAAAAAAAGGATAACAAAAGTCTTGGCCAGAATTTTTATATCCAGCCACACCGACCAGTTTTCTATATAATAAGTATTCAATTTGATTTCTTCCTCAAACGGAAGGTCGGGCCAGGAGCTTTGCGCAATTTGCGACATGCCGAAAATGCCCGGTTTTATGGAAAACATGCGGCGGTAGCGGTTGCGGTAGCGTTCCACTTCGTCCAACACGTGCGCGCGCGGCCCCACCATGCTCATATCGCCTTTTAAGACGTTCCAAAATTGCGGCAGTTCGTCCAGTTTGGTTTTGCGCAGAAACCTGCCCACCTTGGTTACCCGCGGATCCTTTTTAATTTTTAAAAACGGGGACGTTAAGCCGCCGCGGTCATTCTTTTTCCATAACTCCATCCTGACTTTTTCGGCTTCCTCGCCGCCGTATTCTTCACCGATGCACAAATGATTATACATGCTGCGAAATTTGTAAAATTTAAAATCCTTGCTACAACCACCGCGCATGGCCGTATATATTATCTTACCCTTGCTGTCTAGCTTTATCGCTATCGCGATAAGCAAAAATAACGGTGAAGTAATAATCAGGCAAACGGACGCGATTAACACGTCCATAACCCTCTTGGCTACTTTTCCCCAGCCGTCCAAAGGCGTATTTTTTAAACTGATAACAGGCACGCCGCGGATATTATAGGTTTCTATCGCGTTGCGCTGCACTTCAAAAAGATTGGGTACAAAACTGAATTGCAAGCCTTTGTTCCTGGCAAATTCCACCAGTTTCAGGTTTATCTCGTCCGAAAGCGAGGAGTCGGCCTGCAGCAATTCGTCAATCCTGTTTTTCCGGTATAAATTTTCCAACGTTTCCAGTATTCCCGCCCCGTAAACTAGTTCCTCGCTCACTTCGTATCCGTAACTTTTGTTCTTATACACTTTTTCTATGACGCCAGTGCCTGAGTTTTGCCCGTTTATAATGACTAACTTATGCAAGCCTACGTTCTTTTTAAACAACAAAATTTGTATCCATTTCAATACCAGCCTGCCGCAAACCACAAATAAAATACCAAGCCCCCAAGCCGCCAAAATTATAAAGCGGGAAGGGAAAATGTTCTGGTTGAAATCCTGGTTAAAGAAAAACATTAAAATAATTATTAAAAGCCCCAAAGAAATGCCAGCCGCAATTTTTCCCAGTTCTTCCGGAAATTTCCTGGATCCGCGCAAATTATATAATCCGAATAAGGCAAAAATAAGCAGCAGGACAGGGATAACTTTGACTGACAATACTATAAAGCTGTTTATTTGCAGGTTAAATTTAATAGGAATTTTCGCGACTATGTCCGGTTGCAGCCTTAAATAAAAAGAAACAATACCGGCCAAAAGCAGCATAATTGCGTCAACCGGTATGGAAATTAAATTAAAAATTAATTCGCTTTTTTTCATTTAATTTTCCTGCGATTTTCCTGCAGGAAAATCGCAGGAAAATTAGTATTTCAGTTAAAATCTTGATTTTATTATATCATTTAAAGTTGTTTTTGGCCAGTTGAAAGTTGACAAAAGTGCGGTTTTCTGTTAAAATTTTAAGGCTTTAAGCAAACCGAATAATCGCCCCGCTCTTTGGATTGTATGCATTATGTTTATGTTATTAAAAGTTTAAACCACGATTTTGTATATATCGGACAAACGTGCGATTTAAAGTTAAGGTTTCCTAAACATAATGCTGGTAAAGAGATTGCGACAAAAGCGTATGTTCCTTATAAACTAATCTATTATGAGGCATATGCTAGCAAAAAAGATGCTCTGGTACGAGAAAAAAAGTTAAAACAGTTTGGCAGTTCTTGGGGACATTTAATGAAACGCATTGCAAATTGTCTTTAATACAATCCAAAGAGCGGGGAGGAAAGTCCGAACACTTATTTGATAGCACCTTAAGAGCTATCAAGGCAGGTAGCGGGTAACGCCCGTCCATATAAGAGGTTGGAGATTAGAGTTTAGATATTGTAGATTAGCGCAGGTTTTTTGCCGCTTCCAATATCCAACTTCCAATCTCCAACTTCAAAATTGCGAGATGCGAACAGAAACGCCTGATTCCGAAAGGATAGGGATCCAATGCAAATTGGATATCCTGGCGGCA
The DNA here is from genome assembly GCA_023484515.1 of Patescibacteria group bacterium. Classification (GTDB taxonomy): domain Bacteria; phylum Patescibacteriota; class Doudnabacteria; order UBA920; family UBA920; genus JAMDAY01. The sequence continues at coordinate 13,447 of JAMDAY010000032.1, forward strand.
ACGCCAGGGTGAAACGGCTAAATTCTTACCTGAGTGCAAGGCCAAATTTGGTAGGCTGCTGGAGCCTGGTGGCAACATCAGGCCAAGATAGATGATTATTTATTCAGTATCGCCTTTTTCTTTACCATCGGTTAAAGATAGCGAAGAAAAAAGCGATACTGAAAAAACAGAATTCGGCTTATGAGTTTGCTTAAAGCTTAAAAAACAGCTTTTTCCTTGGGGAAAAAGCTGTTTTTTAAGTAATGTGTTTGGCGCTATTTGGTTAATATCTCACCCTTGGCATAACTGTCAACTTCGGCTTGCGGCAAAATGATAATTTTCTTGGCAGCGATGCGGCGGTTTTTGTACGCCTGGTAGGTTAACGGCCTAAGCTGCGCTCCGCTTACCAGGTATACGGTTTTGTCGTTCTTGTTGTCGCCCATTATTACGGTGCCGTCCCGCGGCGGAATAGGGATGCCGTCGTACCAGGTTACGGCCATGGAATTGCTAAAGACATAGTCAGGAGTAATTCCCCGCTGCTTGGCCACGTAGGCGGAAATTAAATGCTTGGTACCGTCCTTAAATTCATACAACGGCCCGATTTTGGAATCTACGGCAAAGAATGTCTTGTTTTTCGGCGATGCGAACGGCCCTAAAGCCAAAGACCCCACCTCTTCACCGGCCAGCGTAACTACGTTTTTAAAGCTATATCCCAAATTTTTAAACAATTCGGCGGTTAAAGGCTTTTTTACTCCCGTATCTATTAAGTATACCGTGCCGTTGTCCGGCGCTTTAACCAGCGTCCCGTCCAAGGGAGGGACAAAACCGTTTTGCGTATAAGTGGAAATTTCCCCGTCCGGCACCATGGTTATCTGCTTGGCCGTAATTTTGCGCTGCTTGAAAATAGCGGCGCTGAACAGCTTAATCTGTCCGCCGTCTACCAAGTATATCGCCGGGTCTGTCTTGCCGCGGATAATTGTCCCGTCTTTTGGCGGCAAAACCGGGCCGGTATCAAACAAGGCAGCGTCAGACGAAGAAATATCCAATGCCGCAGAAGGATTCAAACCGCGTTGCGTAAGGACGAACACAGAGGCCAAATGCTTTACGCCGTTAAGAAAAACATAAGTTTTGCCGTCGCCGGATTTGGCAATAGTATTGTCCGCTGGCGCAAACACCTTGTCCGTAGGATAGCTTTCAAATTCATTGGGCGATACCGTAATTTTTCCTGCCAGGTTCAAGCCGCGGGCCGCTGCCACAAAATTCGGCACTAACTGCTTGGTGCCATTTTGGATAATGTAGGTATTAACGTCGCTGGCCATGGACAATAACGTGCCGTTAGGATACCTGAACCAGGCGGTAAAAAATTTCCAAAAGTTATAATTGCCGTTAAACACATGCGGCGTATAGCGGTAAAGCGCGGCAGTGGCCGAATTCACTAACTGGATAGCCTGCTGGGGCAAAATCCCTTCGTATCCTCCCATGGTATTATCCAAAGTAATTACGTCGCCTACGCGGGCCGCTTGCCCGTTAATTGCGGGACCGCGTCCTCCGGGAGTGGCAAAAGATTTCATCAGGGACTTGGCCGCGCCCAAATAGCGGTTGCCGTCGGCATCCAAATTGCCGAACAATTGGTAATAAAATCCCGGGAACAGGCTATCGCAGCCGCCACTGTCAGGGCATGCAAAACCCATAGCATGGTCCAAAGCGCGCTGCAAATCGCCGTCGGAATTAAACTGTCCGGTGACGAGGCTTTGTTCCTTATTTAACGTCACTAAAATTACCTGCGGGTTTAAGCCGCTCTGTTTCGATGCGTCCCAGATTAATTCCGCAGCAGTCCTTAAGCGTCCCAAATTCGGGCGGGGGTCTTCCAGCGCCTCTTTAAGCATAGTAATTCCCGGCTCTTTGAGTTTGGCTATAAATGCGGGGCTGGTATTGGCCAAAACCGAACCCTTTACTTCCAAAAATTTTTGAACACCTTCCGCGCCGCCAAAAGTTTGCGTGTCGCTAAAAACCTTGTCGTCTATCAGCTTGCCGGGGTTGAAAGCAGGATCCACCCCTTGGGCCAAGGCCGTCCAGGGCAAAGATGCAACAATGATAATAGTGACAAAAATTTTGGCAATTTTTTGTTTCATCATATCTATTTTATTAATATTTATCTTATATACGCCTCGCCTTTGGGGAAATTTTCCAAATCCTGGGGAGAAACGTTAAATATAGGAAACAAATTCAACCCGCGCTGCTTGTAAAATTCCGCATTTACTGGATGCAGCACGCCGCCAACCACCCAATACACGGTAGGGTTATTTGCAGATTTGGCTAACGAGCCCTCGGAAGGCGGCAAAAAATTTCCGGTTGTCCATGAATTAATTTCGCCAAAGCTGGCTATGGAGACATCTTGAAAATTTAACCGTCGCTGCATAAAAATCTGATACGTTATAGGCAATTTCTGGCCCTTGGAAACCATATATACCGTAGGATCAGCAGCCCACTTAACCAATGTGCCGTCCTCGGGCGTTACATAAGAGCCTTCAGGGTAGGTTTCCAGATTACGGGAGGAAACGACGGTAATGGATGCTCCTGGAAACTTCTGGTTTAGGACAAAAGGGGAAACCAGGCGCTTTTGTCCGCCTAAAATTTGGTAAACCGCGCCGGTGGAACTATTCTTGACCAATTCCCCTTCTGCCAAGTTTTGCCCAGGAATTTCATCCTGCAGGCTTTTAGGCACGTTAATTCGGCCCGATCCCAGCAAGCCGCGGCAAGACGCGTTTCCGCACTGGGTTAAATTTAAATTATCCACCGGGTCGGCAGTGGCAATAATCCGGTCGCGTATCTGGACATTGGTAGCATTGGGATATAACGACTTTATTAAAGCGGCCTGGCCGACCACAAAAGGCACGGCCAGCGAAGTGCCCGAAGCGTAAGCGTAAGAATTGGGCGAAGGTTTTTTAGTGAGCGGGTCAAAATTTATAGTTGATAAAATCCTCTTGCCCGGTGCGGTTACGTCTATACAATTTTTTCCGTAATTGGAAAAGGCAGGTTTTAGATCGTTCTGGTCAGTAGCGGCCACGCCTATGATCATATTGGCGTTGTTGTCGTCGCAAATGGGATAAACCGGTTCGCTGTCCAGACTGGTGCCAGTGGCCTCCATATCGTTTCCTGCAGCGGCCACAATTAATACATTCCGGTTATAAGCGTAAGAAATGGAATTGGCCAAGGCGGTATCGTGTCCAAAACCTATTCCGCCTACGCTTAAATTGATAAAATTAGCGCCATGGTCAGCGGCCCAAACAACCGCTTCGGCAATGGAAGCGGAGTCCCCTTTGCCCGAGGCGTCCAAAGCCTTGAGCGGCATAATGGAGATATCCCAATTCGTCCCGGCCACGCCGATATTGTTATTGGCAGCGGCGCCCAGCACGCCGGCCACCAAAGTGCCGTGTCCGTTGTCGTCGGAATTTATGTTACCATTAATAGGCTGTTTGGCCGTAAAATCAAAACCGCCCACGAATTTTATGGACTGCAAATCTTGGTGCGTGGCATCTATGCCGGTATCTATAACCGCTACCACATTTTTTACGCTGCCAGTGGTTTTATCCCAAGCTTCAGGGAAACCGGCTTTAGCCAGTCCCCATTCTTTGTCTATATCCTGGACATTCAATGTAAAGCCCGGATCGTTCACGTAAACCGTTTGGGCGGCATATTGCTTGTCCAGTTCCAAATAATCATATTTGCCGCTTAACAATTGCTGCAAATCAGCCAAAGGATATGGCGATTGGAAAGAATAGACATTTGCAAATTCGGGATTGGAAGAAAAAATAAAGCGGCGGTTAATGTCCCTGCCTATGCTGCCGACTAATTTGAGGCCGTTTTGATTGCGCAGCTTGATTACGTAAGAAATATCCTTGGATGCGTTCATATTTGCGGCAGCCTGCGTTTGTCCGGCAAAAATAAAAATCAGGCAAAAAAACAGCAACAATTTTGCCGTAAATTTTGCCCCTCCCCATTTGCGAGGCTTGGTATTTGGCATTGGCATACTGCAATTTCCTGACAGCGGGCATTTAAAACTGCCTGGCGCATGTCATCGGGAAATTACGCTCTTTCCTTAATCCGATCCGTTTGGACTGATTCTTCAGACGGATTATCGGTCTTTTTTAGTATTTTATATTTTCCGGTCCATAAATTCCACCTAATTTCCAAGACTTCCAAAAGCATGTGCACTTTTCCGGAAAACTTTACATGACTATCTGCATCGTTCACCCATGTTACAGGCACTTCTTTTATGTTAAATTTCATTTTTCTGGCCAGGGCTAAAATTTCCACATCAAAAGCCCAGCGGTAAATTCTTTGCAAAGGAAAAACGGACTGTGAGGCTTTGGCGGAAAAGGCTTTAAATCCGCATTGAGAATCCGTTACTCCCAAAGGAACTAATGTGTGCACGATTAATCGAAATACACTACCCTGAAAATCCCTAATCCAAGGCTGATGCACCGCAATCTTGGAACCAACAATCCTTCGGGAACCGATAACAATGTCATACCCCTGCTCAAATAGCGGTAACATCTTTAATATTTCTTCCACCTTTGTGGAATTGTCCGCGTCCATGAACAGCCTAACGTCACCAGCCGCTTCCAGCATGCCTTGCTTGGTCACCCATCCTTTGCCGTGATTCTCTTTATTGTCAACCAGCCTTAATTTTGGAATGCTTTGTTCCAAATTGCGCACCACTTCCGCAGTATTGTCTTTTGATCCGTCATTTACCACTAAAATTTCATAATTAAAATTTTGGGTTTTTAAAAACTCCGCCACATCCCGCAAGGTATGCTCAATTCTCTGTTCTTCGTTATAGGCGGGAATGACTATGGATAATTTGTTCATTTTTTTTATTTGTTAACCGCCCGCGCCTTTAGCGCGGATTAATCACCCCAATTATACCACGACTTTGGCATAGCGGCAATTATGATTGCCGCAACTTACGACGGTCTTATGGCTGTTTTGTTACTTTTCCAAATGCGGTTTTTGCCTGAAGGCAAAAACCGCATTTGAAAAAAGTTGCTTTACTCAGGCTGCAAACCCCCTGCCGGATTTTCCGCATGGTTATTATATTTCCGCTGTGACCCTGTTGTTTGCCTGGTTCCAGGCGGTGGACAAAATATTTTGCAGGTCGCTGTATTGCAGCTTGTATCCCAATTGCGAATTTAGTTTGGAATTGTCCGCAACCATTTCCGGCGCGTCGCCCGGACGGCGCGGCCCCATTTCCATGGGGATTATTTTATTTAAGGCCTCGGAAGCCGCGTTAATAACTTCTTTTACGCTGCTGCCGCGACCCGTGCCGATGTTGTAAACTTCAAAATCATTTTTCAAAACATCCATCTTTTCCAAAGCTTTCAAATGGGCTCCCGCAATATCCAAAACATGCACGTAATCGCGGACGCAAGTGCCGTCCGTGGTGGAATAATCCGACCCGTTTACCGTAATGTAAGGCCTTTCTCCTTTGGCCGCCTGCATGACTACGTGGATTAAATGGGTTTCGTGCGTATCCTGGATCGCCCCGTCAAAGTCGCAGCCGCAGGCGTTAAAATAGCGGAACACCACGGCCCGCATGCCCGCAAAATTGCAATAATAATTTATCAGGTCTTCCCCCGTCTTCTTGGTGAACCCGTAAGGGCTTAGCGGTTTTATTGCGGATTGTTCGTTAATGGGCATGGCGTTTTGCGGGTCATAGACCGCGCAGGTTGAAGAAAAAATTATGCGCCGGACGCCCGCTTCGTCCATGGCCGCCAGCAAATTGGCGGTCCCCAAAACGTTGTTGTTAAAATATTTTTGCGGCTCGCGGACCGATTCTTCCACTTCCAGGCTGGCGGCCAAATGCATTACCGCGTAAAAATTATGGGCGGCAAAAATGTCCCTTAATAAATTCATGTCTGCCAGGTCGCCTTCCAGGAAAACTGCGCCGGCAGGGACGTTCTCCCGCAGTCCCGTGGATAAATTGTCCAGCACTAACGTTTCGTAGCCTTCTGCCAGCAGTTGCCTTGCCACGTGCGCGCCAATGTATCCGGCTCCGCCAGTCACTAAAATTTTTAATTTCTTGTTATTAACCATGGATTGCTCTTGCAAGCTGTTTTGGGTATTTTCTTCGGCACTAAGGTTTTGCGACTGCCCCAATATTTTGTTATATTTGTCTATGGTCAAAACCACGGCGGCCGGCCTGCTGTTTAAGTTTAAAATCATGCCTCCCCCGCGGTAACCCGCTTCTTTGATTAATTCCTGCAAGTCGTTATTGTCCATATTTCCGCTGAATTAATTGCTGATTAAAAAAACAGCTTATAAATGGTAAAAGCTGTGAATTGGGGTTTTGTTTTATTTTTACTGCTTTAGTTTTATAATACCACCTTTAGCCATTTATGCAAGTGTGGTTATGGTTTAACGGCTCAACGGAAATTTCCGTTGAGCCGTTAAGTTTTAGCGATAACCATAATGGAAGAAATCAAGGGGACTCCTTGTGCTGCACAAGGAGTCCCCTTGGTTTGTTGGTATTGTTAGAGCGAAAACTACTGCCCTACCCTGCTGTCATGCATCACCATCAGCGGCAATATGGGACGAGGGTCTATAATATCGGCATGGTTGGCTTTCAGGATGAAGGAAGCTGATCCCCCGTTATTTAGAAAGATCTCCCAGGAAGGAACCGGGATGTAGCCTGTCTTGGAGACGTAAAAGACAGTGCGGCCGGAAATAATCCAGGAGCCGTCTATGTGGGTCTGAGTAGCTAAAGAGATTACTCCTGTTTGGGGATAAGCGGAAGCGTCTCCTTTGACGACATGCTTTAATAAATAACCTAAGCCTAAGAAGGCTTTTAAGCTGGTAAAGCCATACTTAGCTTGGCCCATGATCAAATAGACGGTGCCTTGGTCTAAGACTAGGGTGTTGGAAATGTAGTTAGCTGATTCATCAGCTGTTTGGTGGTCCTGGTTATCACTGCCGGGATTACCGTTATTGTCATTGCCTTGGTTGTTATTGTTATTCTGATTTTGAGTATTATCCTGGTTATCTTGGTTATTCTGATTATTATCGTGATTGCCTTGGTTGTCGTTATTGTTATTATCCCCCTGGTTATTGTCCTCTGCCACATAGCTGATAGTGGCAAAGAATGGGTCAGAAGGGCGGCCAAAGGCGTTAAAGGCCTTGGCATAGACAGTCTTTAGGCCAAAGGAGCAGTTATCGGGGCTATGGAAGGCAGAGCTGGTCCAGCACAGGTTCCAGTCCCAGGCTTTATTGGGAACATAGGGCTCTGGGACAGCGTTTTCAAAGCCGGGGATATTGGACAAGGCAATGGCTGTGGTATCAGGCCCTGCGGTTAAGGACAAAGAAACATTGGGATTGGTGGTAAAAGCCTGGCCGTTGTTGATCTGCAGGGCAAAGCCTCCTGCTGGAGCTATGGGCGGGCTAAAGGAAGCAGGATCTATGCGGGAGCCGGAAGCGGTATTGTTTTGGACGGTGACGGTAATGGGGGTGGAGGTGGTGGTGTTGCCGGCATTATCCGTAGCTACGGCAATGAGAGTATGGGAGCCGTCCAGGCCGACTGAATTCCACGATTGGGTATAGGTGTCGGGAGAGGATGTCGAGGTTTGTTCTCCGATAAGGTGGGTGTCGTCGTAGTAGAATTTGACAGAAGCTGCGCCGGAGGCGGCATCAGTGGAAGTGGCAGTGAGGGTAATTGTGCCGGAAACAGAGCTGCCGACTGAAGGAGAAGTGATGGCGGCTGAGGGAGCGGTAGAATCGGTATCGCCGGTTACGGTTAAGGTGACAACGTTGGAATCGGACGACAGGCCGGTGGAATCCGTGGCGGTAAAGGTGACGGTTTCGCTTCCGGCCCACCAGGCAGGCTGGGAAAAGGAAACGGTATTGTCGGGATTAATGATAACGTCAACATGGGAATTGTCAGCCGTAGAAGCGGCATAGGTTACGGTCTGGCTTCTGGCGGGAACGGTGGAATTGTTGGGGTCGGAAAAATATCCGTCCAAATCAAAGGCATTGGCATTGGAGGAATCCTGCGGCCAGGACTGGCTGATAATATTGCCGGTGGAAGAATAGATATATGCCGAACCGGCGAAGGTTTTGCCGCCGGGATCGGCCGCATACGCCCCTACCAGAACATCTGCCTTGCCGTCGCCGTCAATGTCGGGAATGGAAGATACGGGATAGCCGAAGTAATCTCTCGCAGCCGCGCCGTTAAACTGCTTGATGATGCTGCCGGTATCGGAAGAAAAAATGTATGCCGAGCCGGCATCGGTTTTGCCGCCGAGATCGGCAAAATACGCCCCCACCAGAACATCTGCCTTGCCGTCGCCGTCAATGTCGGGAATGGAAGAGACAGAATAGCCGAAGTAATCGCTCGCAGCCGCGCCGTCAAACTGCTTGATGATGCTGCCAGTGTCAGAAGAAAAAATGTATGCCGAGCCGGCATCGGTTTTGCCGCCGGGATCGGCAAAATGCGCCCCTACCAGAACATCTGCCTTGCCGTCGCCGTCAATGTCGGGAATGGAAGAGACGGAATAGCCGAAGTAATCACCCGCAGCCGCGCCGTCAAACTGCTTGATGATGCTGCCGGTATCGGAAGAGAAAATGTATGCCGAGCCGAAATTAACTTTGCCGCCGGGATCGGCAAGATACGCCCCCACCAGAACATCTGCCTTGCCGTCGCCGTCAATGTCGGGAATGGAAGAGACGGAGTGGCCGAGACAATCACCCGCAGCCGCGCCGTCAAACTGCTTGATGATGCTGCCAGTGTCAGAAGAAAAAATGTATGCCGAGCCAGCGCCGGATTTGCTGCCGGGATCGGCCTGATACGCCCCTACCAGAACATCTGCCTTGCCGTCGCCGTCAATGTCGGGAATGGAAGAGACGGAATCACCGAAAAAATCACTGGCAGCCGCGCCGTTAAACTGCTTGATGATGCTGCCAGTGTCAGAAGAAAAAATGTATGCCGAGCCGGCATTGGATCTGCCACCGGGATCGGCATAAGATGCCCCTACCAGAACATCTGCCTTGCCGTCGCCGTCAATGTCGGGAATGGAAGAGACGGAATAGCCGAAGTAATCACCCGCAGCCGCGCCGTCAAACTGCTTGATGATGCTGCCAGTGTCAGAAGAAAAAATGTATGCCGAGCCGGCATTGGATCTGCCGCCGGGATCGGCCTGATACGCCCCTACCAGAACATCTGCCTTGCCGTCGCCGTCAATGTCGGGAATGGAAGAGACGGAAATGCCAAATCTATCGCTCGCAGCCGCGCCGTCAAACTGTTTAAGGAGCAGTTTCCCGAAAGCCGGAGACTGGTCCGGGTCAACGGGATTTAAGCCGTTGTCAATTTCGTAGTTGTCGGCAAAACCGTCGGCATCGGTATCGGCAACATACGGGTTGGTGTAATACGTAAACAGCTCGTCATAATCGGAGATGCCGTCACTGTCAGTATCCAGGCCTTGCAGGATGGCATCGTCAGGCAGATTGAGGATAACAAAGGAAGCCTGGCTTGGGTTGGAAAGTAAGGACGGATAGGATCCGGTAAATTTAATCGCGAAATTGTAAATATTGTTGCCCAATACGGACTGCGGAGAGGAAAAAACCTGCTTGCCCGCATACAAATATTGACTGCCGACATAGTCCGGAGAAGCGGCGGAACTTACGGCAAGGCTTTCATTTTCCGTTTCCTCAGTGGAGCCGGTCGTGTCATATCCCAAACTCCCCGAAGCGTCGGCGGACTGCCACCAAACATGGTAATAGGCATTGGAAACGGTGTTAGTCTGGGAATAGGTGCCGTTGGCGTCAAAAAAGAAAATGACCGCATCAAGATCAGCTCCGCCTCCGTCTGAAACCGGAGGAGTTGCGGAAAGTGTGCCGATGTAATTTCCTGTTCCAATTGAATTATTATTCTGATAATGGGTTTGGGAATCGTCACGGAGGTAATACAGGCCGCTTATGGGCGTTTCGGAATGAATGTCGGCAGCGCGGAAGTAAACGGAGTTAGTGGGGCCGTCTTTAACGGCGTTCAGATCGGACTTGGTGGTTACGATAACCTGGTAATTGTCCGCAGGAGTGGCAGAATTTACTACGTTGGAAAGGGCGACGGTCTTGACTCCGGCGGCGGAGGAAGTGCCGCCGGTGCGGGTAATGGTTAGAACCTGGCCGGTAGTAGAAGTGCTATATGTGCCGTCTATGCCGGTCAAGGAAGCAACGCCGGCTTGAGAGATGTCAAATCCGGCCGGAAATTCCAAGGTGATCTTATAATTGTTGGCTAAGGCACTGGTAGTCTTAAAACTTACGGTGTAGCTGGTGGCAGCGGAAACCGTAACATCGGCTGGTGTGGCGGTGATTTGGGTTAAGGTGAAGGCGCTAGCTAATTTGATGTTAATTCCGAAGGCTACAAACAGCACCCCCAAAACCGCCGCCCCCAAGGCTGGCAGGAGAAGGCGGAAAAAAGGTTTAGCGATTGTTTGCTTGTTTTTGACTCTCTCTGTATTTTGATTTGAATTTCCAAACATTTTGGCTGGATTTTGGTTATCTGGTTGTAAGTATATAGTATCAAATTTTCGCACCTTTTTCAACTAAACCACTCTAGACTAAATTCCAGAAACTTTAATTGGACACAGAACAAAAAACACGGCCCTTTGTGGAGGACCGTGCTTTTTTAGAATCGTATTATTTAGGTAAAGATAAACTGCATTAGGTATTTGCGCTTGCGGATTAAGGCTGCGGCTGCGGTCAGCAGGCCGGAAAAGGTAAACGCTGCCGTCGGGGCGCCTGTCTTGGGGGCAATAAAGCCGCCTTTGACCTGCGGCGTGTTAATCCGGACGGTAACGGTGTTGCCGTAAGTGTTGGTCATGACATAGCTTAAATTGTCAGCCAAGGAATACTTGACGCGCACGCGGAAACTTTTGGAAACCGAACCGTTGGCCGGCACGGTAATGCCCGGGAAGCTGATAACGTTGCCGCTTACCGTCCCGCCGCCGTTGTCCGTGATGTCGGCGTAAGGCAAAACCTGTGAAAGGTCGTCGGTAATTACAAAGTTAGTTGCGGGCGCATTACCATTATTGGTCACGGTCAATGTATAGGTAATATAGTCTTCCTTGGAAGCAACAACCGAGGTCGCATCAGCCGGAGCGCCTTGTCCGCTCTTGGTGTCATTGACTGCCTTTTTGCTGAACAACAGATTTATATTATTGTTCGGCGCGGCGCCAATGAATATCCAGGCGTCATCCTGCACCTGCGGAATGTTATCCGCCCGGACCTTTGCAATGTTTTGGATGCTGGTTCCGGCCGCGGCGCCAACCTGCGCCTGGAAAGTAACCCTGCGCTGCTGGCCGACTCCCAAACTGCCCAGGTTTAAATCGCCGTTGACAATGGTTCCCGAACTATAACTGCCGTCCACGCGGACCGTGCCGCTTTGGTAAAGCAAATTGCCGTTCCAAATATCGGTCATTACTACGTTATTGGCGGCAATATTGCCAGTGTTGGTTACCACTATCTCAAATTCCACCAGGTCGTTGGGATTGGCGGTTACGCTGTCCTGGAAAGTGCCGGAATTCTGGAGCCTGACGCGCTTACTAATGCTTAACTGCCCGTATTCATTCGCCGGCACGGCATTGCCCGTAGTGTAAATGTAGTAAGTATTTGTATTGCAGGAATTATTGACGCAGGTATTATTATAAGAATTGCTGATGATTGTACTATTGCCGCCCGGAGTGACGGTGGTGGAAATATTCACCACTGCCGTGCTGGACTGGGTGGCCGCATTACTGGCGGAAACTGTCGCCATGTTCAAAATGCTGCCGTTGTCCTGGCTGACGGTAATGCTATAAGTCACTGTCACTGTCTGCCCAGCGGACAAAGTAGGAATAGTAATTCCCGAAGGCCAACTACCGGTATAATTTCGGTCGGTGTTAAAGTCCTGCACGCTTCCCGGGTTGCTGTCGCTAATGACCACGTTAGTGGCCGCAGCCTGTCCGGCATTGGTTACCGTAATCTTATATTGGATCTTATCGCCTTTCTTGGCGTTAATGGACGAACCATAACCGGTGGTTTGGCTGGGTCCCAAATTTTTCGCCTGTTTTAAAATAGTCAAGCTGGGCTGGCCGGGAGTGACAATGGTGACATTGACCACCGCCTGGTCGCTGGGGGAATTTAAGGCATTGTCAGCCGTAGCCGCGGCGGTATTAATTATGCTGCCGCTGGAAGCGGTAACAGTCGCCTGGTAAGTTATAACAACCTGGTCAGCAGATCCGACGGAAGCGAACAGCAGCCCCCCGGACGTCAAGCCCGTGGCATGGGAAACGCCATTTACTTTAAGAGTATTGTTGTTATAGGTTAGCCCGCTCATTAAGGTGTCTGTCACGCGCAGATTGCTGATGTCTACGCCGTTGGCGGAACCGACTGTAATTTTATATTCCACGGTTTCGCCGTTCTTGGCATTAATGCTGTCGCTAAAGCCGCCGTTTTGGGTAACGTTCCTGACTTCCTTGTCCAGTTGAAGCAATACTTTTTGTTCGGCCGGCTGGTTTACGACCACGCTGCACTGCGCGGTTTGGCCGTCGCTGCTGCTGACAGTCACGGTTTTCGCGCCGGCGGAAGAATATTTCACGTTGCTGAAAGTCCTGGTATCTTGCGAAGGCGCGCCGGAAATTGCCCCGGGCGCAGACCAGGCCAAGGGCGAGGTGCCGCCGGTTGAGGTAAAGGTTACGGGCACATTAACGTCTACGGAAGCCTCGTTAGCTACGCAAGTCAAAGTTTGGGGAGATGTCGGAACGGTGACTTGAATAGTAGTCAATAAAACATTACAGGTCGCGTCGTACATCCTATAGATATAAGTGCTGCCTGCGACTAAATCAACGTCCGTCTTCTGGCCGGTATTGCCGCCCGTGGCAAATACGGTTTCCGAAGTTGATCCCGGAATGACCTTGGTAATTTTAATTTGATTGCTCCCGGTGGATGTCCAGGAAATATTTGTGGAATAAAAGGAACCGGATTTTACAGGAGTGGTAAAGTTCAAGGCATAATTTTGATTAACCACGCATTGGGCCGCCGCAACCTGCACGCTGCACTGCGCGGTTTGGCCGTCGCTGCTGCTGACAGTCACGGTTTTCGCGCCGGCGGAAGAATATTTCACGTTGCTGAAAGTCCTGGTGTCCTGCGAAGGCGTGCCGGAAATTGCCCCGGGCGCAGACCAGGCCAAGGGCGAGGTGCCGCCGGTTGCCGTAAAAGAGGCATTTTGGTTTACGTTAACATTCTGGCTGGCTGGAGAGCAGGTTAAAGTCTGCGAGGGAGCGGCAACCACAACACCGCAAGTTGCGGATTCTCCGCCGCTGCTGACAATTACGGTTTTAGATCCTGCAAATGAATAGCTGGTGCTGAAAGAAGCGGTGGAGCCGATGCTGGGACTGCCTCCGGGAGCCGACCAGGTAAAATTGCCGTTGCCGCCGGTAGCGGTAAAGAACGCGACCTGGCCGATATTGGCATTCTGGCTGGCTGGAGAGCAGGTTAACGTCTGGACGGGAGAGGTCACGACAACACTGCAAGTGGCTGACCTGCCGCCGCTTCTTACGGTTACGCTTTTCGTCCCGGAAGATGCGTAGCTGGTGCTAAAGGAAGAATTGAATCCGTCGTCCGGACTGCCGCCCGGCGCTTCCCAGGCAAAAGACCCGTTGCCGCCGCTTGCGCTTAAATACGCTTGCTGGCCAATGCTTACGGTCTGGGTCAGCGGGGAACAATACACTTCCGGCTCAACAGGCTCGGTTATGGTTACGGTCGGACAGTAAGCAAAATGCCCGCTGTCGTCGGAAACAGTGGCGCGGCCTTGCGCAACGTCGTGATAATGGGTGGCAAAAGTATTGCCGCTGCCAGTGGCGGGATTAGCGCTTTCCGCTGCCCATAAATAGCCGCCTGTGCCGCCGACCGCATGGTAATTTACAGCCGCTCCTTCGCTCACCGTTGAAGGGGAATCCAAAACGCAGCTTAAAGCTGTTGGCGCCGCGCATTGCGACTGGTAAGAAGACATGTCAACCGTGGCAGTATCTATTAAGGTGCGGTTGCCTTCGGCATTCTCGTTATACAATTTAAATTGATAGGTATCGGGCGGCGCAAACCAGTTTTCGCTGCGGTCAGTGCTGCCATTGGGGCCTTGCGGATCGTTATACGTATAAGTGGTTTCCGCAGTGCCGGCAGTTATGTCCTGCACCGTAACCACGGGAATGTAAAAATTCTGGAAATCGTAATGCACGTTGCCGTTCCAAGAGCATTGATTGTCTACCCGGCTGTAAATGGATACGGAAATATTCCCGCTCGGCTCGGCCTGGGCGCATTGCGACTGATAAGAAGACATGTCAACCGTGGCGGTATCTATTAAGGTGCGATTGCCGCTTGAGTCTTCGTTGTATAATTTAAATTGATAGGTATCAGGCGGCGCAAACCAGTTTACGCTGCGGTCAGTGCTGCCATTGGGGCCTTGCGGATCGTTATACGTATAAGTGGTTTCTGCAGTGCCGGCAGTTATGTCCTGCACCGTAACCACGGGAATGTAAAAATTCTGGAAATCGTAATGCACGTTGCCGTTCCATACGCATTCGCTGCCAATCCGGCCGTCTGCGGAAGCTGAAATGCTGCCGCTGGCTTGGGCTTGCACGCCTATGACGCGGACTTTAAACCTAATAAACCTGGCATATTCAAAACAAGCCTGCTGGCTGCCCATATCTACTGTAAAAGCTTCGCCGCCAACCGGAGCGGAACCGATAACATTGGCGTTGTAGTCAAAAATTTCGCCGCTACCCGGAATTACTTCCAAACGGTCGGTTGCGCCGGTATGCACGCTCATGCTGCCGTAAAGCGGGGCCATGGGCTGGCCATTTTGGTCTTGGCCGGTAACGGTTACGCCAATAACATGCTCAGGCTCAACGCTGCCGTCCACGGTAATGGCAGCCTGAATATTATGAGCGGTAGTTTCGTCGCCCAAATCCTGCCTGGCACCGTTGTGGATGTATATCCTCACATACAATTCATCGTCAGCCTGGGCATTTACTCCCGCTGACATTTGCCCAATATCCTGCGGATAACTTTGGCCTTGAGTAACGTTGCGTATGACCAAAGGCGCAAAATCCGTGCAGTCGTATCCGGCAGTATCGCCAAAAGTCCACGGGAACGGATTAAAAGTCGGGACCGAAGGCGCGTTGGCGCAGCTTTCGGCCTTGGTGTGGTCAATGTTGCGCGGGGCTAATCCCAGCACGACTAAAAACGCTATCGCGAAAACTCCTGCGACCTTTAAACTTAGGCTGGAAAACGGCTTTGACAGGCTCATATATCTCCTTTTTCCATCATTAAAGATGGAGAATCAAAGAATTATAATGTTGTTTAAATAACTTATAATTATACTCCTTTTTACTGCTTTTGTCAAGAATATTGCCCCAAGATTATGCTAAAATAAGGTGTTAATTTTATAAATTCCCTTATTTATGAGCAATTACTTGATTTATTATTATAGCATTGCTGTCAAATTTCTGCCATTTTCATCTACAATGACGAAAATTGGACAATAATGTTAGAGCTGGCATGATTGAAGACCGGTCCTTGAAGACTGTCTTCAAGGACGACGCAGTTTAAAGATTGGCTAATGATAACTCATATTAACCTGTTTAATATAATTATCCTCGAAGACAGTCTTCAAGAAATTCAAGGAATTGAAAACGCCCTTCAAGGAACGAGTATTAAATTGAAAGGGAGAACTTGCCGGATGCTTTGGCCGAAATGCCAAGCATTGCCTGCAAGCCCCCCGCTTTCATAAGGTATGCGAACCTTACCACGAAATCCTGATCCCGCCGGGGCGAGGATTCGTTCGGGCCGGACTAATGACCGAAATGGGCGGTTTGGGCCCTCCAGTCGTTGACGGTTTTTCCTTCTCGCCGCCGGCTAATTTCACCCCTGCCACTATGGCACCAACGGCTAGCAGGCCGCCGATGGCATACCACTTCTTGTGGCCATGTTGCTCCTGGATGAACGCCAGTTCGTTGCCGCACCTTACTGTCTGGCCATTGACATCCCCGACAAACCCTACCGCGACCTTTCCGCCATTCTTCCCCGGCGTCCGGTTCTTAACCTGGGCGCCGTTGTAAGGAAGACTGGTTGCGTCAGCCGAGCTTGCCGTGGCAGGCAGCCCGCCTAAAGTCCACGCCGACCCAGTCATGGGCGCGGCGGGGATGCTTTCCCCGCGGCAAGTGCCCTGCTGCGACTCCTTGGTCAGAGTCGTCAGATCGCACTCCACGCGACAGCTATAAACTACTGGCGGAGCCTTCCGAGGCGGTGCCTCGGTAACCACTGGCGGGGGCGCAGGTAGTTCTTGGCCGTTCTTGGTGAGGATCGCAGTGATCCCGCCGGCACCAATATCAAACTCACCGCTTATCGGCCAATGACCCAACTGCGTCCAGCCCTTAGCAGACAGCTCTTTATATCGGTAATGGCCGACGAGGATTTTCTCGAACACCGACCCTGAGGCGTTCATAATCAGCCGTGTCACTTCAACCCCGTCGCGATAAATGACGAGGGAGAAAGTGTTAAAAGGTATCGCGATCTTGTTCAGTTGGTCTCTGGTCCCGTCCTCTTTTTGAGGACCAAAGATCTCCTTGTCCCACCTTACCGTGCCGTATTGCACCACTGGTGGTAGTGGAACAGCAGGCATATTGGCGAACACCGGATTGCCACACTCGCCGTCGGCGAGCATTCGGCCGGTTCTTGCGTCGTAAAACATGGGTGATCCTACTTTCTTGCGGACATTTTGGATGCCCATGGCCGATGCGGTGTTAATGCACCAATCAGCCTCAAGGTTTCTTAGAACCACCTCTCCTCGCCTCTCACGTTCCTTCCAGGAAGCGAGATGTGTGAAATCGCTGGGCTGATAGTATACATAGTTCGTAGCTACAGAACAGCGATCCAATGAAGAAAAATACTTGACTTCGTCAATCGCCGACACTCTGGTGGGCGTCCAACCGCGACGGGATTGCACCGGGACGGCGGGAGCGACTTTCTGCGGATCCGCGTTCGCAGGCGATTTTGCGGTCTCACCTGCGTTTTTCATTGCCTCACGGATCTTTTGCCGCATCGAATCCGTCTGTGGACCAGCGGCCTGCGCCGGCGTCATCGGCGTAAAGCCTAAAAGCATCACTAGCACGAGCGCCAGGATGCCGGAATTCGTTCGATTCGCAATTTTCATTGCGACCTCCTTGAATTTTTTTAAGTACTCTTCCGGCTGGCCAGGCCGGCATCTACTTTGCCAACCCGGCTGGCCAGTTGCCGGATAAATAATATCCAACAGCTTGGATGCTATTTGCCAGGCAACTTTAATTTGCAGAATTAGGCATGGCAATTACACAATTTTCAATCTTCAATCTTCAATTTTTAATACGTTAGGCATTTGTAATTTGATATTTGAAATTTGTAATTTGGCATTTCCAGTTACTTCTCCACCTGCGTCAGCTCGCCGAAAACAACCAGCCTTTTGGCCGTGGATCCCACGGGCCAGCAGGTGGAAAGCGAAACAACGGACTTGCCCCCGTTTTGGAACTGGGCCTGGTCTTTGGGATCGTATTCCTGCCTGCCTGTCACCACATAATGCAATATGGCATCTTTGCCGTTCTTTTGGACAACCGTAATCTTAAACGATTCATTGTTTGCCAAATCCCCCAAATGCGTGAACACGTGGTTGTAGTCCCCTTTTGCCCAAATATAATTGCTGGAGTGTCCGGAAATATAAGTATTGCCAATCTGCCCGGGCAGGGCCGTTCCCGGATAATGCACTACCCCGCTCTGCAAGTCCTTTTCAAAATTTTTCGGGTCAGTTGACCACATGAGCGGCGCGTTTACGTTTAAGGCCGGAATTTCCAGGCGGCCGGGAATGCTTAAGTCAATATCCACCTTGTTTAAGTCTTCGGCAAACGCGCTGGGAGCGCCGGAATTCGGGTTTCCGAAACTGTCGCTGTTCCCGTTTCCGTCCATGGATTGCCGCGGCGTAACGCTGCCCGAAGAACCAACCGGGGAGCTGCTTGGCTGGCTAGTCGGCTGGCCGGACAAATAACTGTTAAAAGAACTTGCCGAATCCACCTGGCCGGCCTGCTGCAAATGCGACAAAGCCAGGCGGTTCATAATGGTTTCCATGTCAAAGTATTTGTCTATAATATTTTTTTGCGCATCGGTCAGCTTGTTGCCGGTCAAGGGGTTCAGTCCGGCGGCCAAGGTTTCGCTGTCAGCGCGGCCCAGGCCCAAGGTGTCATAGCTTTTGGGGTTCAAGTTCAGCAAGAATTTTTGGAAATTGGACAAGCCGTTTCCGGAATTGTCGCTTTCCGGGTTTGTGATTTTGGCGTCAGTAACGTCATAATAAAACCCGTTAATCCAGCTTTGGTATTCCGCCAGGCTGGATTGTTCCAGTTGCGCCAGGGCGGTCTGCTTGGGGGCGGAAGAGTGCGGCTTCGTCCGAAAAAACGCAAAAACATCCAGGCTGGAACTGCCAAAAAAGAAAAAATACAAAAATACGCCGGTAACAAATACCGCGGCATAGGGGCCGGCTTTTTTTAGAATGTTTAAAATTATCTGCGGGTAATTCCGCGAAAGCGAGTCCGGCACAGGGCTGCCAACAGGAAGATTGTTTGCCTGGCTGCCGCGGCCGGATTCAAAATGCCCGCCAGCGCCGGCTTCGGCCAAAGGCAAATTAGCCGGAATCGTTTTTCCGTTTTTTTCCGCTCCGGGCTTATTGCCATGGCCGTTTGCGGCAGCCGCGTTTCCGGCAATACCATGATTATCCGCATCCGTTTCGCTAACTGTCGGCAGGCCGCCGGCAGTTTCGGCATCAAAAGGCAGGCCAAAAAATTTTGCAGTCTCCTGCGTTACCGGCGGATATTTTTTTATAGGATTATCGGACATAATAATTTGAGCTATGATTATTGAAAAACAAGGCTTAAGATTAACTAAATTGCAGTTTTAACTATATATATTAGCACATTTTTAACATTTTGTCAAGGCTGTTATTTAACTTTTCTACAACTAAAAACGGCTTATATTAGCCTTGCTTACGGGGAAAAATCCGATTTGAAGATAAAAAAACACCAATTTTGCGCATTTGCCGCTCTCTATTGGTGATCACGTATAAACTATACTAGCTTTAAATTGTAGCGATTATGACCGTCGCCTTCTGGGAATAACAGGCTTAAGATTGTTAGCCTATTGTATATTATCGTCCGCTAATCTTTAAAATTGGCTATCCAAAAAATGGCGCCCATTCCCAGTTTAACCGACAGCCGGCATATTTTCTCCCGATTTTCTCCTGGCCAACTCCCCTGCCTGGAACAAGGATTCAAATGTCCCGGCGTCTATCCATTCGCCTTTAACAATATCAACTTTCAGTTCGCCTTTCTCCAGATACCAGTTATTAATGTCCGTAATTTCCAGTTCGTTGCGCCAGGACGGCTTAATTTCTTTTGCGGCGCTGACCACGCGGTTGTCATAAACATACAAACCGGTCACAGCATAATTCGACAAAAATTCCTTGGGTTTTTCCACAATTTTTTCCACCTGCATTTCTCCATTGAACTTTACCACGCCAAACCTCTCGGGATCTTTTACCTCTTTTGCAAAAATATGCCCGCCGCTTTTAAAATTCCGAATGTTCCCGGAAAAATCATCCTCAAAAATATTGTCGCCCAGCACCATGCACACGCTGTCCCGGTCTATAAAGTCCGCGCCGATAATAAACGCCTGGGCCAGGCCTTCGGGCTTGTCCTGGATTTCATAAGTAATTTTTGCGCCAAATTCTTTTCCGCTGCCTAAAAGCTTTAAATAGTCTCCGGCATGGTCCGGCGCGATAATTACCAAAATATCCTTTATGCCGGCCCTAAGCAAAGTCTGCAACGGATACATAATCATGGGCCGGTCGTATATGGGAAGCAGTTGCTTGCTGGTGACTTTGGTCAGCGGATGCAGCCTGGTGCCGTGCCCGCCCGATAAAATTATGCCTTTCATAGGAATAGAATTATGAATTATGAATTATGAATTAAAAGAATCTCCTAATTCATAGTCCGCAATTCTTAATTCCGTTGCATGTATTCTCGCAACGCCTCTCGCCAGGGGCGCAAAGGGGGAAATTTGGTGTTTAGCAGTACTGATTTTTGGGGACGTCTGGCAGGCCGGGGATATTCAGACGAATGGATGGGAACAAGGTTGGCGGTTTTCCCCGCTATGCGGAAAATTTCTCCCGCCAGTTCATACCAGCTCGCGCACCCAGAATTTACCAGATGGTAAATCCCGTAAGGATATTTTTCTTCCAGCAGGGTTTTCACGGCCGCTGCCAAGTCCCTGGCATAAGTAATGCTGTTTATTTCGTCGCTTACCGCCTTAATTGTATCAGCTTTTTTGCTTAAATCCAACATTAAGTCCACAAAGCTTGGCTTGGCCTTAGGGCTTTCCCCTTTTGGTCCGAATAACACGGC
This sequence comes from Patescibacteria group bacterium, assembly GCA_023484515.1. Lineage (GTDB taxonomy): Bacteria > Patescibacteriota > Doudnabacteria > UBA920 > UBA920 > JAMDAY01. Next base: position 33,927 of record JAMDAY010000032.1, read on the forward strand.
TGTGCGGACCAAATAAAAATTCCCGCCGTTTTTTTGCAATTCCTGCTCGCCTTGGAATTTGGACTGGGCGTAAACGGATTCGGGATTAGGCCGATCCGACTCGGAGTATTCGCCCAAGCGGCCGTCAAACACGTAATTGCTGCTGAAATGCACTAAGGAAATACCGTTCTCCTTGCAAATTGCAGCCAGCTCCCCGACAAATTCCGCGTTCAGTTTAAATGCCGTTTGCCTGTCAGTCTCCGCGCCGTCCACGTTATTGTAAGCCGCGCAATTAATTACGGCCGAAAGGCTGCCGCCTAAGCCCTTTATCTTTCTTGCCAAATTACGGTAATCCAGCACGTCGCACTCTTCCCGGTCCCAGGCTATCGCGCCATTTCCAAATACGCCCTTCAGCTGCCCTCCCAACATCCCCCTTCCTCCCAAGACCAATATCTTCTTCATAAGCCCAATATGAACATAAAGTCTGGCCAGACTTTATGTTCATAAAATTAAAGTTTAAACTTTTTTCTTAAATCCTTATCATTATCCATTTCTTCCACTTTTAAAATACGGATATAGTTTATTAATTTTGTTTGATTTAAATAATTTACCGCCTCACGATTCAACGGATGGGGATTAACATATACGCTGTGCTGTAATTTTATATAATGATTTTTTATTAAAAGCCTGCGGAAAAAATTTCGTTTTTCTTCGCTTTCCTCAGGAATATCGAACATTATCACCCTCCATTTTCCATCCCAGTGCTTAGGTTTGGTTGGCGTTCTGGCTTTAGCCAACAGCGCTTCTAATTCGCCCTTTTTTGTGAGTTTAACAAACCTTTGATTATTTTTGTCTACGTATTTAATCCAGCCCTTTTGTGCCAAATAGTACATTACCCGATAAAGTTCTTTACCGTCGCCTAACAACTTTCCGCTGCCTAATCTTTTCCGTAACTCGTACGGAGTTACTAAAAACATATCAGCCGCTGTCAGCAGATTCATTAAAATTTTGCTAGTTAATGTAAAATCTTTTTTTGCCATATGAACATAAGATCCGGCCAGATATGATATTCATTTAGCGGTTTTTGTATTGGAGAGTGTAATATTTTTGGTATTCGCCGCTTTTAACGCGCTGCCACCAGGACTTATTATTTTTATACCAATCAACGGTAATTTCCAGCCATTCCTTAAATTCATGTTTCGGCTTCCAGCCCAGCTCTGTCTGAATCTTTTGCGCGTTAATGGAGTATTTCTGGTCATGGCCCGGGCGGTCTTTGACAAATTCTATGCAGTCTTCGCCTTCTCCCATTATTTTTGCCAGGATTTTTGCAACTTCCAAATTCGCATATTCGCGATGCTCGCTGCCGACCAAGTACGTATCCCCTATTTTACCTTTATGCAAAACCAAATCAATGGCGGAACAATGGTCGTCCACGTAAAGCCAGTCCCTTACTTGCCGGCCGTTCCCGTAAATCGGAATTTTTTTGCCTTCCAGCAGGTTGGTAATGGCAAGCGGCAAAAATTTTTCCGGAAACATAAAAGGTCCGAAATTGTTGGTGCAGTTGGTAATGGTAACTGGCAGGCCATAGGTATGGTAAAACGCCCTGACTAAATGGTCGCTTCCGGCTTTGCTGGCGGCATAAGGGCTGCGCGGGTTATAAGGGCTTGCTTCATTCCATTTAATTTTTGAATTAAGCGGCAAGTCGCCGAAAACTTCGTCGGTTGAAATGTGGTGGAACCTTTTTACCTTGCGCCTTAAGGCTGCTTTTAACAAAACATGCGTGCCAAAAACGTTTGTCCGGACAAAAACGTCAGGGTCCATAATTGCGCGGTCGTTATGGCTTTCCGCCGCAAAGTGGACAACCATATCGGCTTTTGCCATTGCCTTGTCGGCTGCGGCTTCGTCGCAGATATCGCCTTTGACAAAACTGATCCTGTCCTTAACGTCAGCCAGATTTTCCAGGTTGCCGGCATAGGTCAGTTTGTCTAGGACGACAATTTCATCTTTAGGATAATGTTTTATCCAGTAGCGGACAAAATTGGAGCCAATAAACCCCGCGCCGCCGGTGATTAATATTTTCATAAGATGCAATTCTTAAAATACGGATTTTATTTCAATTCTCCCGCAGTGATGGTTAAATCCAAAATGTCCTGGCCCCTGGTTATTGTAATTTTTACGGCGTCACCCGGCTTGTGCGCTTGCAAAAGCAATTCCAGGAGGCTGCCGGGACCAATGTTATTTCCGTCCACTGCCGTAATTATATCATTGACTTGCAAGCCCGCCTTGTGGGCAGGGCCGCTTGCCAGGACATCTGCAACCCGGGCTCCGGCAGGAACGCCTGTAAGGCCGGCTTCCACCGAAGAAATATTTTTATACTTGAACCCGAAAGCGGGGCGCATAATGTTTCCCTGGCTCCCTAAATACAAGTTAACCAGATCTTTGGCGACATCGCCGGAAACAATGCCGGTTCCGTCCCATATGCCGACTACTTCGCCGTTGCTATTTAATACCGGTTCGCCCAAAACCAGCGGGCCGGTGCTTTGGGCGTTAAAAGTCCTGGAAGGCTGGTCGGAATTTTTAACCTGGCCGTAGTCGTCCTGCTGGCCAAAAGCCACAAAGCTGTTTTGGAACTCCGGAGAATGGTCCAGGAAAGATCCGGCCAAAAAAATAATCTTTTGTCCTACCGCCAAATCTTTGGAAGAGCCAATGCCGGCTACCGGCACATTGCTGATATTCGCTTTTAAAATTTCCAGGTTAGTGGCCGGGTCTAAGGCAACGGCAGCCACCGGAGCGGTGCGGCCGTCGTCCAGCTTTATTATCAAATTCTCCATTTTCATTCCGGCCGTAACCGGCTTTGCTGTTAAAAATGCGCCGTCCGAAGTTAAATTTACGGCTGCGCCTAAAATTCTAACCTGGCCGGCTTCCGCAAATATTACGCTGCTAATTTTAGACTTAGTGGTATTTATGGTTTGTAAAACATCGCTGCCGTCGCCGCTGCGGACCTCTTCCCGGGTATTAATTACTATGGGCGCCTGGGGGCTTAAAATTTTCCAGCGGTTCAATATGGGGATAGTGGAAACTTTTACCGCCAGGAGCCTGCCGAAAAACACGTTGGCCAAAACGGACAAGGCAACTGAAAGGATTATAACGTATGCAAATTGTTTTTTTCCCATTATGTTATGATTAGCCGATTATTTTCCAGGGCGTTGCCAGCAAGGCAATGCCGCTGCATAAGACAATTAAAGCCAGGTGGAACTGGATTTTTTTAAAATTCAGCGCCTGGAACATGTGGTAATAATTTAAAATTAGACTGAAATAAAACAAATTAAACAGCAGCAGCCCCGCAACGGAATAATGGAAGGGGAGAAAACTCAAGCCCCAGAAGAATTCAGAGCAAAACAGCCCAATGGCAATGGCCGATGCATTTTTTATGGCATCAGGCTGGGGGGTAAATTCATAAAAAGCCCTGGTAGTCAGAAAAGCGGCAAGAAAAGCCGCGGCAGTATAGGCAATCTGCAAAGAAAGGTGTAGGGGAAGTGAGCTTCCGATATTGGGAAAATATTGGGTAAAAGCAGAAAGGGAAATGAAAAAGCCGAAGGCGATCAGGAGGGTTTCGTTTATTAATATATTTTCGGCAAAACTGTCCAGGAAATATTCCACCAGGGCGAAAATGGCGGCGCTGGCTATTAAAAAAATGCCGCGCAAAAACAAGGAAGGAATAATTAAAAATATCCCAAAACCGCTCAGCGACAACAAAAACGGCCGGAACGCTATCCAAAAATTGTATTTTTTCAAGGATTTTAAATATAAGCGGTTATAAACAAAAACCGCCAGGGAAAACAATGCCAAAGCCGGAACCAGGAACCTGAAAATGGGCTTGGGAAGCGACAATTCCTGGAGAATTACCACAAATAAAATTCCGACTGCCAAGGAAACGATTTTATGGTATTTTTGCGTTAACATTAGCCTGTCTGCGTCCATACAGCAAGCCTAAGGCCGCAATTACGCATAACAACAGGCTGGATAAAACGTTCAAGCGGAGCGGGCCTAAAAACGTGCTGTCTATCCTTAAAAATTCCAAAAAAAACCTTAACATATTATACAACAAAAGATAAGAAAAGAAAAGGCCGCCGGGACGCGTTTTTTTTTGAAATTTTAACAAATAAGCCAGAATTAAAATGTTTCCTGTTATCTCATATAAGAACCACGGATGGAAATAGCTAAAATTGCCGTAATTTTCCGGGCGGAACGCGGCAGGCACGAACATTTTCCACGGCAAATTTGTCGGATAACCGAATGCTTCGTAGTTGAAAAAATTTCCCAAGCGGCCAATAATCTGCCCGAGCAGCAGGCTGGGAGCGAGCCAGTCAAGAAGATTTGAGATTTTAAATTTAAGATTGAAGATTTTACGAAGAACCAGAAGAACTGCAATCCCGCCAATCAAGGCGCCGTAAATGCTTAGGCCGCCTTTCCAGACCTGGAAAATTTGAATCGGATGCTGCCAATAATACGGAAGGTCGGAAAACACATGATACAGCCTGGCGCCTAAAAACCCGCCTATGACCAGCCACAGCAAAAGGTCTTCGGCCTGGTTTTTGCCAATTCCATATTTTTCCGCCCGGCTTATTGCCAAATAAAAAGCCGCGGCTACTGCCGCTGCCATGGTTATGCCGTAATAATGGATTTCCAGGGGACCGAGGAAAAAATATTGGGGAAGAACGAGGCGGCCGGAAAATGCAAACATAAACAAGATCGCCATAACGAATATAGGTACAACGATTAAAATATATCTTTTCATAATTTCAAATTACAAATTTCAGATATCAAATTAAATCCTAATTTCCAATCATTGAAATGGCAATTATGGAGCATTTGTAATTTAAATTTGGATATTCACTTGACATTTGGAATTGAGAATTTGATATTCTTTTTGAACTTCGCTCAAAAAAGCGCTGCCTGGTGCATTACGCCGGTGCGCGGCTGCGGCTGGCTGACTTTTAAGGGAATTTCTTTTATCTTGAAAAAATCGCGGTAAAGCACTTTCTGGTTCTTAAGCGCGTACTCGTAAACCTGTTTGGTAATTTTCACGTCGTCAAGGCAATATTTTTTCAGCAAGTCCATGCGCCCGTTGCGAAAATACAAAATCGCCTCCTTGCCGCTGCCGGACTTGCCGCTGCCAATAGTCCCCTGGGCCACGCTCTCCAGTTTAAGGCGGTGCCCCAAGACTTTTTCTATTTCCTCCAGCAGGTCATAATACGGGACCTGGTAAATGTCAAAATTCAAATACGGCCGCAGCACTTCAAAGTCAAAGTCCTTAATATTGTATCCGATTATCTGGTCTGCCGTTTGCAAAAGCGGCGCTAATTTTGGCAATTCGTTTTCTTCGTAAATGGAATATTTGTCCGTAACGTAGTCATATATCCCGCACACGCTCACCTTAAGCAAATGGTTCTTCCCCCGCCCCCCGACTTCCGCGAATTCTTTTTGCGTTTCCAAGTCTAACACGATTTTTTTTAGCATTATTTATTTTCCTTGCTACTTTGTTACTTTCGCGCTTTTAATAATTATAATCAGTTTTCCAAAAAAAAACAAAAACTAAAATTCCTTAAAAATTTAACGAAAATTTTTAAGGAATTTTAAACAAAAAGAAAATCCCACTGTCCAAGCTTCAGTGGGGGACCCAATGCCTCTATGCTATCCGCGTCAACGGTAGGTGTAGGGTATTGGGGTTTAGGCGGGGTTTGCCTTGTAAAAACCTTGCTTGGGACAAGGCAAATACTATGATTGCGGCCCAGGCCTTGGGTTAAATTCTCAGCACAGCATCCGCAGATACTGGTGGGAAACTGCATAACCTGTACCCAGGCTTTCCCCTTTTCAGGGGACTTCTCCCTCTTCACTTGTCGTTGGAATTCAGTGCAATCATAAAACGATTGCCTCCTTATAAAAACCACATCTGGTCCGACTCGAAAGTCGGTGGTCGTGCCCCGCAAGGCTCCAGACAGGCTCCTGTCCAAAAATCGGATTGGTTAAGCCAAATACTACTCTCTCTCTCTGCTTTTGTCAATTTAAATTCCCGCAATTTTTTATTGGAAATAAAAAATTGCGGGAATTTAAGAATTTGGCAAAAGTCCAAAATTTATGATAAAATGCAATTACATTATTAATCCCTGCCGACTGTTAATCGGTAAGGGCTTTACGATCAGCGTGCAGATCCGCTTAGCCGATCCGCGTGCAGATTTGCGGTTTATGGAAAGAACTTTAGCTTTAGATACAACCAAAAAAATCGGGGAAACCGTAAGGGTTTCCGGGTGGGTAGCCTCGCGCCGCGACCATGGCGGGGTTATTTTTGTTGACTTGCGCGACCAAAGCGGCATTGTCCAGTTAGCCATCCACCCGCAGGAACAAGCCGCTTTCAGCGCGGCGGAAAAATTAAGGGATGAATTTGTCATAACCGCGTCCGGAAAAGTTACCGAGCGCTCCCCGGAAACCAAAAATCCGAACTTGCCGACCGGCCAGGTGGAAATTTTACCCGCGGAAATTGCCATCTTAAATTCTTCAAAACCTTTACCTTTTCCGGTCATGCATCAGGAAGACATTAACATTAACGAGGACTTGCGCTTGAAATTCCGCTTTTTGGATTTGCGCCGGGACAAAATGCAGCAAATGCTGCGCCGCAGGCACGAAATGATCAAGATGATCCGCGAATACATGGACGGACGCGGCTTTATAGAAATAACCACGCCAATTTTGACTTCTTCTTCCCCCGAAGGCGCGCGCGACTTTTTAGTCCCCTCCCGTTTGCATCCCGGAAAATTTTACGCGCTGCCGCAGGCGCCGCAGCAATTTAAACAGCTTTTAATGGTGGGCGGCGTGCCAAAATATTACCAGATCGCGCCGTGCTTCCGCGACGAAGACCCGCGCGCGGACAGGAGCCCCGGAGAATTTTACCAGTTGGATTTGGAAATTGCTTTTGCGGAAAAAGACGAAACCGTTTTCCGGGAAATGGAACCGCTGTTTGTAAAACTGACCGAGGAATTCGCCGGCAAGAAAGTCTGGCAAAAGCCGTTCCCGCGCATTCCTTATCTGGAAGCCATGGACTTGTACGGCAGCGACAAACCCGATTTAAGATTTGAAATGAAGATGGTTGACCTGACCGAAGTTTTAAATAATACAAAATTCAGTGTTTTTGGCAACGCCATAAAATCCGGCGGAGCAGTAAAAGCCATCTGCTGCCAGGGCGGCGCGGAACTGACGCGCAGCCAAATAGACGAGCTGACAGAAATGGTAAAAAAAGAAGGAGCCGGCGGCTTGGCCTATATTGTTTACGACAAAAACCACGGCGACAAGAACGTGGAATCTACCCAACTTGACACGGAACGCGCACACAAGGACTTGCGCTCGCCCATTTTAAAGTTCTTGTCCGATGCGGAAATCCTATCTATTATTGAAAAAACCCATGCCGCACCCGGCGACATTATATTTTTTGGCGCCGACCAAAAAACAATAGTCAATAAAGTTTTAGGCAAGCTACGCGACAAGCTGGGCGACATTTTCGGGCTGAAAGATCCCGGAGTAGTCGCCTGGGCCTGGATAACGGACTTCCCCATGTTTGAATACAACGACCAGGAAAAACGCTGGGATTTTATGCATAACCCGTTTTCCATGCCGCAAGGCGGTTTGGAGGCCTTGGAAACGCAAAAACCGGACGAAGTCCGGGCTTACCAATACGACATAATCGCCAACGGCCTGGAACTGTCTTCCGGCGCGATTCGCAACTACAAACCGGAAATTATGTATAAAACTTTTGAAATTTGCGGCTATGATAAAGAAACGGTAGACGAAAAATTCGGCGGCATGATCCGCGCGTTTGAATACGGCGCGCCGCCGCACGGCGGCTTTGCCCCCGGCATTGACAGGATGCTAATGCTGTTTGAAAACGAACCCAACATCCGCGAAGTCATTGCCTTTCCCAAAAACGGCAGCGCCGAAGACGTTATGATGGGCGCGCCGGGAACGGTGGAAGAAAAACAGCTTAAGGAATTGCATATCAAATTGGATTTGCCTAAGAAAAAATAACTCCAAAAAACGCTTATAATTAAACCTGACCCGCCTGCTTAAAAATTTAAGCGGAACGATCCTTACAAAGGACTAAAATGCAAGAAACCCTCGCCAAAATAAATGCATTTTTAGAAAACCAAAAATCTAACATATCCAATATATTCATCCTTTTAGGACTGGTAGATGTTTTGTTCGCGGCCTTTTTCCTGCCGCAATATTTGCATACGCGCCAATTCCGCAATTATATGGTATTCGGCAGCCCCATGCAGGCGGAGTCCTGGCTCCAATTTTTAAAATTTGGATGGGGTTGGCTGGCATTTGCCGACATATTCCTGTTTTTGCCGGTTATTGTGATTTCCATGATCCTTCCGCACATGCTGGAACTGCTTGCGGCAGCCCAGGACGGGGAAGAATAATTATAATATTTGATGAAATCAATATAACTTAATTCAATAAAGCCGTGGACATAAAAATAAAATAAAAAATTAATCTTGTCCGCCGGAAGCTACACCGAAAGCCTGGAACTGTCCGTCAAAGATTATGAAAAATTGTCTTACCCTATCTTGGGCATTTACACCGAATAATTGTTTATAATTATTCCGGCGGATTAGCGGTAAATCAGCGGCATATAAAAGTTATTCCTTATGGTTATTAGATTCGCGACGGATCGGCGTACTTGATCAGCGTTATATCAGCGGCATATGGACCACATTAGAATCCAACAATTTGAAGGGCCACTGGACCTGCTGCTCAATCTTATTGAGCAGCAGAAACTTGACATTACCCAAATTGCCTTGGCCCAAGTGACCGAGCAGTTTTTGCAATATATCCGCCAATTGGAACAAATTGACCCTACCGCCCTGGCTGATTATTTGGCGATTGCCGCCAAACTTTTGGTAATTAAATCCAAGGCCATCCTGCCTACCCTGGAAGTGGAACAGGAAGAAGAGGACGCGGGAACAGACCTTGAAGCCAAGCTGCTGCTGTATAAGCAGTTTAAGGAAGTGGCCAAATATTTGCACAAGCTGGACAACCGGCGGCGGCAAAGTTTTGGCCGTACCTTGACGTTTGAGCAAAAAATAAGCTTCTTTCCCGACCCCAACACAACCACGGAAGCCCTGCATGCGTCCATCCTGGCGGTCTTAACGGGATTGAAAGAATTAGATAATTTGCCTAAAGCCAAAATCCGCGAAGCCATTTCCATCCAGGAAAAAATTGACCATTTGCGGGTGCTGTTAAGCAGCCAGGTTGAAACCAAACTTTCCGACCTGCTGAAAAATGCCAAAAACAAGTCCGAAGCCATTGTAACTTTTTTGGCCTTGCTGGAACTGATCAAACAAAGAATTTTTACAGCCAACCAGGAAACCTTATTTACGGACATCACCATCAAAAAATATAATTCCAATCCGGATATCCCGAATTAATTTTACATTGCCGGATAACATAAGGCGCCAACATGGACAAGACTATTATAGGCATGCTATTTATTACCGCCGGAGCCATATACGGCTCGCTCGCCCTGGACGGGATATACAACAGAACCTTGGGATACCTGGTAGAGCACGAATGGTTAAAACCGCCGGTAATTAAACAACTAGAAAAAAATCTTTTAGGACGCAAAGCCACTATCTTATTTTACAGTGCCATTTTAATAATTATCGGGGTTTACATACTTTATGCCCAGTGATAAGCAAGATTTAAAAAATTCTTTGGAAGCGATATTGTTCGTTTCCAACAAGCCGCTAAAGCCGAAAGATTTCGCCGCCATTTTGGGAGCGGACGAAACGGAAATTATAGCCGCTTTAAACGAACTGGCCGAAGAACGCAAAAGCCGCGGGCTGGTATTGCTGGAAAACGGAGGAGAATACCAATTGGCGACTAACAGCAAATATTCCACGGCCGTAAAAAATTTCCTTAACGCGGAGCTGCGGGAAAAATTGACCGATGCCACGGTGGAAGTCCTGGCGATAATCGCCTACCGCCAGCCAATTTCCAAGGCGGAAATAGAAGCTATCCGCGGCGTCAATTCCCAATACAGCATTAGGAACCTGCTTATGCGCGGCCTGGTGGAAAAAGTCCCCAATCCCGGGGACGCCCGCAGCGTGCTTTACCAGACTACTACGGAATTTTTAATGCATTTGGGCATAACTTCCGTAACCGACCTCCCCGAATTCCAAACCTTGGTGGAAAAAATCAAGCTGCCGCAAACCGCGCCATTAGCCATGGAAGCCGCGGCCCAACAAACTCCCAATACTGACGAAGGAAATAAGATGGAATCCCAAAAGGAAATTAATCAGCCGGGTCCGGACCACGCCGCCAGTAAAGAAAGGGCGGGCGACACGGGAATTTCCCAGGATCCTGTGCGAATGAGCCCGGAACAGATTGACTACGAAATAAATACTGAATCTAAAATTGAAAAGGAAAATTTGCCGGAATCGGCGGTTAAAGCCGAAGAAATTGCTTCCACCGATTTGCCGCCCGCGGAACCGGGTCCGGCAGAAATTGAGAATGCCGAAGAAGATGAATTTGCAGACGAAGACGAGAATGAAGAGAGCGACGAAGATTAACACTTTCAAACGGCCAATATTTAAAACAAAAGCCTGTTTTTCACAGGCTTTTGTTTTGATGTCAGCTGACCTTAACTTTTGCGGCAGTGAAGTCCCCCTTCAGGGACAAACAGGCTTTAAATTATTTACATGTTAATTATCATCAATCTTACTTTAGCAGGCTAATCCTGGAAGTGCGCCTTCACCCTGATTATGCGATAGATGTCCCTGATTACCAAACCTCTCATCGAGGAAGCTGATTGTAAGATTCGCGAGGCGAACTGGGAATTTCCTGCTTAAGCCGGACTTTCGCGCAGCCCGCTGCCAACAAAGTTAAAAGTGATATTATGATAAATATTTTTTTCATATCAGATTATTGATTAAACAACAGCGCCGCACCAAGCGCGCCGGCACTATTGAGATGGGAGATTAATATTTTTGATTTGAATTTTCTGTTATTTAAATATTTACTAAAGGCTCTTGCAATTTGTGTAGAAAATTTCTTGTAATGCAACTTGCTCACTGTACCTCCTAGAATAAAGCAATCGGGATCGAAAATTTTTGCCAAATCAACGAACCTCACGGAAAGCAGGCGGCCTACTTCGGAGAAATTCCCCTTATCTTTTGCCTTCTGGTAATGATGCTCTAACGTATCATTGCACATAATTAGCTGGCCAATCTCCCCTCCGCCGTGATGGCTGCCGCGATAATTTTGCCCATTTAGGTACAATCCTGAACCAATCCCGGTTCCCAGGATGACCCCAACTACATTTTTATATTTCTTCCCCTGCCCCAGCAGCATTTCGGCGCGGGCGAAACAGTTGGCGTCGTTGTCAATTTTTACGTTTTGGTATCCCAGGGATTTAATGTAGGCGGCAAACTTAAAATTTTTCAGGAATTCTAAATTCGGCGAAGCCAAAACAACGCCCTTGTCCGAGTCTACCACGCCGGCAGTGCCAACCCCGACCGCGCCAATATGAATTCCCAAGGATAAAAATTTTAACAGCTCCGTAAGGCTGTATTTAAAATCTGAAAGATTACGCGGCGTGACTATAGTCAGGCTTTTTACAGCTCTCCTGCCGTCAAACACCACTCCTTCTATTTTTGTCCCTCCAATGTCCAAACCAATCATTTGTTTCATATAAAGTTTACACTATAAATTAACATCTATAAAAACTTACCGGCCCAACAAGGGGCATCT
>JAMDAY010000011.1 GCA_023484515.1 Patescibacteria group bacterium
AGCGCCTCTTGTATCTCCGATTAGACCTTGAGAAGAATTACAATGGGCAAGAATTAAAATTGCCGTTGGGTCATAGTTTTGTAATTTCCGAGCAACGTCAATTACAGTTTTAGGTGCAACTTCATTTGGTTTGCCGCCACTTGGTTCATATACTTCTATCGTGTTCAAAAAAGAATTAACGTGCGCAGAATCCTTATCTACATCAAATAAAATAACTAAATGAAGTCCTGTTTCTCCGCCATTAACCTTAAGCTCGACACCGGGAAAGACTATCAACCCTTTTTGGTTTCCTACTTTTTTGATTTCATCTATGGCTTTACCAGTTTGATGGTCAGTAATGGCAATGCCTGTCAGATTCTGTGCAAGAGCGGCGTCAACAATATCGTTCGCCGTTGCCTGTTTATCAGTAAAATCATTAGATGCAGGAGTATGCACGTGTAAGTCGAATTTTTTGAAATACAGACCTTTAGTTATATTCATCACATTGGTTGTTACATTTTCACCCTTATTTTAGCACTTTTTCAAAACAATATAAAATGATATAATACGAATAACAACTAATGCCTAACCCCGTAGCAATCCTGTTGCGAGTATGGCGCAATAAAGTCAGACACCGTGAAGCCCAAAGACAGCCATCTGTCTTGCCTTTACGCTTCACGGTGTAGCCAGGGGAAACTCTGGTTTGGCAAGCGGGTGGCCCTTTTTGTTACCCCTGCCGGAAAGGAAATCAAATATGAAGAAGTGTCCATTCTGCGCCGAGGAAATCCAAGACGCAGCAGTTAAGTGCAAACATTGCGGAAGTGGCCTGGTCGGAGGAACACCACCGCCAGCTCCGGGTACACAAGTCAGCCAAACGTACGTCAGGAACCCAAGGAGCGGCAAAACAAAAATTCTTCTGGGCTTAGGCTTGATACTGGTCGGATTCATTACAATCGGGTCATCAGGGCCAAGCGGAGCCGGAAGATTCATTGGCGTAATGGCGTTTGCAATTGGTGTCTTGTTGATTATCTGGGGTAAAATGCAGCACTGGTTCCACTGGGAATAATGTAAGCAGATAGACGAAAGCTAATCACTTATAAATTAGTTGTGGATAAGTCCCTTCTGCTCACCCATAATAAAAAATACCTAAATCGTATAAAACAATATAGAGTAAAAAGCGATAAAATCATTCCGACCTACATCTATTTTCTTAATCACTAATTTTCACCGATGTTAAATTCATCGGTGATTTTTTTGTTTCTTTGAACGCAAACCATATAAAACAATATAGATGAAATTTAACCCAGACTTTTTAGACATAAAGAAACAAATAGGCTATTCTAAGTATAGGAAAAATAATTTTCGTATTGTGTTGGGCCCGAAAACCCAAAGTCCACGCAGTACGGAAGCAATAGTAACGTAGTGGTTACTGTTCCTTCCGTATTTGACGTGGATTTTTATTTTAACTCATAGGCTTAAACGCTGTTCAATTTACGGTTCAAATGCTGTTCGGCAGTCCGCCAAGGACTGTGAGGTACCATCCGAACAGTGGCCTCGCAGTTCGTGGCGGATTTAATTTGCTGCTTTACTCCATCTTCCGAATTTCTCCCACTTTGCGGAAGATGGGGCAAGGCCGAAAACCTTGAGAGAAAGATTAAAAGTTTAGGACAGGGTCGTTGGCGAGTCCCTGGAAAAAAACCGGCCAAACCCTTCTGTTGGTAGTCAGGCCCAAAACCTCGCTCCGAGTCAAACCTTCTCGACGAGGTCAATCGCTTGATTGTCAAATGGAAGAACTTAGCTTTCATCTTGTCAGGCAAAAAACTGATGTCCGACGCGCCGGCATCACCGATTGAAGATATAAGCTCTCCTAAGCTACTGAATAATGAATTATTAAAATACTTTCTACCCACCACGAAAGTAATAAAAGGTTCAACTGATATGTTAACAAGTAAACACGACAGACCGGAAAAGAAAACACAGCACATAAGGATGGATAAAGACCTGCAAAGACAACTAAAAATCTATGCCGCCGAACATTCGACGAATATGACAAAGCTGCTTAACAGTTTTGTGAAGAAAATTCTGCACGGTGGTGGTTCAAACGAAGAGCTTGAGGAAGAACTGAAAGCCCGCGACAGGTCGTTGCGGGAATTCCTGGCCAAGGGCAAACCGTTCGGCGATTCCAAATTCATATACGTAAGAATTTATGCACACCAAGCCTACAATGTTAAAAAGGTTCTACAACAGGCAGGTTACGTACCGACACTACCACACAAACACCTCGACCACTTCACGACTGTAAAAGGCAAAATTTGGTTGTTAAAGGATAATCCTTATCCGAATTTACACCCTCCCTAGCCCGAAAAGCTAACTTTTATCCCCTTCGTGCAGCCGACTTTACATCGGTTTCAAACTGAATTAGGCTTGGGCAAAGAATTGATAACGAAAGGAGTAAAATGGCAAAAACTAATCAAGGCTCATTGTTCGAGCCTGTGTCTGCTTCCAAGAAAAAAGGGACGGATAAAATCAACTACAAGACTTTATTGTACACGAATCCGAACATTGACCTGGGGCTGGCGGCATCAGGATTACAGAAAGCAATCCGGGCCGGGGATGAGATTCTGGCCTTACAGATGGCTTTCATAATCTTGCCAAGGTTTCCGTTCTACCTGTGGCGGAGATTGGCAGTCATCGCCAGCGAGGATGTGGGGCCTGCCAATCCGCAAGCGGCCATCCTTGTATCGGCTCTCTACAATTCGTGGGTGCTTAGCCGGGCCAAGAACAGCGAGTTCACCGGCAGGACTTTGATAGCCCAGGCCACTCTGGCGTTAGCAAGAAGCGGAAAGAATAGGGAGAATGACCATATTACTTGGCTGGTCGGCAATCAGATAGAGCAGAACGAACGAATAGACCTGCCGGACGTGATTAGGGATATGCACACAGCAGAAGGTCGCCGGCTCGGCAGAGGGTTTAAGCACTTCGTAGATGAAGCTAGTCGGCTAACCAACCCCCAGGGTAAAGATGCCTACCGTGATAGATGTCTGGCTTACCTTAAGAAGATTGGAAAGTATACCTGATAACTTGGGAGGGGTATGGCACGCGTTGAAGACGCAAATTATTTTCTGCGGACTGCCATTTTATGACATTGTGATGGAAATGTGGCGTAAATAAAAGATAAAATAGTTGTCATTATCGATTGCAAAAATGCGAACATTTCCGAACAATGCAAAACGCCACCCCAAGAAGACCCTGACCACTCTTAACAAATTTGAGATGATGGCAGTGGTCAAAAAGCACGAGGGTAAGTCCTACCGGACTATAGCCAATGAGCTGAATTCCGAGTTCTCTAATAAAATCAATCGCCACTTCTCACCCCAACTGCTTCGGCATTGGTTTATGCAAGGCGGTAAGTTGTACCGGGCGTACTGGGATTACGTTGACCGTTGGAATGTGAACAACATCCGGGACGCAGAAGGCTGGCTGAAATCCTACATCACGGACGCAGTGCTGACTGTCCAAGAGATTGTCAAAGACCCTAAGCACCCTCACGCCCATAGTATGGCAATGGCCGTCATCCGCCGCTGTTGGGGCACACCAAAGCAGCAGTACGAGCGAAGAGAAAAGGAAAGACGGGAGCAGGAAGAAAAGGAACGGGAGGAGGAACGCCGAGCCCACAAGTTCGACGGCTGGTCAAAGCAGGAGCTCGAAAGTTACATCAAGACGCTCCAACACCAGAGGAAAATGCAGATTATAAGCGAGTTGAGGGAAATAATTAAAAGTAAAGATAATCAGTAAGGAGTAATATGACAAAAGCAGTATTATATGCCCGTTGCGCCTCGGAAAAAGTGGCGCACAGCAATGACAGCATCGAGGGCCAACTAAAAGCCCTGCGACGCTATGCAAAGAAAAATAAATATCAAATCGTAAGAGAGTATGTGGATGTCGGATTAAGCGGGAACAACTTAATTCGCCCGGCATTTGCTCAACTAAGGAAAGATTTATGGAAGGGTGAATTCAAAGTGTTATTGGTTAATGACTTAAACCGACTGTCTCGCAATGTGGTGGACTGGCTGGCGCTGGAAAGTTTATTTCAGGAACACGGTATACAAGTTGTTTGCGTAAATGGGCCACAACTTAATCAGTCTCCAGCAGGCAGTTTTGCCAAGATGCTACTCGTGGCCGCAAGTCAGTTTGAAAGAGAGTCTCTTGCCGAAAGAGTAAGGCAGGGCTTAAAAGGTCGAAAAGCAAAAAGACCCGTTCGCTTGCAGGCAGTGGGGTCTTTGTGCGGAAACAATTAAGCATTAAGCCTAACCGTTTGACTGTATTATACAGTCAAAGCGTTAGGTGTCAAAGGGTGGACGGCTTATGGTCAGCCAATCACTTCTACAAGAACTTAAAGCCATTCTGGAAAAGAAACACGGTCGGACGTTTACCAGCCAAGAACTGGAAGACTATGCCAAGCGCTGGACCGAGTATTTCGAACTGGCCCGCAGAGTTAGTTTGGCTAAGCCCATCAAGCTATCTGCTCCTGTGATGGTATATTTCAAAAAAATTGCCAGCATAGACGAATTAAAGGAGCTGTATGGAAAAAGCAGTAATACTTGCCAGAGTATCGAGCAAGGAACAGGCCGATGAAGGTTACTCTTTACCGGCCCAAATAAAATTGTTGAAGGATTACGCCAAGGGCAGGTTTGAAGTCCAAGAACCCGACGTATTTGAGATAAAGGAATCGGCTAGCGGTAAAATGGTGCGCATAACTTTCAACAATATGTTGAAGCACATAAAAGACCACAAAATCAAAATCATTTTGTGTGAAAAAATAGACAGGCTGACACGCAATCCCAAAGATGCGTTAATGATGTATGACTGGTTGCAGGAAGACGAGAGCCGGGAGATTCACTTTGTGAAAGAATCGTTCATCGTCAACAAGAACACCAAGGCGCACGAAAATTTGGTGTGGGATATGAAGGTTGCTATTGCGCGTTTCTATTCTAACAACCTGTCGGAAGAAGTTAAGAAGGGACGGAAGGAAAAGCTGGCCCAGGGCTGGCTTCCTGCTATGCCGAAACTTGGTTATAAGACCGTGGGCGAGAAAGGCCACAGGATACACGTACCCGAAGAAACGGAAGCCAAGCACGTGCGGAAGATGTTTGATTTGTATGCGACTGGCAACTATCCGCTCAAGCGGCTGATGTATGTAATGTACGAAGCCGGGTTTCGTACTAAGAACGGATACAAGGTGTCTATGGGCAATTTGCAAAGGTTATTAACTGACCCGTTCTACTACGGCGTAATTCGCTGGGAAGGGAAAATTTATCCGGGCAAGCACGAACCGCTCATCTCCAAGGAAACGTTCGACAAGGTACAGGCCATCTTAAAAGGTAAAGCGACCCCTAAGCTGTCCCGGCATTACTACCTGTTCAAAGGCCACTTCCATTGTTCCAACTGCGGGGGCTTGATTACGTGGGAAAAGCACAAGGGCAAGGTGTACGGCCACTGCAATTACCGGTATTACAAGAACTGCGAAAAGAAGAAGTGGGTGGACGAAAAAGACGTGGAGAATGAGCTTTTGGGCTATTTTGACCGCCTGGAAGTCAAAGACAAAGACGTGGCCGATTGGCTACTAAAAACCTTAAGGGAAAGCCACGGAGAGGAAATAGCTTATTTTGAAACCACCTTAGGACAGCTTAATACCGAGCTTGCCCGCTATCAGCGGATGCTGGACCGGCTGTATGAAGACAAGTTGTCGGAAGAAATAAGTAAGGAGCAGTACGACGCCAAGTTTAAGGAGATATCTGCCAAGAAAGAAAAGATTGCCGAAGCCATAGCCAAGCACTCCAAGCAAGGCAGTGAGTATTTTGAATTGGCTAATAGTGTTTACGAACTGGGTCAGAAAGGTCGACTGATTTACGAATCAGCAGACCCGGAACAAAAACGCGAGCTTATGAAGCTCGTGTTCGGAAAATTAGAATTGAATGGCGAAGAAGTGAAAGCGGAATACTCCAAACCGTTTGAACATCTGGCCACCGCAGTTAAAACCACCAATCGTTTTGACTTAAGTTCTGAAATTAAAGTTGAGGGTAAAATTATACACATTTTTTCAGAACTCAAGCTTTCGCTCTCAAATAAACGAGAAACCCTCGCTTTTGGCGAGGGTCTTCCCATATGGCTCGGGAGGTGGGATTCGAACCCACGACCCATCGGTTACACCTACCCTTAAATTTCTTTAAGGAGTGGACTATATCATCATCCCAAAAGGGATGCGAGGCGCTTCGGTTGATCTTCATCAACCTACTCTCTTGCGAGATAGTCTCTGAACCTTCCCCAAAAATTGGGGCTTGGCTGCTGATTACCATTTTACAGGCTTCCAGCAATTCACCTCGTTTTTCCATTCTCAATTACTTGAGAAGGCTGCAATAGACCGGCATGAATTTCCTTATGGCAGTTGGAGCAAACTAGGATGCATTTATCCAACTCTTTTTGGGTACGTTCCCATGATCGAGTTAGGCCATTTGATCCTAGCCCAAAGTCCTTCCCTTGAGAATCAAGGTGATGGAACTCCAAAGCTCCGGCGCAGCGATCATAACCACAGAATATGCATTTGCCGCCTTTATAGGCGATTGCCATGGCCTTGATCTTTTTGCGCCTTTTATCCACTGCCATTTTAAGGTACTCTGCCCGGTCGGAATATTTCCTATTATCTGGCATACGATTTACGTTAGCCAATAATGGAGGTGTTCACAGCCGATTGCTCTACCGCTGAGCTACTCCCGAATAATGTTATTCTTTTTTATAAACCTTCTTCCCGCTGCATTTTTCAAATACTTTTTACGAAACCGGGCTTCTTCTAAACTAGCAAATTTTTCGCTATAAATCAACTTCCACGGTTTAAATTTGTTAGTGAAAGCAGTAAAACCCTTGTTGTGTTCGTCCAGTCTTTCTTGCAGAGTTTGACTGGCACTATCAACATAAGTGATTTGAAAGTTTATGCTTCTAAATATATATGCATAAGGCATATATATTGGCACTGAGCTACCCGCCTCGACTCGCGGCGTTAATGCATAAGCCGAGTCGACGCGAGGCGGGCTCCCGAACGATATTAAGTTTTGCCTCACTTCTGGTATTTTATCAAAGTATTAAAATTTTATCAATAGCGCATATTTACCCTTTTTTCCGGAAAAGTGCTACAATTCAGGCATAAATAAGTATTACGTAATATTTATGCCTAAACAACCAAAAATATTTTGGCTGCCCAGGGCAACGGGGATATTGTTTGTTCTGTTTTTGTCCCTGTTCGCGCTTGATGTCTTTGAGGGCAGCAGCGGGTGGGGGACAGTGGCGGCGCTTTTGGTGCATTTGCTGCCGGCCTTGGTTTTGCTTGCGGCAATAATAATTTCCTGGAAGCATGCCTGGACGGGCGCGGCCGCCTTTTTCGCGTTTGCGGCTTGTTACGTTTTTCTGGCCGGGCTGCACCGCCCCTGGCAGTGGTACGCGTTTATCCCTTTTCCGGCCGTTGTCATAGGGATTTTTTTCCTTGCCGACAACCGTGCCGCCAAACCGCATGGCGCCTCTTAATTTTAATCAAAACGGGCTTGGCCGCAGACCGCTAAAGTTTCCCCACCAGTTCGGTCCCGGGCTTTAAGGTTTTTTTACCGGGTATCCAGTTAGCCGGGCAGGCTTCGCCCTGGTGCGTTGCCACATATTGCGCGGCCTGCAGTTTACGGAACAGTTCGGTTGCCGAACGGCCAATGCTGTTGTCGCTGACTTCCGTGGCTTTTATGGAGCCTTCGGGATCAATAATGAACGTGCTGCGGAAAGCAGTGCCGTCTTGGGGATTATAAATGCCCAAGTATTTGGATAGTTCTCCGTTATGGTCGGCTGCCATGGGAAATTCCACTTTGCCAATGGCCGGAGAGCTGTCGTGCCAGGCTAAATGCGCGTAAGCGGTATCCGTACTGACGCTTAATATTTCGGCATTAATTTTTTGGAATTGCAAATACATTCCGGCCAGTTCTTCCAGCTCAGTCGGACAGACAAAGGTAAAGTCCGCGGGATAAAAAAATAAGACCAGCCATTTGCCTGCATAATCGGACAATTTTCTCTTTTCAATTTGCCCGTCATAATAAACGTCCAATTCGCGGTTTGGCAGGCGGGTGTTAATTAAAGCAGGAGAGTGAGGATAATTTTGTTGGTCCATATGAGTAGGGTAAATTGTTAATTCCTCCATTATATTTAACGTAATTGCAGTAAAATAATTTCTTAAATTTTTAATTGCCGCAATTTTAAAACGCCCCGCTTTAAGGCGGGGCGTTTGGCAAGCCGTAAAATTAATAGGTTACGAAAGTTTTTATATTAGCCTTGGAGCGCAAGTCGGTAATTAGCTGGCCGGACTGGTCGCCAAGCTTTTGCTGTTGCAGTTGGTCCTTAATTTGGGCCTTGGCCGCGTCTTCCTGTCCTTGGGGGAGGGTAATGCCGTTGCTGGTAATGTAAGAATTGACTTCGTCGTCGGAAACCGCAACCTTGTCGCCCAAAAGTTTTTCCACTTCCTTCTGGATAACAATTTGTTCCTTTAGGCCGTCGCGGGACATATTTTGCGCTGCCAGGGTGTCGTCCAGGGTATGTCCGTTAACATTGAACTGGTCTTCATATTTTTTCATTTCCTGGTCAATTTCGCCCTGGCTTACGGTAATACCTTTGGCCTTGGCCTCGTTTTGTATCAATTGCTTGTTAATCAGCATGTCCAGAGTGTCTTTGCCTCCCTGCTTTTCCAATTCCTTAATTACGGAAAGCCGGGTAATGGGATGGCCGTTGACCGTGGCCGCAATGAACAGCCCTTTATAGTAGTATCCTATTCCGGCCAGCAGCACCAGGATTGCCAGCACGATTGCGGTAATCCATACTTTTTTTTGTCCGATTATTTTTTTAAATTTAACCAGGCATTTCTTTTTATTGCCGTTCTCGCTTGCCTCGGCTTTTAGTTCCGCCGGGCTGTTTTGGTTGTTTTCTTGCATTTTGGGATAGTTAAAAATAATGTTTCCTAATTTACATTACCACAGAAAGGCTTTTTATACAATCGGGCCTGTAAATACCCGGCATTTTTCCAGTCTAATATGTTAAAGACAGCTTAAAAATAATTGAAAATTGGAACATATGAAAAAATATGGAGAATATTTTTGAACCTAAGGCGGAACAATTTTACGGCGACAGCCTGAAAATTTTAAACAAGTCCAAAGTTCCTTTTTTGGTCGGCGGCACCGTGGCGGTCAGCGCTTATACCGGCATTATCCGGCTGACCAAAGACATGGATATTTTTTGCAAGGCCGGAGACTACCCCAAAATTCTGGAAGCATTTGCCAAAGCGGGATACAAGACCGAGGTTACGGACGCAAGGTGGCTGGCCAAGGTTTGGCAGGACAAAAAATATTTTGACCTGGTTTTTAACTTGCCCAGTTCCCTGACTCCCGTGTCCGAATTATGGTTTAAGGAATCGCAAAACGCAAAAATATTCGGCGTGCCGGTGCGCCTGCTGCCGCCGACCGAACTGGTTTTTTCCAAGGCCTTCGTCCAGGACCGGCATAAGTACGAAGGGTCGGATGTGGCGCATTTAATCTTAATCAAAAAAAAAGAAATAAACTGGAAGCGGCTGCTGTCCCACTTGGACCAATATTGGGAAATATTGCTCATCCACCTGCTGAATTTCCGGTTTATTTATCCTTCTGAAAGGGAAAGCGCGCCCCGCTGGTTAATGGACGAATTGCTTGCCCGCTTGCAAAGGCAAATTAATACTCCGCCTTCGCGAAAAAAAATTTGCCGGGGCCGGCTGTTCTCCGCCGCTGATTACGAAATTGACGTTAAAGAGTGGGGGTTTTCGGATATCGTATAATATGCAGATTAACGCAGATACTGCAAACGGATATTCACAGATCACGGACGTAGAGACAGATCTAGACTTGTCCCTACAAGGACAACCATAGGAGCAAACAAAAAAATACGTATTATAATACATACTTCAATCTTCAATTTTAATCTGCCATATGCCCGCTAAGGATAGTGTCATAAAAATTGCGGCGGTCAGCGATTTGCATTATCAAAAAAATGCGGATTTTTCGTATAAAAATGTATTCGGGGAAATTTCGGAAAAAGCGGATGTTTTGGTCATACCCGGGGATTTGACGGGAACGGGACTTGCGGAGGAGGCAGAAGGACTTGCCGCAGATTTACTGGCCTGCCGCATTCCCGTGCTGGGCCTGCTCGGCAACCATGATTATGAATCAGGCCAAGAACGGGAAATAAAAAATATTTTAAAGGATGCAAAAATTCTGTTTTTAGATGAACAGGTTTTTACCCTTGGCCAGGCAGGGTTTGCCGGAGCCAAAGGTTTTTGCGGAGGGTTTGGCAGTTATATGTTAAGCTCGTATGGTGAGCCGGCAATTAAGGAATTTGTTAAGGAGGCAATAGATGAGTCTTTGGCATTGGAAAATAATCTTAGGGTTTTAAGCACTAAGCGCAATGTGGCGGTAGTCCATTACGCGCCAATAACGGATACCATTAAAGGAGAACCTTTGGAAATTTATCCGTTTTTAGGCAGCTCGCGCCTGGCTGAGGTTATTGACCGGTTCAACGTGTCCGCAGTATTCCATGGCCATGCCCATCGCGGCGCTTTGGCGGGCCGGACAGCCAAAGGCGCGCCAGTTTACAATTGCAGCTTGGAGCTGCTCCGGCGCAAACACCGCCAACCTTATGTCTTGGTGGAGATTTAAAATTAGTAAAAAAATAAATATAGTGTTAAAATAAATTATTAACAATAAATAACTGTTCACAACAAAAATATGACACACAATCAGCATACATTAGGAGCGGTGTTTAAGCATTGGCTGCCTCTGGGCATTGCCATTGTCGTCTTGTCAGGACTAGCATACCTGGCTACGCAGCAAAATTACCGCTTGTCTGCCAACGACCC
This sequence comes from Patescibacteria group bacterium, assembly GCA_023484515.1. Lineage (GTDB taxonomy): Bacteria > Patescibacteriota > Doudnabacteria > UBA920 > UBA920 > JAMDAY01. Next base: position 10,940 of record JAMDAY010000011.1, read on the forward strand.
CCAAATCCAGATAGCCGAAGACATTTCCAATTCCTTAACCCAAGGCAAGGCGCTGCCGGACAATATTGTGCCTCCCAGTCCGACAACGGGAATGGAAGAAAGCCTTTCGCCGTTTTTGGTAATTTACAGCGCAACCGGCACGCCCATTGGGAGTTCGGTACAGTTGGACAATAAAATTCCGACCCCGCCCGCCGGCGTGTACGATTACGCCAAGAAGCACGGCATGGACAAGTTTACCTGGGAACCGAAAAAAGGGATAAGAGTGGCCGCCGTGGCCATGTCCTATAGCGGAACCCAGTCCGGTTTTTTGATAGTCGGCCGCTCGTTAAGGGAAATTGAGAAGCGGGAAAGGCAGCTTTTGATAATTTCCCTGGTTGCCATGGCCGCAGCCCTGGTTTTAAGCTTTTTGGCGGCATGGGTAATTGCCAAAATAGACAAGGCCGGGCATGGCCGGCATTTGGAAGCGGAACACCAGCATAACGGGACGGAGCCGGAACACCGCGCTTGATGATAAAATTTCCGGCCACTATTAGCCAATCTTAACCTACTGACCATGAAAAGGAATGATTCGGGTCCTTAGCGGGATGTCGCCGGCATATAAAAAACCTTAAAAATAAACTCCAGGCCTGCAAATGGCTTGGAGTTTTTACTGTAGTCGTTTGTAGGAACAGCCATTTGCCAATACGCGCCCAAGCCAATATTTTTTTTATTTGCCAATTTTAAGACCATGGTGGCCATGCGGAGATAAGTATTTTTTTTAGCCCGGAACGCAGCAAGAATTTTTATTTTCTGAATAACCATGCGCATTATTTTTTTTCCAGTAAGCGGTTAAAAGCGGAGGCGTCGTTGTATAGTGAAAATAGTTATCTATTTTCCATCGTTACATTTAAAGGCCGCACATATGAAAAAATCCATTATTATTCCAATAATAATCCTGGTGGCTGCGGGAGCGATATTAATTTACGTGATCCCCCGGAATAAGTCTTCCAATAATTCCGCCGGCACCTCCGGGAACAATACGCAAAATTTACCTTCAAGCAGTTTAAACCAGCCAGGTATGTTTGGGAGCGGTTCAAACATGCAAAGCGATTCCGGCCAGGGCGGGATAGTCATTAAATCCCTGGATATGCCGCAGGCAGGGTTTGCGGTAATCCAGCAGGACAATAACGGCCAGCCCGGGAACGTTTTGGGTTCCAGCCAGCTATTGCAGACCGGTACGAATTCCATGGTCCAGGTGCCCACCAGCGTTCCACTGACGCCGGGGATGAGTTATTTCGTGTCCATTTATGACAACAGCGCCAACCAAAGCACTTTTGTCCAGGATGCGGACAAGATAATTTCTGACCAAAAAGGGGTTGCTTTAACCCAGCAGTTTACCGCGCCCCAGCAACCCCAACCGTCCAGCGCCATGCCGCCGACAGGGCAATAAGAAATCTAAATGACCAATTATGAGGTTGTTAAATTAAATCCGCTTGAGTAAGGCGGATTTAATTTTAAGCCAGAAAATAAATTTTCACCTGGAATCAACCAAAAAATAATTTGGCAAAACTCTTGAACTTTTAACGCGGCTTTTGTTAAAATTAAAACTAATCATCCGCCTTTATATTAAATATTAAACCTGGCAATAAACCTGACAATTAACCCTCCACGGCGCATGATTGGTTTTAAAGGGTAAAATATAATGAACAAAACCTTTTTAAAAAACCAAATTTTTAAGATTAAAAATTATTTCCAAAACAACACAAAATTATTCGCGGCGATAGCGTTAATTTTAATACTTGCAGGGGCGGCGCAGATCCAGGAAGACAGGTTGTCTTTGTCCCAACCGGAGCCCCAATCCTCCGGCCAGGCCTCTTCTTCAATAACGCTGGCCAGCCAAAATAACGTGGATGTGGCAAAGCTGTCCCAAATTGGCGATTACAGCGGCCTGCCCGTAAGCAAGGTTGATTACTTTCCCGTTGACAACGCCCAGGGAACTGCAATTTTATTGCCCCAGTTCCATCGCGATCCCACCACGACCAGTACCCAGGATCCCCTGAACGACAATGCGCAGGCCAACCAGGAACAAACCTTGCCTATTTTGCGCGCGCTTGACCAGAACGGGGTAAGCTTGATTATGGTGGAAGGGGACTTGGCCGGTCCGGTGCCGCAGGATAAAATTGATTCCCTAAAAACGGAAATCGCAGCCCGCGACAAGTTTGAAACGGACTGGAAGAATTTTAAAGGGCAGCTGCAAGGCAGCAGCCTTAATCCATCGGTTGTCAGTTCTCTGCAAGCCAGCATGGACCAGCAGGCATCTGCCGTGGACAGGGACATAATTGTCAAGTACGGGGCGCCATACGTACTTAAGGCAGAAGGATCCGATTCCATTCTGGTAGGCGCGGAAGACCAGGCAACCTTGGACAAATGTACGGACATAATTAGAAATTACGTCTATTTGCAAGACCGCCTAAACCAAGTCCAGCAAGGCCAGCAGCCGGCTTCCATGCCTTCCGCTTCCATTGGCGCAGCCAATCCTAACATACAAAGCCTCATTCAGCAGCTTATGGGTTCTACCAATACGCCTGCCGCCCAGCTTGCCGCATTGCAATACCAAGTGAACCAGAAAGGTGATACTTCATTATCCCAATCCTTGCAGGGTTTGGAACAAGATTTGTCAAATGTGCAAAATAGCATGCAGGCCGCTACCGCAGCTGCGGTTTCTTCCAGTGCCGGTTCTTCTACCGCGCCTTCGCGCGCGAATAATCCTTACAGCAATATTAGCGATCCGGCCGTCTTGCAAAATATGCTGAACCAGTCCCAGCAGGACATTAACCAGTGGGTTATTGGGGAACGGAACAAAGAAGCCGCGCAGAATTTTGCGCAAGCGTTAAAAACTTACGGCAAGTCCGTGGGCGCCATTCAATTCGGCGCAGGCCACGAAGACGGCCTGGTAAGCGAATTGAACAAACAAAATTTGAACGTAATCGTGATTACAACCAATGAAGTTGCTTCCCAGCCAAACCCGGTAGTATAATAAAAAAGAAGGGCAGCTGGGTCACCAAACTTAAGTTGCCCTTCCCTTGTGGTTATCCTTCTTAAAATAAATCATCGGAAAGTAAGCCGCCCGGAATAGGGCGGCCTTTTATTAGTACCAGGTATTGTAATTCAGGCCGTTGCCGATATAGCCGGAATAAGGATAATAGCCGTTATTATATAATCCGCTGCCGTATCCGCCATACAACCCGCTCCCGTACCCTCCTCCGTACAGTCCGGAACCGTAACCGCTGCCATAAACCAAGCTGTTGCCGAAATACTGGTTTCCCGTCCCTCCGCCATATAATCCAGTCGCATACCCTAATCCCGTGCCGTAACCTCCATAGCCTCCATATAAGCCATTGCCGTAACCATATCCTAATCCAGTGCCATATCCTCCATAACCCCCGTATAGGCCGCCGAACAAGCCTGTGCCATATCCTCCCAAGTAACCGTTGGATAACCCGCCGTAATAGGGAGTGTAATACGTGCTGTCTGCGCCATACGGGCTATAATAACTGTTATACGCGCCCAAATCGTCTCGGTCGCCGTCAAACCACCAGGCGTAAGGAGGACTGCCGCCTACATTGTTTTGGGCCCCTCCAAAAAATCCGTTTAAGTAACCGTTGTCGTCATAGTCGCCGTCCAAATACGGCCCGCTGGCTTCGTAATTCCCAACCCCTCCGCCTAGATATTGCGCCTGGACCGAAGTTATTTTTAATCCAAAAACCAAGGCCACAATCAGCGCAGTGGCAAATATATAGGGCACCTTGTTAATTTTGTCAGACATTATTTTCACCTCCTTGATTGCATAGTGCCGTAGGTTATTTATTAAATATTCTTATAGCCTGCGGCTAAACATCAAAAATTATTTTGACCAACCTGCTCGGAATTCTGAAATTTCGTCTTAAAAGCGCGTTCGGCAACAGACCCATTTAACTGCCGCCCTGCGGGGAGCTGAACAATCCTTGCAAAATTACCCATTGGCTTACCGGATCCAAAGAATTAAAACCGTTCGGACCGTTGCCAAACAATCCTTGCAACGCAATCCATTGGCTTATTGCCTGCGCCCGGGTCGGCGGGCCTTGGTTTGCGAATAATCCGTATAGCACAATCCATTTGCTTACTTCATCTAAGTTGTAAAAATTACTTGCCCCGTTGCTGAACAATCCTTGTAACGCAATCCATTGGCTTATTATTTGCGCCTGGAAAGGGGAATTTGCCTGTCCGAATAATTGCTGCAGGACAATCCATTTACTGACAGGACCCAGATAATTAAAGGGGATGGCTTGAGGCTGCTGGTAAGGGGCAATTTGTTGGAAGGGGACTGGCGGATAAGTTTGGACTGGCTTGTTTGCTTGGTTTAGCTGGTTTTGAGGAAAATAAATTATGGCAGCTAGCCACAGCATCGTTAAAACCGCTATTAAGGGAACAGGCGCGGCGGAAAAGCGAAGCGCATTTTTTCTGCCTGGTTTTTTCCACGCGCTGTCTACCATTTTTAGCTTGCTTTCGGAAATAGTTTTTGGGAGAAAAATAGCAGGCAGTACGGGGAAAGAAAAATGGCTATAATTAATTACCTTGCCCATATTGTCCGGTGGGTCAAATTTTGAGAGTATGTCGGATGGTTTTTCTTTAAAGAATTCAGGGTTTGCGGTATTGGATCCATAGTGTTTTACGTTAACTTGGGTTTTTTTCATAAACCCGCCTTTCGTTATTTATACGGTTGAATAAAGGGGCAATCACTTGCCCCTTTATTCTGTTTTCACTAGTAACCTATCGTTCCATACGGGTTAAACAAGCCCGACAGGACAATCCACTGGCTGATGGGGTTGTTATAGACTCCGTAGGCTCCGCCAGTTGTTCCTCCAGCTGTTCCCGTTCCACCGACAGTGCCAAAGGTGCCATACGGGTTAAACAAGCCCGACAGGACAATCCACTGGCTAATGGGGTTGTTGTAAGCCCCGCCCAGGGCTTGGGCGTGCGCCTGGCTGGTTACGGCAAAGCCTCCAACCGCCATTACTGCCGCTAAAGCTAACCCTGCCAATGCTTTCTTGATGTTCTTCATTGTTTTTCACCTCCCTAGCTTGTTAAAGATTAAGCTTGATCCTGCAAAAGCGGTATTTCGTTTGCCGGCAAGCTTTGTTACTGCAGTTTTATAGCTGCATCGGCCAAGCCTGGAAACAGATTATGGGCAGAAGGGTCACCATATGCCGCCTATTTTCTGTATGCCCAGCCTGGGCCGTAAGAGAAATGGCTTGCTCCATACTATTGATCTTTGCAAGATAAGCCGAGAGAATTATGCCCGGTTGATGGGAAAAATTGTTCAACCTAAATATGTCGTGCTCAATAGTTGGAGGAATTCGCCAAAACCTCTCCTATATAAAATGCTTAGGGATCAACCGCCGTAGTCGCTGTAGTCTGAGCTGCGCCAAAGGTACCTAATGGATTAAACAAGCCGGACAAGACTATCCATTGGCTTACCGGGTTATACATAGCGCCGCCATAACCGTAGCCGCCCGCTCCCGCCGCGCCGCCCGCCCCTACCGCGCCTCCCATGGGATAACCGAAAGCTATGGGATTAAACAAGCCGGACAAGACTATCCATTGGCTAATGGGGTTGTTGTAAGCCCCGCCGAGAGTGCCTTGGTTTTGGACGGTTTCAGCCGCCTCCTGTTCAGCCGCCTGCGTGGTGGCAGATTCCGTGGTTTGGGCTTTTGCCGGACTGAATACGCCAAAACTGGCCAAGGCCAACAGCGCCAATACTGACAACCCGGAAACTATTTTTTTCAGGCTTTTCATTTTTTTCACCTCCCTTCAAGATGCTTAATTTTAAAGTTTTCCATACAACCGTTATTCAAGAAAATTTTAAATGGCCGAACCGGCAATAAAAAAGCCTTACAGTGATATAAAGATAAAACTTTATCCATAAGGCTTTTGCCAAGTTCAGCCAGGCAGCATTTGGGTTGTTGCAAGGATATTTAACAAAAATCTATAATGCGATTCCCATTTTAAACGGCATTTTGCATAGACTTGGTTATCGTAATAAACGTCCAAAGACGTGATGGAAAAATTTTATGGTTGTTGAGCCTGTATGGATTATCTTTTCGTTAATGTGTGTTTGGGATAAGAAATTACAGTTCGGTTTTTCCGGGAGCGGGAATTGCAACTCCCCATTTGATATTTGCAGAACAGCGCGTTGCTTGCTAGCTGCCAATTATATGACCGAGCAGCCAACAAATCCTTTCCATGGCGGATATGGCTGCCTAGCATTAAATTCCCCTAGTTTAAAATAAAGTAAAATATTTTTGTTTTAGTCGGGTCAGCAAATATTTTTCGGGAGTTTGTTTCCTAAAGCAATCTGGCGAATTGCAGACAGCAATTATTCGGATACAATTAAGTCAATAACTATAAATTTTTGGTTTATCGCCGGGAGTCGGCCCGGTTTGGAAAAGATGTTTCGGCGTTTCGGTAATTGTATCTTTAGATAACGAAGATCCGGTGCCGCAATTTAAAAATATTATTGCAAGTATGGGATCCAGCTACCGTCTAGAGGTTATAGAGGGAACGGAAAGCGTTGTTAATCCGAAGCATTTCAAAACAATGATAACGCTTTTGCGGGTTGGCGGACGGGTTTCCGTTTTAGCCGCGCTAATGTAGGGGCGCGGCAAAAAAGAGGCTGTGTTACAGCCTCTTTTTACGTATTGTTTGAACTTTTGGAAGGTTACATAACTGCTAATTTTCCCGCCATTCCCGTGTAGTTCAATGGTGTAATGTTTTTCAGCTCTTTTTTTACATTTTCGTTTATGTCCAAGCCGTCTATAAACTTATGGATGTCATCTAAGGTGACTTTTTTGCCGCGTGTCAGTTCTTTCAGCTTTTCATAAGGCATGGCCGCGCCCTCGCGCCTTAAAATGGTCTGGATGGCTTCGGCAATAATCTCAGGATGATGTTCCAGATCTTCCCTGGTTCTTTGTTCATTGACCACTATTCGTCCCAATTGATTGGTCAAATATTTAAAGCCGATCAAACTATGTCCTAAAGCTACGCCTATATTCCTTATTACAGTGGAATCGCTCAGGTCGCGCTGTAAGCGGGAGATTGGCAGCTTGCGGGCAAAATATTCAAATACCGCGTTGGCCATTCCCAGGTTGCCCTCGCTGTTTTCCAAAAACCAAGGATTTATTTTGTGCGGCATAGTAGAAGAACCGACCTCGCCTTCGACCGGTTTTTGCGCTATCCACCCGTCACTGACATAACGCCAAACGTCCTGGTTAAAACCTATCAGCATATTATTCATGCGTTTAAAACGGTCAAAAAGTTCTATGTAGGAATCGTGGGGTTCAATTTGGGTAGTAAAAAGATTAACTTCCAGGAGGTTTGTTTTTCTTTGTTTATTGATTTGATTTATAAATTTTTTGGAAAAATTTATCCAGTCAATTTTTGGGTATGCGGCTGCCAGGGCATTGTAATTTCCTGTGGCGCCGTTTAATTTGACCAGTATCTTTTGCCCTTGCAAATGGTTCAAGCCACGATTAAGCCTTTGGGCGAATATTTTGAATTCCTTGCCAAAGGTGGTGGGGGAGGCGGGCTGGCCGTGCGTGCGGGAAAGCATTGGCACTTTGGCGTTTTCTTTCGCCAGCCGTTCAATTTTGTTTACGACTTCTTTTAAGACCGGCAAATAAATATCACGCAAGCCTTCGCTAAGCATCAGCCCGTAAGCAATATTGCTGGCGTCTTCGGAAGTTAGGCCAAAATGAACCCATTCTACACAGTTTTTAAGGCTGGTAGCCGAAAGTTTGTCTTTTATGAAATACTCTATGGCTTTAAAGTCGTGGTTGGTGGCCTTAATATTTTTGTAGCCTTTAAGCTCAATATCCGCGATTATTTGGGCGTCTCGCTCGGTAAAATTTTGATAAATTTTGCGGATCGTTGCTTTTTCCTTTTCCGTGAGTTTGCGCATCCCTAAGCCTTTGGTTTCGGAAAGCGCTATAAGGTATTCGCATTCCATTAAAATTTTGTATTTCATGGAAGCGGCCTCGCTGAAATAAGGGACCAGCGGTTTGGTATATTTGCAATACCGTCCGTCGATGGGGGAAATTGAGTTTAGGGGCATGGTTATTTATGGGCCGATGAATCGGCGCACTACACAAGGCGTTCAGAATCGTAGTGTGCCCATTTATGGGCTTACTTGTAAAATTGTTCGAATTCCAAAATTAATTCTTGCGGATTATTTACTACAAAGTAATCCAGATCTACTCCTGAGGTCTTGGACTTTAAATCTTTTAGTTCGTTAGTGACCAGTTTTTCTTTTCCTGCGAAAAAATTATTTCTAAAATCACAAACCACAGTTACAAAATAGTAGCCGTCGGTTTTATAGTCATACTTTGCCAATCTGATATCTTTTCGGCCTCGCATATGTTTTGTAGTGTGCCCATTTATGGGCTAAAGGAGCCGATAAATCGGCGCACTACACCTCGTAACTCTTTAGGTTTTTCTTAATCCTCTCCGCGATCGGCGTCCCTAAATCGGTTTCGAATTTGTTGCCCGTAATTTGTTCATAAATTTGGATGTAGCGGGAAGCGAGCTCGGCCACCATTTCCGCCGGAGCCTCGGGCAAGGCAGGGTCATTATAAGGATCACAATGTTCCTTGAACCACAGGCGCAAGAATTCTTTGTCAAAATTTTCCGGCTCCTGCCCTTCGCCAATCCGCTGTTGGTAAGAAGCCGCCTGCCAGTAGCGGGAGGAGTCGGGCGTGTGGATTTCGTCCACAAGCGTAACCTGCCCGTTTTCGTCCAGGCCGAATTCGTATTTGGTATCCACCAAAATCAGGCCGTGTTCCAAAGCGATTTTTTGCCCGCGCTCGAAAAGCGCGATGGCCGCTTGGGACATTTTTTCCCAAACTTCGGGCACAACCATTTTTTCTTCAATAATTTCTTTGCTGGTTACCGGCCGGTCATGCTCATCGGATTTGGTGGTTGGCGTCAATACCGGTTTATCCAGCTTCTGATTTTTCTTCATCCCGTCCGGCAAGACAAAATCACCAAAATCCCTTTGCCCCTTTTGGTAAAGCGTCCATAAGCTGGTGCCGGTTACGCCGGTAATGTAGCCGCGCACCACCATTTCAAGAGGAATTACGGAACATTTTTTTCCTATGACCACGTTCGGGTCCGGGCAGTCCAAAATATGGTTGGGGACAATGTCGCGGGTATTTTCAAACCACCATTTGCTGGTTTGGGTCAAAATTTGCCCTTTAAACGGGATGTGGGCGATTATCCTGTCAAAAGACGAATGCCGGTCCGTGGAGATTAAAATAATCTTGCCGGGTTGCGTATAAATATCGCGCACCTTGCCCACCCTGCGCTGCCCCAAATTTTGGAAATTGGTTTCTTTCAGTACCCGGCCGATATTTTGGATAATGGTTTGTTTGTCCATATGGTTAATTTTAAATTTAAGGTTTATGATTTTAGATTTATTCGCCAGGGGGCGGCAAAGAAATATTTTCCGGCTCAAATATGGTCTGGCGGTTGCCGGCTTCCACCACGCCGATATCTGCCAAGCTGTAACCGGCCTTGGCGCCAAGCGCGATGATTTTTTCCGCCTGACGGGCGGGGGTGTAAATATAGTAGCCAACGCCCCAATTGAAGGTTTTTAAGCAGTCTATTAACGGTACGCCTAAACTTTCGCGGAAGTATCTCATCAGCGGGGGAACAGGCAGCCAGGAATGTACGCGGTAAGCGTAACTTCTTTTGTCAAACGCGATCTTGCCCACGCCGTCGCCTGTGCCGGGGAGAAGCGCGTGGATTTCCGCGTTATTTTCCTGCAAAATTTCCATAAGTCTTACGTAAGACTTGGTCGGGATAAGCGCTTCTTCGCCCAATGTATTACCGTTCGGCAGCTTGGTTAAAAATTTGTCCGGCAGTTCCATGGCTTTCTTTATGACCAGGGATATGCCGTTGGCATGAAGCCCGGAAGACGCGACGCCGATAATGTGATCGCCGGCCTGAAGGTTTTTGCCGGTGATCAATTTTTCCTTTGGGGCGACAATGCCGGTAACAGAACCGCTTAGGGTGGCAATGGACCTTACCGGAGCCTTCGGGTTTATAAGGTAAGTGCAACTGGCCGATTCCCCGGCAGGCAAAGCCATGCCGACTTCTTCGCAGATCTTTAACAGGCCGTTCGCGTAATCTTTCGCCCTTTTTTCGTCGCCATACCAGGCGCTTTCCGAGGCTTCCAACTGGTCGGTGAATACCACCGGCAGGGCGCCCTGGGCAATGACGTCGTTTACGACTATCAATGCGGTATCAATTGCGATGGAATTGTAATAAGTTTTGCCGGTTTGTTCGTACATCCATTCCGCTATCCAGTTCTTGTTGCCCAAATCTTCCTGGGTTTGGCACCAAATGTGCGGCTGCGATCCTTTGTATTCAAAAACCGCGCCGTGCGCGTGGGTTGCGTCTTCATTAATAAAAACTCCCCGCTTGTTAGGGAATTTAAGGGTTTTTTTGCCAGCTTCTATCATGGCCATTTTAAAAGGCTCCATGACGGTATAGTCCACTCCGGCTTTTGCGTATTCGGATTTTGGCATTTTAGATTTTAAATTAAATTCGTTCTGTAATTATAATAGCAAAATTGTTTTATCTTAACAAATTTTGCAAAAAAAGGCGGCAGGGCTTAAAAGCCCTGCCGCCCTGCGTGTTATTCGCGATGTAGCCGAGCCTGCCCCTATTTTGAATAGGGACAGGCGAGGCGAGGAGCTAAGAAAGGTTCTAAACTTGCCGGCTCTGCCGCGAAAGCAGTTTGTTTCCTAAGGTGATACCTTCGCTGCTTGCCCCGTAAAGATAAATCTACGGGGCTTGCGGCGGAAAACCTTTATTTTGACTCCAGATATTCTTTGTAGCCAAGTTCCTGCAGTTTTGCCGCTTTGGCAATTACGCCTTCGGCCATTTTCTTTTTATAATCTTCCATTTTTTTCATCAGATTTTCATCGGACGTGGCTAATATCTGCGCTGCCAACAGCGCGGCGTTTTTGGCGTTGTCTATCCCTACTGTTGCCACGGGCACTCCCGGCGGCATTTGCATGGTGGAAAGCAGGGCGTCCAAGCCGTCTAATTTCCAGTTGATAGGCACGCCAATAACCGGTAGAGTGGTATTGGCCGCCATTGCTCCGGCCAGGTGCGCGGCGCCGCCTGCGGAGGCGATTATTACCTTTAAGCCGCGGCTGGCAGCGGTCGCGGCAAACTTATGTGCCTCGTCCGGCGTGCGATGCGCTGAGCATACGGTAATTTCATAAGACACACCCAATTCCTCCAGCGTCTTAGCCGCGTCCTGCATTACTTTTAAATCGCTGTCGCTGCCCATAATTATTCCTACTAAATTTTTCATAAATTAATTTGCGGTTAATCCTAAAGTTGCAAATAAAATATAGCTTTCTTTTCTGTAGTCGTCTGAAATTAAATTGCTTTTATTTTTAGCAGAAAGAATGTCGTATGGATTTACGTCACTTTCCCATGATCCATCTGTTGGCCGGGAAGCTTTTATGATGGTAAAACCTTCATTTTTTAAAATATATTCTATTGTGTGTAAATTAACAGTATCGGGAGTTGTTGTTTCTTTGATTACCAATTTTCCGCCCGGTTTCAAAATCCTTTTAATTTCTTCAAAAATTTTTATATGATTATGAACTCCGGGATCACCTACGACATTACCTAAAAATACCTCGTCTACAGTATGGTTCCCCAAAAAAGGCATTTTTCCCGCGTCACCTGGAATTACATGAAAATTTTGCAGAGCTTCCAGTTTGAAGTCCCTTTCCGTACGTTTTGCTATTTTATGATCTTTTTCAACTGCAATATAAAAACTTCCTTCTTCAAATTTTTTTGATCCTGCCATTGGAACGCTTAAGCTTGCATAAGGTCCAATTTCAACAAAAATATAGCCTGGCTGCGGCAGTTCTTTTCTCTCCGAGCTAGTTTGGTTTAAGCGGTTTTCAAATTCTGTCATTTTAATATTTGCTTTTAATAAAATCCATCCCCACTGCCTCAAACACTTGGTTAAAGCCGCCGAAAATTTCTTTTTTGCCGTCCTTGAAAGCGACTATTAGGTGGAAAAAGACGTTGGGAAGGCCGGGGTCTTTATTGTCTTCCGCGCGGATTTCCGTGGTAAAGGCAATGGTCGGCGGAATTTTAAAAGTTTCCCCTTCATCCAGGTTAATCCTTTTAACCCGGATAATCTCTTTAACCTTTTCAAAATTTTGGCTTGCAACTGCCGCTGCTTCCTCGGCTGTAAAATTTTCGTAAGACCAGGGAATGGTATGGCCAATGGTTTTGGGAAATTTGCCGGTAATAGGCGTGGTGCGGTTATTATTTAGACTATTTTCTTTGAGCAGTTTTTGCGCAAAATTGTTAACCTCTCTAAATTCCATGCCCACCTGGGCGTATTCCACAGCCTGTTCTACTATCTCAAGGCACTTTTTAATATATTGCTTGATTTTATCACTGTCACCATTATAAACCGTTAAGCCAAAATCGCCAATAATGCCGGTTCTCTTGTCCACGGGCGAGGCATAGAGCAAGCCGACGCAATTATTTCCAAATTTTGATTGTTCCTGGGGCCAGAATTCTTCCTTGCGCAAGTTGTCATAAAGCAGGCGCTTGGGGTTTTGTTCCGGCGCGAACAAGGCGCTAACGCCAAACGGGGGAGGCTCGTACCAGCCGTGTCCGTATATTTGATTGCCGACAGAGAGCTGCTTTAAGACATGGTCGCGGAATTGGGTTTCCGAAAGGCCTTGGCTGTGCTTAAGCACGCCAGCAAACACCTGGGCCGCTGTTTGCCTGAGGTTTTTGCATATATTAATCCTATTTATTTGGTCAACCATTTTAATTTATTTTGTCACGTTTATAATATTTACAGCACAGCCTTCCGTATAATGACTAACGATTTTCACGGCCGTGAAAATCGTTAGTCTATTTTATTTGATGGTTTTTGGAGGCATTTAACTTTTTAATAATGGGGATTAGGTCTTTCAAATTATGGATTAAAAAATCCGGCTTGCAGGCCTTGAGGCGTTTACTGGAATTCCAGCCGCCGGTTAAGGCAACGGATTTAATTTTTAAAGAGTGGGCAATTTCAATTTCTTCGCACGTGTCGCCAATAGTCAATATTTCCGATTTGTAAAATTTATTGGACTTGAGGTAATCCAGCAGCTTTGTTTCTTTGGTCCTTTTTAAATTATGTCCATGCACGGTTGTTCTGCCAAGAATTTCATCAAAATAATGCGTTAACCCCAGCCTTTTAAGGTTTTTTTCAATATCAAATTTTAAATGATTGCTATAAATTATCGCTTTAAGGCCTTCGTGGTGAATCCATTTAATAACTTCCCTAGTCCCGCCGCGGCTTCTGGTGTATTTAACTTGCCGGTCGTAGGTATCATAATACAGCAACGCTTGTTGTTTATAGACTCGCATAAAAGAGGACTTGGCAAATCCATTAGCGGTATAAAAGTCTATAATCGGGATACTAAAAGTATCCTTAAATTTTTTAAGGCTAATGGGTTTTAACCCGTATTTTTCAAAGACCATGTTGCTTGCCAGCCAAGTGGGTCTTGTGTCGGAAATAATTGTGCCGTTCCAGTCAAAGGCGACGAGTTTGATCATAATAATAATCGTAGAAATACAAATAGAATAGATCCTTCGCTTTTTGAAATCTGCAAAAAGCTCAGGATGACGCCAGGGAAGAGGCGCCAATGTCGGTGCGGTAATGCTTGCCTTCAAATTTAATCAGATCTGCCGCGGCATAGGCTTTGTCCAGCGCCGCTTTTAGCGTCTCGCCAGTGGCCGTAACCCCCAAGACCCGGCCGCCGTTGGTTATCAATTGGCCGCGGTCAATTTTCGTGCCGGCGTGGAATACCACGACATCCTTCATCTTTTCTGCTTGCTCAATGCCTGTAATTGGCAAACCTTTTTCGTATTTGCCGGGATACCCGCCCGAAGCCAAAACTACGCAGCAGGCATAGCCTTTATGCCATTCAATATCAATTTGGTCCAACTTTCCTTCTACCGACGCATTCAGTACGTCCAGCAAATCGGATTTCATCAGCCTCATTAAACTTTGGGTTTCCGGGTCCCCGAACCGCGCGTTAAATTCTATCACCTTGGGCCCTTCTTTGGTTAAAATCAGGCCCGGATAAAGCAGTCCCACAAAAGGGGAGGCGTCTTTTTTTAAGATTTTTAAGATGGGGGTAACAATATTGCGCGAAACGTCGGCCATTATGTCGCTTGTAACCCAGGGGACGGGCGCAATGGTGCCCATGCCGCCGGTGTTGGAGCCTTGGCCTCCGTCAAAAACCGGCTTGTGGTCCTGAGCCGAAGGCAAAAGTTTGAACGATTTGCCGTCGCAGAACGCGTGCACGGAAAATTCCCAGCCTTCCAAAAATTCTTCTATGACCACTTCATTGCCCGCGTCGCCGAACGCTTTGTCCACCATTGCTTCTTTTAGCGCTTTTTTCGCTTCGGCCAGGGTTTTGCAGACCGTGACGCCTTTGCCCAATGCCAGGCCGGAAGCCTTAATGACTATGGGAGCGCCAATGCTTTCCAGGTATTTAAGGGCGTGGTCGTAATTGCCGAATGTTTGGAACCGCGCGGTAGGGATGCCGGCCCTTTGCATCAGGTTTTTAGCAAAGGCTTTGGAAGATTCAATTTGCGCCGCCTCCTTGCAGGGACCCCAAATTTTTAAGTTTTTCTTTTTAAATTTGTCCACAATGCCCAAAGCCAGCGGATCGTCCTGGCCAACCACGGTCAAGCTGATCTTTTTCTTTTCCGCAAAATCTGCCAGCGCTTCTATGTCGGTTGCCGGTATGGCCACGTTTTCGCCCAACTGGGACGTGCCGGCGTTGCCGGGCGCAATGTAAATTTTTTTCACTTTGGGCGATTGGGACAGCTTCCATGCCAGTGCGTGCTCCCGCCCGCCGGAACCGATGATTAGCAATTTATGCGACATAAATTTTTTCTTACGAAACACGAAATAAGCAAGAGGCCGGTAAGTCCGGCCAGCTCATAAGCTGGCTTACATGCTTATTCCGCGGAAAATTTAACGGTTAAATTATGCAACACCTCTATATATAATTGATTTTCTTTTTTCTTCAGCCTTTCGTATAACGAGTTGACGGTATCGTTGGTATCAATCTTTTCAAAACACCTGCCTAACACCGGGCCGAAGTCAAATTCCAGGGTGAGGAAATGGATGGACGACCCGGCATAAGTTGCCTTTTGGTCAAGGAAACTTTGGATGGCTTTGGTGGTCAGCATTCCTTTGTTCCATAATCCTTCTGACCCGTCCGGGCATTTGGTTTTTCCATCCATTTCGTCCGGTATCAAGCCGGGGTGCAGGTTTAAGATTCTATTAGGGAACGCTAAGATTACCTCGTCAAGAATAATTTGTTTCCAGCCGGCCAGGCAGGCATAATCGGGATTTATTTTTTTCAGCAGGTGAAGCAAATCTTCTTTTTTTGGGCAAATTTCAATCGGCAAATGGTTTTTTCTGGCCCGCTCCAGGCCCAAGGCGCCAGCCTTGTCGGAAATTACGGCCGTAATTTCGCCATCAATTTTACCCTGGCTTATCCCGTCAATAATTGCCTGCAAATTGGTCCCGGTCCCGGCATTGGAAATTAAAACCGCGAGTTTCATATATAATAGACGTTTAAAAGTTAGCGGAGTGTTCGCAAATATACAAACAATAATAATTGGAAATTGAATGTTGAAGATTAAGGGCTGCCAATTTTCAATTTTTAATCTTCAATATTTCAATTGGTATTCGTATATTAGCGATTACTCCTAAAACAGCTTTCCAACCGGGACTTTTTGCGGGCCGTAAATTGGCTTTGTAATTTCTTTGGCCCGCTCTTTTAAGTCTATGGGGTATTCGCCGGTAAAGCAGGAAGTGCAAAAATTTTCTTCGGGCAGGCCCGTGGATTCAATCAAGCCTTTTAAGGACAAGTAATATAAAGATGTCGCCCCCAAGTATTCGCGGATTTCTTCCACGGTTTTGTGCGAGGCAATAAGTTTTTGCTGTTTGGGCGTGTCAATGCCGTAGAAATCGGGATACATTACGGGCGGGGAACTGATGATCATATGGACTTCCTTGGCGCCCGCGTCAAACAGCGATTTAACCAGTTTTTGGGAAGTGGTGCCGCGCACAATGGAGTCGTCCATTACGACCACGCGCTTGCCGCGCAGCACGTTGGCCAGGGGGATTAGTTTCATCTGCACGCCCAAGTCGCGCGTATGCTGGTCAGGCTCTATAAAGGTCCGATGCACGTACCGGTTTTTTATCAGGCCCATTTCAAACGGGATGCCGGTGCCTTCGCTGTAGCCAATGGCGACCGGAATGGCGGTTTCCGGCACGGGCACCACAATGTCCGCCTGCACCGGGTTTTCCTTGGCCAGGGCCAGGCCGCAGTTGCGCCGCACGTCGTAAACCAGCTTGCCGTTAATTTCGCTGTCCGGCCGGGAAAAGTAGACAAATTCAAAAATATCAATTTTCGGGGTGGCAGGAACAAGCTGGGTGGGCTTTAAGCCCTCCTCGTTTACCACTATTAATTCTCCCGGGTTGACTTCGCGCAAAAATTCCGCGCCTATCAGCTTGAGGGCGCAGGTCTCGGAAGCGAACACATAGCCGCCGTTAAGTTTTCCCACGGCAAAGGGCCTAATGCCGTATTGGTCGCGGAAAGCCACCAAGGTGTCTTTGGTCATGGCTACCACGCAAAACGCGCCGGTAAATAAAGGAAAGGCAGCCGTAACCGCCTCTTGTAAAGTCTTTCCGCTGTCCAAATGCCAGGAAATGGCCTGGGCCATCAGTTCGGAATCGGAATAGCCTTGAGTCTGCACGCCTTTGTCCTGCAAAAAATTGACCAGCGCGGTTACGGAAGGCAGGTTGCCGTTGTGGGCCAGGGCGAGCTGGTGGTTAACAATAATCGGCTGGGCGTGGGCCAGGCCGGTGCCTTCGCTGGTAGAGTAGCGGTTGTGGCCAATGGCAATGTGCCCGCGCAGGCTTTTAATAATCCTTTCGTTGTAGACGTGCGTGACCAAACCGGTGTCCTTGTAAACATCCAGCTCGCTGCCGTCGCTGACCGCAATGCCGCTGGACTCCTGCCCGCGGTGCTGCAGGGCAAACAGGCCGTAAAAAGCCAAACGGGACACGTCCAGTCCCTTGCCATATACTCCGAACACCCCGCATTTTTCGTTTAAATCTAACATGATTTTCTTTATGATGAATAATGATTAATTGTAAGCAAAATTTTCTATAGTTAAATGTTTTTTTCGCGGATCTGACGCGGATAGCAACGCAAATATAACGCTGAAATTTAAAGGCGGGGGCTGGCAATCGCGTAATGCAAGTTGTGATTGCCAGCCAAAGATTACGGTTTGCATCGGACATACCGGAAATATTGGCGCAGATGGAAGCGCAGCCAGTAAATTGGCTCTTTCCAGAATACGGGATGCGTAATTTTTCTGAACCTAACTTCATCCGGGTCGTTGGCCGCAATGTCCCGTTGCGCGTTTATCATCTCAAACCTCAGTGACACGGCGGTTGCCTCCTTTCAAGTTAAATTTGTAGTGTGCCTAATTTTTCGAGCAATCCGCAGACGCCGATAAATCGGCACGCTACATCGGCCTTCCTTGTTATGTAGTTAGCTCATTTATGAGCTGTTAGTAACAGCCGATAAATCGGCTAACTACATATCTTGTTATGTAGTTAGCTCATTTATGAGCTGTTAGTAACAGCCGATAAATCGGCTAACTACATATCCAGTTGTCAGTAATAGCCGATGAATCACGTAAATTTATTTTACGTGATAAATCAGCTAACTACAGGAAATAACCAACGGCATTCTTGAAAATTTGCAGTCCCGGGCCGAAAGAGGGGAGGGGTTTGTTGGCCCTGACCAGTTTTTCCTTAAGCATTGGCCAGTTGGGGAGCTGGGTGAAAAATACGGCGCGTTCGGGATGAGGCATCATGCCCAAGACCCTTCCATTATATCCCAATACGCCGGCAATGTCCTGGGTGGCGCCGTTGGGGTTGGCCGGCAGGGACTGGTAACGGCAGATCTCGCCTTTGTCGTAGGTAAAAGCAATCGCGTTTTGATCCTTTAATTTTTGCAGGGTTTGTTTGTCCGCAATGAATTTGCCTTCGCCGTGCGCGATGGGCAGGGAAAGTTTGGTGATTCCGGTAAGCCAGGGGGAGATGGAATTTTGGACGGCTTGCGCCGCCTTTCCGGGATTAATCCGCGTTGCCATCCGCGAGTTGTCTGCGGCTTTTAAGTCCACCCATCTTACCGTATACCTTGCGTTGTCGTTAAAAGTCAAAGCGCCCGGCACCACATTCAGGTTGGTCAAAATCTGGAACCCGTTGCAGATGCCAATGGCCAGCTTGTCCTTAGCCAGGAAGTTTTGCAAATCTTCCTTTAAGTGGTTGCGCAGCTTGTTGGAATAGGCTTTTCCCGAACCGGTGTCGTCGCCATAAGAAAAGCCGCCCGGCACCGCCAATATTTGGTAATTGGCCAGCTTTTTTATGCCGGCAATAAGGTCGTTAATATGCACTATATCCGTTTTGGCCCCGGCCAACTGGAAAGCAAACGCGGTTTCTTCCTCGCAGTTCAAGCCGTATCCGGAAAGTATTATCGCTTTGGGATTGGTCATGATTTTTTATTTAATAACTGCTGTTCCATCGCGAAAAGAGATTTTAATTCATCCAGCCCGGCTAAGGCCTGGCTGCGCGCCGGTTCTTTTTGGGCGTTAATGTAGCCGGTAAGTTTCGCCAGGTCAAAATTCCAGCAGATGCTTTGAGTATCCTTCGTGACTGTCCAGGGCAAATAATCCCCGCCGAGATATTTCAGCTTGCCTTCAGGATCAGCGGCAAAATTTATTGGCGAGCTGTCTATTATTATTCCCGCCTGGGATAACTGTTCTAAAAAATTCAGCCTTTGGGGATTTTGTTCAATGCGCCTGGCTGCCATTGAAGCATTCTTGCCGTCGAGAGGGCGGCCTTTTAGCCTGGCTTCGGTATAGTTCTTTAAAGCCATATAATCCCGGTCTTTCGTAAAATCCACTTTTTCTTCTTCAATATAATCCCGGCCTCCTTTAATAAGCGAACGCTTTTTTCCGGTTTTTATGATTAAAGGGATATTGTCCGTGAATAAGGCGTGTAGAATGTTGTTAAAACAAGCCATGCCTTGCATTTGCAGTTCGGTATGGCGGGATTCCGCTTTTCGGTATATTTTTTCCACCAAACCGGGATTTTGCGGATCGTCGTAAACCCGTTTTTCCGCCCCCTCGCCAATGCCAATATGCCTAAAGAGCATGTTAATAATCCTTAAACGTGGAGCGATACGCCTCCAGCGCGTCCTTAATTTCCAGTTTAATAAAGTTTTTACCGGCTGTGCCATTAACGGTTATCACTCCGCTGTTTTTAACAATCCCGATTTTGGCAAAAGCATTGCCTTCCATTAATTTTTCAAAAATTTTGGCCTTCTTCGGGTTAACCGTTGCCAAAATCCTGCCCTGGCTTTCGCTGTAGAGCATGGTGTAGTCGGCTTTGGCGCTGCCTGAAATTTTTCCCAGATTGATTTCCCCGCCCAAATTGCCGCCCATTAAGGCCTTGGCCAGGGCAGCGGCCAAACCGCCTTTGTTGACGCTAATGGCGGAAGCAGCCAAATTTTGCTGTGCGGCGCGGTAGAAGGCGCGGTAAAGTTTTAGGTTTTTTTCCGCGTCCACGGCCGGCGCGTTATTGCCAAGTTCGCCGGACATCTTTAAAAATTCGCTGCCGCCCAATTCGTTGTGCGTTTCGCCCAAAAGGTAAATATAGTCTCCCGGCATTTTGGCATCTAGCGATACGGTTTTGGCAATGTCCGGGACTATGCCAATGGCGGAAATTAGCAGAGTCGGCGGAATGGAAATTTTTACGGGGCAACCGGCATTGTCAAATCCTTTAAAATCGTTGAACATGCTGTCCTTGCCGGAAATAAAAGGCGTGCCGAATGCCGTGGCGTAATCGTAACACGCTTTGGCAGCCTGCTTTAATTGGTAAAGCTTTTCCGGCTCGTTGGAAGAACACCAGCAGAAATTGTCCAGCAGCGCCATGTAGTCCACATTGGCTCCGGCTGCCACGGCCGCGCGGATGGCGGTGTCTATGGCGCAGGCTGCCATATTGTATGTATTGATGTCGGAATAAGCGGGAGTAAGGCCGTAAGCCAAGACCACGCCTTTTTTGGAAGTTAGAACCGGGCGCGTCACGCTGGCGTCCGCGTTAATTAGTCCTGCGCCCTGCAAAGGTTTTAGCACGGAACCGCCCTGCACTTCGTAATCGTATTGGCTTGAAATAAAACCAAAGCCGGCAATGTTCGGCTGGGAAAGCAAGGACAGCCATTGGCCGGCCGAGCAGGGACTGCCGGAAATTTCCGGGTCAGGATATTTTTTTTCTATTGTCTCGGAATGTTGGGTTTTGGAAGGCCTGCCGTTATGCAGGAATTCCATGTTTATGTCCACAACCTTCTGCTTGCCGAATTTTACCGCGCATTTGCCGCTGTTCGTAAATTTGCCAATTATAGTGGCTTCCACGCCGCGGCGCTTCATTAAGGCTGAAAATTCCTTCCATTTGTTTTTAGGCACGGCCAAAGTCATGCGCTCCTGGGATTCCGATATCCAAATTTGCCAGGGGGAGAGTCCGGGATATTTTAGCGGCACTTTGTCCAGCCAGACTTCGCAGCCGCCGGATTGGGTAGCCATTTCCGCCACGGAAGAGGAAAGCCCGCCTGCGCCGTCGTCGGTTATGCTGTTGTATAAATTTTTTTGCCTGGCTTCCTTAACCAGGGCGTCGCTCATTTTTTTCTGGGTAATAGGGTCGCCAATCTGCACGGCCCCGGCCGGGCTGCCTTTGTCCAGGGCTTCGGAAGAAAACGTGGCGCCGTGGATGCCGTCCAGGCCCACGCGGCCGCCGGCCATGACAATATAGTCTCCAGGCTCGGCTTTTTTCAGGTGGGATAGCTTTTTGCCGATTTTTTTTGGGATTAACCCTACGGTTCCGGCGAACACCAAAGGCTTGCCGCGGTAACGCGGGTCAAAGCATATCGTTCCCTGGTTGGTGGGGATGCCGCTCTGGTTGCCGCCGGCGTTGACGCCCGCAACCACGCCTTCCATAATGCGCCGGGCCGAAAGCATTTTCTGCGTTTTTTCCGCGTCGCGGAAAAGTTCCGTCTTGTCGCGCGGGTCGGCCAAACAATATCCATAAACATTTATCACCGGCTTGGCGCCCAAACCGAATCCCAATGCGTCGCGGTTTACGCCCACAATTCCGGTAATGGCCCCGCCAAAAGGGTCCAAGGCCGAAGGGGAATTGTGGGTTTCCACTTTGTGGGTTATTAAATAGTCGTCATCAAATTCAATGGCGCCGGAATTGTCCGTAAACACGGAAACGCAAAAGTCGCGGTTGTGTTTATTTTTTTGTTCCCGAATTTTTTCCGTGGCGCCCTTAATGTAAGTTTTGTATAATCCTTTTTCCACCTCGTCCAGGGGGTCGGCAAAAATGGTGTGTTTGCAGTGTTCGCTCCAGGTTTGCGCCAGGCTTTCCAGCTCCACGTCGGTCGGCTGCCTGCCCTGGCGGTTAAAGTAGTCGCGGATGGTTTTTAGGCTGTCCAAATCCAGGGACAGCGGCCCGCGGCGGGTGCCGTCTGCGTTTAAAATGCCCTGCTTGCCCAGTTGGGCCAGCTCGGTATCGGGAATGTTTAAATTGATTTTAACCGGCTTGGGCGTTTTGCCTAACTTGACTTTGGGCAAATTAAGCGGCAGCCCGTTGTTTTTTTGGTATTGGTTAAAATTTAAAACAACAGCCTTTTGGATGAGCGGGTTATACAGGCTGTCAGTTATGGTTTGCGCGTCTTTTGCCCAGTCAGCCGGTTTGCCGTTTTTTATTTCAACAAATATTGCCTGGCTGGAATAAACGTTTTCCCCGGGCTTAAACTTAATGCGCAGGCCGTCCTCCAGCGTTTCTTTGGCCGTGTTGCCGGCGTTGTCAGTTACGCCCGGCAAAAAAGAAATTTCCGCGACAAAGGAGAATTTTTCCGGCGCTGGCATTGTTAAGGAAGAAATTTCCAGCAAGGGATTGGTTAAAAGTTCCTGCGCTTTGGCAATTTGTTTTTCCGAAAGTTTGGTATCTATAGTATAGCTGTCCGCTATGGCCACGTCTTGGATTTGGCCGGACAGGCCCAGACTTTGGAAATATTTCTTTTTGGCCCGCGCCCTGGCGTCGGGGACGCGGTATTTTATGTTAATCCTGGTCGGCATAAATAGAAATAATCTTCCAAAATTTTTCCGGTGATGGAAGATGTGTCGGCTATAAATTCGTTATTATAGGGGCATTCGTTAGCCGCGCTTTATGCCTGCATTATAACGGTTCGGGGCGGGATAGTCAAAGACTGCATAGCTGCAGAACGGATAAACACAGATCAAGGCAAACGGATATTCACGGATTACGGATAAACCCCGCACCGGCCGGCCTGAAGGTCTCCGGTCCAGGACGCAGATTAAGGATCACAGATATCACGGACAGTAGGAACAGGCCAAGAAGGATGCGCCGGATAAAGCCATTGCCAAGCTGGCCATTGATGTCAAAGACGTAGGGACAGGTCTAGACCTGTCCCTACAAGGACAGGGGCGGAGCAAACAAAGGAAGTAGTTGCCCCATTCATTAAGCTGTTCATTCCGCATATTTTAATGTTAGCCGGAATATCCGAAAACCTTGCCCTCTAAAGCAGGCAACAGACCTATAAAGAATGTAGGGGCAAGCTTTAGCTGCCCGCAGTTCGGGCGCCCAAAGGGCAGCCCCTACAAAGGATGATTTATCTTGCCACAGTGCCGCCTGGTACGGGACTTGCAATGGGCATGCAAAATGCGGTGTCATTGCTGGCATAAAGCGCGGTGTCATTGCGAGGAAGCCGGGTGCATCCGAGGCTGACGAAGCAAACTATCCCGCGTGTCATCGCGAGTGCATCCGAAGCGATCTGTTCCAGGCAAAGGAAAAGATTGCTTCGGCAAGACAAAGCCCTTGCCTCGCAACGACACCATAGGGACGCAATGACACGGGACTTGCAATGCCATAGGGAAAAGAACCTTAAAAAACTCCTAATAAACCTTAAGCCCTGCCTATTGGGGAACGCCACAACACGTGTTGTGGCGTTCAGGAGGCATATGTTTGGGTGATGACGCACATCTGGGACAATCTTCCTTAAGTTTGGTTGGTGATGATTATTATCCGGTAATCTAAAAACCGCTTATCCCAGATGTGCGTCATCATTGCCTCTAAGCCTAAGAGCCGCCCTTCGTCTTTACGAATATGGACTCCTGGCCCAGAATAAAAAAATATATTGCCAAAGAAATCGGGACCGGCTATGCCATTGCCTTGGTTTTGGCAATCTTGTTTTTAGTGGTGTTGTATTTTTTGGGGAAATAAAATAAGGGGCCTTGGCTAGTAAGGCCCCTGTGAAGCGATAATCAAGCACCGTCCACCCTTTCTCTAGCCGCAAAAGGGCAATGCCGATGCCGTTCAAACCGGCAATAGCGTTTGCAGCCCTTAGCCTTGCGGCAATAGGGTGCGTTATTATATATCCAGAGCAAACTTGAAGGAAATTGGAGTGAAATTGAAGGGAAATTTTCCGGGTTTTGAGAGTGTTTGGATGGGGGCTCTGGATATTTTCTCATACTTCATCTTTTATTTTTTGTTCTATAAGCACCTCCTTTTTATTTCCGTTGCAGATAGCTTAATTGTAGCCTGTTTGTAAATATAATCAAGTATAAAATAAAAGGCAGAAAATTTATATACGAGAGGGCCGCCCTGTGGGATTATGTGTTTTAAGATGGGCAGATGATGGTCATAAACTAATAATCTAAAATCTGTTTGTCCCACAGGGCGGCCCTCATACACACGCAAATATCCGCCTTCGCCCTGAAGGGTTATGGCGGATTATTTATATAAACACTGTCTTGATTGATATTGTCAGCATCCGCCTTCGCTCCTTCGGAGCTACGGCGGATTATTTTCTATATTTTACCCCTTCGGGGTATTCTTATGGTAAATAAAAAAAGGAACCGGAAGGTCCCTTGGGCAGGCGAGAAAATCCATTGCGGATTCACGCTGTCCATGAGAGCCTTCCGGCCGGAAGCTACGTTCCGCATGCTATACTGCGTAGTAGTAGCTATTCCGTCCCGCTGCCACAGGTTTGATGACATTGTATGCCACCTCCTGGGCGGGCGAGTTCTGATCGCGCAGCAACCTCGCCACCAAAAGCAGGCGAGCTTTGGCGGCCGAAATGTGGTAAAGGGTGTTGGTAACTACGACCGCGCCCGTCGTGAGTACGGTGGGGCCGGTGGTGATACCGTTAGCATCAGTGGTCAGAGCGGTAGTGTTGGCCGGCATCGTCGCTGATTCGTGCGAATACTTCAGCGCGTTTTTTTCTGTCCCGGAGATGTCGGTGTCGCCGGCGGTCTGAACCTTGAAGACGATGCCGCTGACCTCCGATGCCTGGTTAGGCGCTTCGGGCGAAGCCGTCTTGATGTTCATCACTTGCTGCTGAACCTGGCTGTTTTCGATCACGGCCTGCGTTCCGTTCGTGTTCGTCGTGAACGGGGGCGATGCCGCGACTGCGACCTGCAAAGCGAATAACGCGATCGCGATAATCATCAGTGTCCGGTTGAAAGTGAGACGCTTCTTCATCGCTTCTCTCCTTTTGAATGCCCTCTGCCCTGACGCAGAAGGCTGGGAATCCGGCATTGCGCCGGGGTGAGGGGGTGCAGGCCCCTGGCCTTTTTTGATCGGAGTAATCCAATAATACTTTACTTATGGCAAGTTGTCAAATTTTGCCTTTAATATAGGCAAATTTTAAAATGGCAAACATTGCTAAAATTAGCCTTAAATAAGTAGAAAATTGGGATGGTAAACAAAGTGGTATAATGTAGGTAATTGAAAGATTGAAAATTGAAAGATTTAAAAATTGGGGATTGCTTAGAAAAAGGCGGTCGGGGCAGTTGATGGTGTTTATCTGGGACAATCTTCCTTAAGCTGGATTGATAATGATTACCATCAGATAATCTAAAAACCACTTATTGTGGTCACCGTCAAGGTTTCCATAGCGATTACTAATTATGAGAGTGTTTGTGGCCATACCAATTTCAAAAGAATTGCAGGGGGGGATTTTGGAGTGGGTGACTAATTTCCAATTTCCAATTTCTAATTTCCAACCACGGTGGCTGCAGGGGAAAAATTTGCACGTAACGCTGGTGCCGCCGTGGCAGACACGGGAGTGGAAAGCGGAAAGCGAAAAGCTGAGAGCGGTAAAAGGCGCGCCGTTTAAAATCAGGTTCAATCAAATATCCCTAGGCCCGAATCCCAGGGAGCCAAGATTAATTTGGGCCGGCGGCCCAACACCGCAAGAGCTGCCAATTTTAAAATCTAATATAGAAAAAGCCCTGGGCAAACAGCCGGAAGACCGTAAATTCAGGATGCATATTACGCTGGCGAGGATGAGAACAGCTGATAAATCAGCTGACTACAACCCCCTAAGCAATCAGTTGCCGCAAACAGTAGGCTGGGAGGAAGAAGTTAAGTCGTTTGTGCTTATGGAGTCGCATCTTTCACCCAAGGGCGCGGATTACGAGGTGCTGGAAGAGTATGGCTTAAAGAAGGATTAACACGGATAATGCAAACGGATAAACACGGATTAAAAACAAGAGCCGCCTTGCGTCCCGCGCGAATTGCGCGGCCGCGAGGCGGCTATGCAGAAAGTCAAGCGCGAGAATTTTCGTCATCGAAATAATTCTCGTCTCCGTGGCCCTCCAGAAAAGCGTCGTTGGCAGCCAGGCGCCGGCGGAGGTCTTGATTTTGGTGCTTGCTTCGTCGCAGAGATGCGAATGCAAGACCGCCCAGGATGCCAAGCATAGTAAACACGAACTTATCCAACCTGGCATCAATCAGCGCTGACGGTTCCGATACGTTTCCTACAGATGGCATCACGAAGGACACCAAAAAGAAACACAACATCAAAAATGTTCTACGCATTATTTTCCCTCTATTCAAATTCCCAGCCTTCCGGCCAGGTAGGGTAATTATGGCAAAAGGGAAAAATTTTTTCAATTGTGGCAATGGTGTTTTTTACGCCGAGGGCTATCCAAAATTGTAAAAAACACCATTGCCATATAATATAGAAAGTTATTGTAAGAGAATTGCGATGCGATTTCCAGGAATAGTCTTTTGGGGGTATAATATATTTATGGGTCTGTTGCCGAATGCCATTTTGACTGCAATCGTAGAATTCCGGCGGCTTGTCCCAAAAAATTTATCCGCTTAGCCTACGGCTAAACATCAAAATTTGTTTGCGCCAATCCGCTCGAAATTCTACGATTTCGTCTTAAAAGCGCATTCGGCAACAGACCCTTTTTTATGAAAACATCGGACAAAACCAAATTGGCCATTTTTGACATAGACGGCACCATATTCCGGTCCAGTTTGCTGATAGAGCTTATTAACGGACTGGTGGAGTTTAACGTGTTTCCGGGAATCGCGAAAAAAGAAATGGAAAAAGACTACGTTGCCTGGCTGGACCGCAAGGGCAGCTACGAGGACTATATTAACAAAGTCATCCAAATTCATTTAAAATATATCAAGGGATGCCGGCAGGACGCGGTGGAAGAAGTGGCCGCGGTTGTCGTCAAAAAGATGAGGGACCGGCTTTACCGCTACACCCGCGACTTAATCAAAGAGCTGAAAAAGCAGGATTTTTTGCTAATTTCCATTTCCGGGTCGCCTACATATATAGTTTCCAAATTCGCCCAGGCTTTGGGCTTTAACGCTTACTTTGGCAGCGAATACGAAATTAAGGGAGGGCTGTTTACGGGCAGGGTCTTGAACGCGGACATTTTTTTGGACAAGCGCCTGGTGCTAAAAAAATATTTGGACAAGCACCATATTAAGGCTGACCTGCAAAATTCCGTGGCCGTGGGCGACACGGAAAGCGACGTGTCCATGCTGGAACTGGTAGGCCGGCCCATAGCCTTTAACCCCAACAACACCCTGGCTATGTTTGCCAAAAGCAACGGATGGGAAATTGTGGTGGAACGGAAGGATGCCATATACGAATTGGAAGAATTCAAATTTATTAACCCTAAGAGGATATTAAGGGAAACACGGAAGAATCAGCAGTTATCCGCAGATCCGGATAGTATCCGTAAATCAGGATCGGAATAGTCTATGTTTATTTCCGTCATTATTCCCGCCTATAACGAAGAAAACTATATCGGGACCGCCATAGAGAGCGTGCTAAAGAACCCGCCTCCAAATTTACTGGAGGTGGTTGTGGTTAATAATGCCAGCACGGACGGAACCGCAAAAATCGCGTCCCAATTCGCCAAAGTGCGCGTGGTCACCGAGCCGCAAAAAGGCCTGACCAGGGCGCGGCAGCGCGGCCTTTTGGAAGCCAAGGGCGACATTTTGGCTTACATTGACGCGGACAGCAAAGTGCCGGCAAACTGGCTTAACGCCATAAACCGGGAATTCCAAAAAAATCCCGGCTTAGTTTGCCTAAGCGGGCCTTACTATTACTACGACATCCCATACTGGCAAAAAATTCTGGTCCGTTTGTATTGGAATATTTTAGGGCGCATGGTTTATGCCGTTACCAAATACATGGCGGTGGGAGGCGGGTTTGCCGCCAGGAAAGAAGCTTTGGCAAAAATTGGCGGCTTTGACACCAGCATAGAATTTTTCGGGGAAGACACGGACATAGCTAGGCGGCTGCACGAGGTCGGCGAAGTAAAATTTACCAACAAACTGTGCATTTATACTTCCGGCCGCAGGTTTGCCAAGGAAGGCCTAATTAGGACCGGCCTTAAGTATGTGATTAATTACACTGCCGTGTCCCTGACCAAAAAGCCGGTGCCAATAAAATATAGGGATGTAAGGTAGCGCAATAAGCGCCTTTTGGAGAGGTGACGCCCATCTGGGAAAGGTGATTTAAATTATCAACAGCCTGACTAAGAAAGCTTGTTCCAGATGGGCGTTATCTGTACCAAATATCCTAAAGGCGCGTCTTGCGCCAGCAGGAACTTTACCTGCTAAGATAACCATAAATTTTGGTTTATCCACCATTAAAAATCGGCCAAAAGCCGTTTTTTTGGTATAATGACTGCATCCTGCAGTTGTTCGCAAATTTACAGGCATTTGTATTTTTGCAGTAAAATCTTAAATCCTAAATCCGAAATAAAAATGTCCCAATATTACAAACCGCGGCGCACGTATGGATTATATGACCCGAATTCCAAACAGGCCTACAGGGTCAGCCGCAGCAAAATTGACTTGTTTTTAAACTGTCCGCGCTGTTTTTATTTGGACCGGCGCTTGGGCGTGGGACAGCCGCCCGGGTTTCCCTTTAGCCTGAACTCCGCGGTAGACGCGCTGCTGAAAAAAGAATTTGACCTGCACCGCGCCAAACAAACCTCGCATCCCCTTATGCGGGCCTACCATTTGGACGCCGTGCCGTTCCAAAATCCCAAAATGAACGAATGGCGCGACTCCTTGCGCGCCGGCATCACCTTTCTGCACAAGCCCACCAATTTTTTCGTGACCGGCGGCGTGGACGACGTGTGGGTCAACCCGCAAGGCGAACTGATTATTGTAGATTACAAAGCCACTTCCAAGGCCGGAGAAGTGGGGATAGATGCGGAATGGCAAATTGGTTACAAGAGGCAGATGGAAGTTTACCAATGGTTGTTCCGCCAGAACGGGTTTAAGGTCAGCGAAACCGGATATTTTGTATATTGCAACGGCGACGCGGACAAGGAAGCGTTTGACGCCAAGCTGGAGTTTGATATTAAGCTGATTCCCTATCAAGGCAAGCCGGACTGGGTGGAAGGGGTGTTGGGGGAGATGAAAAAATGCTTAATGGCGGAAAGCCTGCCTCGCGCGTCTTTAAACTGCGATTTTTGCGCTTACCGCAAGGCCGCGTTTGAGTTGGAATACCCACCCAAGCCTGTGCCGGAAGCCGTATTAAAGCCAGTAAAGACAAAGAAAAAGGCCGCAGTTCAGGCAGGCAGGGCCTTGTTTTAGGCTTTGCAGAATTGCTTCCGCCGGGCGGCGGCAGTTTTAATCGGCAGTTCATGAATATATTCATGAATATATTCATGAACAGAAAAACAAAAGCGCCCGACATGGCAGCGGGCGCTGTGGTTGAAGGCTGTCATTTTTTTAAATCCTTTGGAGCCTGGAGGCGCTTGCCGTCCGGCAAGGAATTTTTGGGATAGTTAGCGCAAACAAGACAGCCGGGGCCTTGACCAAAAGAGCATGGGCATGCCTTCCGGATAAAGTGGCTTGTCCTCCTCAGCTTTTTGCTCAACCTATTTTCTTTTTTCATGTTTTATTCTGGAGAAGTGTAGCAAAGGCTGACTTTTTGGTCAATAAGAATTTTGACATAAGAATTTTGAACATGGCAAAGGTTTCCCCTTGAAGGCGCCCTTCCGGGATAAGTATCCTTAAGATAAGTTGGTAATGATCATTGTCAAATAATCTAAATCTGTTTGTCCCCGAAGGGCGCCTTCAAGGGCTTCAAGGATGCATAGGGTGTTCCCGGTTAATAAAGAAACACTTCCCAACAGCTTAATCACTTAGACTATTAGATTATGTTAGATTTTCCTTATCCCCTCGTTTATTCCAAAAGGCGCAGCGTGTCAATTATTATCAAACATGGAAAAGTGGAAGTCCGGGCGCCGCAACGGGCTAATTTGGCGCAGATTAAAAAATTTGTCAGCAGCAAGCAGGGCTGGATAGACAAGGCCTTGGCCAGGCACAGGCAGCGGCAAATTCCCGAAAAAAAATTCACGGAAGGCGAACAGCTCCTGTTTTTGGGGAAAAATTATCCTTTAAGGATTTCGGAAAATTATTTTTCCCGGCTCAGGATGGAGCAGGGGATTTTTTTACTGTCAAAGTTCAGGCAACGGTCGGCAAAAAGCCAGTTTGAAGACTGGTATCGCCGCCGGGCAAAAGAATTTTTAACGGAACGATGCCAGTATTACGGACGGCTGATGAATGTTAAATACCAGAAAATCACCATTACCGGCGCCGCCACCCGCTGGGGGTCGTGCAGCCGCAAAGGCACGATTAATTTTTCCTGGAAGCTGGCGCTTGCGCCGCCGGAGATTGTAGACTATGTGGCGGTTCACGAATTGGCGCACTTGCGGCATCATAACCATTCCAAAGAATTTTGGCGGTTTGTGGCCATGTATTTTCCCAATTTCCGCATGGCTAAAAAATGGCTAAACCAGTCCGGGCACTTGCTGGCAATTTAGGGTTTTCTGACGCCCAAGTTCCGGCAAAATTTGTTATTTGCCTTGCCGCTGCAAATTTTGCCGGAACTTGGTATAATAGGCTTATGGACAGGAAAATCTTTAAAACCGGGCATTCGTTAGCCGTAACTTTGTCCAAAAAAATCTTGAATGAATTGGGCTTAAAAGAAGGCGATGCCGTAAGCGTGGAAGCTGACAAGGCTGCGAGCAAAATTATCATCAAACAAGAGCAAAAACACGCCCAATTGTCTTTAAACTTGCATTTGCGCCAAAAGCTCGGCGTCCTGCCGCCGGGCGGCAAAAAATAATTTTTCGTTTTACTTTGATTTTTCGCTATCATATTGTCTTTTATGATAGTTTTATTATTATGGACAGAATTGGCTTTTTCTGGTAGAATATTCCTTGTGCAATGCACCAAAAATTAAACCTTCGCCACAAACCAACAGAAACAGGAGATGACGAAGGAGGGGAAACTATAGATGCCACAAACGTTTGAAGTGATCATGGATGGCAGCCGCCTGGTTTTTAAGGAGATTGCCCGGTTGAAAGGAAAGCTGCATCAGGGCCATACGGCAGACGGCTTGTATTTCCGTTGCTGTGATTTTCGGTTCTGGGACCGGTTCTTAGCATTCTTGAAGTTTTTATTCAATGGCCGGTTTGACATTTTTGCCTGGCCCGGCGGCCTTACCATGTTATTGCTTGGCCAAGAGTACGGCCATCCGGACATGAGGGAGGCGACCTTCTATTGGATTGAAAAAATGCTGGCACTCCACCATACCAACAGGGTTTTTATGGAGATGCATGGCAAGCACAAGGGCCGCTGCGGAGCCTACGCCTCAACGGAATCACTGGCGGGCAAATCCGATGACGAACTTTTCCGGCTACAGCTTCAACATCATCTGAGGATGAAGCGGATGTTGGAAGAAAGGTTCGCGGGCGTCGAAGGATTTAAGGCCGTCATTATTTACGACGAAGCGGTGGAGCAAACAGATGAGTTTGTTTTTAGCAATCTGGAGAACAACAAGCCGCTGTCCAAGGCCGCCTAAATTTCGCTTTGGCATTTTCGCAAAGCCCTGCCGGCGCTGCTGGCGGGGTTTTCTTTTTTTTGTGAATCGGTCCTATGCCGAAAAGCATAAGTATCACGGCAATGAAGACGGCCTTCCGGGGTTATCCTGCTAAAGTAAGGCTGGTGATTAACATTGGGTGATGACGCACATCTGGGATAAGCGGTTTTTAGATTGCCGGATAATAATCATTATCAACCAAACTTAAGGAAGATTGTCCCAGATGTGCGTCATCACTGCCTTTAAAGCCAGTTGATAGCGATCAACGTCTAATAATCTAAAGTCTGTTTATCCCGGAAGGTTGTCTTAATTTTCCTTGTGCATCAGAGGTAAAGAGTTTAAGATCAATAATCAGCACCATAAACGTCATTTATACAGTTAGGTTAGCAGTCCGTTTAAAAAAGAGAATTTAACGACAAAAACATGTTACAATAAAAGCGTATGTTAAAACATCTCAGCATTCAAATATACGGGCAAGTTATTGGCGTCGGTTTCCGCGGGTCTGCGGCAGAAAAAGCCGCTGAATTGGGGGTTAAGGGTTTTGTAGAAAATGCCGGCCGGGATTACGTTAATATAGAGGCGGAAGGGGAAGAAGGCAATTTGCAAAAATTTCTAACCTGGTGCCGTAAAGGTCCGCTGTGGGCCAAGGTGGAAAGAGTGGAAACCAGCGAAGGCGAAGTAAAAAATTATACTGATTTTCAAATAACCGGATAACTATGGAACTGACAATCAACACCGGCAAAAAGAAACAAGTAATAGACATAACCGATGCCGTAAACAGGCGTTTGGCGCAAGCCGGGACGCAGGCGGGAATTTGTCATTTGTTTTTAAAGCATACCACGGCAGCCCTGGCTACCGCGGATTTGGATCCCGGCACGGATTTGGACATGCTGGACGCGTTTGACAAAATTGTCCCGCGCTTAAATTACCGCCATCCGCACAATCCCAGCCACGCGCCTGACCATATTTTGTCTTCCGTAATCGGCGCAAGCCTGGCCGTGCCGGTTAAAGACGGCAAGCTGGATTTGGGAACCTGGCAGCGCGCAGTGCTGGTAGAATTGGACGGCCCGCGCGAACGTGATATGATTATGTCAGTAATAGAGGCAGTATAATAAACAAAAAAATTTTATGGAATTTCAAAATAGAGGCAAGGACTTTAAAATTTTTCCGTCGGATTTCCCAGAAGAGGGCTATCCAGGTGAAGGAATGGTCAATCATTGGGAGGCCGGGGACTTAGACAATACAAATAATAGAGAAAGCGCAGGCAATAAACCGGATAAAACAGGAGAGCAGTTTCAAGAAGGGGATTTGCGCGAGGGAGAATAAAAGACTAAGACATATCCAAAATGAAAAAAATAATAATTGTCATTATTATCCTGGCAGCGGCGGTGATGGGGTTTGTGTGGTGGCGGAAGCCTTCAGGCAAGACTGTTTTTGAAAGTCCGTCAAACCAAACCGCTAATCCTGCTTCCAAGGAGGGAAATAATATGAAAATAGAAAGCCAGGCTTTTAAAGACGGGGAAAACATTCCCGCAAAATATACCTGCGACGGGGAAGGGGTAAACCCGCCGCTGGAATTTGGCAATGTGCCGGCTGAAGCAAAATCTTTGGCGTTGATAATGGACGACCCCGACGCGCCGGGTAAGACTTGGACGCATTGGCTGGTGTGGAACATTGACCCGGCCGTAAGCCGGATTGCGGAAAACAGCGTGCCGGAAGGGGCAATGCAAGGCCAGGCCAGCAGCGGGCAAAATAATTACGGGGGGCCTTGCCCGCCTTCGGGAACGCACCGTTACTATTTTAAGGTTTACGCTTTGGATGCTAAACTTGACATTCCTTCTTATTCCGATCAAGCTGCCTTGGAACAGGCTATGGACGGGCATATAATCGGCCAGGCGGAATTGGTGGGGCTTTATAGCCGCCAATAGCGCTTCCTTCCAAGCTAGAGGATTCCCATTAATAGGCCGGTTGGTTTTTAATTTTAAAATGTATCATTAATATTATGACTAAAACAAAATTATCAAAGGCTTCCGGCAACCGGCTGGTAATAGTCAAATTAAAAACCAACCGGCCTATTAATGGGAATCCTCTAGCTTGGAAGG
The DNA here is from genome assembly GCA_023484515.1 of Patescibacteria group bacterium. Classification (GTDB taxonomy): domain Bacteria; phylum Patescibacteriota; class Doudnabacteria; order UBA920; family UBA920; genus JAMDAY01. Next base: position 44,493 of record JAMDAY010000011.1, read on the forward strand.
AAGCGCTATTGGCGGCTATAAAGCCCCACCAATTCCGCCTGGCCGATTATATGCCCGTCCATAGCCTGTTCCAAGGCA
>JAMDAY010000007.1 GCA_023484515.1 Patescibacteria group bacterium
CGTTGATCGGGCAGTCAGAGAACTTAATCACCGTCCCAGAAAACGCTTAAACTACCTTACCCCTTACGAGGTCTTTGTTAAGGGCCTTAAGCCCTAAGGGCGGTTGCACTTCAAGCTAGAATGTAGGGCACTCGCTACACTCGCCAGCCCAATTGCCCCACCCACGCTCCCCGCGCCTCCTGTGTCATTCCGGACAATTTGGAAAATATCAAATTTGACTCTCTCTCTAATCTGCTAATCTGAACTGTCACTCCAAAGGAGGTGGCTGTAATGGAAGAGGTCGCAGAAGAGTTGATGGCGATCGTAGAACGCCTGACTGTTCAGGCAACGAAAATGGCTATTCTGGGCGTTGATCCAAACCCGCTTTTTGAAGAAGCCCAAAAACTTCTCCATATCGCGACGATATTGGGATTGATGCAAATCCGAGCAACCCTGCTGGACGAAAAACCTACAAGCCAGCCGGGTATCGGCGGATAACCGCCATATCCCCATATACAACGCCGCCAGCAAGCCCCATTCGGGCAACTTGCTGGCGGTATATTTTTTTATAATCACTGCCGGATCCTCTTGCGCTATTGTGCTAGCACAGTAGCGCAAGAGGATAAACGGCCAAAAGGCTGAAAATGGCTAAAATAAACGGCTCAAATAGCCATTTGAGCCGTTTATTTTGAAAAATATTATTATCTCACTTTATGCTGTCAAATTGGGACAAGTAGCCGCCAGGCCTGTTTTTTAAGGGCATCCGATTATTGTTAAATAATTTTTACGCCTCGGCTTCCAGTTTCCTGTGCTTTAAATGCCGGTAAAACCACCAGGCTATGCCAAGTATAATTAGCGCGACAATTGCAATATCCAGGCCGTGCAGCCTGTTACGGAAAGTCTCCCAATTTTCCCCCAGTTTCATCCCCACGTATCCCAAAGGCAGGCACCAAAGGAAAGACCCGAAAAACGAATACCATAAAAATTTCCAAAAAGGCATTTTGGAAATTCCGGCTGGCAGGGAAATATAGGTGCGCACCACCGGCAGCAAGCGGCCCACAAAAGTGGAAAATACCCCGTACTTGGCAAAAAACTTGTCCGCCATTTTTAGGTCATGATGGGAAAACAAAATATACTTGCCGTACTTTTGAATAAACGGCCTGCCGCCTTTTAAGCCTATCCAGTATAAAATTGCCGAACCGACAGAAGAGCCAATACCTCCGGCCAAAGCAATCCCCCACAAATTCATCCTGCCCAGAAAAACCGCGTAACCGGAAAAAGGCATTATAATTTCACTGGGCAGCGGAATAGCTGCGCTCTCTATTGCCATAAGCAAGGCAACCCCCGGATAGCCGAGGGTGGAAATGGTATGGGTGACAAAGGAAGTAACGGTTGACAGAATTGATGAAATCATATTTTAAAAATTTACAGGCATTTTATTTTGCGTATTGTTTTGCCTGGTCTAATTTTACGCTTAACAGTTTTGACACCCCGTCATCGCCCATAGTCACCCCGTAAAGGATGCTGGCCTGGGCCATGGTTTCGCGGTTGTGGGTAATGGTCACAAACTGGGTCTGGTGCGACAAAGTGGACAAAATTTGCCCGAAGCGGATAGTGTTGGCGTCGTCCAAAGCCGCGTCCACCTCGTCCAAGACTACAAATGGTGACGGAAAGCAGGTCAAAAGGCTACACAGCAGGGCGATGGAAGTCAGCGCCCGCTCCCCGCCTGACAAAGCCTGAATGGACGAAAGTTTTTTGTTCGGCGGGGTGGCTTTAATGTCCACGCCAATAATATGGCTGCCGCCCTGCTCGTATTTCTGGATAATTTTCTCTTCCGGGCGAAGCTTCTCTCCTTCAGTTTCATCTGCCGGTTCTTCTCCCGCTTCCGGTGCCGCCTCTTCCGCCGCAGCTTCCTCTTTCAATACGCTTAAATACGCCCGGCCGCCGTTGAAAAGCAAACGGAAGTAATTTTCAAACTTTTCGTTTACCTTATGGAAGGCCTCGTTGAATTTTTGCTTTATATGGACGTCTAATTCGTCAATAATATTGCGCAAGTCCGTCATTCCCTGTTTAAGATCGTTTACCTGGGCTGTGAGATTGGTATATCTGGATTCCGTCTCGCGATACTCCTTTAAGGTCAGTTCGTCCATGCCGCCTATCATTTCCAATTGGTTTTTTAGCCTTAAGATTTTTTCTTCCAGACCTTCGGTCTGTCCGGCGGGGCGCTCTTTTTGCAGCAACTCCCAAATGCCGGCTCCCAATACGCGCAACGCTTCTTCCCGCAAAATGTCCATTTGGGTATCGTATTTGGCCTTTTCCACCTGCAACTGCGACTGCTGGTCTTTTGTCTTGGAAAGCTGGTCCTGCTGCGCGCGCAACTGGTTTTCGCTTTGATGAATTACTTTTTGCTTGGCCGTTTCCTCGTCATAATATGACTTTAACGAATCCTCCAATGCTGCCACCTCTTTGGCCTGCGTTTCCACTTCGGCCTTAATGCGGTATTCTTCCGCTACCAGGCTTTGCCAAAATTCGTCAATTGAACTGCTCTGGGCTTTTTTCAGTTCCAGCTCCAAATGCAATTTTTCCTGCTGCAATTTTTGCAGCTCTTTTTCCAAAAATTCCAGTTGGATTTTTTCCTTAGACGCTTTTATGTCCAGGCCGGCGGCCAGCTTGTCGGCTTCCTCTTTTTGCTTTAGCACCCCCTCCAATTCGCGCTGAAACGCGGCCAAAGCCGCTTCCGGATTTCGCACTGTCTCCTTAGCCACGCTTTTAAACCGGATAAAACCTTGCTGCAAATTTTCCACTAAAGATTTAACCTGCCCAATGTCCTGGCTCTGCTGAACTTGAGTCTGAAATTCCAGAAAAACCTTGTCTAAGGCTTCCAATTCCAGGTCGAACAGCGACCAGTCTATCTGTACCGGATTTTTGGAACTGGCGTAAAGCTTGTCCAATTTTTGGGTAATTTGCTGCAACGCCTGGCGTTGCTGCTGCAACTCCCGGCCGGCTTGGTTAAAATTATTTTGGGCTGCGCCAATTTTTTCCCCGACTTCCAAAATTTGCCGTTCTTTGTTATGCAATTCCACCTGTAAAGTCCGGGCGTCGCCGACATTGGCGGTTTTTTGGCTTTGCATTTTGCCGCGGACCAGGCTTAAATCTTCCAACAATTTATTCTTTTGGCTTTGGAATTTATTTAACCGGTCTTGCAAATCCTTGTATTTTCCGCTAGCGCCGTTGCTTTGCGCCTCCATGTTTTCAAGCCGCTGCCGTTCGCGCTGGATTATTTCTTCCTGTCTGGCTCGCTCTTCCTGCAGCAAAGCCAGTCGCTGCTGGAAACTATCCAAAGCGGTTTTTAAATTCCAGTAGGACTTGCCGTAAAATTCCTGCTGTAAAATTTTCAAATCAGTTTCCAACTGCGCGCGCGCTTCCATTTTTTTTGCCTGCCTTCTCAGGCTTTTCAGGCGCGGCTCTATTTCGTTGATCAAGTCTTCGGCGCGCATCAAATTATTGGCCGTCTGCTCCAGGCGGCGCAGGGTTTTTTCGCGCTTAATCTGGTAGGTCTTAATCCCGCTGGCTTCGTCCAGTAAATTTTTCACTTCGGCCGGCCCCTGCAAGATCATCTGGTCAATGGTGCCCTGTCCGATTACGGTATAGCGCGACGTGCCAATGTTGCTTTTTAAAACCAGGTCAATAATGTCCAACAGCCGGACGCGGTTGCCGTTAAGCAGGTATTCGCTCTCGCCGCTGCGGTCAATGCGCCGGCCAATGCTGACTTCCGCGGCATCCACCGGAATGCGGCGGTCGCGATTGTCAAACGTGGCAACAACCTCGGCAAAACCCAGGCGCGTTTTTTTGTCACTGCCCGCGAATATCACGTCTTCGCTTTTCTTGCCACGGATCAGCTTTGGCGATTGTTCGCCCAGCACCCAGCGAATGGCGTCCGCCACATTGCTTTTGCCGCTGCCATTGGGCCCCACCACAGCAATAATCCCCTGGGAAAATTCCAAGGCGGTCTTTTGCGCGAACGACTTGAATCCGTGGATTTCTAAGCGTTTTAAATACATAGTTATAATATCAAACTTAAAACTTCAAATAACAAATAATTCCAAATATTAAATATCCAAAAGCTTGCAAATTGGGGAAATTTGGATATTGGATGTTTGAAAATTGGGCATTTATTGGGAATTTGTTATTTGATATTTGTAATTTATTGTAACTGTTTGTTTTTCTTGTATTTCGTAAGAGATTAAAAACTATTATTTTTTAAGGCGTTCTCCGCGGCCGAAAGTTCCGCTTCCTGCTTGGAAGGGCCGCTGCCGCGGCCGACTTCAATAGTGCCGACCATGGCGGCAATTACGAAAACCTTATTGTGGTCAGGGCCGGTTTCATTTACCACGCTGTAAGTGGGGGTAATGCCCCGCTTTTCCTGGACCAATTCCTGCAGGCGCGACTTGGGATCCAAGTATTTTTCCCCGGCGATAATTTTCGGCAATTCCACTAAAACTTCCTTTTCTATAAAATTCCTCGTGGCGTCATAGCCGCCGTCCAAATACAAGGCGCCTATGACCGCTTCAATGCAGTTGGCCAATATAACCTGCCGCGCGCGCCCCGTGTCTTTGGCTTCGCCCCGCGACATCAGCAAAAAATTTTCCAAGCCCAAGCGCTTGGCAATATCGGACAACATTTTATAATTCACCAGTGCGCTGCGAAAATTGGTCAGTTCCCCCTCCGGATGCGGATAATTTTTATACAAATGTTCCGTGGCTACCAGCTCCAGCACCGCGTCGCCTAAAAATTCCAACCGCTCGTTATGGGGCAAATGGAAACCGCGGTTCTCGTTCAGGTAGGACCGGTGGGTAAAGGCGGAAAGGAAAAGTTCGGGATTATTAATTGGGGTTCGTAACACTTTCTCTAACTCTGGCTGGTCTAAAGTGGGCATTTAGGATTAAATTCCTAATATCCAATTTCTAATTCCCAATAAAGATTGGGTATTGGAAATTGGAGATTACTTATGATATGGTGGGCGGTATAGGGATTGAACCTATGGCCTACTCTACGTCAAAGAGTCGCTCTACCACTGAGCTAACCGCCCTTATTACGATAAATGACTTAATGCTATTTAAACAGGGGCTACCGGAGAAACAAACATTTCCTTGGATTTGGCCGGTTCTTCGCCTTTTACGGGCGTCACCATTTGCAGGAAAAAAAGCAGCAAGGCAGTATTTAAAAAAACATTCAAACCGGCCAAAAGCAGCCAAAAGAAAAATGCTTCCAGTCCCTTCGCTGTTAACAGCATAGCAGAAAATCCAAAATTACCCAAGTTGCCCGAACTGAACAGGTTAATAAAAATTTTAGTTAAAAAAATCAGCGACACCCCTACCATGAAGCTGACACCGTAAATTATTATCAGCAAAAAAGTCAGTCCCAAAATTTGGCTCCAGTTAGTAACAAAAAAATCCGTCCCTAAATTCAGGGCTTTGCCGAAATTATGCTTAAATATAACAATAAAATAAAACGTAAAAATATTCAGGCAGGAAATGGTAAAGGCCAGCGGGATAAAGAACAAAGACCCCAGGATCCAAAACAAAATCTGGTAAGCGGGATCGCTAATAAGCAAAAACGGCGCTCCCAGCAGCCCAAAAGCTACAATAACCATTAAAGCCGAAGTCAGCAGGCTGACTTTAACGGTTGGCCACATAAACTGCGCGCTCTTTTTTCCCTGTTCCCGCACTTCCGGCCGCTTGGTTTCCAAAATTGACCGGGTGGACAAAATAAGCATTATCTTGCTCCAATTGGTCAGCAAAAGCCCCAGTACGGAAACAAGCAAAATTGTCAGACTGAGCAAGGCCAATTTACCGGGATGATCCTGGAAAAAAACCAACAGATCGCCAATGGTGGCGCGCTTGCTTAAATCCCGCAAGGGAATATCCTGGAAATGCAAAAAATTCAAATTAAAAGCTCCAATAACAAACAGCCCGAAGACCCATAGGATCAAATAATGCCTGGTAATCCTATAGGAATCTTTTAATATCTTGGTATAAGACAACATAAATTACTAACGGAATAAAAACCAGCAAAAATCACGAATAAGCTTAGTTATCAGATTTCCCCTAAAGCTGCCCTTGATCCAAGCTACACAGATGTTTCTTCTGTCGGCAAAGCCTGAAATTCCGGGACTTTCTTTTTCTCGGCCGGAATTATGTCCTTAACTATTTCGTTAAATTGTTCCTGTTCCAAGGTTTCTTCCTTAACCAGCCTTTGGGCAATGGTTTCCAGGTAGCTGCGGTATTTTACCAGCAAGTCAGTGGCCGTTTGCAGGCCCTGCCGCATTATTTTGCTGACTTCCTCGTCAATCTTCCTGGCCACTTCTTCGCTGTAATTTTTTTGTTCCGTAATTTCCCTGCCTAAAAATACCATTTCGTGATGGTCGCCCAGGGAAACCGGTCCTAATTCTTCGCTCATGCCGTAATTCATGACCAGCCTGCGGGCCATGCTAGTGGCCACTTTCAGGTCGTTGGAAGCGCCAGTAGTCAATTCCTTGAAGATTAGTTTTTCCGCGGCATAACCGCCAAGCAACGCCGCAATTTCGTCCAAAAAGCTTTGCCGCGTGTGCAAATGCTTGTCTTCCACCGGCAGCTTCATGGTATAGCCGGCAGCCCGGCCGCGGGAAATAATGGAAACTTTATGCACCGGATCGGAATTAGGCAGAACCGTGCCCACCAGCGCATGGCCGCCTTCGTGAAAAGCGGTAATCTCTTTTTCCTGGGGGGAAAGAATGTGACTTTTGCGCTGCGGCCCGAGCATGACTTTTTCTATGGATTCGCGCAATTCCATATTTCCAATTTCCTTTTTATTCAGCCTGGCGGCTAAAATGGCAGATTCGTTTATTAAATTGGCCAGGTCCGCCCCGGAAAAACCCGGAGTGCGTTCCGCAATCTTGCGCAAATTCACGTCTTTGGCTAAAGGCTTGTTTTTAGCATGGACCTTCAGAATTTCCTCGCGGTCGCGGATATCCGGCAAATCCAGGACCACCTGGCGGTCAAAACGGCCGGGACGGAGCAGCGCCGGATCCAGCACGTCCGGGCGGTTGGTTGCCGCCATTACGATAACGTTGGTATCGGTTTCAAACCCGTCCATCTCCACTAAAATCTGGTTTAAAGTCTGTTCGCGCTCGTCATGGCCGCCTCCCAGGCCGGCTCCGCGCTGGCGGCCGACCGCGTCAATTTCGTCAATAAATATTATGCAGGGGGCGTTCCGCTTGGCCTTTTTGAACAAATCCCGCACGCGGGCGGCGCCCACGCCCACGAACATCTCCACGAATTCGCTGCCGGAGATATGGAAAAACGGCACATTGGCTTCGCCGGCCACGGCCCGCGACAACAAGGTTTTCCCTACGCCGGGGGAACCGAGCAATAAAACGCCTCGCGGAATTTTTGCCCCCAGGGACAAAAACTTCTGCGGAAAACGCAAAAACTCCACAATTTCCTTTAATTCTTCTTTGGCTTCCTTGGCTCCGGCCACGTCCATAAACTTTACGCGGTTTTTGCGCTCGTCATTCAGCCGGACCGAGCTTTGCCCAAAACTCAAGGCGCGGTTATTGGTGCCTTGCACCTGCCTCATTAGGAAGTAAATGAAAACGGAAATTAGCACTAACGGAATCAAATACGGCAAAACCGCGCTGGCCAAATTGGTGGCCACGGATCCGGTTTTATATTCCACGTTTATGTCGCCTAACTTGCCGGGATCTGCGCCTAAATCTTTCAACGCGGCTACGGCGTCGGTATTTTTGCCCAAATTTGCCGAATCTTGCGTGCTGCTGTCCTTTAATTTTGCCGTGACCGTACTGTCGGTCACCGCCAGGCTGTCCACCTTGCCCTGGTTTACCAAATTCTTAATTTCCGTCAGCGGCACCTGGTTGACCTTGCTGTTATCGGAAAAGGCGGCAAAAATTCCGGTAATAAACAAAAAACCGATTAAAATAAAAATAATGTTCTTAACAATTTTTCCCATAATTTTCCTTAAATGAATCCAAAATTAAAAATAATTTTTCTCCTGATTGATTAACAACAATCCTTTATCAGCAGATTTATATTATACAATTTATATGACGTAAAATCAAGCCCGAGTTTACCTGAAATTATGGGCAGTTTGGGAAAATTGATGTTGCTTGAAGATAAAATAATAAGTTTAACGGCTTAGCCGACCCTGTTTGCGCTTTCAATAAACTTAAGATGTTTGCAACACTTAGCTCCGATTTGCTGACTGCAGTCCTACTTCGCATAAAGCTTCGTAGGATAAATCGTAGCTTTAGCGAAGAAGTGGTGGGCCACGTCGTTCGCGAACGACGTGGTGGGCGAGGAGGGACTCGAACCCTCACTCTCTTTCGAGAATGCGCTCCTAAGGCGCACGCCTATGCCAATTCGGCTACTCGCCCAAAAACCCTATATATTGTAGCGTTTCAGTCTTAAATTGGCAATTTTGGAAAACAAAAAAACACGCGTAGTGCGTATTTAATTGTTGCTAAAATATTAGGCCAGCTTGCTTAAGTAAGCGGTAACAATGTCGTTTGATGTTAGTAAATTGGAAAGAATGGTAATAATCGCATAAGCCATTAGCACCACCACTACGCCGATTATGGCGTTCATAATGGTCTTGCGGCCTTTTTCCGAAGTTTCTTCATTACCGCCGGCCGTAATATACCAAAACCCGCCTACCACCAGCATGCCGACGGCGATCATGCCGGCAAAGGTTAGTAGATATTGGATTACTTTTACAATCAAGCCGACCAAAGTTGTACTGCCTGCCAGCCCATTCTGGTTGGAAGGAGGCACGCAAGTTCCCCCTGCCTGCACCATCCCCTGGGCAGCGCAATCCGGACCAATTGCTCCACTGGCCGCGCCAGGTTCTGTTCCGCCGGCAGAAGCCAATCCCAATTTAGCCAGAACCTGCTGGTCCGCCACTCCGCTTGCGGTAAAACCAGAGTGGTTTTGGTATATTAATACCCCCGCTTCCGTCTCGGGACCAAACTGACCGTCCACCGCGATTGGGCTAAAATCCGCGTTAAGCCCAGGCAATACGTTATTCAAGGCGCTTTGCAGAACGCAAACCTTGTCGCAGCGCGAACCTCTTTGCAAAGTGGTGGAAGAATTAGTGCAATTGCTGTCGGTGCCGGAATATTTGCCATTGGCGCAAGTGGTAGCTAATGCGCTTCCCATGCCCATCAACCAAAAAAAGAGCGCTACAATGCCAATAACAGAAGATAAATTTAAAATTTTATTTTGTTTCAACATCTGATTAATTGCTAATATAAACGGAAGGGCCAATTAAGGTGTTTTGGATTACGCGGATTATGGCATAAGACATAACCACTATGATTATGCCAATGATGGCATTGGTTACGGTCTTGCGGCCTTTTTCCGCGGTTTCCTCGTTGCCGCCAGAGGTTAAATACCAAAACCCGCCAATGACAACAAATAAAACGGCAATAGTCCCTGCAAAAAATAACAACAAATAAATTATTCCTACTATTAAATCCATTAAATTAGTGGAACTGGCCAGGCCCGTGCCGAACAGGCCGGAAAATCTTCCAGTAGATATGCCTATGGTAAACGGGTTGCCGGAAATATTTAAACCTGCCGCAAACGCCAATTGCGGTGCAGCCAGAAATAATCCAATGAGGATTATTTGCCAAGCGTTTCCAATACGACCCATAATTTTTTTCATAATTTTTATGCCCTTAACGGCGTCCGCCTTACAAGAAAGCTATGAGATAATAAGCATTATGGCCAATGCTTGCCAAATTGCATCCGGACATTGTCCTTGCAAGCGAGAAAAGCGCCGTCAAAAATTTTTTAAAACTTAAAGACAAAACTCATTTTACCCTTAAGTCTGGCCCCCAAGCCGAGTTGAGGACCATGTGCTTTAAAAGCTGAAATTATACGTTCGTAGGCCTGGTGACAAAATTGGCGACCACATTCACTATTACGTAAGAAAGAATAATTATAACAATACCAATAATGGCATTGATGGCTGTGTTTTTGCCTTTTTCCGCGGTTTCCTCGTTGCCGGCCGAAGTAATATACCAAAAGCCGCCAATGATAAGGAACAATACCGCAATACCAAAAGCAATGCCGAGCAGCCAGTTAATTACGGTCCTTATAAGGCCGTTAATGTCCGACCCAGCGCTGCAGTTTAAGCCGGTTTTCGGATCGCAAGGGAATGATTGGCTAAGCTGGGCAAAACCCACCAAGGGCATTATGGCCAAGGCAAACACCGCGACCATCTCTGCAACCTTAAGCCAGTTTATTTTCTTTAATGTTTGTTTCAAGCTGTTCACCCCCTCTCATTACTTTCCATCCTATTTTTTGCTGATTATATAATACACCAAAACTGCTTTTTTGGGAAATTTTTACGAAATTATGGCCTGGTTATTGTCTGCTCGCCTCCGCCAATGGCTTGCCCGCAAATTTTTACGCTGACTTTAAACGAACTTGGATTGCCGCTGGCTCCGGCTTCTCCTAAAGTATAACCCCTGACTGTCAGTGTTTCGCCAGGCCCTTGCTGTGCGCCATTGACGTAAAAAGTGATTAATTGGCTGGCGGCCGGGGTATTGGAACACATAATTTTTACGTTAGTATTGGTTGCGCTAATGCTTAGGTGCAAATCCCGGTTGTTGTTGGTCCAGTTGGTCGTAAAGCTGGAGCCTTGCGCCGCCTGGTTAATTTGTTCCTGGGTATAAGCTCCTCCCACGCCGGAAAAATCCGCAACCTGTTTGACCGTAACCTGTTGCTGCGCAATTTGGATGCCGCACATATTCACCGCCACCGTTCCGGAGCTGGCAGGCAATTGGCTGGCCGGCATTTCCAGCGTGCCCGTGCGGGACGACTGCCCCTGCCTGGCCAATTCAATACTGCCTAAATTTTGCCCGCTCCAATAAACCGTAATGTAAGCCTGGTCCGCAGAATCACTATTACAAACCTTTCTTATGCTCGGCTCGTCGTTAAAGCTGTAAATTGCGGTAATAACAAGCTTGCCGTTGCTGGGCACCTCGGACGGTATGGTAATGCCCGCGGCAACGTTTGCCGCAGCCTGCTCGGAAGTTAATTCGGCCGGCGGAGTGGTATTCCTTTCGCTTGGGGTGGAAGGCGTAACGTTTGTTCCGCTATTTCCCCCTCCGGCATTGCCCAAATTTCCGGACAAAGCATTGGTGGTAATGCGCACTATTGCCGTAGCCATGACAATTACCACTAAACCAATAATGGAATTAATTATGGTTTTTCGTCCTTTTTCCGCCTGTTCTTCGCTGCCTGCAGCGGTTAAATACCAATATCCGCCCATGATTAAAAACACAATGGTCACGGTTCCAGCCAATCCCAAGGCATATTTTATCCCTACAATTAAAGCTTGCTGGAGAGAACAAATAATTGGCGTTCCTCCCAAGGTATCTATTTCTTTGCCGTTGATGTTAATTACAAATTTGTTCCTAAAATCGGCGCAGGCATCGGCTGCGCGGGCAGGCAGGGCAAATGCCGCTGCGTTAAAAATTAGAGCGGCGGCAAGCGCAAATTTAAATATTTTTGATTTCATTTTAGTTAGATAAACCATTTATATCCGCGCAGCCAGCTTGTGGGGTTGGCGGGGAAGGATATATTGAAAAAATTCTGGACAATGGCAATAACGCTAAAAGCCAGTAAGGCAATGCCCAAGCCGATTATGGCCCAGGTTACGGTTTTCTTGGCCGAAGTAAAGGCCTCTTCGTTTCCCTGCGCCATGACCATCTTGAAGCCGCCAATAATTATGAATACCACGGCCCAGATGCCCACTATAGCCAAAAACCCGCGCATTATAAGCAAAATCATGTCAGTCAGCGAGTCCACCGGCAAAGGGTTTTCCAGGCAATACTTGGAATAATTCGGATCCTTGTCCGCCCCCGCTCTTGTGCAGTCAAACGCCACGACCGGAGGAGCTGTTTCGCCTGGTTGCTTTCCTCCTGCGGAGCTTGATGTTACGCAAACCCCCGAAGAATTACAAGTAAAGCCCGCCTCACACACGCCTTCTTCATAATCAGCGCAAGACTGGCACTTGCCAGTGTCGTAATCGCAATAATTTGATTTGCATTCGCTGCTGTCATTGCATGCTATGCCGTTATTTTTTAAACCACCGCCGGAACCGCTTACTTGGATTACAACCTTGCCCTGCCCGATTCGTGATTGGGTTCCTGCCTGCCATAAATCAACATAAATTGTATGTGAGCCATTTCCCAAGCCCTTGTTTGAACTTATTTGGATTGGCCATTGGTTTACTGTTGTCATGCCGGGACGGTAAATTTTGGAAGTATCTACGGTATCGGTTATTAAAGAATTACTGTAATTACTATCAGAATATATATTCACATATACTTGCTTAATAGCGGAGCCAATTTCAAATTTATCCGGATCAGTGGTAATTTGCACTTTAATCCCTTGGTCAGTATCCTTATATGAATCTTTTAAAGGCAGGACTCTTACATCAAAATCCCCTCCTGCCCCCCCTCCGGTAATATTTACTGTAAAATATTTATCAGGAACCGTTATGTTTTTAGGGCTTAACACTGCCAACCTAAAAACAATCTGCCCTGGATTACTAAGGTTAGTTTGAGCTTGAGGATATAAAGTCTTAAGGTTTACATTATAAATTTTAGTTAACGTATTCCCTTGAAAAGTAATAATTGCTTCATTTTCTAAAGAGTAGATTTTTCCGCTTTTCATTACATATCCGAAATATAAATGTAAATTTGCATCACAATCTTTTTGAACGCCAGCGCTGACTATTTTGACATTAAACACTAAGTTGGTCTCATTTACACTAGCAGTGCTCTTATTGCCTGTGAACGTCACGTTGTAGCCACAATCTGCCTTGGCCTTAGGTAGTATTCCAAACCCAAAAAACTCCGTAAGCAAAAGCATTATTAGGGCGGCGGAGCGGAGGAGGAGAGAAATTTTATTTATGGTTTTTTGTTTGAAAAACATAACCTCTGGTTTCTATTTGGTTTTCAATTCTTCGTTAATGGGATTAACGGAAGGATCGTCGGCATCGCTGCTCCGGCAGTCGTTATAATTGGTAATGGTAATATAAGTCATGGGGTTCCTTAAGTCCACCTTGCACCGGGAACGCAAAATAAAATTAACTGCCGTGTTTACGAACAAAAATCCCAGCATGGCAAACACAAACCCCACCACGGCCTGGGTCAAGGCCTTGCGCCGTTTGGTCACGCTTTCCTCGTTGCCCATGGTGGTGATTAGCCAAAACCCGGCGTTTACCACCTGGTATACGGCATAAGCCCCCGCCAAAGCCACCAGCCAGTTAGTCACGCGCGCTATTAACACAAAAGCGTCAACCACCGTGCAAGGCTTTTCCCCGTTGCCGCCACAGGGAACAAGTCCGGCAGCATGGGTTGCGGAGGGGATTATCAATACGGCAAAAATTGCCAAGATAAACGTAATTAAATATAATTTTCTTTCATTTGATTTCATGATGAGTTCTTTTGATTTATTATAACACACCTTGACTAATTTCAAATACCAAATTACAAATTCCAAATCAATATCAAAAAAATAATGTCAAATTACCCTTTGCTGTTAGCCCTGGTTTTATTAATGATAGCTGAAAATATAAGCAATAATTCATTTGCCTCTTTCCATAACAATCTGGCTTGCTGCTGCAATGTTGGTTCAGCTTTAGCTATCATCCTTAGCCAATACCTCGTTTCTTTGGACTCTTTTTTACAAATTCCTATTTTATGCCCGAAATCTTTTCTGGACTCTGCTGAATCAGCTTCACAATAATTGGCTCCGATTGAAGTCCCTGATTTAACAAATTGCGTTATAAGAGGTACCGTAATTGGGTTTTGCGTAATCAGTTTTGCAAAATCCATAACCCTTTCGCCAAATACTGCTGTCCTTTCTTCCAGATCATATTTTAAATTTGTTTTATTTGCCATTTGAACTTTATTTGATATTTGTAATTTGTTATTTGAAATTAATAGTTCTGCTGCCCCAGGGCTCCAACCTGCTGCTCGGCCTGGCTTAAGGCTTCCTGCGTGGACAGGCCGTTTAAAATGACGTTGTCTATCATTTTCCCGAAAATATCGTCCATTTTTTGCTGGTCCGGCTTGTAAAACGTCTTAGCCGTCAAATTAGCATTGGCAAACACGCCAATCTCCGGATCCTGAATTTGCAGTTCTATTAAGTCCTTGCGCGAGGACGGCACCTTGTTTTCCGCATAAAACTTGTCCAAATATTCCTTGCTGGTCAAATTTTTAATTAAGTCCCAGGCTCCGGCCTGGTATTTGGTCTGTTTGCTTACCGCCAAACCCCAATAATTGGCAAAATTCACGGACGGATCGTCCAAATTAGGCTGCGGCACGCCGGTGACGTCAAAATTCAAATTCGGGGATTTCTGCAAAATAGTCTGCCTGGTATAAGAATAGCTGTACAAAAATGCGGCGCGGCCGTTGGCAAACGCGTCTATGGAATAATCGCTCCGGCTGTTCCAGTTGTAATTGGAATTTGAAGGGTCGGCAAACGAAGTGTAAAAATCCAAAGCCGACAAGCCCGGATTAATGTTATTGCCGTTTTTTTCCACGGTCCGCCCGAAAGTCGGATACAGGCCGTCGCTGGAGAACGGCATCGCCCCCTGCTGCAGCATCATGAGATATAAAATATCAACGGCGCGGTTCACATTGCTATTGGTTCCCATGGCCACGCCGCTGCGCGTAAAGTATCCTTTGCCGTCCGACCGCTTAATTCTTTGCACCTGGCTGGACAATTCGGCCCAGGTTTTGGGCGGCGTGGCAATGCCGGCCGTTCCCAGCAAATCTTTATTATAGTAAAGCGCCAGGCTGTCCACGGACATGGCCGCGCCGTAAATTTTTCCGTCCTTGGTAAAGTCGCTGACCACCGCGTCCACAAAAGCGTTTTTAAAATCTTTCATGGTCCAAACGTTATCCGGCGCGGGCGCAACCTTGTCCAAATATTGGGGCAGCCAGGAATTATTTATGACAAAAATATCCGGACCGTTGCCCGAAGCCAGGGCGTTAAGCAAGTCCTGCTGGTAAGTGTTTATGTTTTTCTTGGTAAACACAATGCTCACGTTAGGATGCTTGCTCTGGTAATCTTGGAGTAACGGCTGCATGCTTTGGCTGTCTTCAAATACCATCCAGACATTTAAAGTGGCGCGGGCGGCTGTCTGGGTCGTCCCGCCTCCGCCGCATCCGGCCGATAACAATAAAATGCCAATCAACGCAAAAAATATTTTAAAAATTTTTAATTTTGGTTTCATTTTGAAATTTCCAATATCCAATATCCAATTTCCAATTAATATCCAATGCTTAAATTTTAAAATTAGGGATTCATTGGATATTGAAAATTGATAATTGGGAATTAAATTTTTAATCCCTTTAAATACTCCTTAAAATCTTCCTTTAAATCCTCATGTTTTAACCCGAACTCAACTACGGTTTTTAAGTATTCCAGCTTATTGCCGCAATCGTAATACTTGCCACCCTGTATTTCCAAGGCGTAGCACTCTTTTTTCTGCTCCAACAAAATATTTACGGCGTCCAAATAAACCAGTTCACGGGGGGTATTTTCCTGCTCCAGCCGGCGCATGGCTTCTTCTATGGCGTTAAACATTTCCGGGCCGTAGGCAAAACCGGAAATTACGGCATAATCGGAATCTAAGCGTCCCGGGCCCGGTTTTTCCACCACTTTGTCAATTTTCAACACACCGGGCTCCACTTCTTTGCCGGCCGCGTAGCCGTATCTTTTGTAATCTTCCGGTTTATTTAACCGGAGACTGGCCATAACCGCGCTGCCGCCCAGCCGCTCAAAAGCCGCCACCAACTGCTGGCTGCGGGTGGGCATGGCCTGGATAAAATCGTCGCCCCACAGCACTAAAAACGGCTCATTACCAACAAAGTCCCGCGCGTTCCAAATGGGCGTGGCATTCCCGAGCGGGCCTTTTTGCCGGACAAAGTAAAAATTGGCCAAATTGGCAATCCGGCGGATTTCTTCCAAAGCTTCCTGCTTGCCCGACTCCTCCAGGCGTTTTTCCAGCTCAAACGGATAGTCAAAATGGTCTTCTATGCTGCGCTTGGCCTGGCCGGTGACTATGATAATGTCTTCTATCCCGGCGCTGACCGCGTCTTCCACGGCATACTGGATAATGGGCTTGTCCACAATGGGCAGCATCTCCTTGGGCTGCGCCTTGGTGGCCGGCAAGAACCTGGTACCATAACCAGCCGCCGGAATTATCGCTTTGCGTATTTTTTTGATCATAATGAATGTATTATAACACTTTTAACGCATCTTAAAAAACTGCAAATATTATCTCTATTAACTTTTGATTTCCGCCAAACCGCAACCTTTGGCATTTTACATTAAGCTATAAAACTCATACTAACAACTTGCGCGGCCGCGCATTATGATAGTAAACCAAATTTTTTTCGCAGAATATTGTCATCATCCAATTCATCCAGCCTTCCAAACCTGATAAATTCAATTAATTTTGACTGCTTCAAATAAGCAACCGCATCGCGGCTCAAAGGACGGGGACTTATAAATACGCTTGCCTGCAACTTAACAAAATTATTTTGCTTAAGCAACCTTCTTAATTTATCACGCTTGTCCTTGGTGTCTTCTGGGATGTCAAAAATTACCAACCTCCATTTGCCATCCCAATTTTTTTTATTTGATTGCGGAAAAACCATTGCTTTCGCCAATAAAACCTCTAACTGGCCTTTTTGCGTCAAACTGATAAACCTCTTGCCGTTCTTGCTTATTTCCTTAATAAAACCTTTTTGCTTCAAATGATAAAGATTGTCATAAACAAATTTCTTTCTTTTTCCATATATTTGCCTTTTAATCCATTCGCTGCTCCCCTCTACGGGCCAGGTAAAAAGCCCTGTCGCTTCGCCGACGGCAGCTAACAGCTCGCTGGAAAATGTCCCATATTTACTGGGCATATAATACTATTATAGCACGCGGCCGCGCAAGATGTTAGTATAATTGTTATTATGGTTATGCCGCGCAATTACTCTGTCTTCGGGCGATAATGTATAGCCTCCGCCAAATTGTCGCAATTAATGGTTTCCAAACCGGCCAAATCCGCAATGGTGCGGGCTACTTTTAAGATGCGGTGCAGGCTGCGGCCGGAAAAATTATAGCGCTGCATGGCGGTCTTAACCACCTGCTGCTCCGGCTCGCCTAAACGGCAATGCTCTTTTAACTCCACCAAGTCCATTTCGCTGTTGGTTTTTACCTTTTTAAATCTTGCTCGCTGGCGCGACCGGGCAAGCTGCACCCGTCCTTTTACGGAAAGCGAAGTTTCCGCCGGAGCCGGGGCCGTCATTTTCTCGTAGGCCAAACGCGGCACTTCCACGTGCAAATCTATGCGATCCAGAAGCGGGCCTGATACTTTTTTCTGGTATTTGAAAATCTGCCCCGGGCTGCACTGGCAGCGCTTAACCTGGTCGCCCAAATACCCGCAAGGGCAGGGGTTCTGCGCCGCCACCAGGGTAAACTTGGCTGGAAACGTAAAGCTGCCGCTGGCGCGCGAGACCGTAACTACCCCGTCTTCCAGCGGCTGGCGCAAAGCCTCCAAAACATTGCGGGGAAATTCGGGGAATTCGTCCAAAAATAAAATTCCGCGGTGCGATAAAGTAATCTCCCCGGGCTTGGGATTATTACCCCCTCCCACCAAAGCCACGTTAGATGTCGTATGGTGCGGGTTGCGGATAGGCCTGCTGGTAATCAAAGATCCCGGCAGCTTGCCAGAAATGCTGTAAATTTTTGTCAGCTCCAGTGCCTCCTCCAGGGATAAATCCGGCAAAATACCGGCCATGGCCCTCGCCAACAAAGTCTTGCCGCTGCCCGGCGGCCCGGAAAGCAGAATATTATGCCCGCCGGCCGCGGCAATCTCCAGCGCGCGCTTGGCCGATTCCTGCCCGGCAATATCTTTCATATCCAGCGGCGGTTGGAAATTGCGCAAAATCTCCTCCACATTCTGCGGCTTTAGCGGCCTTAACTTTTCCATATCCAGCAAATGCCCAAGCAGGTCTTTTAAACTATTAACAGGGAATACCTTTAAACCGCCCACCAAAGCCCCTTCTTTGGCGTTTTCTTTCGGCACGTATAATTCTTTTACGCCAAGTTCCCGGGCTTTCATGGCCGCAGCCAAAATTCCCGGCACGCTGCGCAATTGCCCGTCCAAGGACAACTCTCCCAAAAACAATTTGCCCTTAGGCTCAAAACTTGCCTGCTCCGAAGCCAGTAAAATTGCCAGGGCAATGGGCAAGTCGAACAGCGTTCCCAGTTTGGGCACGTCTGCGGGAGCTAAATTCACGGACACGCGAGTTTGCGGATAAAAACATCCGGAATTTTTTATGGCGGTCTTTACCCGCTCCCGGCTTTCCTGCACCGCCGTATCCGGAAGACCCACCACAATAGTTGCGGGCAAGCCGTTGGTAACGTCCGCTTCCACCTCCACCGGCGCGGCGTCCAGCCCGATTACGGTTGCCGAAAGCACTTTGGAAATCATGCGCGTTTTGGCTTATTTATCTGATACCATAATAATACCACAATGCCTAAGATTATATAAAAATCGGCCAGGTTGAATATTCCGCTGAAAAGGTAGATAAAATCCCTGACATGGCCGCTAAGGATTCTTTCCGCAATGTTGGAAACGGCTCCGGCAAAGATCAAAGTCCACGCTGCCGCTTCCGGCCGGGAAAAAAAATCCATTTTTTTCTTTACATATGCTCCCATGAAAAACAAAATTATGGCGTACAATAAGTACATCAGCCAGGGCGGCAACGGCAGGCTGAATGCGAATTGGGAATTAAAAAACAAATATTTCCTTATGGCCGGCGGCCAAACATTTAAAAAATTTCCAAAGCCTGAACTGAACGCAAAATGCTTGACCAGCTGGTCAATTAAGACCAACGCTGCGCCGAAAGCTAAATAAAAAACGAAAGCACCCCTTCCGGCAGTTCTCTCGCTTTTCATCTTAGAATTATTGTCAGCTTTCTCCATGTTAAAGTTCCGTCTTAAGGAGAATTTGCAATTTGATATCTGGCGCTTGAAATTTCTTATATGGCCTTATCCGCCCACGGGATGGCGCGCAACCGCTCTTCGGAAATTTCCTTGCCGGAGCCGTCAACTCCATAAGTGCCATCTTCTATTCTTTGCAAAGCCTTGTTGATTTTTTCCAAATCGCCGCTCATCCTGGCGATTAAGTCCTGGTTAACTTCGTCCACCTGGATCTCTTCGGCATTCCCGTCCACGTCGTCGCCCAATTCCGTATGAGGGTGCAGATCAGCCAAGTCGCGTTCCAGCCTGGCTTTATTTTCCAACAATTCCTTTTTCATTTCTTGGATAAATTCTTGTGAAAGCATATGTTTTCTTTTAAAATTTATTACTGTCATTATACCCCATTTGAAATTTTCTGCAACAAAAAAACGCCTAGCGGCTGGAAATCCCGGGCATTAATAGAAAAAGCGCCTCTTACGGCGCCTCATAGTAGATTACTTAGGCGGTAATGAGGCGCTATAACCCAAACATGCTCGGCGAATCATCGCCGATGATGCAGGGCTTAAATCTGTTTAAGCCCTAAACCATCGGCAATGGTCCACACTCTGGCAGTTCAGGCCTTCCCGAATAGCTTCGGGAGAAAGCGTCTGAATTCCAATCTGATTTCAAACTGCACTTTAAACTTTTCTTATGGTCGCCCGAAGCGACCCCAAACATTTTTATTTTTATTTTGAAAATAAAATTTTTGTTTTTGGTTATTTGTTGGGGAACAAACAACTTGCCGCATACCCGAAGGTTTGCAGCCTTCATTTTTGTTTTTGTTTTTCAGACAGCCTAGATTGGATAGGCTATGACGAAAAGTTTAAAGGAAAACTGCCTTTAATCGTTTTAAATTCAAAACAGGTTCCCTTTGTCCAGTTTTATACAATGTTAGATTGGGTTTTTAAGGTGCTTTTTGTTTCTAGAAGTTTTCCACATCCATACTGTATATTCATCATAGCAAGCTTTTTGCTGTTTGTCAATCCTTAGCGGTATTTTTTTTATTTTCCCCAATGTTTCCAGGGATTTTATCATATCTTAACCTTATAAATGCAAAAAAATACCCGTTGGATAACCTGTGGATAAAGCAAAATTTCAGTAATAAATAAAACTCTAAATTAATTTAAAATTATTCAGGTTTTTTAGATAGCTTAAAAAATCCTGGCCGTAAGGCTGGGCTAGCCTTGGATCAAAAATATAAAGGTATTTTAATTCATTTGTGCTGAAAAACTGCAGAATGCTGTGAAAGTTATAAAGCGCCTTAGGCAGATAGAAATCGCCGAACGGATCGGGAAATTGCCTGGATACGGCCTCTGTATAAGGATGGGCATTTTGTTCAAACGGCAACTGGCAGACCACCAGGGTTTTTATTTTTAAGCGGCCGGTCGGGCTGACGTTCCCGCGGTTGCGCAGGGCTTTTAATATAAATTTGTTAGTGGCCAGCAACAAACCGTTATTATTAATGGAAAAATTGCGGAATATTTTATTGCTGCCGCCGGAAGAAACTTGGCTAAATAACGAAGCGTGGGGCTTTAGTTCAAAATAATAACGGTCATAAAATTCCCTGACCTGGGGGCCTCCTCCAAACAATACTGCTGCGGGCAGGCTGTCATTCTGTAATAATGGGATAAGTTGCTGTTCTGAAACCGCTTTTAACACGATATGGCATTTGACTGTATTCCTCTTTAACTTTCCGCTTTTTTTTTGCTTCAGCGCAATTTGCCTGTAATCCTCCAAGCCGAGGCGTGAAACAAAATATTTCAAAACTTTTTCATGCCCAAGCGAATCTGCAAATGCAATTTTTTTAAAAGGCAAAAGAATTTTTTTAACTTTACCTGCAATATCCAAAGGGCTGCTGTAAAACCCGCAACGATGCTCCCCTAATTCTATCCATCTGACCTGGCTTTTGTCGCTGCGGAAAAATTTTTCCAGGCTGCCGCAAATTTTTTTTATTTCCGCTGACCTTAAATCCCTATTTATTATTTCCATCTTTGCCAGATAATTTTTTGCGGCCTTGAAGATTTTTTGGTAATTCTCCGCATATTCGTATTGTTCCGTAACTTCCACAAACTGTACCGGCAAATGTTTATACAACAAAGCGCTCACTAAACCGAAAAATAAGTCCGTTGCCAGCAAAGCCTGCTCCACCGCAGCCCGGTACCTGGGTAGTCCAATATTAATTTCAGGATTGTAAATTGATTTTAACAGATAATTAATTTTTCCCCACGTCGCCTTAACCCCGATATTCAAACCGGCCTGTTCCTCAAATTCCTGCAAACCGCAAAACACCACAAAACGCTTAATACATTGGCGTTTTTTGGACAGTTGCAAAAAGGTCTGGTAATCGGTCGCTGCCAGCAATGATTTTGCGGGATCTTCCGCAAGGCCGCCGGAAACCGACTCTCTAAACTGACCGCCAAAAAAAGACAAATTCAGGTCCAGCAGGGTCTTGCTTTGCCAGTTGGTGTTTTTCCAAACTAAAATTTTCAGCAAGAATTTAATTTCGTCGGCAGAGTGATTTTTCTTGTTTAGAAATTTCTTGAATTTTTCTTCGGAAAACAAATGCTCGGCAGAAAAAATCGCTTCCGCCAGCCCTTGCTCCCAAAACTTTATCACTTGCTGGTGTTTTGGCAGCACCAGCAAAATTTTCTCTTTGGACTGGCCCAAACTTTCCGCCAGTTCCTCCACATAATCCGCTTGCAAGGGATAATTGTAAATGACCTGCGGGACAAGCTCAAGCTTTTTTTTCTTTCTCCGGAACAACGCGGGCTTGGCGAAGATCCGTTTTCTGCGGCTTGAGCGGACTTTGGAAAACTTTGCTTCCAGCAAGGGCTCCCAGGCAAGGTCATGCCCGGAAATTAATTCCTTAATTTGCGTTTGCATCTGCCGGGAAAAACTCTGGTATATCCCAATTAACTTTCCCAACAAATAAAAACAAGCGCGGCTATCCGCAAGGGCGCGGTGCGCTTTTTTGTGCGAAATGCCGAACTTGTGCATTAAATTTTCCAGATTGTAACTATGGTGGGTTGGCAGCAAAAACTGCACCAAGTCCAGCGTGTCTATGGACTGGCCTGAAAATTTTATGCCCGCGCTTTCCAAAAATTTAATGTCAAACGCCACATTGTGTCCCACAATTACATCCTTGCCCAGCTTGCCTTGTAAAAATTCCCGATATTCGGAAAATCTTGGAGCCTCTTCCAACTCTTTTTGGGTGATCCCTGTCAGGCCGTGGATATGCGCCGGCACCGGCCTAGCCGGCTTGAATGCCTGGCTCCACTCTTCCAAAATCTTTACCTTGTTTTTTTGGACCGTAAACTTTACAAACCCCACCTCCAAAACTTCGCATTTGTCCGGGTCAAACCCGCTCGTCTCAATGTCCAGGCTGCAGTAAATTTTATCCATAGGATTTTATTTTAGCGCATTCCACATAATTTCAAAAGCCATGCGCTGCATTTGGTTAATTTCCTTGCTTTCAACAATTACGCCGATAAAATTTTCGGTATGCGATATTAGCGCGACTTTGTCCGCGTAAATTTCCGTGTCCGCGGAAAATTGCCACTGGCCTCCTGGCACGACCTTGATTTCGCGTAAAGTTGATTGCGCTTGCGGCAAAATTTCCCGGGTAGTCGGAAAGTCCGGCACAATCATTTTTATCCTGATTTTCCGACGCACCCGTTCGTCCACGTACCAGTCCATATACTCTCGCGGCATAAACTGATAATAGTCGCGAAAGCCGGTATAACTTAAAATCACACCGCCTCCATGCAAGCTGCCCAGCGTGTCCTGGTAGAGATCTTTCATGCCGCCGACGCCTTCGTAAAAAGTAATGCGCGGTTTGTAAGGAATAACATTATGAATGGCTTTTAGTTCTGGCAATAAATGATCAACCAGATTAATTTTGTCCTGGAGTTCTTGTTTTAAGTTAACCGGATTTTCCACAAAAAAGAACCGGTGCTTATGCTTTATGCCAGTCTTGATTAAACCGTCCCGGATCATTTCCGGCACAATATTGTAAACCGTGGTCCGCTTCAACCCGGTTTTGTTTGCCAAATCAATCACACTGGCTTCCCCCAACTCCAAAACCGCCAAATAAATTTTGGCCTTTTTCTCATGGAACCCTAATTTTTCCAAAGATTCTTCCAGCCTGGCCATAAGCATAACCCTGTGTCCATCCGAAATCCGCCGTTAGGCGGGTATACGGGACCCAATAGCATCAACTTATTGATTATATTTTGTCTACCTTTTTAGACATCATAATATTACCATTAAATCTAATAATAATCAATATTTAAACTACCCTCTTGGCATTTTTATAGACATTTTCCCTTAAAATGTTATTTTTAATATCCAGGAGGAAATATGGATACGACGGAAGTAAATTGGAGCGACAACGGCCAGATGATTGGTTTCAGTATTTTGATCCGAACTCCGGACAACCCTTTGTGGGAAGCCCAGGCAGTGGGCGGCCACATATTTTACGCAAGGTCTCCCATTGAAGTATTTTACGAACTATCCCGCCGGAGGCACGGGATTAAATTTTTCCCTTGCCCTATGAAGGGTTGGGGCAAGGCCGCCTTGTCTCCTTTAATTGAATGCCTGCAGACGGTGCCAAATCCGGCAAACTTTGATATGGTTCAAAGCCTGTTAAAGCGCCTGCAAGAGTTATAGCTTCAAATCCTCCCCCGCCCGCGCGATAATTCCAAAATCGCCGATCGCGGGGGGTTCTTTTTGGGGCCTTTTGCCGAATGCGCTTTTAAGGCAGAAATTTAAACTCCCCGGTTGCCCGGGGAGTAAAATTTTCTGCCTTCGCGATATGCCAACTATGTATTACTCTTCCTCGCCCGCGCCGGTTTTGGCGGCAGGAGCCGCTGGCCAGTTTTTGACTTTTTCGCGCACGTCCTTGTCTATGTCCTTGAAAACCTTGTCGTTTTCGCGGAGGAAGTTTTTGGCATTCTCGCGGCCCACTCCCAATTTTACATCGTTAAACATGAAGGTGTTGCCGCTTTTTTCAATAACACCAACTGCCAGGCCGGTATCCAGCAAATCGCCGGCTTTGGAAATGCCTTCGTTATACATAATGTCAAATTCCGCAATCTTAAAAGGCGGCGCAACCTTGTTTTTGACAATTTTCGCCTTGACCCGGTTGCCGACCACCGCGTCGCCGTTCTTAATTTGCGCGGTCCGGCGCACTTCAATGCGGGTGGAAGCGTAAAATTTCAGGGCATTGCCGCCGGTGGTGGTTTCCGGGTTGCCGAACATAACCCCAATTTTCATGCGGATCTGGTTAATAAACACCACGGTCGTGGCGGTTTTGGAAATAATCCCCGTCAGCTTGCGCAGCGCCTGCGACATCAGCCGCGCGTGCAGGCCCATGTGGGACTCGCCCATTTCGCCCTCTATTTCGCTCCGCGGCGTTAAAGCGGCCACGGAATCTATCACTATCAGGTCCAGACCGTTGCTGCGCACCAAAGTTTCGCAAATATCCAGCGCCTGCTCGCCGTTATCCGGCTGCGAAATAAGCAGATCTTCCAGCTTAACCCCGATCCTCTTGGCGTAATCCGGGTCCAAAGCGTGCTCCGCGTCAATAAACGCGGCCAAACCTCCCCGCTTTTGCACTTCCGATATCATGTGCAAAGCCAGGGTAGTCTTGCCCGAACTTTCCGGGCCGTAAATTTCTATGATTCTTCCCTTGGGAATGCCGCCCACTCCCAAAGCCAAATCTAAAGATACGGAACCGGTAGGAATGGCTTCCACGTTCAAGGTCCGGGTGTCGGCCAGCTTCATAATGCTGCCGTCGCCGAACTTGTCCTTAATTTGGTCCAGGGCGCTTTCCACGGCCTTCCACTTTCCCGTGTCCTGGGTTTTTTCCTTAATTGATGGTTGTTTAGGCATAAATATCAAATTTTAAGATCCAAGCGCCAAGATCCAAATCTTCCGCAAACCTTTAAATCCAAGGCCTGAATTGGTTCTTGGATTCTTAAATCTTGATCCTTGGTGTTTAATATTCAAATTTATCCAGACTACTTAATATTACCACTTTCCGAAAAAAATGGAATATCGGAGATACTTTCCCCCGGACGCCCCAAAACCCCCAGCGGCTGGCCGTTTAAAGTGACCTTAGTTACGCCGGCATCGGTAGTGGAAAGGACTATTTTTTGGGCGGCTTTAAGCGTCTTAGTGTCGCCGCTATGAAAAACCGCGGCCTGGCTTTGGCCGCCGTCTATGGCAAAGCTTGCCGTGGCGTCTCCAATAAACTCCAGCTTTAAATCCAAATCGCCTTCCGCCGTGCCGGCCGTGCTTTCCCCAATTATGGAAATGGTTTTGGACACGGACTTGTCAAACTTATTTTTTGCGGTAATAACCAGGTCTTTCTGCCCGGCCGTAATCCCAAGCTGTGTTTTAAAATTGCCTTCGCTGTCCACAAAAATGCTCTGGTTATTTATGGCAATGCCGGTGCCGGGATCGGTTTTGCCCCTGACGTTGACGAAAGAATCTTTAACAACCTGGCGGTCTTGAGGTTGAAAAATTTCCAAAGAAGGCGTTCTATTAATGGACATAACCTGCCAGGCAATGTAACCCATGGTCACCGCCGCAAACAGCAAGCCGAGGGCAATGCTGACGGTTACGGGAGTGACAACCATCCTGCCTAAAATTTTTTTCTTAAGATAACCGCCTCCGGCGGCCTGGCTGCCCAACTGCTGCTGGATGCCTCGCTCTTTTTTGTACTGGCTTACCAATTCCCGCCCGTCCACGCTGTAAAACGCGGCGATTTTTTTTAAAAATCCCGTCATATAAATATCCGCCGGTAGCTGGCGGTAATTTCCCTCTTCTAGGGCCGTAATAAACTTGGGGCTAATGCCGGTTTTGTCCGCGACTTTCTCCACGGCAAAGCCCAGGCTTTCCCGGACTTCCTTTAAATATTCCCCCAAAGTTTCCAGTCTGATCCTCTTTTTTTCAAATGTCATACAAAATTATTGCAATAAAAACTCAAAAGCAATATTATGACTTTTGAGTTTTTATTTTTGATATTTATATTTTAGGAATTAAATCGGCAACAGGCCCTTTATTCCGGCCGATCTTCTTCTATTCCGTATTCCGCTTTTTCCTCAGGCGGCACAACGCCGTACACTTCCCTTGGCTTGGCGCCTTCGCCGGGGCCGATAATGCCTTTTTCTTCCAGGATATCCAACAGCCGCGCGGCCCTGGCATAGCCAATGCGCAGCCGGCGCTGCAGCAAAGATGCCGAAGCCTTGCCCGCGCGCCGCACTTCCTGGGTGGCTTCTTCCAGCAGGGGATCCCCGTCCCCGCCGCTTTCCCCTTCCATGCCCGGAATGCCCAAAGGCCGCTTGGGCTTTTCCAAAATTTCCTCGTTATAAATTACCGCGCCGACCTGCTGCTTAAAGAAATCCACCACTTTTTTAACTTCCTTTTCCCCAATGTAAGCCCCTTGGATGCGCTTGGGTTTGTTAAACTCCGCGGAAGTGTAAAGCATGTCGCCGTTGCCCAACAGTTTTTCCGCGCCTGACATGTCCAGAATGGTCCGGCTGTCAATTTGGCTGGCTACGGCAAAAGCGATGCGGGAGGTAATGTTCGCCTTAATCAGGCCGGTAATAATTTCCACGCTCGGCCGCTGGGTGGCCAAAACCAGGTGAATGCCCACGGCGCGCGCCATCTGCGCCAGGCGCACAATGGCCGCTTCCACATCCGCCTGGGCTACGGCCATCAGGTCGGCCAGCTCGTCCACTATTATTACCAAATAAGGCAAAGCCAGGCCGGAAGATTCGTTATATTCAATAATATTCCTTTTGCCGGTTTCCGCCAGCAGCTTATAGCGCCGGTCCATTTCCGCCACCGCCCATTTTAAGGCGTTAACCGCTTTCTCGTGGTCCGTTACCACCGGCGTCAGCAAATGCGGGATGCCATTATACAAGTTCAATTCCACGCGCTTGGGGTCCACCACAATGAATTTTACGTCCTGCGGCGTGTTGCGGTAAAGCAGGGAAATAAACAGGCTGTTAATGCACACGCTCTTGCCCGTGCCCGTGGCTCCGGCTATCAGCATGTGTGGCATCTTGGCCAGATCCGTAACCATGGGATTGCCCGCAACATCGCGGCCCAAGGCAATGGCCAGCTTGCTTTTATGGTCCACAAATTCCTTGGTCTGCATGACTTCGCGCAGCCGCACAATGGCCGTAGCCTTGTTCGGCACCTCAATGCCGACCAGGGGTTTTCCGGGAATAGGCAGTTCCATGCGGATGGAATGGGCGGCCAAAGCCAGCGCCAGGTCGTTCTGCAAAGCCGCAATCTGCGAAAGCTTCACGCCGGTGGCGGGCCGCAGGGTATATTGGGTCACGGTCGGCCCCACGTTGACTTCGCCCATTTCCACTTCTATGCCAAAATCCTGCAAAGTTTTTTTAATTATGGCCACATTGGCCTCTATATTGCCGCTGTCCACTTCGGTCTGGTTGTCGTCCAACAGGTCAAAAGCCGGAAGTTTCCAGTCCTTGCGGTCTTCAATCACTACCGATTCTATCTGCAGCGGCTGCTGTTTGGGGCTGTTAAGCACAATGGATTCCTTCGCGGGCTTAGGCAAGTCTGGCTGGCCTGCCGCGGCCGTTTCCTCTTGGGGCTCTTCTTTTAATTTCTTGTTCCGGTCAGTAACTTTATTATTAATAAAGCCCTGGGCGGCCATGCTGTTAATTTTAACTTCCGTGGCTGCTGGAGCCTTGGCGTAATTATCCGCTTCTTCCTGCTCTTTCTTTTGCCACAAGGCATGCAAAGGCACGTCAAAGGCCACTAATACCCCAATGACCAGCAAGGCGAACAACACCAAACTGCCGGCCCAAAACCCGAGCATCTGGTACAAAGGCTGGGAAAAAATTGCGCCCAAATAACCGCCGCCTTTCCCTTCGGCGGCCAAGGCAAAGCCGGTCAGGGAATTGTCGGCCGGATAAATAAAAATATGGACCAACCCCGCAATGCCGCCAACCGACAGCAAAGTTCCCAGGTAAATCCGCCAGTAAAAACCGCGGTCTTCGTCTTCCTCCGGCAGCCGCTGCCTGGCCAGCATGACGGCTACCAGGATCAGGAGGGCCGGGACAAAATAAGCCAAAAACCCAAACATCCACCTCAATACATTCAGCAAAGCCTGCCCGAAGCTGCCGGCCAAGTCCACGGCCGCCAGCAAAGTCACCAAGCCCAGCAGTATAAACACCACCACGGCGATTCCGCGCTTGGTTTCTTCCGCAAGGCCCAGCTTGGGCCTGCTTATGGCAAATTTTCTTTCAGTTAGCGTTTTCTGGTTTTTTTCCTTTTTGTGTCTGCCCATAGGTATGTTTTTCTCCCAAAAAATTATCTATTGTGTTTTCGCTTAAACAATGGGCATTTTTGCATTGGATGATTTTATTTTAAATAATTTGCCCAACGTTCTCAATTAGCAATTTGACATCGTTCAACGAATGCAAAAATGCCCATTGTTTACATTCTACCACTTTTCCCGCGAATTTTAAACTCCCTTTCCGCGCGCCGGAACCCCTTGCAGCCAAGCCATTTGAAACAAACTTTTTAAAATGTCGGCTAACGATTTGCTTTCTATTATTACCGCCATATAATGCGGCTTTTTTATCATCATCATTAGCACTTTATTTTCATAGATGTTTATTTCGCCGTGAAAATCCAAAATGCCAGGCAGTTGTTCGGGCTTGATCCAGCGGAACTCGGTATAGGCAAGCGAACCGCGGTAATCCGCCATCCACCTGCGCCCCTTGGGCGTGTCAAGCAGCAGCATTTGTTCGTGTATCTTGCGCAAACTCCGCTGCCGGTTGTATTCCTGCCCCCACTTTTTAAATTCGGGCGTATCATAGCCTTCTATGTCCGCAATTGACAAAATTATTTCCTTTGATTCCAAACTTTCGTTGTAAAGCGACTTTGCGCCCTCCACCCCTTCCTGGAAACGGATGGTAGGTTTTTCCGCGAGCTTGTAAACGGAAACCAGTTCGGGCAAAACCGCTTCGGTTTCCCTTAGCCGCCGCTCCCATTGGTTTTTGCGGTTTTCCACGTACTGCACCAGCCTGCGCGGATGCTGGGCAACGTAATGGATTTTTTTGCCTTGGCCGGAAGCACGGCTTACCAAGCCTTGTTCGCTTAACTTTTCCAAAACCACATAGCCAAGCGTGCGGGCGACGCCAGCTTTTTTGGTAATTTCCGTAACCGTGGAAGGCCCGCTTTGCAGCAATGTTTCGTAAATTTTGGCTTCGTGCTTGTCTAACCCAATATGGTGGATAATATTATTCATAACCAGGAGGACTAATTGTTAGGTTAACTGTAACAACTTTAACATAATTTGTCAAAATATATTTACAAAAACTTTCATTTATTTGATTAAGCTTTTAAATATAAGGTTATTCTGACTATAAATGACATAATCATATTTACAAAATTCTAATTACCAGTAAAATTCAAAGTTAACCTGGCAAGGTTAACCTAAGGAGGAAAATGAAAATCAGGATACTTTCCATTATCCCCCGGTTTCCGCAGTTGCGGATTATCCCGGGGAAAGGAAGCCCGCTTCAGGGCCTGGTTGACAGGGAAGGAATGGTTCTTTCCTACGACAACCAGCGCAACTATCCGCTGGCCTGCGCCCCTTACGCCACGGCGCGCATGCTCCAATCCGCGCTGCCGCATGACCAAATTGAAATGTCAGTCCTCAACCTGGCCGCAGTCCCACGGCAGATGTCGCTGGACGAAACCTGGCAAGAAAAATATCTCTCGCCCGCCAAGTACACCATTCCTTACGGGAATTCAACGATAGAAGTCCGTTACATCGGAGTGGCAATCCAAGTCGTCCCAGGAATCAAAGAGATATTAAAAAACCACGACCTGATTGTGGTTCCGATTTCCTTTGAAACCCACGTTCCCGAACTCGAGAGTATGGGGTTTTACATCAAAGCGATGACCCGCCACATTCCCTCACTCGCTTGCGGCACCGGCGTATGGGGAAGAGAGATTTATCTGAACGGTTACGGTCGCTGCTTCGATTACGTTTACACCGGTACTGTGCAGGACGATGGGGAAAAAATCCTTCTCGCCATATTAGAAGGCAACAACAAACTTCTTTCTAAAACGGCAGGAATGACTTTATTTCTCGATCGCTGTTGGCAGATGTCCAATCCAGCCTCCCGCAGCTTCTGGAGACTCCCTGAAAAGCGTGCCGCTGACATTAACCACTGGAAAGAAAACCTGCCCAACTACTACCGCTGGACCGAGCCAAAAGTCACCATGGTCGGCCGGCCTGACCTGGCAACAGGTTCCGGCGCGAATCCGCTCTTGGAATACTGCTGCGGATTCCAGGATCTATCGCTGGAAGTCGCGGCCAAACAGTCTCAAGCCGGATTTAACGCCATATTCGCGGCTGACGAAATCGCCCCGGTCAGCGGTTGCCCGCGCGAATGCGACTTCTGCCATACGGCAGGCAAGGGTTTTGCGCAGAGGGATGAGTACTACATTATCTCGCTGTTGCAACAGTACGCCAAATGGGAGGCGACGGACATTATCCCAACCGACGACCAAGTCGTGCTGGCAGCTGCCGGCAATACCTATGCGGCTGAACGGCAAATCCGCATCTTTCAAACCGCGCAAAAACTGGGTATGCGATTCTTCTACGGCAACGGCATCGAAACCAAATCGCTGCTAAAGATCTTCCGGCAAGCCGAAAAAGATCCGGTATACGCGGAATACGCTGATCTATTCCTCGACCGCATGGGCTACTTGCAACTTCCCCTGGAAGAAGAAAACGTGGTCATCGGCGAGGCTACCAAGCTCCGCAAGCTGTCAATGGGTATTTCCGGGTTCGAGCAGGTTCTCGCTTACGTTGACCAGTACAACCGGCGAACTGGCAGGGAAGTTGAAGTCGCCATGAACATTATCATGGATCCGCTGGCGACGGAAGTTGATATGCGGGAGTTCTACGAACGCATGGACAAGTTCTCGGCGGCCTATCCCAGCCTGACCCGGGCCACGCTGTTCCAGGAGATTGACAGCTCGTGCGCGCCCCACGTCCAGACGAATTTCTTGCGATACTCGGATGCTGCCCGATACTCCCCGGTACTGAAACTGGTCTCCATCCCCCAGCTCGGTCCCATGGATCAAGGCTCAAACTGGCAGGAACGGCAATTTGCCACGCTGCTCAAGGTCCAGGCGCAGTATTCCACGAGAAAACTCGCGGGAGGAACGTATCGCTAACTTGCGGCGTCGGTTTAGGGGAAACCGGCGCTGCATCTTTAACTGGATTATTTATGAACAACACAACTTTCAACTTCAAAGTCAATATTCATCCCACAAAAAAAGAGTTCAAACAAATGGGCACGCTTCCGCGCGAGATTTTCCGCCGGACTGCGGAGGCCAGATTTTCCGCGCTTGACCGGGATTATATTAAACGGAAATTTGAAGAAGAAAGGTTTCCGGTGACCGGCAACCGGCTTATGTCCAACTACCTGCTGCGTTACTTGCGGGACAATCCCAGTTTGAAAAGCAAAAAAGAGATCCTTTTATTGGACATTGGCAGTGCAGGCGGAGCTTTAAGCACCCTGTTCGCCATTGATGCCTTGGACAAGGCAGGCCTGTTAACACAAGCCCGCATTCTCCTGGTTGACGTTGCAAACAACGCCCTAAAAGCGACTGTGGAAGGAAACTTCACGCTGCCGCCAAAATTCATCAAAGCTAACAAGCTTGGACGATTCGGCTCAAACGGCGGCCGGTTGCGGGGCATCTTGGCCAAGCAGGCAAAATACTTCTGTGCGGATACGGTCAGCCTGCCAAAGGAAATTAGAAACGTGGACATCTGCATTTCCGGTTTTACCCACCATCACCTGAATCTGGCCGACAAAAAGCTGGCATGCGGGGAAATGGAAAGGGTGACGCGGCTAGGCGGATTTGTTGGGATAGCGGATGAAAGCCTGGCCTACCGGGATTATCTGGCCTGGCTGAAGTTCCATGCCGAAGAAAAAAACAGCAGCGGCATGCCGGTTCCCATTGCGCAGGAATGTTTTATTGCTCTTTCCAAGCACGTTGCGCTGTTTAAAAGGCTGGAGGCCAGATGGAAAAACCGCGGGCGGGAATATTATTGTTTTGCCGGCGTAAAAAAATAACGCCAAAGGCGCGGAAACCCCACCTCCGCGCCTTTTTGTTTCGCTCGATTGAAGTTTGTGTCATTTTTACCACATATGTGGTAAAAATGACACAAACCCAACCTTCCCGATTTTAATTTACATCAAAATCCACCTTGACGGATAAATAATTTAGACTCTGTTTTTATCATCTCTATTTCTTTTTGCAAATGTCTCATTTTGTAACGAACATATGTTTAGTATTTAATAGTAACGTTGATATTTGGCAAGATAAGCCAATTGGCATAACCAAGCAAATCAAGTTAAGGATGAGAGATCGCTAGCTTAACCCTTTTCCCATCTTCCACCTTTGTTCAAACAATTCATCCATCATTGCCGCATAAGGGGCGTAGTCAAACCTCATGCCAACGGCTTCTTGGATATTATTAGGGTCGTAAGATGTAAAATATACAATATGGTGGTCATAAATATAAATTCTGGCTTCCATATTGGGAAAATATTTTATCTCTATACCCGCTTTTTTCCAACTACGAATTTTTGCCGGAGTGACTTCGTCCATATTTTGCACAATAAGCCTGACTTTCACGCCTCTTTCCGCGGCCCGTTGGTTTGCCAATAGCGTTTCAGCAGGCAGTTCCAATCCCGAAGCAATTAAATTAATACTTTCCTTGGCTTGGTAAGTATCCCTTTTGGTCATACGCAGGGTCTGTATTCTTTTTTGGACAAAAACTAAGTCTAATAATTTATGCCGGCAAAAGGTAAATGTCTTTCTGCCAAAAATATTTTGGAAATCCTGGCGCATAACCGAAGAAAACACATCCAACCCCTCGGACGCCGGTTTGGCAATAAACTTAACCGGGTATTTTTCCACCTCTTTAATTAATCCCAATTCAATTAGTTGTTTTGCGGCTCGGTAAACGGTATTGGGGAAAATTTTTAAAACCTCTCCTATTTCCTTGGCTGATTTTGCTTTGTTCTCTTCAAGATTTTTGTATACTGCTGCCGCTTGCGGTGTCAGAACTTTAAGTAAAATATTGGTCATAAGGTAATTTTAACCATTTTTGGTTAAAATAGCAATAATGATAACATGCTATACAACAAAAGAAAGGATGGAAAATGAAACGCTTAATACTAGCTTTCGGCTGTATAATTTCCCTGGCGATGGCGCAAAATGCAAACCACCATGTCGGAACAGAAACCGAATTGGCGGCAAACGGCAGTGTCGCAAATTACCTGTTCTATAATTACCACCATTTCGACAAGGCGCTTGGTTTGTCCGCCATAGCATTCCATGCCATTTCCGGCGACGGTTCCAAAATTACCGAGTCAGGTGCGGGTCCAAGCTTCCAAACAAAACGCTGGTTTTTAAATACCTATATAGGGGGCACTGCAGACAAAAGGCTGGCCATTGCGTTGTTTGGAGCAGTAAAACTGCCCGGAAAGTTTTCCGCCACTGCAATGACCGATCCTAAATTTCAGATCGGTAACGGACCACCCACGGTTTGGTTTTGCAAGGCCTGGCTGGGCAGGCATAATTTTTATGCCCGCTGGGAATACTTTTCCGTGTCCCATTCGGAAGCCGTTTCCGGCAAGGCGGGCTTTGAAGTAAGGCTTCACCCAAATGAGAATATTGAAGCATTTGGCAACCCTTACTACGATTACCGCCGCCACGCTTATGGCATTCAAGGGGGATTCCGGCTTAGGATTTTTTAGCAATACTTCCAGGGCGTCGGATACCAGTCCGACGTTTTTTTTGTTTTACTGGGTGCAATTTCCATATACTCCGTCATTTGAGGACATAAATGACGGGACAGGCCTCCCTTTCTCTTATATGAACATAAAATCCGGCCGGATTTTATGTTCATATATGCCAAAACCCCGCCCAATGGGCGGGGTTTGCATAAATTTATTTTCTGTTCGCGCTGATTCCTTTTCTAAAGTCCTTTCACCCTAACCTTCTTGGTTTTGGCCTTGGCCGCTTTGGGAATTATGACGGTTAAAATTCCGTCTTTCAGGTCGGCCTCAATGTGCTCGCTGTCAATGTCAACGGGAATTATGACGCTGCGGGAAAAATTCCCCCAATAGCATTCCTGATAAAAATAGTCGTCGGCGCTGACGCTTTCCTCTTTCCTGCGGGAGCCTTTTATGGTGACCATGTCATTAGCCACCGTAATATCTATATCCTCAGGCCGGACGCCGGCAATGGTAGACTTAATAATCACGTTATCTTTGGTTTGATACATGTCTATATTTAACTGACCTTCAAAATCGCTCATCCATTCTTCCCCTTCCTTTCCCTTTGTTTCCGCCACGGGAGCCTCTTCCACCTGTTCCTCCACTACCATTTCTTCTTCGTCTCCCACGTCGTCAGGGGACAGCTCTTCGGCCTCCATTTCAGAATCTTCAGTTTGTGAAACATTATTGTTTTGCATAACGTCTTCTGCCACATCCCCTCCCATAATCTTACCAAAAAAGGAAGTGTTTTTCTTAGCCATACATTTTATAATTAATAACCCCGTCGTTTGATTAGCACGCTTTACTTTGGTATTTGGGGTAAATAAATCCCAGTAGCTTTATATTATAGGATTCGGAAAAATCCGTCAAACTATTGTAAAACAGCCCGCAAAGCCCTAAATTTGGCCGCCTTTTCGTGCAACAAGGCGTAACAACCGGTTTTAACCAATCCCTGTCTTTGACAGGGCAAAATTGTTATACTTACGGGAAAAAATTTCGTTTACGGCTCCTTTAATGCAATTTTCTCTTAAAATATTGTTGATGTTTTTATTCCGCAATAAAGAATTTTTAAATACTCCTGTTTCCAACTCTTTCCTTACTTCCAAAATTAAATTTTTTGGCTTGGGCATTATCAGGTGCTTTTCCACCAGGTAGTCATAATTGAATTTTTCTTGCCCGGGCAGCATGTAAGAAATTATCATGGGCAAGCGGTATTGCAAGGCTTCGGTAATAGACAATCCGCCCGGCTTGGTAATAAAAATGTCCGCAATGGCATACAGCTCCTGCATGGGCGAATAAAAACCTAAAATCGTAACATTGGGAAAAGATATTCCAGCCAGTAATTTTTGGTATGCTTTTTTATTTTTGCCGCAAAAAACAACCGCATGAAATTTTTTTTCCGCCGCCAGCTCTTTTATAAGGCCATATTCAATCCCCGTGCCCAAAGACCCGCTGCCCAATAAAATAACTTTTTTTTCGGGATTAATGCCTAATTTTGCCTTTACGAGGCTGGCATTTATCTCCATTTTAGGCTTTAGGCACATGCCGCAGACAAATATTTTATCCGCAGGGATGTCAAGAGCAACCATTTCCCGTTTTTGCTCCTCAATATTGGCCAAATAAAAGTCCGCCTCGTCGTACAGCCAGTAACGGTGCAGGTGGAAATCGCTAAACCCAATGCCGAACGGTCCGGCATAAGCGCCGGTCTTCTTTAAATAAGCGATAACGGCGGAAGCCGCGGCCTGGACGGTAATGATTAAATCAGGGTTGTATTCCTGGATAATTTTCTTCGCGTTCTGGCAATTTTTAGAAGCCACCCTTATTCGGAAAGGCAGGCTCAATTGGGTAAAAAGCCTGTTAGTGTATAAAAAACTCCAAACAAAAGGGAGGTAAACGTTTATAATATGATGCAGCCAAGTGCCAAAATCCACCAGCCTGCCGCCCTGCACTTTATAAATGTCTTCCAGCCTGACTTCGTATCCGGCTGACTTTAATTCCGTGCAAATATTTTCCGCCATGGTCTTATGTCCCAATCCGATTGAAGTGTGAAAAATTAAAATTTTTTTCATTAATTATTGTTCTTTAATTTCCAACCTGTTATCCAACCCTTGCCACCACCCGGCAGGGCGCGGCTTCGGTTTGGAATTTGGCGGGTAGGGCGATTACTTCAAAATCGGGGCGGCTGATTAGGTGGTGGAGGTTGGCTAAATTTTCTATGATCAAGATTTCTTTTTCCAAAAGCATCTTGTGGATGGCATAGGGAGCTTTGTCAGGGCTTGGGCTGTCCAGGCCGATCATTTTAACGCCTGATTCAATAATTTGCCGGGCAAAGCCTTCGGTTAAAACAGGATGGTCTTCAAAATATCCCGCTTGCTTGTAATTTTTACCCCAGCCGGTTAAGATCAGCAAAATTTCGGCCTTGCGCAACGAGGGGACTCCTCGTGCAGCACGAGGAGTCCCCTCGTTAATGTTATCAATTTCGTTTTTCTCCCTAATGTCAACCAACATCCCCCGGCCGATAAACTTGTTTGCGGAAAAATCGGAAATTAGTTTGCCCCCTTTTATAAAATGCGCCGGCGCGTCCAAATGCGTGCCGGCATGGGTCCCCATTTTAATTTGATAATTTAAATACCCGGCATTTTCATAATCAGCAGACTTAATTGTTTCCACGGCAGGGTCACCGGGAAAAACCGGAGTAGCCGGCGAAACCGCATATGTTAAATCTATCAATTCCATAAGTTATGCCTTAAATAAAGATACGGCTTTTTCAAATTCTTCCTTATCCATTAAACCCTTTTCCAAAACCAGGGCGCGGATGGTTTTGCCGGAAGAAACAGATTCCTTAACCAGACAGGCTGCGGCGTCGTATCCCAATTTTGGCGAAAGCAGGGTTGCGTAGGCAGTAGATTTTTCCAAATGCTCCAGGCATTTTTCCTTGTTTGCCTTAAGGGTTAAAACGCAATCCTTGGCAAATTTTTCCAAAACTTCCGCAGCCAGCCGGAGCGACATTATTAAGTTGTCCGCAATGGTCGGCCCCATGACGCACAATTCCAATTGCGAAGCCTGGGCTGCATGCTCTATGCTCAAGTTGCTGCCGGACACCCAAAAATACAATTGGTTCACCGTTTCCGGCAAAATAGGGTTAACCTTGCCCGGCATTATGGAAGAACCTTTTTGCAATTCCGCCAGAACAATTTCCCCCAAGCCGCCTTTAGGCCCGCTGGAAAGCAGCCTGATGTCATTGGCAATTTTGCTGGCGTCCAAACACAGCAAAGTCAGCATCTGCGACATCATGGCAAAATCCGTCTGACTGCTGGTTTGGGACATTAAACTGGCCGCCGGCTTAAAATACAGCTTGGCTATCTTATTTAATTCGACATAAACCGTCTTGAGATATTTAGGCGACGCATTAACGCAGTCGCCAATAGCCGTGCCACCCAAGTTAAGTTCCAAAAAATAAGGGACGGTTTCCTTAATGCGTTTTTGGTTGCGCCGCAAAGTTTCGGCAAAAGACTGGAATTCCGCGCCAAGCGTGGTGGGGACGGCGTCTTGCAAATGCGTGCGGCCGAGTTTGGGGATATTCTGGAATTCCCGGGCCTTCTTTTCAAATGCCGTAATTACCCCGTCTAAAACTTTTAACAAACGGTTAGCCAGCCTGACGGAAGCGACTTTTAAAGCCGAAGGATTAACGTCGTTGGTAGACTGGCTGCGGTTAACGTGGTCGTTAGGATGCACAATAATATTTTCCCCCTGCTCGCGCAAAATTTCGTTCGCCCTGCCGGCTACTATTTCGTTCACGTTCATGTTAATGGACGTTCCGGCCCCGCCCTGCAAAACCGGCAGCTTAAACTGGCCGTCCAGCCGGCCCAGCAATATTTCCTCGCACGCCCGCACAATGGCAGCCCGGCGCTGCCTGTCCAAATTCCCCGCCAAATAATTGGCATTGGCCGCGGCCTTTTTTATTTCCGCAATCGCATAAATAAACTCCATTGAAACCGGCGGCGCGGAAAACGAAAAATTATTTAGAGCCTTTCGCGTTTGCTCACCATAATATATTTTTGGCATTGATTCTTTATGTTTAAATACTTAAACGGCAAATAATACTACCGCACCATCACTTCAAATTGTCCTTCCGCAAGTTTAACCATTGGCAGATCTTCTGAAAATAATTTGCCGCCATCAGGTGACTTATGAGGACGCCCTCCGATTAAAATAAATTTTGTATCCATAATCCTAAACTAAAACTACTGGCGGAGAGGGAGGGATTCGAACCCTCGAACCCCTTGCGGGGTTACCGGTTTTCGAGACCAGCGCACTAGACCGCTATGCGACCTCTCCATGGCGGCTTTATTTCTTTTTTCCCTAACTATTATACCAAAAAGCGTCTATACTGTCAGGCGTAATTAAGACATTGTTTCAACTTTAGTTATTTTCGGACTCGCATTTAATATTGCTTTTGAACTAAAACCTTACCATCTTCAAGTAACAATAATTTCCTATTCATACCAGGTCTATTAGTAGACACCTTATGACGATCGTCATAAGGTGTCTACTAATTTTTTGCACACCTTATTTTATATCAAACATCTTTTTTAACATCTCTTCGTCGTCAGGTTCGTCAACCCTAAAAATTCTAATATACTTTACCAGCTCTGTTTGCTTTAAATATTCAACGGCTTCCTTATTGAATGGGTAGGGATTAATAAATACGCTTTTTTGTAATTGCTTAAATC
This sequence comes from Patescibacteria group bacterium, assembly GCA_023484515.1. GTDB lineage: Bacteria > Patescibacteriota > Doudnabacteria > UBA920 > UBA920 > JAMDAY01. Next base: position 38,674 of record JAMDAY010000007.1, read on the forward strand.
CGTTTGTTTTTAATAAATACCTTAATTTATTTCTTTCCGCCCTTGCGTCTTCGGGAATATCAAAAAACACTATCCTCCACTTACCATCCCAATCAGTCTGGGTGTGCATCTGAGCTTTAATAAATAATGCTTCCAGCCTCCCCTGTTCGGTCAGAACATACAAATTTTTTCTTTTGTCCTTTGGATCTTTAGAAACCTTAAGCCATCCTTTTTCTTCCAGCCGCTCCATTACTTTATAACAAAGGCGGATAGTGCTCGTGTCAATTTTTCCACTAAACAACCTATTTGTATAACGCGTTTTACTTTCAAAAGGGCGGGGAATTAAATCAGCAAAAGTAAAAAAATACAAAAGGACTTTTGCCGCGGCGCTAAATTCCTCTTTATTCTTTCTTGTCGTATGTCCCCTTTTCATGACAAAATTATACCCCGTTATCTGACGATCGTCAATTAATGGGGTATAATTAATAATTTGAAAATGTAAATTTTTATTATAATAAAGCTAGAGGCTGGAGATGTTAAAATATTTAGCGGTTAATATAATTACCGCAGAAAGTTCTGCGGTGGATGGGCGACAAGCCGTTTTCTAAAATCATCTTTCGGTGATGGAGCGTTCCATAGCCTTTATGTCGCGCAAAATCATAGGCCGGGAATTTCTCATGCAGTTTTTCCATCAAGCCATCGCGGTAGGCTTTGGCGATAATGGACGCGGCGGCAACAGAAAAGACCTTAAAGTCCCCATCCACCACGGCTTCCTGTTCAACCTCAATCCCCGGAATTTTAAACTTTCCATCTACCAACAAAAATATTTTTTCTGTTTGACATGCAACAGAACCGGTTCCAAAAATTTTGGGGTTCGCGAAAAACATTTTTCAAAATTTTTTTTACCGCCAGATTCATCGCCTTCAGAGTTGCATGGTGGATGTTGATCTTGTCTATCACTCCCGGCTTCACTGCGCCGACGCTCCAGCCCAAGATGCTTTCCTTAAGAAACGAAGATAACTCCTCGCGCTTCTTTGCGGTGAGCAATTTGCTGTCGCGGATTTCATGGAACCATTCGGTTTGCTCCATGAATTTCATTTCGTCTAATTTTAAAATTACCGCCCCCGCCACTACCGGCCCGGCCAGGCTGCCCCGACCGACTTCGTCGCAGCCAATAACATAACGGAAGCCTTGCTTAATTTTTTTCTTCTCGCATTTTAAGTCCATAAATCTTCATGCGCCATGCAGGGGCGGGCCCGGACCCGCCCCTGCAGTTTAACATCAAACTCGTTTCCCCAAACAAGCGGTTTCACTGACTATCCTTATAATTATACCGACGCTGCCAATGAAACAAAATTATTTTACTTTTTATTGTTACTGCAGCTTCTTGGAGTTCAGCTTCTGCGAATTAAGCTGCTTTAAAATGTTGGATTCAAACGTAAAATTTACGGAACGCTTTTGCTTATATTTTTCTTCGGCCAGCTTAACCAGTTCTTGCAGCAGCTGGTCCAATTCCACGCCGCTCGCTTTCCATAAATGATTATACAAAGTTCCGGGCAGCGGGTTGACTTCGTTGGAAAAAAACTTCTGCGCCTGTTTGTCAAACAAAAAATCCACCCGCGCAATGCCGCTGCAGCCTAAAATTTTATAAACCTGTTTAGCTGTCTCTTGTATCTCTTCGGTCACTTGATCATTTAGCCGCGCCGGTATCACCAAACCGTTTTGCGCCTTGCCTAATTGCGCGCCGCCTTCCTTTAAATATTTTTCCTCAAAATCAAACAAGTCGCTGGAGAACACGGATTCCTGCAGCAGTGAAGCTTTCAAGCCGGTTTCACTGTTGCCAATTATGCAGCAAGTCACGTCCATTAAATTTTCCACACCTTCTTCCACCAGCACTTTGTTGTCGTAATGCAAAGCCACTTCCAGCCGGAATTCCAAGTCTTTTAAATCTTGATCTTTGACTTTCGCAATGCCAATAGAAGACCCCAAGTGCACCGGTTTGACAAACACCGGCCAGCGCAAATCATTTTTTATTTGATTGATAATACTTTGCCTGTCCCGTTCCCAATCTTGTTTGAAAAAATAAATAAATTTGGTGGTAGGTATATTATGGACCTGGTACATTTGTTTGGTTAAAGCCTTGTCCATGGCAATGGCGGACGAAGGCACGTCGCAGCCCACGTAAGGGATGCCAAACATTTCAAACAGCCCCTGAATAGTCCCGTCTTCCCCGTAAGAGCCATGGAAAGCGGGAAACGCCAAGTCCACGGAAATGGTCCGCGACATTAATCCTTTGCGCCTGAATACCATTTTACCGAATGACTCTTCCAAATCAAGATAATATTCGTAAAACCTTTTTTCCTGTTCCACCTTGGCACCGGGGTCGGAAAATAATTTTAACGACCCCAGTTCTTCACCCAGCATCCACCTGCCCTGCTTGGTAATGTAAATTGGCGTAACTTGGTAATTTAACTTTTTTAGGCCGCTTATAATTAATTGTGCGGTAATAATGGAGACGTCGTGCTCCGGACTTCCGCTGCCAAAAAATACTCCAATATTTTTTTTTCTTAATTCTTGTTCCATAATTCTTAATTCCTAATTCTTAATTCTAAATTTTATACGTACTGGTCTCCCCAATCGTTCTGGAACATCACCACATCCCCTGGACGCAAAATGTTTTTTAAATTTTCGTGGGCCTCGGGCGCGGTATTAAACCAAATAATTTGCGGTTTCTGCCTTTCCCCTAATTCATAATTCCTAATTCCTAATTCTATATTTGGCGTCACGCTGTTTTTTATCAAAACGACCACATCCGCCGCACCGGCCAACTGTTCGCCTATTCGGCGATGCAATTCAGCAGCCGCCTTTCCCGTTTCCACCATGCCCGGCGTAATAAAAACTTTGCGCCGGTTTTCAAATTGCTCTAAAACTTTTATAGCCTCGCTTACGCCTTGCGGGTTGGCGTTGTAACTGTCGTCTATTACCAAAATGTCCCCTGCCCCGGCAATGGGCTGTAGCCGGTGCTCTACCGGTTTTACTTTTCCTATTCCTTTTCTAATTTCTTCATCAGCCATACCCAATTCTCTTGCAATTATAACCGCCCCGCTAACGTCTCCGAGCGAATATTTCCCCATCAGGCTTACTTCAACCTTGCCTAAACCTTCCATTACCCCTTCCCACCCCAATTTCTCAGGAGAGAATTTTTGAAATTTGAAATTGGAAATTTGAAATTTTTCAACCCTATGGTCCGGCCAGGCATATTCTTTATAATGATCCATGACATTTCCATCGTCGCCATTTAAAACCACCAGCGCCTTTTCCTTAGTTCCGCCGACAAGTTCAAAAATTGTGGCCGTGACCGTTTCCATTCTTTTCATCCGTTCCAGATGCGCTTCGTTAATTCCCGTAACTACCGCAATATCCGGCCGCGCAATTTCGCAAATCTCCTTAATGTCGCCTTGGTAATGCTCCCCCATTTCTATAATGGCAATTTGCGTTTTTTCGCCAAGATATTTTAACGCCCACCGCGCAATTCCTACCGGCGTATTTATGCTCTCTGGTGTTGCTAAAACCTGAAACCTAACCCCCAAAACCTGTTTTAGCACTTCCTTCATAGTAGTCTTACCGTAACTGCCGGCAATGCCAATAACTTTCAAATTCTCTAATTCCCTAATTCTCTTTTTCGCTCTTCCAATAATAATTTTCTTTGCCAAAAAATCCAAGGGCCATAGCAGCCATAAGGCCAGGGCAAACAACAAGAAATAAAAAAAGAATAACATTATCAGGCTGACGGAAAAGACCAGCCAGGAGCCGATTACGGAATTTTTGTAAATATGGTGGAACAGCACGGCCAGCAGCAAAGCCAAAATTAAGTGCAAACCCATGGCCACCAACGCCAGCCCCCGCGCCTTGTTAGTCCACACCAACCGCTTCCTTAACGGCTCCCTGGACGGCATTAAACCCTTTTTAAACACCAACTTCCAAAACCGCCGGAGTTCGTAGTTTTCCAGTTGCAAAAGGTATAACTGGTATTTAATTATGTTAAACGGTTTCATAAGTAGCGTTCGTAAATTACTAAATTTTTTATAGTAGCAAGCTTTGATGGTTCCCATCCGGTATAAATGATCTTTAAATTATTGGATAATGATCATCGTCAGCCTAACTTTGGGAAGATTGTCCCGGATGGGAGCCATCAATTACAATCAACCGCTTATGCATACCGGCATCCCTATATATAACAAGATTCTTAATACCAATTTGTATATTAGTGAAAATTTGTATATTTGCGATTACTCCTTTATATGTTTGCAAACACTGCTAATATTTTTGCAAACTCCTCCGGCTGGTCAACAAAACTGAAATGCCCGGCGTTCGGCAGCACTTCCAGCTTTGATCCGGCGATCAACTGCCGCATCCTTTTGCCAAACTCTATTGGCGTGGCCTTGTCGTTTTCTCCCCAAATGATTAAGGTTGGAATGCTTACCTTTTTCATGTCTTCCGTCAAATCTTCGTTTATGACTTTTACGTAAGTTTGTTGCAGCTCCGGCGTGGCCACGTAATCTTCGGCCCCTATTTTCCGATAGATCCCCTGCCGCAACCCTTGCATAAATTGGGGTTTAAAAACCGGCTTTACCGCTTTGGCAAGCGTGGCCATTAAGCTTTTTTTTGGCCGGCTGCCTGCAAAACCGGCGCTGTCTGCCAATACCAGCCCCTTGATCAGTTCGGGATTATTCGCCGCCAGCTTAATTGCCACCCTGCCGCCAAAAGAATGACCGACCAGAATGACGTTTTCCAATTCCAATTTTTTTATAAACTCCCAGACCGCTACCGCGTAATCCCCCACCGACCAGGCGGTTTTAGGAACCTCCGACCCCCCAAACCCAGGCAAATCAATAGCAAAATAATTTAATCTTTCAATCTTTAAATCTTTTAATCTTTTAACCACCCCATTCCACGCTTCCTTGTTTGACCGCCAGCCATGCAAAAACAGCAAAGCCGCGCCGGCTTCCCGGCCTGCATTTTCGCTGTAAGATATTAACAAATTCCTGACAACAATCTGTTTGTTCATCTACTATATAATAGCATTGCCTAAATCTTTTAGACAATATATAATATTTAAGCGAATTTACAATAATAAATCGCGGGATGTAGTATACCGGTAGTACGCGCGCTTCGGGTGCGTGAAGACCGGGTTCAATTCCCGGCATCCCGACCAATAAAAATGCTCAAATTTCCCAAGGAAATTTGAGCATTTTTATTGGTGGACCAACCGGGAATCGGACCCGGAACTCATCCATGCCATGGATGCGTATTACCACTATACTATTGGCCCTAACTAAATTTGCCTGCCAGATAATTTTATCTGATATTTTGAAATTGTTCAAGGAGCCGCTCTATTTGGTTAAATTGATTGCGGAAGGCCGGGATAATCCCCATGGCATTTAAGATATAAATGATAATTGACAAGGCAATAGCCGCTCCGGCCACGCTCCCCAACCCGCTTAACACTCCATAAAAAAACGCCCGCCACATCCCGTTTTTGGATGTTTTTTTGTTTATGTCGGCCAAATTCCGGTTAATTGCGTCCAATTGGTTTTTTAAATCCTGGTCCATAATATTTAAATTAAGCCTAAGTCTTTAAATAATTTTCATAGTCTCTATATGGTGCCCTCGGAGGGAATCGGACCCCCATCTTATCCTTAGGACGGATCTGCTCTATCCATTGAGCTACGAAGGCGTAAAATATTATAAGCAGCTAAAAAATTATATCATAAAATAGCTTTGTGATAAAATTATTTTATCAAGCCGTGCAAGACCATTTCTTAAGACTCCCTTATGGGATAAGTATTCTTAGCATGGATTTACTATTGATCATTATCAGATAATCTTAAGTCTATTAATTCCAGAAGAAAGTCTTAAGGAAGCTAAACAAAGTAAATCTAAGTGTCTCAAATTAATATATATTATAGCACTTTTTATCTATTTTGTCCAATTTATCTAAAATTATGCCAAAGTGGGAAGAAATTCCAAAATTTAAGGTATTTTTACTTAAAATTTGCATTTTTTTCTTTGTTTTTACCCTAACTTTCCCTGTTAGGCACATTTTTTTCAATTATTTAAGCTACATTTTGGGCGAATATAGTGATTTTACCTCATTTTCTTTATATCTAAGCGATATTATGTTAGTAGTGCTATTTTTCACCACGTGGTGGACTTTTCTACCACGTGGTAGGGAAATCTATGATTCAATAAAATACTATATTCCTTTGTATTTATGCGGTATTTTGACATTTTTTATTAAATTTGATCATAATTGGCCTTTAAGCCTATATTTTTTAGTAAAACTAGGGGAATTGATTGTTGCATATGGAACATTCCATATACTATTTACTAAAATTAGCCTAAAACATTGGTTTTTTAAGGTTTTTAACGCATTTGCCACCACAGAAGCACTTATAGCATTAATTCAATTCGCAAAACAAGGACCATTAGGCCTGAACAAGCTAGGGGAGCAACTAATTTATCCAAACGCCCTAGGAGTAGCCAAAATTATAATTGCTGGCAAAACCTACATCCGCGCTTACGGAACCTTTCCTCATCCCAACCTCTTGTCAGCTTTCTTGATTGTTGGTATTTTTGCTTCAATTTATCTTTTCTACCAAATTGATAACAAAATCGCCAAAATTTGCTACGCAATATGCTTGTTTATTAATATTTTTGGCCTTACAGTAACGTTTTCACGTGGAGCATTTTTAGCCTTCGGCATCGGACTGGTTGTATTTTTTGGATATTTGATAATAAAACGGCAAAAAATCCCGAATTTTAACCAGGTTGTTATAGTTATGGTTATTGTTATTGTTTCTGCCTTGGGTTCGTTAAGCACATTCAAGCCTTTCTTATTAACTCGCGCCACAATTTCTGACCAAGCAACCGTGGAAAGGAAATTGTATAACCATATTGCGCTCAAAATGATTTTGAACCATCCAATAACCGGAATTGGGGCAGGGGAGAGTGTGCTTCACATGCAACAGTACTCGCCAATTAACCTAACTTCCTGGCAAACCCAACCTATTCATAATTATTTTTTGCTAGCTACCGCGGAATTGGGAATTGTAACCGCAGTGATATTGATTTGGATTATTCTGTGGCATGGCTGGGTATTGCTTAAATCTTTTATTTATAGATCTCAACCCCTAATTCAAATCAAAAACGGGTCAGACGCACTTTACACGCTGACCTTATTTAGCCTGCTAATTTGCTTTCTGGTTCTAATGCAATTTGACCACTATTTTTATACGCTCCAACAAACCCAATTCTTGTTTTGGATTGTTTTAGGAATTATTGCCGCGGCAATTTTAAACCCTTCTCCAAAAATTGAAGAAGGGCAAGGCTTGTGACTATTTATCTTTGCAAGATAAGTTGAACGAATTATGCTGATTGATGGAAAAAATTGTTCAACTTAATATGCCGTGCACAAAAAATATTAAATCCTATATCTTACATCATAAATCTAAATTTTACTTATGATATTCTTTTCCCGCCAAAATCATGCACGCCCGGTAAATTTGTTCTTCCAAAAGCACGCGCGCAAAGTTGTGCGTAAACGTAAGAGGGGACAGGGAAATGGAATAATTGCTGAACTGGTGCAAAGATTCGTGCAAGCCAATGCCGCTGCCAATGACAAACGTCAGTTCTTTGCCCAGGCCGCCAATCCTTTGCAAAAAAACGGAAAAATCTTTGGAGTTCCGCTGTGTGCCTTTTTCTTCCATTAAAATTACAATCCCGTCCGGGGGAAGGTGTTTGGCAATTTTTTCCGCTTCCTGGGCCTTAACTTTTTCCAAGTCAAAATTCTTGCCGTAAGAAACTTCCGGCAATTCTACCATCTTAACCTTGGCAAAAGGCTTAAGCCGCTTTAGATATTCCTGCTCCAACTCTTTAAAACAAGGCTCTTTAAATTTTCCTAAGGCAATAATGGTAATTTTGAACATAATCCTTCCGATATTTTCCTCTCATAAATCACGGCCGTGGTTTATGAGAGGATTTTTATAAACCCATTTTAACGCCCTTTCGGCGCTTTACTACTTTATCACATTACGCTAAAATATAACAGCGCTCTATAATATTTATAAGCGTTTTTCTTCGCAGGGCTTGCCCTGCATAGCTTTAGCGAAACAGGGGCCTGTAGCATAGTGGTAGTGCATGGCATTCGCATTGCCGGGACGGGGGTTCGATTCCCCCCAGGTCCACCAAACCCCCATAATAGCATATAGAAATTTTTAATTATCGGCATTAGCCTTTGTGGCTAATGCCGATAATTTTTCATACTCTTGTTAAATAATAAACCAGGTATTATCATTAAACCATGAATGGAAAACTTCAATTTAGGAACTCTTACATTGAATCTATCGACGGGATAGACTATTTAAGCCTTGACGAAAAGAATTATTATGATACGGGTTTTGCCACGGGAATTCTTCTTGCCAAATCCGGCTATAAAATTATCAAACTTTTAAGAAACCCCCTTGTAAAAATACTTTTATGGCTTCTCTATCTTAAATATAAAATTAGAATTAAGGGCGTCAGTATTCCAGAGGAATACCAAGACGAGCTTAATGGCTGTGCAGATGCCATTAAAGTTCGTTATAAATATTTGCTCTTTATAAATCTAATTTATGAAATAAAGGGCTGTTCAGGTTTTGCCTTTTATAATCCTGACGGAACTTTGCTCCTCGCTCATAATACTGATGTCCCGGAATTCTGGGCAAAATTCGCCATGCGGTATATGAAACCGCTTGTGACAAAAGTGTCAATCCCGGGTAAAAATTGCTTCGTCCATGTTTCTCACCCGCTTATGTTGGGAGCTCTAAACGGTTATAATGATAAAGGAATAGCCATTTCCTCACATGATGCAGGCGGTGTTTACGCTAAAATTATTAAAGGCAACACGAGCGCATCCTGTGCGGTTAAAATTATTTTGGAATCTGCAAAAAACTTAACTGATGTACAAGAAATAGCCCGTAGAAATCCCACTTATTACCCGAGAATTATGATTGTTGCAAGTGAAAAAGAAAACCTAACTTCTATTCTTGAGGAGTATCCATCAGATTACAATTTTATAAACGCTAAAGGCTGCCCGTATATTTTTTCCACCAACCATTACCAAAGCCAAAAAATGCGCCAATACCATAGAGAATTTAAAAAAGGCAGTTTAGACAGATTAACCTGTTTAATGGGAAGCCTGTCTGGGAAAAAGACTTTATCAGTTCAAGAAGCCATTGAAATTTTAAAAGACCATAGAAACGGCATACAACGTGACACCACGGGATATTCCATTGCGAATATTGGAACAATACAAAGTTTCGTTTTTGACATAACCAATGGCTGTATTTATATTTCAAACAGTAATAAGTTACCCGTTTCTCTACACGGTAATTTTGTTAAGGTCCATGCTTTGTTATAAAGGAAATTTTTTACAAATATAAAAATATTGAACTATATTTAAAATACAAAGAAGAAGATTTCAATATTCCCATACTGCCTAGAAACTAATGCATTATTTTTATTTATTTCGCTGCAAGGACGGCTCGCTTTATTCGGGGAGCACCAGTGATTTGAAAAAGCGGGAACAGGCACACAATTCCGGCAGGGGATCTAAATACGTCCGGGCGCATGGCGGGGGACAGATTGTTTACCATGAAAAATTCAGGTCGCTTTCCAAAGCCCTCAAGCGCGAAGCCCAAATAAAAAAATGGCCACGGGCAAAAAAACTAAAATTACTTTAACAAAATCCCCGTTCTTGGAAGAACGGGGATTTTATTAAAAAGGCCGGGATTATTCCAAATTTTTTAACAATGCAGGTATTTCATTTATAGCTACATCATAAACAATGGACAAATCAACATCCATATAATGATGTACCAACCTATCCCGCATAGCCATGGCCTTATGCCAATCCACACCGGAATATTTATCGCGCGCATTTTGCGATAACCGCTTAGAAGCCTCGCCGATATTTTCAATCAACTTGAGCACAGCCAGCTGTAATTTTTCATCCACAATAAAATTTTCAAAATCCAAGTCTTGGGTATAGCCGACAACCTTACGGCCAAAATCCTTAATCTCTTCCAAATAAATTTTATCTTTGTCCATAGATAATTTTTATATCTTTTTCGATTTGGGGCTTTAAAAATTTATTTATAGCTCCTTCAGTAACCAAATCAATATCTTTAAGCAACGAACTTCGCAATTCATCGTCAAGTTTTAAATAAGCAGCAAAAGTCGCCGGACCGGAAAACTTTACCAAGATGTCCACATCGCTGTCCGGCCTCGCCTGGCCTCTGGCTACACTGCCAAAAACTCCCGCGTAAGCAACTCGGTTTCTTTCTAAAATGGGGATAATAAGTTTTTTTACTTCCTCGATATCCATAGCATAATCTTAGACGATTTAACCAGGGCGGTCAAACAGCGGAATGGAAGTAAAGCGGGTCAGAATGTTGCGGCCATATCGGGTGGATCGAACTTTGCGCATCGTAATATTGTTGTTAGGTAAAATGGATTTATGCCATTTTTGATCCATTAGAAACAAACCTTTCGGGCTGGGCCAAGACCACTTCGCCGGCAGGCAAATAGAATCCGCAAGTCAAAACTTCACTGAAAAAATTCGCGATTTGTTTTAAGGGAAAGTTAACAACGCAAATAACCTGCTTTCTATAAGTTCATCTTTTTTGTAGAAATGCGTAATTTGGGCGCTGGATTTTTTTATGCCGAATTCTCCCAAATCAATTGTCAACTTATAAGCCGGCTTTTTCGCTTCCGGAAAATCATTAACCGACAATATAGTTCCGACTCTTAATTCCACTTTTGCAAACTCTTGCCAAGTAATAGTTTCCATTTTGTTTATTCCTTTGTTAATTTTGGAAAGGGGGTTTTTAGGCCCCCTTCAAGCCCATTATGCATCCTGGGCTTGAAGAAGCGGGGAAACAAAAATTTCCCCTAAAGTTGCACCCGCCCCAAGCCAAGCGGGGCGGGTGGGCCTGGCTAGCCGGGCTGTTGGCCCGGCGGCCGGCCGTCGTACGGCACATAGTCGTATTCCACGGTTATTTCCTCCTTCCTTTTTTCCAGGCATACCAGATGTCGCCGGCAGCATCCCTGGCAGATTTTTCCTGGGCGAGCCGGCCTTCCAGGAAATTGACCCCGAATTCAGTTTCGGTCTCAAAATACGGCTCGCTTTCGTTCCACGTCCAGCCGTCCCACCAAATCCCCGACAGCACCATGGCATGCTGCACAATCCGGACAGGGTTGAGCGTGGCCGCGCCGAATTCGAACGGCCAGTCGTAAAAACCAAATCGTTGCGGCGCAAAATCGGCCGGTCCACCGGCGCTGACGGGGTTGTAAAAAGCCCAGGACAGCTGCTTCAACCCGAATGCGCGCAGCCTTTGCACGCTCTGGCAAAACTCTTTTTCGGATTCACCCGGCGAGCCCAAAATCCAGAAACCGGTCGATACGATGCCGGCCCGGTTCAGCAAAGTTACGGCAATCTCGACGTCTTTCAAATAATGGCTTTCCGCTCCGCGGTTAAATACTTCAAGCGCGCCCTTGTTAAAAGTTTCTATCCCGATTGCAACTTCTTTTAATGTCTTGAGTTGCTTGAGATCTTTTATACTGCACTTTGCGACCGCTTCCGGCCGGCTCATCCCCCGCCAGATTTTACCGGAGTGGAACAAAAACTGATCGAGACGATAACTTCTTGCCGAGTCGAGCAGAGAAAGATTATCTACTGCCCAAAATCCCTCGTAGCCTTCCAACTGCTTTACGCGAGTTATTTCGTCGATGACACTCGGGTAATCTCGGGCCTTTAACCCTTGAAACATCCGCGATTCGCAATAACCGCAGTAGTAAGGACAGCCGAGCGCTGCCGTATATATCGGATACCAGCCTGCGGAAGCTGAAGCATATCGGCGGTGGGTCTGGCGGTCAATTTGGTCCAGAGCCGGCGTAGGGTAATCTTCGTTAAGAAATCTGTAATCCGGCCGGATATTGCCCTGGGTTTTTGACAAAACAGCATCAACAACGTCAAAACCATGGGCAAATCCTTGGACCACTGCGTCGGCATGCACGCCCCAGCAGGAAAAGTAATCAATACTCAATTGGGCGCACACATTTCCTCCAAGCACGGTGTAGGGGAGGGAAGACCACTGGCTTGCCAGCACCCGCAGCAACTCGCGAACCACCGGGATATTACGGCGGGTATGGCAGCTAATAGCCAAAATATCGGGCTTGGATGCAGGCAGGAATCGCTGCCAATCCTCTTGAAATACCAGGTCAAGAGTGCTCACTACTTGCTTATGCTGCTGCAGCCGCGCCGCAAAGGTCAAAGCACCTACCGGCAGCATTGCTTTATGCGGCAACACCGCCTTATTGCCTTCCCCCAAGACGTAAGGGGGAATTATCAACAGGATGTTCATAACACTTCCCCTCCTTGGGGAAGAAAAGAACTATTTTTGTTTTAACAATCGATTTTGCCACTAAATAAAGCATATGTCAATATATTTCGTCGTTTATTGACGAGCCGTGTTATATTTGATAATATTTGATTGATATTTTATTGTTTTTCTGACGACGAATTTTTAGTCATAATTATGAAGCTGGGTCAATTGCTACGAAAATTAGGTTTTTCCAATAACGAGGCCAATGTTTATTTGGCCGCTTTGGAACTGGGACTTTCCAGCGCCCAAGACATCGCGGAAAAAGCCGGAATCAAAAGAACTACCGGTTATTCCGTATTATCTTATTTGACCAATCGGGGAGTGGTAGCCAAAACCAAGATCAAAGGCAAAAACAGATTTCTGGCCGAACCTCCCGAAAGACTTTTAACGCTAATCAATGAGCTGGAAAAAGGCATCAAGCAAGCCTTACCTGAATTGACCGCCATTTACAACAAAAAGGAAACCAAACCGAAAATTACCTTTTACGAAGGCCCGCATGCCGTGCAAAAAGTTTATGACGACACGCTGGCGGAAAAACCCCAAGAAATTTTGGAGTGGAATACCAACGCCTATTTTGAAGGCAAAACTAACGTTGACCCGGATTATATTAAAAAACGCGTGGCCTTAAACATCAGCGCACGCCGGATTGCCGGCAAAGGCAGCATGTGGGACACTAAACATAGGTATTTGGATGAAAAAGAATTATCACAAACCGCAATAATACCCAAAGAACAATTTAACCCGCAAATCGAAGTAAATATTTACAACAATAAGATCGCCTTCCTAAATTATGCCGAAAGTATGTCGGTTATAATAGAGTCCAAGGCCATTGCCGAGGCTATGAGGCAGGTTTACGAGCTTTCGTGGAAGGGCGCCAAGGCGGTGGAAATAAAGTAGGACGCCGTAAATAATATTTCCCTTGCCTCCTACCCCTATATTTGCGCAAATAAAAAAGAGAGAACTGGGTTATCCATAAATAACTGCCGATTTACTAAAGTAAATCGGCAGTTATTTATTACCACATCCTGTCCCAGAATTTTTTTAATTTGCCGGAAACGACAAAATGTTCAAAGAGTATGAATAGGATTAACAAGCCCAGCAGGCCGAATTCCAAGTAGTGCAAGTAATGCTGGAATAAATAAAAAACCGGCAGGCTAATGGTGTATCCTACGCCAAATAAGATTAACACCCACCAGACCAGCACCGGCACGGAAATTTTTAAAAACTTTTTCAGCGGCACGCCCATGGCAGCCACCCTGACCAGGGAACTGCGATGGATGCCGTATATAAACTTAGTGACAAACAAGGCCAGTTTGGGCCTTTTTTCAAAATGCCGGTCAAACTGGCTGCCGGCTTTGGTCAGCCATGACCAGACCAGCGAATTATTATTCCTCAACTTTAACCCGGCCCAAAATAAAATTAGCTGTTCGCCAAACCCTCCGACAGTGCAGGCCAGTATCGCGTAAAAAGGGTTTAAAACTCCGCCGCTGGAAAGGAAACCGGCAACCAGCAGGGTAATATTCCCGTCCAAAACCATGGCAACCGCCACTCCCGCATACAGCCACTGCCCCCAGGAATTAATATAATTGGCAATAAAAGAATCCATCTTTTATATTCTAACACGGATTTAGAATCCATGGAGGATTTCTATTTTTGCACCCAATTTTTTCAAACGATTGGCCAAATCTTCATAACCGCGGTTAATGGAATAGACGTTACGCAAAATTGACGTGCCTTTGGCGGCCAGCATGGCAATTAAAATAATGGCGGCCGGCCGCAAGGCCGGCGGGCAGATAATTTCCGCGCCGCGCAACTCAGTGGGGCCTTCAATATACACGCGGTGGGGATCGGCTAAAATTATATTAGTGCGCAGCTTGTTAAGCTCCATGTAATAAATAGCGCGGTTTTCATAAACCCAGTCATGAACAAGCGTGGTTCCGCTTGCCTGGGTGGCAATAGGCACAAAAAACGGCAAATTGTCTATGTTTAAGCCGGGAAACGGCCGGGCGTAAATTTTTTCCTCCAAGGCCATAAGCTTGCCCGGAAACGTCTTAATGTCCGCCAAATTAGTAAAGCCATTCCTGCTTTTATAACGTTTTAAAATCTTAAACTTAAAGCCCATTTTTTCCAGTTTCAGCAGCTCCAATTCCAAAAAATCCAGAGGACAGCGCTGTATGGTAATGGAAGAATTGGTAGTCGCGGCCAAAGACAAGAACATCATGGACTCTATGGGGTCTTCGCTTAAATAATAAGTTACCGGCTGGCATAAATCGGCCTTGCCGTGGACAGTCAAAGTGGTAGTGCCAATTCCTTCTATCTTCACTCCTAAAACCTGCAGAAAATAGCACAAATCCTGCACCATATAATTGGACGAAGCAAACTTAATGACTGTTTTGCCGGGAATTTTACTGGCTGCCATAATTGCATTTTCCGTAACAGTATCCCCGGATTCGTATAAAATAATTTCCGCGGGTTTTAAACGCGCTGCCACCACCTGATAACTGCCATGTTCGGTTTTTATGCTAATCCCAAGTTTTTCAAGGGCAAACAAGTGCGGCCGCACTGTCCTGGCGCCCAATTTGCAGCCGCCGGCCAAAGGCAATTTAAAATTTTTAGACAGATGGACCAGGGGTCCGAGCAGCATTAGCACGCTCCTGGTTTTAGCGGCGGCTTCCGCATCAATGTTCCCCAAATCTAAAGCTTGCGGAGGAACAACTTCCACGTCGTTGCCGCTCCATTTCACTCCCGCCCCAATGCTGGACAAGACTTCCATAATGCGGAAAACTTCCTCAATTTTAGGCACATTCTTCAGCGTGGTTTTGCCCTTATTCAGCAAGCTCGCACACAGCAGGGCTACCGCTGCGTTTTTGGAAGTGTTGGTGGCTATAGTTCCAGACAGCTTATGGCCGCCCTCTATTTTAAAATTGACCGACTTGTCGGCCAAAGTAATTATTTCCTGGTTTAACGCCGCGCTGACCTTGGCCAAAGTTTCCGTAGTCAGGTTCTGCTGGCCTTTTTCCATCCTGGCTACCGCGCTTTGGGAAGTCTTTAAGGCCTTGGCAAATTCTTCCTGGGTCAAACCTTTTAATTCCCTTAATTCCGCAATAAATTTTCCTATTTTTAACTGCTCCCGGTTAATTAGTGTCTTCATAAAAATATCATATATGATATATTTATTTCCATAATATCCTTCTATGCCCTTTTTGTCAATTGCTGATAATAATATTATATCATTTATGAAATAAACCCCGCAGGAAGATGCGGGGTTTAAACAAAGCCTGAAAGGCTAAATGTGGAATATTTTTCCGAACAGGTTTTCCAAATAATGGGATTTGTTATTGGAATAGAACACGGCAAGAACGGCTGCCAAATATACTAAGTTTAAAATTACCACCCTAAGCAGGTCATGCCTGATAATCCGGTATTCGCCCTCGTGGGTTAAAGACGCCGAAACCGGACCGCCCTGGATATTCGTTTTTTTATGCTTTTTGCTCATAATAAAAACCTTAAATTTTTATTCTTATGCTATCTTGGTTAAGTATAATATTACTCAAATTTCCAGTCAAATTTTTCAGCGAAACAACCATTAAAAATTTTCAGGTTTTTATAATTTGAAATTATCCTGCCAATAATGCTACAATATTTGGGATATGACATATTCCCAGCTAATTTTACCGGCCCTGATAATAGGACTACTGGCCCTCCTGGCTTCCCTGTATGCCTCCTGGCAAATAATGTCCTTTAACCGCCTCAGGCGCGACTTATTTACAGGCAGTAACGGGCTGGACCTGGAAAAAACCCTGCGCATTTTGGCACAGGAGCTTAACGGCCTGCGGGAAGAGCAGGTGTTTTTAGAACAAAGCCTGGAACAATTAAAAAGCGATTCCCGTTTTACCTTGCAGAAAATCGGCTTGGTAAGATTTAATCCTTTTGCCGACGGGGGAGGCAATTTCAGTTTTTCCCTGGCCTTGCTGGACGGCAATAACAGCGGAGTAGTGCTAACTTCCATGCACGGCAGGCAACAAAACCGCATTTACACGAAAAAAATTCAGGCGGGAAAGAGCGAAATGGCCTTAACCGAGGAGGAACAACAGGCCATTAGCCTGGCAAACGCAAAACAAAAGCCCGTTTCGTAATTAACCTAAGAAAGGAAAACGACAATGGAAAAGGATTTAGACGAAAACTTAAGCGCCCAAGCGGAAACCGTAGTCGGCCCTTCCGTTAAAATCCAGGGGGATTTGAATTCCGAAGGGAATATCAGGATAGAAGGCCAAGTAGCCGGAAAAGTTACGACCAGCCAAAGCGTATTCGTAAACCAGGGGGCGCATATAGCCGCGGATATTTTGGCGGGCAATGCCATAGTGGGAGGGGAAGTACAGGGCAATTTAAAAATTTCCGGACATTTGATTCTGCAGTCCACCGCTAAAATTAGCGGAGACATTTCCTGCGCCATTTTGCGCGTGGAAGACGGTGCCCAGTTCACCGGCAAATGTGCCATGAACAGCAACGGCAATTCCGCCCACGGCAAAAAAGAAGCCTATAACAGGGAAAAAGAACCTGCTTTAGAAACGGAATAGCTTTTACGGATTTAATTACTGCTGCCAAAAACCCTGGAGAACGGCATTAACCCGTAAAGCTGATGTATTATTATATTGTTGACCAAAACCACCTCCCATTGGAAAAATTTGAACGCCTGCAAACCCAGCTGCAAGGGTTGCTGGCGGAATTTAAAATTGCCGGGGAGGTCGCCCGCGTCACCCCGCTGCGGAACATTACGGACCTGGTTAACACGGCCAGCCAACGGGGAGCTAAAACCCTGGTAGCTTGCGGCAGCGATGACACCTTTAACCAGATGCTGGCTGCGCTAAAAGGGCGCGACTTTACGGCCGGCTTTATCCCGTTTGACGAAAATTCCATTTTGGCAAAAATCCTGGGCACGGAAAACCTGTTTACGGGCGTAAAAACCATTGCGGCCAGAAGGATAGAAAAAATTGACCTGGCCAAAATTTCCGGCAATTACTTTATCAGCTTTCTGGAATTCGGGGTCATGAGCCAGAACATAAAAGATGCGACCCTGTGGCAAAGCTTAAAACTGCTGTCCAGCGAATCCAAGTCGTTTACCATTAGGATTGACGACTCCTATAACGTTACCATAAACGGCCAGGGTGGGCTGGTGGCCAACATCCGTTCCAGTTCCGCGCACAACGAGCGCATTGCCAATCCCACCGACGGTAATTTGGACCTGCTCATTCTGGAAAAACTTTCCAAAATGCAGATTCTGGCGCATCGCAAAGCCATTGGCGAAGGCTGCCTGGAAAAAGTCCCGAACACTACGGTAATCAAGTGCAAAAAAATTGAATTTTTGGAGCCACGGGGCTTTAGCCTGACCATGCTCGGCCGCGTGGTGGCCAAGTTCCCGGCCACCGTTGAAATTATACCGCAAAGGCTGCGCATGATCGTGGGCAAAAGCCGCACATTTTGATTTTGCCCCCAACAAAAGTTAGTATTATAGTTTTTAACGGCCGAAAATAATTATGATACTATTTTAAATTAAACTTTTTCCTTAAATCCGTATCATTATCCATTTCTTCTACCTTAATTATCCTGATAAAATCAATCAACTTTGTCTCCTGTAAATATTTTATTGCCTCTCTGTTTAAGGGATAGGGGTTAATGTAAACACTTGCTTGTAGTTTATTGTAGCCATTTTTCTTTAACAGCCATCTAAGTAAGTTGCGCTTTGCCTTACTTTCCTCAGGGATATCAAACACAACTATCCTCCACTTTCCATCCCAAACGGATGGCTTTTTCATTACTGCCTTTTTCAGCAAAATTTCCAGTTGCCCTTTTTTTGTGCACTTAATGAATTTTGTATTGTTCTTTTTGACAATTTCTATTAACCCCTGCCTTTCCATTTGCCATACAGAGCTGCAAAATTGCCGTCGTTTCATTTCCTTAAGCCTCTTGGCAAAATGATACATAGATTCATAAGGACGGGGATATAATTGCGGCTGGCCAGTTAAGGCCTCAAGTAATAAATCTACAAAACTTGCAAGCATAAATTAGTATATTAACGTTTTTATTTCATATTTAAAGTATTTAGCCTTTAATAATTATATCATACAATTATCCGGCCGTATATTTTTATGATATTCTATTTTTGCTAAACAATTTACAAAACAAAACCGGCAGTGTTCGCGCATAACCATCCACGCGGATTTTCTGCCGGTTTTTGATTCATTCGCAATTTTTGACGGCGCTGCCCGCAGGTAGATGCAAAACAATCCCGAAAATGTCCCTGCCGGGCAGCCCAACAAGGCTTGGATGGGCAAAGCTTGTCTGGTAATAAAGCAACCAGCCCAGCCGGCCCTTAGGGACGTTAAAGATAATGTCAGCATCTTCGCCGGCAATCTCACTGAACAACCTTTGCTGCCGGGCGCCATTGGCATCAACAAAAGTTACTTGCACCTTTCCTTCCCGATAGCAGGCACCCGCCACGTTATCGTAAAGCCTTGCTCCGGGGTTGTTGCGCCATACGGCAAATTCCATGTCTTCGGCAGAAGGAGGACTGCTCGCTTTGTAAAACACATCTCCCAAATTAACTCCTTGGGGATGCGCCTTAACGTAAGCGTCCCAGCGTCTTTTGTATTCAGTGGGCGGCAACAGCAGGGCCAACAACACCAGAGCCGCCAAAAAGCCGCCACCAACCGCCAAAATAAGTTTCATATCTCCTCCAAAGCTTGCATTTTCCAAATGTCCACTGGTTTTTGCGTCACCAATCTACTCGCGAACGATTCGGTATTTCTCCGTTTCTTCTGCTGCTTTTAGGCTCCGCAGATTCTCTTTAGCTGCAGCTAGCGCCATCTTGACCAGATCCTCGGTCAGACGCTGCTTTAAGGCCTGCATCTCGGAATTGAAAAAATCTTTTCCGTTGTAATCGAAGCACCCGCTTCTATCTCCACTCTGCCTGTAAAACACTCCCGAGCTGGCTGCTCCCAAAACCACCCCAACGCCGCCCCATCTAACCTCAACCTCGATGCAACGATTAAAATCTAACCATCCGAGGTTGGGATAGTTTGGCGCGTTGCAAACCCACTCCACTTTTACTTCCCACATATTAGCCTCCTATGTTTCGATTGCTGGAGAGAATGGTATGCTTTCGCAGCCCCCCAGCACATCCTTTTCTCCATACCCGATGGACAAGCTCTCTTCACTGCGCGGATTGTAGGTATGGCTATGCCAATCACTGTGTGCAACCAACCACCTTTCCCCGTCAGGCGCAACCACAAACGTGAACCTGGCGCTGCCGGAGTAATCGCTGCTTCTCTGGCGATGATGAACTACAAACCCCCGGTAGCCATCTGCAAAAAAAGTAAAAGGAGGAGTACCTCTTATCCACCCTTCTCCTAGACGGGTATCGCCAAGATTCCAGCGATCGACCTGCGCTAGAATCAGCCGAGCCCTTTCTTCCATCTCCGGCCAATCAACTCTCTTAGTATGGTCATTTTCAAAAACCAGGACTGTTTTAAATCCAACTGCTTTCATCGTTCCTCCAAAAGTGTTGAAATTTGTTACTTTTTTGGTAACAACATAATATAATCCCTTGATTAATTAAAGTAAACAATGCTACAATAAAAGTGTCATAAATAACAACACTTTATGGTAATACCGGAATTATTGCAAAATTTGGGGCTTTCTGGCGAGGAAACAAGAATATATTTGGCTGCTTTGGAAATGGGGAAAAGCCTGCCTAAGCATTTGGCGGAAAAAGCCGGAGTAAAACGGCCCACGCTTTACAAGCTAATGCCGGGACTGCTGGAAAAAGGCCTGCTTTCGGAAACCGTCATGGGCAAGCGGAGATATTTCGTGGGGGAAGACCCCGAAGTTTTGCTAAACAAGAAGCAGTCGGAAATAGACCAAATGGAAGCGCTGCTGCCCCGGCTCCGCATGTTACTGGCCACCGCCTCCCACAAACCGAAAATAATCTTTTACGAAGGGCTGGAAGGCATAAAAAAATTATATTTTGACAACTTGCGGGAAAAGCAGCCAATTTTGGAATTCGTCTCTTTGGAAAAGATTAGTCCCAAAATAGAATTCCATTCGTCTAACTATTACATCCCTCAAAGGATTAAAAGAAAAATTCCCATAAAAATAATTATTAGCGGCGCGGCCAAATCCCATTCTATAAAGTTAAAAACCGACCCTTATGCCTTAAGGGAAATTAAACAAATTAGCGAAAAACATTTTCCTCTGCCCTTAGACTGCTATATTTACGGCAACAAC
Source organism: Patescibacteria group bacterium (assembly GCA_023484515.1). Lineage (GTDB taxonomy): Bacteria > Patescibacteriota > Doudnabacteria > UBA920 > UBA920 > JAMDAY01. The sequence continues at coordinate 59,421 of JAMDAY010000007.1, forward strand.
GTGTCTTTTGCCCTTTACCGCAGGGACAGCGAGCCGGTCGGAGTGATTATCAGGTCAAAAGAAATTGCCACGGCCATGAGATCGCTGTTTAATTTTGTCTGGCAAGCTGTTCCGACCGACAATTTGTCGCGCCACCACTAAAATATTTTTTAAAATTTCCCTTGATTTATCTTTGCATTTTTGATATACTTTGACAGTTAAGTAAAAATATTCCCAAATTAACCATTACTATAACTTCAGATGCTTAATGGTCTTCCGTTATAGTTATGGTGATTGTTATCGTGTTATCTTATGAACCTCTCTTCATTATCCAGCCAACTGAATATGTCCGTGCAGGAACTTCGCTCCAAGGCGCGCGAGAGAGGTTTTTTTATTTCGCCCAAGGCGAACAAGATAGACAACTTTTTAGCCAAGAAGATTATGGACGCGCTGGGCCAGCAGGACAGCGCACGGCTAAAACCTGCCGCTGCAGCCGCAGAGCCGCAAAAAGTTAAGCTGCCGACTTTCATTAAAGTCAGGGATTTTGCAGATTTGTTAAAACTGCCGGTGACGGCTGTCATTAAAGAATTGATCAAAAACGGGATAATGGCCACCATTAACGAAGAGGTGGACTTTGAAACCGCGACCATTGTGGCCCAGGACTTAGGTTTTATTGTGGAAGAAGAAGCGCAAAAAGACACGCAGGAATTCGGCCTGGGATTTTTGCAAGACGTGTTAAAATCGGAAAAAGAAGAGGACTTAAGGCTGCGCCCTCCCATTGTGGCCATTATGGGGCACGTTGACCACGGCAAAACCACGCTTTTGGACACCATCCGCAAGACCAAGGTGGCCGAAGGGGAAAGCGGCGGCATTACCCAACATATTGGCGCTTATCGCGTCAAAAAGAACGACAAATGGATTACGTTTTTGGACACGCCGGGCCACGAGGCCTTTAGTGAAATGCGCGCCCGCGGGGCGAACGTGACGGACTTGATTGTGCTGGTAGTGGCGGCGGATGACGGCGTGCGGCCGCAGACTTTGGAAGTCATTAACCGCGCCAAGTTCACCAACACCCCCATGATTGTGGCTATTAACAAAATAGACAAGCCCGAAGCCAACGTAATGAAAGCCAAGCAGGAACTGGCCGGCCAGGGAGTTTTAACCGAAGAATGGGGCGGCAAGACCGTGGCCGTGGAAATTAGCGCCAAACAGGGAATAGGCATAGACAACCTGTTGGAAATGATTTTGCTGACCGCGGAAGTGGAAAATTTTCGCGCCAATCCCAGCGGCCGGACCGTAGGGACCATTATTGAATCTAAAGTCATGCAGGGCAAGGGGCCGACTGCCACAGTTATCGTGCAAAACGGCCACTTGCGGGTAGGGGACATTATTGTGGCCGGCGCGGCCTTTGGCCGCGTCCGCAGCCTGGAAGACGAAAAAGGACGCAGGCTGAAAGAGGCCGGGCCGTCCACTCCGGCGCAAATTTCCGGTTTCAGCGAAGTTCCCCAAGTGGGCGACATTTTGCAGACAGTAGCGGCGCTGGACGAGGCTAAAAAAATCGCTTCCGTCGCGCAAAAAAAGAACCAAAGCCACCGCCTCATTTCCAAGCAGGCTATTATGGGAGACGCGGAAAGCAAAACCCTGAATTTGATAATCAAGGCTGACGTTGCCGGCTCCCTGGAAGCCATTAAGCAATCTATTGCCAAACTTAAAAATGACGAGGTCAAAATTAACATTTTAAGCGACGGCGTGGGGGAAGTCAATGAGTCCGACGTACTTTCCGCGGACAATTCCAAGGGCATTATTATCAGTTTTAGGAGCAAAATTAATCCCAAAGCCTTGGGCCTAGCCAAACAAAAAGGCGTTGTTATTGATTCTTACGACGTTATTTACGAATTAATAGAAGACGTGACCAGCGCCGTCATTAAAATGTTCACGCCGGAATTGGAAAAAATTGTGAACGGCCAGGCGCGGGTGTTGGCCATTTTCCGCACGGAAAAAGGGCAGATGATAGTGGGCGGCCGCTCCGAAGAAGGGATTGTAAAAAAGAACAGCCAAATTGCCATTTACCGCGACGGCACGGAACTTGGCCGTGGCGAAATTTTAGAGCTGCAACAAAGCAAGGTGGCGGCCAAGTCCGTCAACAAAAACGAGGAATTCGGCATCAAGCTGAAAACCGCCGTAAAAATTAAGGAAGGCGACATTTTGGAGAGTTTTGAGGAGAAGATAAAGAAAAAAACATTATAAACTCTACAAGATACGATTAGCGGGTGAAGACGGCCTTCCAGGACAAACAGACTTTAGATTATTAGACGTTGATTGCTTTCAGCCTGGGTTTAGAGGCAGTGATGACGCACATCTGGGACAATCTTCCTTAAGTTTGGTTGATAATGATTATTATCCGGCAATCTAAAAACCGCTTATCCCAGATGTGCGTCATCACCCAATGTTAATCACCAGCCTTACTTTAGCAGGATAACTCCGGAAGGCCGTTTTCATTGCCAAGGACCAAACATCTCCCCGATCCTTATATCCCCGCCAGAGCGTACAACCCATACCGCTCTTGAAACAAACTTAAAAATAAGCTATACTGTTAAGCTCTAAATCTTTAAGGGCAGAATTTTTATATGGACAAACCGCAAAAGAACCCAAACCGCATAGCTAAGGTTAATTCCCTAATCGAGCATGAACTAGGGCCTATTCTGCATGAATTTTTTGAAGGGGAAAACGGCCTGGTCACCGTCAGCAAAGTGGAAACCAGCCGCGACATGCGCTGGGCCAAGGTTTGGGTATCCGTTTTCGGCGGCGACGACAATAAAATTTTTAACCGCATCAATACCCATATTTATGAAATTCAGGGCGAATTAAACAAGTCCTTTGCCACCAAAATTATTCCGCGTTTGCAATTTTTTTTGGACACCAGCCCCCGCTATGCGCAGCATATTGACGAAATGATTAAAAAGATGCATGCGGAAGAACAGCTATCCGGAACTGCGGAATGAAATCCGAATCTGCAAAAAGCTACGAAGCCCTTTTCCGCGGTTTCCGTAATTCCGGATACATTTTCGGATGGCGTTATTTTACAAACACAACCCATGCAGCAAAATTTTCAAAAAGCCAAAGAACTGATTGACCGCTCCTACAATATACTTTTAACCATGCACGAACGCATGGACGGCGACGACGGCGGAGCGCTTTTGGCAATAACCCATCATTTAAAGTCCACTGGTAAACAGGCCGTTTGCGCCATAAAAAAAGGGGTACCGCCGTCCTTAAGTTTTTTGCCCGGAAGCAAGCATGTCCGGGAAGACATTGGCGAGGAGGAATTTGACTTGCTGGTTGCATTCGGCTGCTCGGACAAAAACCGGATCGGTAACGAAAAAATAACCGGCCTAGACATTGCCGCCATTAACATTGACCACCATCCTGACAATACTAATTTTGGAGATGTCAACCTGGTGGATGCCGGTAAGTCTTCGGTGGCTGAATTGGTTTACGATTTTTTTAAATTTTGCAAATGGCAAATAAACAAAGACGTCGCCACCTGCCTGCTGACCGGCATTATTACGGACACGGGCTCGTTCATGCACAGCAACACCAAGACCTCCACCCTGCAAGCTGCGGCCGACCTGATGCGCCAAGGCGCCCTGGCCAATAAAATTATCAAACATACTTACCACAGCAAGAGCCCAAATATTTTAAAAGCCTGGGGCAAAGCCATGGAAAATTCTTACTACGACGCCAAACACAAGGTTATTTTTTCCATAATGACCGAAGATGACCTAAAAGAAACGGGCAAACTGCCGCAAGCGGCTTTTGACGGCTTTGCCGTAACGCTTAACAGCGTGCCGGAAGCTAAATTTGCCATGTTTTTAAGACAGGAAGGAAATATTGTAAAAGGCAGCTTAAGGAGCGAGTCATACAAAAACGTGGACGTTTCCAAAATTGCCAAGCTTTTCGGCGGCGGCGGCCACAAACAAGCCGCGGGCTTTTCCATACCCGGCAGATTAACCCGCGACAAAAACGGCAAATGGAAAATTGAATAAATTAAGTTTAACAAAACCAAAAACAGCCTTTATAGGCTGTTTTCGGTTAAGTAAGAAAAAAAATGCTGTTTCGTCTTAAATTTTGGATTTAATGAATAAACCCCTTATGGACAGCGCAATCCAACAAACCGGGTCTTCCGTGGCAGGTTCTCTCCAGGATTTATACAACAAAGTTGCCGCTTTCCTGCCCCAATTGGTGGCGGCTATTATTATTCTGATAATCGGCTGGATTATTGCCGTTTTGCTGGGCAACGGCGTAACCCGCGTTTTACATTTTATTAAAGTGGACAGTTTGGCCGACCGTTTCGGGCTGCACCAACTAGGGGAAAGAATCGGGAGGAAAGTCACTGTGTCCGGGTTATTCGGCTGGCTGGTAAAATGGTTTTTTTTAATTGCCACGTTCGTGGCCGCGGCAGAAGCGCTGGGGCTTAACCAGGTCAGCCAATTCCTGTATAACGAAGTTTTCCCGTATTTCGGGAACGTGGTCGTAGCTGCCATTATTTTGGTGATCGGCTATTTAGTCGCCCATTTTTTATACGAAGTTATCCGCGATTCGCTCAAAGCCAGCGGTTTTGCCGCGGCCACTACCGTAGCCGCGGCAGGCCGGTGGGCAATTTTGATCTTTTCGTTCATTGCAGCGCTGGCACAGTTAAAAATTGCTCCGGACTTTATGAAACTGCTGTTTACCGCCATTGTCTTTATGCTTGCCCTGGCCGGAGGACTGGCGTTCGGCCTGGGCGGGCGGGACCAGGCCCGCGACATGCTGGAACAAATCCGCAACAAGTCGCGCCCGGCAAAATAATTAATACTAACACAAAGGGCATCTTTACGTTATGTAAAGACGCCCTTTGTTAATTGTTAATCGTTATAGTTACTGTCGTTCTTTCCGGCCCTCCCTTAATTTCTTCATTCCTTCCGCCGCAAAAACCAGGCTGGCAATAAACCCGCCTATTTTTTTGTTATATGATTCGTCTATTAACAGTCCTTCCGCGTTAAAAGCTTTCTGCACCGGCCCGAACATTACGGTTTCGCGGATGGCAAACATGGAAAAATTCGCCATTAAGGGCCGTAATTGTTCCATGGCTCTGGCTCCCCCGGTTATCCCGGATGAGACACCGGCAAATCCTACCGCTTTATACTCGAATTCCTTATATAACCAATCCAGCGCGTTCTTGAGCACTGCCGGATACCCGTGGTTATATTCCGGCGTAACGATTACGAACGCATCCGCAGCCTCGGCAATTGTGCTCCACTTTTGGACATTGGCGTCAGGATACTTTTTATTTAAGGACGCCGGCGGAGGGTCGCAAAACATAAACGGCAAAGTCAGTTCCTTAAAATCCACCAATACGGATTCATGCCCGCTATCCAATAGTATTTTATTAATTAGCCGCGCCGGAAAAATACTTTTCCGGCTGTCGCGCACGCTCCCTAAAATGACAGGAATGTTCAATTTCATAAATATAAATTTATAATAGTAGACGATCAATTTTGCAAAATCAAACACCTGTTTGAACCGGAAAAATTTGTCTGAAAGACTTTAAGCGGGATTTTCCCATGCGCGGCAAACTCATTAATTCAATATCCGAAGCCTGCGCCAGGTTATCTATTGTCTTAAAAACTGTTAAGAGATCGCTGGCTGTTTGCCTGCCAATTCCCGAAATTTGCGTGAGGATATTTATTTGCCGCTGCCAAGGAGTAATTATTTTCCGCTGCTGGCGGCATTGTTGCAGGTTTGCTGCCGCATTGGCGGAATATTTTTTCGCCAGCAAGCGCAATATGCTGGAAGAATCTTCTTCGTTGCAAGTCCTGACTAAAGAAACTTTTTTAGTAACCGTGATCCAAAGGATTACCCCGCGGATAACATCGGACGACACGCGCCCTTGATGGTATAAGCCCCCGCCTTCCAGTAACAGCAAAGGATGCTTGCAGCTTCTTGCCAGCCAGGCCACTTGCCGAAACAAGCGGCCGTCGGCAATGGAAGTAATAAAGTCGCTAATGGTTTTGCGTTCAACAAAACAATCGGAACCAATAACGTAGTCCGTAGCCAGGCTGCCAAACTGGACGGAAAACCCCAAATGGGACAAAAATTTCGGCACCAAGCACCTCTGCTCGCGGAAATCCGCCAAAATTGAATTTTTGTTTATATGCATAAACCCTCCGGATTTAACGGGTCTGTTGCCGAATGCCATTTTGGCTGCAATTTTAGAATTTCGGCATCTTGGCCAAAAAATTTTTTCCCCTTAGCCTACGGCTAAACATCAAAAATTATTTTAGCCAATCTGCTCGGAATTCTGAAATTTCGCCTTAAAAGCGCATTCGGCAGCAGACCCTTAACGGCCGCCATTCCAATTAAAGGAATGGCGGCCGTTTTGTTAAAGCCCGCTTATTTGGTATTGGCGCCCGCTTCCGCAAGCGCTTCGCCGAAAGCCTGCAACTGGTCCGAAAACACGGTAATGCTGCCGCGGTGGCGCTGGCCGTCTTTGTTCATCCAGCTTTCGGAAATTTGCATGTACTTGCTTTGTTTGCCGCCCTGGGCCTGCTTGACGTCAAAAAAATACGTATTGCCGCCGGCTTTGAGGGACTTGGAAAAAATTGCTTCGTTCATAAATTTATATAGCAATTAGCTGGCAGTATTTGGCATTTAGCAGTCTGGATAAATACTATTTGCCAAATACGTAACACTAAAAGCTATTTTTGCGTTAAGGCTGCCTCGACCTTTGTTAAAGCGAACAAGAGTGATGGAGGGGAAAGAATAAACAGCCTATCCTTTCCCATTATGAACGATCGTTCACCTATTGTCAATAACCTTAAAATCAGGGGTTTTCTGATATCTCAATTGATTTATCCACAAAAAAAAACGGCCTGCATGGCCGGTTCCATTACCATCCTATACCGCTTGCCCTGTTTATAGTCGTACCACACACCTGAGCGAGCCAGATAGCCTTGCACCAGTCACGATGCTCCGGTTCATGGCGGCGCCATATACCCGAGCGAAGCGGGTGGTATATGGTGCCCTCGGTGGGATTCGAACCCACAAGCCTTGCGGCACATGCACCTCAAGCATGCACGTATTCCAGTTCCGTCACGAGGGCCAAAGATTAGGGATTTTCTCTATTTATTGCTAATGCAGTATACACTTTTCTGTATTTTCTTTCAAGCATCGGGTTTTTTTCATTTGCATACATCTTGGCAATAATCTTCTGCGCTTCAGATTTAGCATATTTAAGCTGATATACCTTCGCTCCAAAACTTGTATTGAAATGCCCTTTTACTTTAAGAATAAAAAATAACCTTTTTTGTACCCACTGGAGATGCTTTAAACTAGCTGAAATAAATTCTAAATAAAACATAAAACTGGAAGCCCAACGTTTGTCCCAATAAGAATAAAAAGTTCCATCACCGTCAAAACTGCCTCTAAGAAAATCAAAAAAATATTTATTCGGAATTTTTAGTCCCGCTATTGTTTTAGATTTTGCTGGAGTTAGCCCTATTGATAATAAAAAACTATAAAATTTAATATCGCCAAACTGTACCCAGTAAGCAGCCTTGTTTTGATCGTAACCACTATGCTTTATGGATATCTTATTTTTTATACCCAAACAATTTTTAAAAATTTTTACCAATTCCAGATCTTTTGACACAAAGGCCATGTGCCTACCATCATTGTAAAGACACCCGTCAGTGGCGATCAAGCCTACCACATAAGCCAAATTTGAGGACCATTGAGTTTTTATTTTATTTGCAGGTCTCATTTGTCTCAATGTATAAGCGTATACCAATATTATAGCAAAACTGCGGAAAAAATCCAGAGACAAAATGCAGGGACAGGTCTAGACCTGTCCCTACGGTAATGGCACAATATTACTTTCCCAGCAAGTAATGCAGCAGGGCCATGCGCATAAACAAGCCATTGCGTGCCTGGCGGAAATAAGCGGCGCGCACGTCCGCGTCCACTTCCGGCGCTATTTCGTTCACGCGGGGCAGGGGATGAAGAATAATGGAATCTTTCTTGAGTTTTTCCAAAACCGCGGAATTTATTACATAACAATCCTTTAACCGCTCATATTCTTCATGCGAAGCAAACCTTTCCTTTTGCACCCGCGTCATATAAACCACGTCTATCTTGTCCAAAATGCCTTCAAAATTTTCCAACTCTTCAAATTCCACGTTTTTTTCTTTTAAGATATCCTTAAACTTTTCCGGCATTCTTAACTTGTCCGGGGAAACGAAGTAAAATTTGTTTTTTTGGTATAGGGACAGCAGGGGCAACAGGGAATGCACGGTGCGGCCGTACAGCAAGTCGCCTATCATGGCAATGTTTAAATTGTCCAGGCGGCCCAGCTCTTTTTTAACGGTGAACATATCCAGCAGCGCCTGGGTCGGATGTTCGCCCTTGCCGTCGCCGGCGTTTACTATCGGCACCGGCGAAACCGCGGCCGCCCGCTTGGCCGCGCCTTCTTCCGGATGCCGCATTACTATGCCGTCGGCATAGCCGCTAATTATGCGGATAGTATCTTCCAAAGTTTCGCCCTTTACCGCGGACGAAGAAATAGCGGCATTCTCCGTGCCAATAACGCTGCCGCCAAGCTTTAAAACAGAAGTTTCAAAAGACAGGCGGGTGCGGGTGGACGGCTCAAAAAACATGCAGGCTATAACCTTTCCCGCCAGGGAAGTCGGCACTTTGCCGCCGTGATTACTTTTTTCCATCTCTGCGGCCAAAGCAAACAGCTCCTGCTGGAGCCCCAAGTCTAAAAATTGGTCTGCGCTTAAAATGTGTTTGAGTTTCATAATATTTTAATCCGGATATGCGAATAACGTAATCCGAATTTACGGATGGCTACGGATATAAATCCGCGGCCGTCTGCCGATCCGGATGCTATTTGCATATCCGGATCGGGTTACTTGTTATTTATAAATTCCCTCCTGTATTCCTGCCAGGAGACTATTCCTAAATTATCCGGCTGGTTTCTTCCCAGGGCTTTAACGAACGCGCGGGCCAAATGTAGGTCAATAAACAGCGGAATCTGGTTATCTACGGCGGCGCGCCTTATGCGGAAACCGTCATTTAAATGCCGCTTGAGCTTGTCCTGTTCCTGCCTGCCTTCATTCTGGCTCAAATTTACCACAAAAGCAATATCCTTTCCCTCAATCGCGTTTAAGACGTTAGGCTGCTGCTCGGAAACCTTCCGCACAACAGTGCAGGCCACATTCTGTTCCCGCAGATACGAAGCAGTGGTATCGGTCGCGAGAATCTCATACCCCAAGAACACTAAAGTTTGTGCGGCTTCCAAAAATTTTATCTTGTTCAGTTCACCGCCCAAAGAAAGCAGCACGCGTTTTTTGGTAAAGTCAAAACTATTGGCGGACATTATGGACTTAAGCAAAGCCTCGTCGTAAGTGCGGCCAAAACAGGCTACCTCGCCGGTAGAGGACATTTCCACCTGCAAAACCGGATCCGCTCCTGAGAGGCGGGCAAAGGAAAACTGGGGCGATTTGACTACGACCGCGGGCGGATATTCATAATTGAATTTTTTTGCCTTGCCAAAAAAACTGTCCACGGCAATGGCCGGAAAATTGGTAAACAAGGCCTTGGACAGCAAGGGAAAGGTGCGGCTGGCGCGCACATTCACTTCTATAACAAACGGCTGGTTGTCCTTGAATAAAAATTGGATGTTGAACGGCCCGGTAATTTTCAGCTCCTTGCTGATTTTTTTCGCAATCTGGCGAAGCTGGTATTCGGTGGAAGCGTATACGCGCTGCGTCGGATAAACAATGGTCGCGTCTCCGGAATGCACGCCCGCGTTTTCCACATGCTCGGCAATGGCATAAACCATTAACTCTCCGTTTTGGGCGACTGCGTCAAATTCCAGCTCTTTGGCGTTTTCAATAAATTTGGATACTGTTACCGGATGCCGCTGGTTTAAGTCCGCGGCTTTGCCAATGAAATCCTTTAACTGCTGGGGATTGCGGCAAACGCTCATGGCGCTGCCCGATAAAACATAAGAAGGCCGCACCAGGACCGGGTAACCAACTTCTTCGGCAAACTGTTCCGCCTTTTCCAGGCTGGCAAAGCTCTGCCAGCGGGGCTGCAAAATGCCCAGTTTGTCCAGGAGCGCGGAAAACTTATTGCGGTCTTCGGCACGGTCAATGTTTTCCGCGCTGGTCCCTAAAATGGGAGCTTTATAAGCCGCCAGCGCATTGGCCAGGTTGTTGGGCCGCTGCCCTCCTACCGACACCGCCACTCCGCCCGATTGCTCAAAATCTAAAATGTCTGCCACGGTTTCAAAATTCAAATCTTCAAAATACAGCCGGTCGGACATGTCGTAGTCAGTGGACACGGTTTCGGGGTTGCAGTTGATAATTATGGTTTTTTTGTCATATTTTTTTAAAGCCAAAGCCGTATTCACACATGACCAGTCAAACTCCACCGAAGATCCGATATGATAAGGCCCGCTGCCCAAGACCATGACGGATTTTTTGCCCAAAGGCTGGACATCGTGATGGTTGCCATGATAAGTCAGATACAAATAATTGGTCTGGGCCGGCACTTCTCCCGCCAAGGTGTCAATTTGGAACACGCTCGGCAATACGCCGGCTTTTTGGCGCAGGGCGCGAATTTCCAATTCGGTTTTTCCCGTCAAAAATGCAATTCTTTTGTCCGAAAGTCCGGCTTGCTTATAGCGGCACAGGCTTTGAGGATCCAGCATTTGTGACGCCTTCAGATTTTCTTCCGTGTCCACAATATTTTTTATCCGGTACAAAAACCACAAATCAATTCCCGTTGCCTGATAGATATCCTTTACTTTTGCGCCATTTTTTAAACTTTCAGCCAGGGCAAACAAACGTTTGGGCGTCGGTATTTTTAAAAATTTTTCGGAAAATTCTTTTTTTGATAAATTTTTAATGTTAAACCCGTTTTCCGTAACGCCTTGGACGCGGCCGCTTAACATGCGGCTGGCTTTTTGTAAAGCTTCTTCAAAACTTCTGCCTATGGCCATAACTTCGCCCACGGACTTCATGGCGCTGCCGATTTTTTCTTCCGCTCCGGAAAACTTTTCCAAATCCCAGCGCGGCATTTTAACCACCACGTAATCAAGCGCCGGCTCAAAAAAACTTTGCGTAACTTTGGTCACTTGGTTTTGCACTTTGTTTAAAGTCTTACCCAAAGCCAGCTTTGCCGCAACATAAGCCAAAGGATAGCCGGTGGCCTTGGAAGCCAAAGCCGAGGAGCGCGACAAACGCGCGTTGACCTCGATTACATAATAATCTAAACCTTGCTTGCCTGTATGTCCATGCATCCGTGTTGATCCGTCATCTTTGATCTGTGTAGATCCGTTTGGGTTTAACGCAAATTGGACATTGCATTCGCCAACAATTCCCAAGGATTTGACGATATTTACAGACACCTCGCGCAAACCATGGTATTCGTCGCTGGTCAAGGTCTGGCTGGGCGCCACCACAATGGAATCGCCGGTGTGGATGCCCAAAGGATCCATGTTTTCCATGTTGCAGACCGTGACGCAGTTGCCTTCTTTGTCGCGCACAACTTCGTATTCAATTTCCTTAAAATGATGCAAATATTTTTCCACCAGCACCTGCGGCGACACGGCCAAGGCGCCGCTGACTATCTCATTTAATTGCTTAAGATTATAAGCCACCCCGCTCTTTTGCCCGCCCAAAGCGTAAGCCGCGCGCACCATAACCGGAAAGCCAATTTGCTTGGCTATGGCTTGCGCCTGTACCAGAGTAGCAGCCGCTCCGCTCGGCGGAACTGCCACATTAATCTTCCGGAGATGGTCCGCAAAATTTTTCCGATCCTCCGTCAAAACAACAGCTTCTATGGGCGTGCCCAAAACTTTAACCTTATGCTTCTTTAAAATGCCTTTACGGTGCAATTCCAACCCGCAATTTAGCGCGGTTTGCCCGCCAAAAGACAACAATATCCCGTCCGGCTTTTCCTTGGCAATAACCTTTTCCACAAAATAGGGCGTCACCGGCAAAAAATAAATTTCGTCAGCCAAAAGGGGAGAAGTTTGGATAGTGGCAATGTTGGGATTGACCAAAACCGTCTTTATCCCTTCTTCCTTTAACGCCTTCATGGCCTGGCTGCCCGAATAATCAAACTCCCCGGCCTCGCCAATTTTTAATGCCCCGCTTCCTAAGACTAATACTTTCTTAAGTGTTTTCATAATAATGCTCTTTACAAAACTTTTTTTGCTTGCTATTCTATGATATCCAATTGAAAGGAGTGGACATATGGGTCAGGTGATGAATACAGGCTCTCGTCTCTTTGGAAAGGTTAAGGTGGAGATTGAGGGTATAGGATCGCAAGTCCTGGACAACGTCCAGGGTTCAACGGTCGTGGGCTGTATCAATGTAGTCGGAGCGGCTTTGAGTGGGGGACCGTTTCAGGTTACTCCGGAGGAATGGGACGTTGGTTATCGCGCTTCCGACAATTTCATCCTGGTGCGGCGCAAGTGACCCGGCTTTCATTCGTGAGGCAGCTTGCCGGTAATACCGGAGGCTGCCCTCTTTTTTTATGTGTATTTGTAGTTAGCTGATTTATCACGGTCGTTCGCGAACGACGTGATTTATCAGCTGTTATTAACAGCCCATAAATGGGCTAACTACATCTTAAATCTTAAATCCTAAATCTTAAATCTTTTTAAGGAACTCATCAAACAGCCACCCGGTATCCAACGGCCCCGGATGCGCTTCGGGATGGAATTGAACGGACATAAACGGCAGTTTGTTATGGATAATGCCTTCGTTGGTCTTGTCGTTGGCGTTGTAAAACCACTGTTTAAAGCCTTTGGGAATTTTTTTAATGGCGAAACCGTGGTTCTGGGTGGTTAAATAGCATTTGTTCGTGCCCTGCAAAACACACGGCTGGTTCTGGCCGCGATGCCCATACTTTAGCTTATAAGTATCACCATCGGCTGCTAAAGCTAGAATTTGATTGCCTAAACAAATACCAAATGTCGGGATCTTTTTGGCCAGTAGATATTTTACGTTTTCTATGGTGGTGGTTGCCTGCTTGGGGTCGCCCGGGCCGTTGGAAATTAAGGCAGCGTCAAATTTCAGTTTTTTCAAATTGTAATCCCAAGGCACTACCACGACTTTTACGTTGCGCTTGACCAATTCGCGCACAATGTTTTGCTTAAGGCCGCAGTCAATAACCACAACCGTCTTTTTGCCCGAACCCGCGCGGTAAACTTTTTTCGTGGAAACTTTGGCGGCTAAATTTTCAAGGTTGGGGTCTTTGAATTCTGTCATTGCCAGGCCGCCTTGCCCGCCGAAGCCTTGGCGGAGGAGGGGGTTTTGTCCGGCCGACCGAAGATACGCCGAAGCCTTGGCGAAGGTGGACGAAGCAATCTTCTCCTGTGATAGATTGCTTCGCTCGGATGCACTCGCTCGCAATGACACATTATTAAATTCCATTTTCCCCAACATGACTCCATGGGTCCGCAGCTTTTGCGTAATTTCCCTGGTATCCTTAATCTCCAAAGCAGGAATGTTTTGCTTTTTCAGCCAGTCTGACAATGTCTGTTTGCTTGAATGATGCGAAGGCGTATCTATATAGCTTGATACCACTAACCCCGAAACTTGAATTTTACCAGATTCCCAATATTTTTTCTCCGGCACGCCATAATTGCCCTGCAGGGGATAGGTTAAAACCAAAATCTGCCCGGCATAAGAGGGATCGGTCAAGCTTTCCGGATACCCGACCATGCCCGTGGCAAATACCACTTCGCCCGCCATGGGCTTTTCTTTGCCAAAACTTTTACCAACGTATTCGCTGCCGTCTTTTAAAATAAGGTTGCCGATCATAATATTATCTTTGCCTATTGATATCCGCCTTCGCTTTCACCTTCGCGCAAGGCTACGGAGGACTTTCAGAAAGCTCCGGCGTATTATCCTCTATATTTTCCTGCCTTCGGCAGATTTAATTAATATGGATAAAAAAATAACCACCTTTCGGGTGATTAAATTTTAAACAATAGATTTAAATTGGAATCCGGAAACAGTGCTTCCATATCGCGCTTCGGAATATTTGTGCTGGTTCGTTGATTGCTTTTCATTCGCGGATTTGTGCTAATTCGTATTGTTATATACTCTGCCTCTTACAATAGCACACTTTACTTTTCCTGGGAAGACCCTGCCGGTAAAGGGCGACCAGCCGCATTTGGTTTTTAAATTCTCCTTTTTTACAAGCCATTTTTGCGATAAATCCAAAATTGTCAGCGACCCCGCAAAGCCCTCCTTTATTTCCCCACACCGTTCCGTGCGAAAGCTGTTTACAAAACGGCCCGGATTAAAACTGCAAATCCTGGCAATGTCTTGCGGCTCAAAATTACATTCCTTAAGCAGCCACGCGGCAAAAGCCCCGTAAGTATCCAAGTGAGGGACTCCTGACATGCCTTTTAATTTTTCTTCTGCGGTATGCGGGGCATGGTCAGTTGCCAAAAAATCTATGTCGCCTTTTCTTAAGGCCTCAATCATGGCCAAACGGTCTTCCGGTGCCCTAAGTGGCGGGTTCATTTGCAGCCACTTGCGGTTTTCTTCTGTCAGCATCGTGTCGTCAAAATACAAATGGTGAGGCGCAACTTCGCAAGCCACGTCTAAGCCTGCTTTTTTGGCACTGATAATTTTAGCCAGGCCTTCCTTAACGGAATAATGGCATAGTTTCCCGTGCAAGCGGTATTTTTCAATAAGATACAAAGCAAAATCCGTGGCCTTAAGTTCGGCCTCGGCCGGGCGGCGCTGTTCGTGAGTCGGCTGGTTTTTGTTGGCTTCCAAAATTTCCGGATCTTCGCAATGGAAACTTACATATTGGCCTTCATATCGTTTAATCGCTTCTTCCAATTCCTGCTGCGAATGGAAAAACAAATCGCCGATTGACGGGCCCATAAAGGCTTTGTAAGGCGGTTGTGTTGTAATGTGCCCATTTATGGGCTGCATTGATGGCCGATAAATCGGCGCACTACAACTAAATGGCTTCGTCTTCGGTCCAATCCCCCCATACAGCGTTACGTCCACCAACGCTTTTTCGGCAAGCGCCAATTTTTCCCCGTAAGATTTTTCGTCCACCGGCGCCACGGGGTTATTGGGCATATCGCAAATATGCGTTACCCCGCCGTTTATGGCCGCCTCGGACGCGCTTAAAAAGTCTTCTTTGTAATTTTGCAAGCCCGAGACATCTTCCCGCGCATGCACGTGCAAATCTACAAACCCGGGAAATACCAGACAATCTTCGCCGCATACAATATCGGCGCTGCCCGTAGCCTCGCCAACACTTTTGATCAATCCCGTCTCCTGATTAATCTCCACGCGCCCGTAAATTTCGCTGTCGTGGTTTATTATTTTGCCTTCAATTGATAACATGTTTGGAATTCATGATTCAATTACCTGTATTTGTTTATCTCATCCCTGAGCTTTTTCGCCTCCTCCGCCGGGTTTTCCGCAAAAATAATGCCTCGTGCGGAATGAATAAACAGCCCGCGTTTTTGGTCGTTTAATCCCGCTTCCACCACAGCCTTTACGTCCCCGCCCTGTGCGCCCACTCCCGGAACCAAAAATGCAGTCCTTCCCATTATTTCCCGCAATTTTTCCATTTCTTCCGGATACGTTGCCCCGGCAACCAACATACAATTATGATTATAATTCCATTCGTCCCGCACTTTTTCGGCAACAATCTGCCACACCGGCTTGCCGTCGGCAACCAAATCTTGCAACTCGCCGGCGCCGGGATTGGAAGTCCGGCACAGCACAATACAACCCTTGTCCGCGCGGTCCAAAAACGGCTTTAGCGCCTCCTTGCCCAAGTATGGATGCAGGGTTGTAGCGTCAAAATTAAAATAATCAAACAATTCCTCCACGTAACCGTTGTTGGTATTGCCAATGTCCGCGCGCTTGGCATCGCAAATAATAAACATGTCCGGATGCCGCTGCTTTAAGTATTCCACGGATAATTTTAAGTCATTCAACCCTTGTCCGCCCCGCGCTTCGTAAAAAGCGATGTTGAATTTAAAACTGGCGGCAAATTCCGCCGTCTGGTCAATAATCCACTTATTAAATTCAAACTGCAGGTTCTCCATTTGCTTAAACTTATCCGGCAGCTTGTTAAAATCGCTGTCCAGCCCCACGCATACCAGAGAATTAACCTTATCCGCCCGCTGATTGTATTTGTCTATGACCATAAAAAAATTTAGATATAAAATTTAGGATTTAAGATTTTTTGCTTCTAAATATTTTTTACCATGGCCAACTGCCGTATTAATGGGAATTCCCGAATCGCACAGCGGGCAACGGCCTTCTTCATACATAGGCACCTCTAAAATATCCAGAGGGAAAAAAGGGGTGTTGAAATATTGGCTGTTTACTTCCCTGGTATTTTTATTTACCATCACGCACACGCCCGCAACTTGGCCGCCAATAGACCTTACAGCATCCGTGGTTTTTTTTGCGCTGCCCCCGGTCTGGGTTAAATCTTCCACCACCAAAATTTTTTTCCCGGCAACATACTTGTCGTATCCTCTGGTAAACTGCATCCCGCCTTCCGGAGTTTTTTCCGCATACACGCCAAAAATTTCCGTGCCTTTAATTTGGGAAAGATGAAACGCCACCCATTGCGATAAAATAACCCCTCCCAAAACCGGACCCACTATTGTATCTATATCCAGATCTTTCACCGCTTCTGCCATAAGGCGGCAAACCTCGGAAGTCTCCTTGGTATGGGGGTATAAGGCATCTTTATTAATATACGTATCAAAATGCTTGCCTGAAGTTCCGACAAAATGGCTGCCTGCAATAACTGCACCGACTTGTTTTAAAATATCCAATACTTGACTCATAAAATTTATTTAATTGCCTTTTTAATCTCCTGCGCCAAAAAAGGGTTCCACATGGCGCCGGTGGCGGACATAACCGCGTCCGCGCCGCTTTCAACGTATTGATGATAATCGTCCACACTCATAACCCCGCCCACACCGATTATGGCAAATTTCATGCCCAATTCTTCGCGCAAAAATTTTAATCTTTCTACCATATCCAGACCCGCCCATTTGACCGGCGCGCCGCAAATACCGGATTTAAGCCGCCAGGGCCCGCCAGGCAACGCCTGCTTGCCGTTTTCATCCAAAACGGCGGAAGGTATGGTGTTTATTGCGGATATGCCGTCAACAATACGTCCCAATTCTTTTACTAATGACCGCAGTTCATCGTCACTTTGGAAATACGAAACTTTAATAACGAGCGGAGTGTTACCGATTTCGTTCTTTATCGCATCCGCAATGCGCTGCGACTGGGCAATGTCGTAACACAACAACCTTTTTACTAAATTGCCTTCGTTTGGGCAGCTAAAGTTCGCCTCAATTCCGTGGACCTTGGTTCCGTTCATCAGGCGGGCGGCCAGCACCCAATCTTTCAGAAAATCATTTTCCGTAAAATTCGCGCCCCAGCGCGTGCCTTCTATCATGCCGCTGACAAATTTTCCCGGATGTCCGTTGGCCCATTTTATAACATCCGCAATGTCCTGCTGCCAGACATCAACAGAAAACGAAGGATTGCCGAACGAATTGGTTATAGCCAGCGGTTCGGTAAAACCTTTTTTTACCACCAGGCCTTTTTGGGCTTGTTCCAAAGTTAAGTCGCCCCGGACCTTAACCGGTAAAATATTTGGCCATTCGTTTACCTTTTTTGCCCGCGTCCGCACGGTCTTGTAAACGCAAATATCAAATCCTTTTTCAAATGCCGCTTTAACAAAATTACTGTTAATCAGCGGTCCTGCCGGAATGCCAAAAGGCGCAAACACCTTTCTGCCTAAAAATTCATACTGCGGTTCGCCTTCGTCTTTAAAAATTTGATGGTCTGCAAACGCGCCAAAAGGGCCTTGCTCGTAATTTTCTTCGTAAGTTTTTAGCGGGTCGTAAAATGGTTGTAATAACATGGTATTATAATGCGAAACAGTATGCGAATGATGTAAAAAAGGTTATTTGCAATTTTCACATTATATTATATTGATAACTGGTCTTTTATGCTGACGGCAGAAACGGGAGAAGGGATGGAATCGGAAACAAACACCTTTTCAGCCAAAGCCTGCAGGCGTTCCAAAGAATCGTGGAGAAATAAGCCGTGGGATGCCGCGCAGCAAATTTTTTTAGCGCCACACTCCTTCATTCGTTCCAAAGCCTTGATCATAGTAGAGCCGGTGCTGATCATATCGTCCAGAATAAGGACATTTTTTCCTTCCACGTCCAGCTCGCCTTCCAATTTTTCTATATTCCGGTAAGAAATGGTGTTATCTTTGTAATCCTGTCGCACTTTTTTCATGGATTGCCCCCCATGCTGCTTAACCAAATAATTCGCGCCCTGGTCAGGGCCGATAATTTCAAATCCTTCGCCGCCAAACACCTGCTTGGCATGTGCCACCAAGGCCTTGCTTAAGGAATGGTTTTGGATTTTCAGGCCGCAATATTCGCTTTCACCTTCTTCGTTCAAAAAATGGCAGTCAAAAGTCACGAATTTTTCGCAACCCATCATCCTTAACATCCGGCAAACCACGTCAGCGCTGGCCACTTCTCCTTCCAAAAGTTTTTTGTGCTGCCGCGCATAAGGCAAGTAAGGAGAAACAACCGTGACTTTGGCGCCAACTTCGTTCAGCGCATCCAAAACCAAGAACAGTTCCATAAATGAGTGGTTCTGGTGCGGATACAGCCGGTGGAAAAGCGTTATCTCTTTGCCTTTAAAACTATTAAGATGCGGAATGTGCACGTGGCTGTCGCCGTCCGGAAAAGTGCCAATTTCTATATTTGGGGTTAAGATGTCGCTAAAATTCGGGGAAACAAGCCTTAAGGGCGCGGATTGGTCCATATAAATTTTAATTTTATTAATGTCAACGACCTTATGATAACAAATTTTATATAGTATTCGCAAATATACAAATTTAATGCTAATATACAAATCGCCGCCTGGCCAATTATTTCAGTAAATATGGCCGAATGGCTATTTATATATTTGTTACAATTTATATTTTTGCGAATACTCCCATGAAAAAATTCCAGCGTAAAATTGAAAATTTTATTTGTGAAAATTGCGGCTTTAGCGTTAAAGGCACGGGCTACACCAACCATTGCCCCAAATGCCTGTTTTCCAAGCATGTTGACATTAACCCCGGCGACCGCGCCAACACTTGCGGCGGCTTAATGGAACCAGTTGGTTTGGAATTGGATCACGGCGAATATATTATAGTATACGAATGCGAAAAATGCGGGGAAATAAAAAAAAACAAAGCGGATAAAAATGACGCTTTTGACGAACTGCTTAAGCTCGCTAAATCTCTTGCATAATCCTATCTTTTTGTTATAATATCAAGGCTGACTATTTAATTTACAAAAGGCGGTAAGGGCGGTTAGCTCAGCTGGTTAGAGCGCCTCGTTTACACCGAGGAGGTCAAAGGTTCGAATCCTTTATCGCCCACCAGAAAAAGTTATTTTTGCTTAAGGTATTAAAAAATGATAAAATAAAGCCGGACTAGCTCATCGGTTTAGAGCGCTGCCCTGAAGAGGCAGGCGTACCCAGTTCGACTCTGGGGTCCGGCACCAAGCGGCTATGGTTCAATGGTAGAACTTCTCCTTGCCATGGAGAGGATAGGGGTTCGATTCCCCTTAGCCGCTCCACAAAGAACACCAGTTTTTGCTGGCGTTTTTTGTTTGACTTGATAAGTTTTATGCTTATCCGATAGGAGAATAGAATTAAAAACTATCGCCTGCATCAATGCAAACCGGAAAAACTATATACAATAAACCATATAGGTATACTCACTAAAAATAAACGTTCAAAAAAACCACTATAAGAGTGCCTTAATTTTGGGATTAACCAAATAATTACAAAGCTGAAAAAGGCTATCATGACAAACCAGGTAACTGAAATCATATAAGAATTTGCATAAGCTTGGTAGGCGTTTACCATAAAAATAAAAATCGTTGAAAATTTAATTATTGCAAGTATTAAGTGGATAATGCCAGTTTTAGTCAGTTTACCGGAGCCGGTTAAATCTGCGTGATAATAAAGTAAGGCAATGGAGCTTATAATACTGCCCGCCAAAATATATAGCTGCCAAACCATAGATACTTTTTCAATTAAAAGGTATGAAAAAAGAGAAGTATAAGCAAATATAAACGAGAGTCCATATAAAATATAAACTTTCCGGGACTTTACATCAGCGCCGTAATCACTGACCGTATTTTTGAGAAAATCAAAAGACGGATACTTATTATGAAGCAGCCCAAGTAATATAATGTTGGCAACGCAACAAATAATTACTAATATAAGTAAAAGCATAAGCTTATTATACTTCGCAAACTTGATTGTGCATAGTCTAAACTTATTTGACCTAACAAGCTTTGAACCATATAGCCAAACCCCTAAACCGCAAATTCCGGCACGTAAAACCCTTCGCCAACTTTGACAATTTCATTTCTAGTTGCCATTACCAACGAGCTCCACAAAAAACACCAACAATTTGAAGTTGGTGATTTTTGTTTGGCAATAAAATTACCCTAGCGCTTTGTGTTTATTTAGGCACCAACCTCTTTAGCGATTGCCTGTTTAATCAGGGTTTGGTAAGGGATATCCAGCCGATTGGCTTTTACTTTTAGTTCTGAAACCAGATAGCTGGGCAGACGAATGGAAATGGAGGTGGATGTGGGTTTTAGATTCGGAAAACGCGCACGTTTAAATTTTGACCAATCCAAATATTCGGTGGAGTCATGGGTATTCCAAAACTTCGCCTCTTCGTCTTCATTTTTAAATTTAGGGATTTTTTTAAGCTTTTTTGCCATAATTGCTCCTTTCCTTTCTATTTGCGCTGCGCGCTGAAATTATCCTGACTTTATTATTCCTGATGGTAAAAACAATGAATAAAATTTGCCCCTTATTGTTCGGCCCTACCAGTTGATATCTCTTTTCGCCAATACTATGCCTGTCGTCAAACAAGACGGCATAATCGCTTAAAAAAGGCTGTTCGGCTTCCACGGGCATTATGTTATGACGGAGCCGAACCTTGTTACTGTTATGTTCGTCCCATTCAAACTGCAAAGGCTCGGGCAAATCTATAATGTTTTGCATATTAATATTGTATATGAAATTCGCTACATTGTCAAGTTTTGGCGAAAAAAGTGTGTCAATTTGTGTTAGTTCGTGTCAGTGGAAATAGTGTATAGCGGGGTGGGGTAAAAGGTGGTATAATTAAGGCAAACAATTAAACCACAAAAGAAACCAAATGAAATCTATAACTACCAAGCCAAGGACAGTAAATTTTCCACTGAGACAAATAATTTGATTTCTAACATACTTGTTTGACTTTGGCCGCTTTTCCGTCTATTATAGAACTACGGTTAATTTTAAAACTATGGATGAAAACAAAGTTTTACAAAAACTTATTGAGCACGATGAACAGCTTGCGGATATTAAGGAAAGAATGGCTACTAAAGATGATATTCGCGAAATTCGACAGGTTATGGACAAAGCCATGACTATCTTAGAGCGTCTTGACCAGGAACGGGTTTTTACCGTGGAGTGGATACGCAGGATTGAAGGAGACGTAGACAAAATTAAACGCCAATTACATATTGCATAATACCCCCAAAGCCGGGGGTATTTTTTAAGTAAAATATGAAAACAACACCACAAACCCAAGAGCTGGCAAACTCCGTAAATTTAGCAACAACCGTTTTTAACGCTTGCCAGGTTGAATACCGAATTTTGGGCTCGGTATTAATTGTTTCCCACACCGGAAAGCTATTCCGGCGTATTGGCGATTTGGATATTTTGCTTGATGAAAGCAAGAAGGCCTGCGTTTTTGGCAAACTAAAGGAAATGGGCGTTGAACTTGTTGCAAGACGTTGGCTAAATTTCTCCTGGACAGAAACCAGAAAAGACGGATATTTAGGCCTAACGTTCCTGTTAGTAGGTAAATTTAATAAAGAATACTTTAGCTATCGGTTTCTAAAAGTCTGCGAGCTAAGGATTAATGCTGATTATTTAACCCCCACTACTTATTGCTTCCACGGTATAAATTTTATTGGCATCCCTATTTCATCAGCCGTTGCCGGTATCCGTAAATCTTTGTTAAATCCAAAAAGAAAATTAGACCAGGAAGTTTTAGGCGAAGATTTTACCAAATCCAAGACCAGAACTTATAATTGCATTAACGTTTACGTCTTCGGCATTAAAATTCCGTTCCTCTATGACGTGTTTTCCTGTCTCTATAACATATACGGCGGCCTTCGCGTTAAATTTGGCCGCAAATACGAAGTATGGGACTAACACACAAACTGTCTCTATGTGAAAATTCGGATTCAATATTGGATGGAGGTGTCACAAAATCCCTTTAAAATAAAAGGGTTTTTAATTGAGAAAATGGCTGTTATTTAGAGGAAAATCATTTTAAAGCTCATAAATAAGCCAAAATATGGCAAAACAGCCTTGAAAAAACTGCAAAAAAGAGGTATAATTAATTTACAAAGTGCTATTTGGCACTCTTTTTTAATTAAAAGGGGCTTTAAATAGCGGCTTTACCGGCACTGTCAGACTATTAACAATAATCCGTTATTGCTGTTAGTGCCGGCGGTTGTCAATTTTTTGTCCACTTTTTACCATTACAAAAAAGCGCGGCAAAAAACGGTCAAACAGCCGTTCCTTAATAATCGCATACTTGTCGTTCCCTTAAATAAGGAATGATAGGGGAGAAAGGAGTTTGATTTAAAGAATGAAAGCTCTTTCTCGCCTTCAGTCTGCCATTGATCAAAGCTCCTTTATAGGAATTACCGCTTTGATCGCGCTGGTGCCGGTGGCTTTCCCCCATTTAACCCTGGCCGCCGAAACAGCTCAGCCTGAAGCGCAATCGGCTTTAGTCTTTGAAATCAAAGATCCCTCTGTTTTAAACAGCGAAAATAAAAATTCCATCACTATGGACCAGGTGGTCCAAACCGACCCCCTGGTGGCCAAAGTTAAGGCATATTTGGAAGACCACGGTTCGCCTTTGGCCGAATACGCCGCGCAAATCGTGCAGCAGCCCCAATGGCAAAGGGCCTTGGGAGTCAGCTACGTGGAAAGCAATATGGGCATCCACTGCTATAATAACAATTGCAGCGGGATAGGAGTTAAGCCCGGACACCCTTCTTGGAGGAAATACGCCACCAAATTGGACTGGTTTATAGACCTGAATAATTTGCTGGAAACTCCTCTCTATAAGGAAAAATATAACACTTTCCAAAAAATGAAGGGCGTTTACGTGCAGCCGGGCAGCCAAAGCTGGGTTTACGGCGCTCAAAAAGTCTATAACGAATTAATGCAGATTACCGAGGAAGCAAACGCCGAACGCCAGCAGCTTGCGCAAAAATATACCAATCCGATTTCCATTGCCATGGTCGGAACTCCAGAACTAGCCAAATTGGACCAATAATGAAATCCCCCATCCAAAACGGATGGGGGATTTAAATTTTACGATGGTGCCCAGGGAGGGAATCGAACCCTCAATCCCTTGCGGGCGACAGATTTTAAGTCTGTTGCGTATACCAGTTCCGCCACCTGGGCTCATTGACTTTTAGTCTAGATTGTTCCCGTTTTTATGGAAGTTTAGCAAAAATACACCTTGCCGCCTTAGCAAATAAATTATAGTCTTACTTCACATAAAGCTTCCTGCTTCGCCAAGACTTCGCCGAACAAGCCTTAAGGCACTTCTTCGCGATAATAAGCAGCATCAGCAATTTAAACAATACCCGACTTCTAAGCCGCGCTTGCACTTCCTGCTTCACGTAAAGCTTCGCAGGACGAGTCATAGCTCCGACGTTAAGTCGGAGCGAAGAAGTGGAGGCGCAGATGGGATTTGCACCCATGAGTCGCGGTTTTGCAGACCGCTGTGTTAGCTACTTCACCACTGCGCCACAGCTAAAATACCCTAATAATTCTATCTAAAAACCGGACTTTAAGCAAGACCAGCAAGCTTCGAACTAAACCCCAACCTAAAAGTAAAAATATTTGACAAATAAAAATTCCGGTGTTAAATTATTTTCAACGCCCTATTTCACAGTTAATTAGTCCGGTCATGTCCTATTTAAGGAAGGGATTAGCCGGACCGAATTTTATCCAATCAATTTGTCCCACACGGCCAAATTTTTACATAAAAATATTTTTTATTCCAGCACCCGCGGCCCAGTGCTTAATTTGGCGTAAACAAATTCATTTGAATTTGTTTTTTTATTTCCCGGGCAAGCCAAAAGCGGGAAGGTTGACAGATGAAACATTTTCCTGTACTATACACAGTCAATAATTATGCCAATCTTTCAATTATTTAATCTTTAAATTATTCAATTAACCTATTGTGACCACCAAAACCGCATCCAAAAAAAAGAACGGCTTCCGCAAATTCTGGCGCTTGGGCATTGAAGAATACAATACCCAAAACTTTGACATTGGCCCGGACGGGGAACTGATAGTCCGCGAAGGCAACTACCAGTACAATATTTTTGACATTGTAAAAAAATACGGGACTTCCACGGAGATTGTTTTTCCCACGGTCATTGAAAACCGCGTGCGGGACCTGATTGAAACCTTTAACGCTTACATAAAAGTACTGGGCTACCGGGGCAAGTTCCACTACCATTACGCCATGAAAGTCAACCAGAACAAGGAATTCGTGCTGCCGGCCGTGGCCGAAGGGGCAAATTTGGACGTGGCCAGCGCCAACGAATTATTCTTGGTCAAACGGATGATAGAACAGGACAAGTTTAACAACAAAATCCGCGTCATTTGCAACGGGCCCAAGACTGAAAAATATATTGGCCTGATAGAAGAGCTTAAGAGCAAGGGCCTGATTGTCGTTCCCATTATTGAAGACCATGTAGAGCTGGAGCGCTTGAAAAAATTCAAGGGCGAGGTGGGGGTGCGCGTAAATTTGGACGTAAAAGTCAACAGCCATTGGGACAAAAAATTCAACCGTTACGGGTTCACCGAGGCCGAACTGCTGCGGCTGGGCAAAATTAAGAACCTGTCCACGTTGCATTACCATATTTCCAGCCAGATTGAACGGATGGAAGGCATGCTTAAGCCGCTCAAGCGGGCGCTGGAGCTTTACGCCAAGCTGCGGGAAAAGAATCCCGGCCTGGACACCTTGGACATGGGCGGGGGAGCGGGCGTGCCTTACGAAAAACGCAAGCATTTTTATTCCGCGAAAAATTTAATCCATCACCTGGTTAAGACTGCCAAAAATACCTGCGACCGGCTGCAGGTTAGGCATCCCAACTTGATAGTGGAATGGGGCAGGTACGTGGCCGCGCCGGCGCAAATTACCATCTACAAAATACTGGCGGAAAAAACCGTGGAAAACAAAGGTAATAACAAGTGGTATGTAATTGACGGCAGCTTTATGAACGATTTGATTGACACCTGGGCCATACACCAAAAGTGGCACGTGGTGCCGGTTAATTACATGAACACGCGCAAGCTGGAAAAGGTCTGGCTGGCAGGCGCCTCCTGCGACAGCGACGACAAATATACTTCCGGCGGCGGTTACATTTTGTTGCCCAGGCTAAGCGAGACCGACGAGCTGTATGTCGCCTTTTTGGACACCGGCGCTTACCAGGATTCCCTGGCCTCGCACCACTGCCTGCTGTCCAGCCCGGCCAAACTTATAGCCCAAAACGGGGAAATAAAAATTGCCCGCCGCCGCGAAGTCCCGGAAGAGGTGGGAAAACTTTTTGGCTGGTAATTAACAATCTCTTAATATCATATGCGCAAAGGCTGTCTTTAACCCGGCAACGCCACCATGGGCGGGGGAGCGGGCGTGCCTTACGAAAAACGCAAGCATTTTTATTCCGCGAAAAATTTAATCCATCACCTGGTTAAGACTGCCAAAAATACCTGCGACCGGCTGCAGGTTAGGCATCCCAACTTGATAGTGGAATGGGGCAGGTACGTGGCCGCGCCGGCGCAAATTACCATCTACAAAATACTGGCGGAAAAAACCGTGGAAAACAAAGGTAATAACAAGTGGTATGTAATTGACGGCAGCTTTATGAACGATTTGATTGACACCTGGGCCATACACCAAAAGTGGCACGTGGTGCCGGTTAATTACATGAACACGCGCAAGCTGGAAAAGGTCTGGCTGGCAGGCGCCTCCTGCGACAGCGACGACAAATATACTTCCGGCGGCGGTTACATTTTGTTGCCCAGGCTAAGCGAGACCGACGAGCTGTATGTCGCCTTTTTGGACACCGGCGCTTACCAGGATTCCCTGGCCTCGCACCACTGCCTGCTGTCCAGCCCGGCCAAACTTATAGCCCAAAACGGGGAAATAAAAATTGCCCGCCGCCGCGAAGTCCCGGAAGAGGTGGGAAAACTTTTTGGCTGGTAATTAACAATCTCTTAATATCATATGCGCAAAGGCTGTCTTTAACCCGGCAACGCCACTAAAGGCAGTCTTTTTTTGAAAATTAACCGTAATTTACTTTTAATCCAAGCGTCTGGCTAAACATGGAACAAAAAGACTTGGTTTTAGATAAAATTTTGCAAACCATTCCGGCTGCCAGCCCAATTTTAGTAATTTTGGATAAGGATGGCGTGCTAGATCCGTTCGTGGAAAACCCGGAAAAGGCGTTTGTGCCGGAGCTGACAAGGGACGCCGTTAATCGGCTGGCCGGCGCTCCCGATACCGACGTGGCAATCGTCAGCGGCAGGTCCGTAGAGCAGTTAAAAACGCTGGCGGGAAATTTAAACGTGACTTACATAGGCCTGCACGGCAATGAAAAATACGACAACCAAACGCGCAAATACCAACGGCAACCGGACCCGGAAATAGCGGAAAAAATTATCCTGCTGGGAAAAAATTTAAAAAAAATTTTGGCGGAAAAAAAGCTGGGAAACAAAGGCGTAATTTTAGAAGTTAAAAATTGCGCGGCTGCCATCCATTGGCGCAAGGCGCCGGAATTGGAGCAAGCAGTCACGGATATATTCCTTAAGGCCCTATCGGACCAGAACTTGCTGGCAGACGGCAAATTATCCTTGCAGGCAGGCTCCATGTTTTTGGAACTGAAGCCGAATTTATACAATAAGGGCAGCGCCGCAGCCGAACTTATAAGGTCTAAAAATTACAACCATATAGTGTGCATAGGCGACGACCAAACCGACCTTTCCATGATGGAAGCGGTCAAAGAGTCCGGCAAACCGCATACCATTGTAATCGTGGACAGCCGGATAAATTTTCCCGGAGCATTCAGGTTGGACAGTCCCGAAGAAGTTAAAACTTTGCTTTCGCTTCTTGCGGCTAAGCGCAAGACAAATTAAAAAAAATCTATACACCCGGACTTGGTGCGGCATATAAATTGCGAGCGCGTATGACATCTGTCATACGCGCTTTTGTGTTACAATCATCTGACAATACTGGCAGATGCCAAGGCCGCCAAAAACCGCCATAATACCGGCACAAATTGTGCTAGTTACCGGATCGGCAACCAACCAAGTTATAGCCGCTGCCGCCAAGGCTACACCTCCTATCCGCGATGCGGGACTCGGTTTCCAGATCGGCCTCTTAATTATGTGACTAAATGGAACCAAGACGGTGACAGTCGCCTGAACCAAGGTAGCAGCCGCATACACCCACAGAGGAAAGCCGGCCTTAAACACCATTACCAGCAATACTCCTTGGACTACCATCCTGTCTCCTATGGCGTCGGCTAATCGTCTTATCATAGCTATCCTCCTATTAGAAGCAAACGGAGAGAGCCTAAATACCACGCCATCACAAATATCCAACAAGGCTATCAAGGCAATTCCCATACCAGCCCTAAGAGGAGAATAAACTACCCAATAAGCCGTAATCGTGCCGATCAGGGGTTTTATGAATGTTAACCCCAAGCCCGCCCATCCTGCAATGATCCTAAATTGCATTACAACCTCCTTATCTTTATTTAAAATTATATCACAGTTTAGAGTTGGCTTTTTCCTTAAATTAGCTTATAATATAACCAAATAAAGGCTTTTGAGACAAAAAACCTCCTTTTGGCCTTCTTTACGGGCAAAAAGGGACAAGGAAGGGAGGTGAAAAAAATGAACGTATTAAATTGGATCGCTTACGTGCTGGTGGTAGTAGGCGGCTTAAACTGGGGGCTGATTGGCCTCTTTGACTTAAACCTGGTAAATAAAATTTTGGGCAGCGTTTCCTGGCTGGAAAAATTAGTCTATATTTTGGTAGGCCTTTCCGCCTTATTGATCATTTTTACTGTCCGTCCCGGTCCGGCCAAAGCCAAACCCACGCAACAGCCGGCAATGTAACGTTGTATTTGTTAAACAGCCGCCTTCCTTGGCTCTATGCGCCGGGCGGCTGTTTATTTTGGCTGACAAATTTTTTATCCGGAAAAGTGAAGCCTGTAAGCCTTAAACCGGAAATTTTTATTCCTTTCCACCCCCTCCTTCAGTAGAGCCGAAACCGCGACCGGTTTCCTCTCCTGACTCTTCGGAATCGGTCCGGCCAAAACCGTGGCCGGTTCCTTCCTGGTTAAAAATTTTAAACATGTTATTCACCTCCTGACAATCGCCGGTAATTCTTATCCCCTGAAGGCGCCCTTCGGGGATAAGTATTCTTAAGATAGCTTGATAATGGCCATTGCCTGATAATCTAAACCCGTTTGTCCCGGAAGGGCGCCTTCAGGGAAAACAGCCGCATTTTAAATTGAATGCGCACACAAATGCCTGCAACGCCTAAATGACGGTATAATAATTTTCCACTTACAAGCAAAAATCCTCCCTTTTAAAAGGGAGGATTTTAAATCTTGGCGTTTTAAGACTTGGCTTCTTCGCCTGGAACAGGAGGTTTTTCTTCCGGCTGGTTTTCGGGCGATACTTCTTCACTTTTACCAGACGCGGAATTTTTTGCAGCAAGTTCAGCTTGTGTGTCTTCTGCTTTTTTCTTGGATGTTTCGTGCAAGGCTTTTAGGGAAAGGCCCAGGCGGTGTTCGGCGGGTTCAATGGAAATAATCTTGAATTCCTTTTCCTCGCCGGCCTTAAGGACTTCTTCGGCATTTTTAATGGCGTCATGGGACAATTCCATTATATGGGCCAGACCTTGAATATCCTTGTCCAGCTCCACAAACACGCCAAACGGCATAATTTTAGTAACCTTGCCTGTTACTTTCTGGCCAATTTGGTATTTTTTGACAGCTTCCAGCCAGGGGTCAGGCTGTAATTGCTTAATGGACAGGCTGACGCGGCCTTTGTCTATGGAAATGACTTTTGCCTGAACTTTCTGGCCTACCCTGATAATATCCTTGGGATTTTCTATGCGCTGCCAGGCCAGTTCGCTAATGTGCACCAAGCCTTCCAAGTCGCCAAATTTCACGAAAGCCCCAAAATCCACCACGCCGGTAACCGTGCCTTCCACCACTTGGCCGATTTTTAATTCCCCAAGTTTTTGCTCCACTTCTTTTTCGTATACGGCTTTTTCGCTGACAATTAATTTTTCCTCGTTGCTGTCTGCGGTAATAATCTGCACGTCAAACAGCTGCCCCACGTAAGATTGCAGAACTTGTAAAATTTTGTTCTTGTCCCCGTCTTCCACGCGCGGATAATGTTCCAAAGACAACTGGGAAACCGGCAGGAATCCCAAAACATTGTTTATTTCCACCATAAGGCCGCCTTTGTTGGCTTCCAAAATCTTAGTGCGAACAACTTCCTTGCTTTCCAGCTTGGACCTTAAGGTCTGCCACACGCGCTCCTGGCCGGCCTGGCGCAAGGACAGTTCCGCAATGCCTTCCTTATTTTCCGGCTCCACTACGGAGACGAAAATTTTGTCGCCGGGCTTTAAGGAATTCAAGGTGGCCTCGTCGTCGTAAAGCTCGCGGCCGCGAACCACGCCCACGCCGTAGCCTTCCAAATCCACGTAAACTTCGTTCTTGCCGACTGAAATTAAAGTGCCTTCCACCATGTCGCCGGTTTTAAGCACCTTTATTTCCGCGCCGGCCGACAGCAAATCCGCCATGGTTTGTGCGGACTGCGCGGCAGGGGAAATAGTAGAGATTGTTTGGGTATTTTCTTCCATAAAAAAATAATGAACAAAAATGACAAAATTGAACAAAAATAAAACAACGGCTAATCGTTGTTAAAGATTATCAAAACCTTATCAATTTTGTTAATTGTTAACAGCGCTCCTTACATTGGCTTATTCGGGATTAATAATATTGATTCTTTTGAGCGCCTTGCGCCAAATAAGCATTAAGATTATAGCATTTTTACAAAAAAAAGCAAGGGCTGCTATTATTTATTTTACACGGATTTTAAAAAAAATATTCAGAATTTAGCCCTAAAAACGCTTCCAATTTGGGTAAAAAGATGCTATCATTATTGGGTAGATTTATATATTTATTCCGATCTGCAGATTGCCAAATCTTACGGATACCTACAGATGTTAATATATCAAAGCGCGATAAATAGCCATATCTGTAGGCATCCGTAGATCCGCATTAATCCGTAGATCTGCATTATATTCATGCAAATACAATACTTTGGCCTGTCATCGTTTAAAATTTCCACCAAAGAAGCGGCAATTATTACCGACCCGTTCCATAAAGATTCGGGACTGACTCCGCCCAGGGGAGCGGCGGACATTTTAATTTTGGCGGAAAAAAATAAGGCGTTATACTCCGCCGCCTCCGGCATCCAAGGCGAACATTTTGACATTATTGACCCGGGCGAATACGACGTCAAAGGAGTAACCGTTACCGGCATCCCCTTAAAGCAGGAAGACAAATATGTCACTATCTTTTTAATAGAGAGCGAAGACATCCGCATCTTGAACCTGACGCACATTAAGGACTTTAACTTAAAAGAGGAAGAGCTGGAAGAGCTGGGCGACATAGATATTTTAATTTTGCCGGTCGGGGGCAATACGGTCTTGTCCGCTTCGGCCGCCAGCAAGGCCGTCAACTCCGTGGAGCCGAAAATTGTCATCCCCTCCCACTATAAGATGCCGGGGCTAATTTCAGACCTGGACCCGCTGGACAAATTTATTAAGGAAATGGGCGGCAAAAAGGAAGAAATGGAAAAACTTACGGTGAAGAAAAAAGATTTGGCGGAAGAAGGAATAAAAATAGCGGTGTTGGAACCGTTAAGGTAATTGAAAAATTAAAAATTGAAATA
This sequence comes from Patescibacteria group bacterium, assembly GCA_023484515.1. GTDB lineage: Bacteria > Patescibacteriota > Doudnabacteria > UBA920 > UBA920 > JAMDAY01. The sequence continues at coordinate 90,641 of JAMDAY010000007.1, forward strand.
TTTAAAGATTCTTTAAAGCCGCCAATTATTCATTTTTCAATCATTCAATTTTTCAATTATCCCATGTCTTTAATAGACAAAATCAGGCAAAAGCCCCAGGAAGAAAAGCTAAGGATAATTTGGACGGCAGCCATTGCCGCTGCCGTTGCCTTAATAGCGCTCTGGGCCTTAACCGCCAAATATTTGGTCAACAAGCCCAAAGACACCACCTTGTTCCAAAAAATCGGCGAAGGCATTAAAGGCGTGCAGGAGAATTTTAAAAAATAATACCCATGGGCCGTTTTCCAAAATATCTGCCAAAGGGGGAAGGCGAAGGCAATTATTACAGGCCAAATAGCAAACAAGAAAAACACCTTCCGGAAAAAAGAATAGAAGTGCTGGAAATCAGCAAAGAAGGGACGGAATATCTGCAAACTTTAAGAGAAGAGACCGAGGCAATCCGTAAATGGCTGTTTGAAGAAGCCAGGCCCCTTGTCCAGCCCATAATTGACGCCCAAAAAAAATCCAATAGAAGAGAATACCAACTTGCTAAAAACGATTTGTGGCAAAGTTTTAAGAATAAATTTGCCACACAACCAAATCTGGCGCTAAAGTCCTTGATCCACCAACTTCAGGGCAGGGAACTGAAAACCATCCATTTACAACTGGCAAAAAATTATAACCCCGGATCGCCTGACCTGCCGCCTAAAAACCAGGTTACCGGACCAAGCGATGTGTTCCCAATTACCCACTTGAGGGACGACTTGCAAAAAACGCTGCAGCAATTCTGGCTTTCTGAAAAAATGGAATCTTATGACAATAAGGAAGAAAATATCTTTCGTCTCCCGTTTTGGATAGAAAAAACCAATAGGGCCGCCATAGCAATCTTGAAAACCATTAATCAAGTTAATATTATTCCTTAATCCTAACTTATGCCTAAAGATTCAAAACAACCTGTTCCCGCAGATGTCGGCCTGGTCAAGCCCAGGGACATCCAGCAGGAAATGCAGGAGTCTTACCTTGACTACGCCATGAGCGTCATTGTCAGCCGCGCCTTGCCCGACGTGCGCGACGGCCTTAAGCCCGTGCACCGCCGCATTTTGTATGCCATGCACGAACTGGGCCTGCGCCATAACGTCAAGTTCCGCAAGTCCGCCACCGTGGTCGGGGACGTGCTTGGCAAATATCACCCCCACGGCGATATGGCGGTTTACGATTCCATGGTCCACATGGCGCAGGACTTTTCCATGCGCTACCAGCTTATAGACGGCCAGGGGAACTTTGGCTCCATGGACGGGGACGGCGCCGCTGCCATGCGTTACACCGAAGCCCGCATGTCGGCCGCGGCCGAAGAACTTTTGCTGGATTTGGATAAAGATACGGTAGACTGGCGCGACAACTACGATGCCACGCGCAAAGAACCCGCCGTCTTGCCCGGCAAGCTTCCCAACCTGCTGCTTAACGGCACTTTGGGTATTGCCGTAGGCATGGCCACCGACATTCCGCCGCACAATTTAAATGAAGTCTGCGACGCCGTAATTAAATTGATTGACGACCCCGAGGCCACCACCGAGGACCTGATGGAATTTATAAAAGGTCCCGACTTTCCCACCGGCGGCATAATTTACGACATTGCGGCCATTAAAAACGCCTACGCCACCGGCAAAGGCAGCATTGTCATGCGCGCCAAAACCGAAATTGCGGAAACCAAAACCGGCGCTTTCCAAATTTTAGTGCATGAAATCCCTTATAGGGTAAACAAGGCCACGCTGCTGGAAAAAATTGCGGAACTGGTGCGGGACAAAAAAGTGGAAGGCATCCGCGACGTGCGGGACGAGTCGGACAAGGACGGTGTAAGGATAGTAATAGACCTGAAAAAAGAAGCGCTGCCGAATAAAATTCTAAACCAGCTTTTCTCTTACACCCAACTGCAGGAAAGTTTCCACCTGAACATGCTGGCCTTGGTGGACGGCATAGAACCGCACATCTTAAATTTAAAGACAGTCCTGGAAAAATACATAGAGCACCGGCAAAAAGTGGTGCGCCGGCGCACTGAATACGAATTAAGGAAAGCCAAGGAACGCGCCCACATACTGGAAGGCTTAAAGAAGGCGCTGGACCACATTGACGAGGTTATCAGCACCATCAGAAAAAGCCCGACCAAGGAAGAAGCCAAGGTTAATCTGATGAAAAAATTCAAGCTGACGGACATTCAAACCGACGCTATTTTGGAAATGCGCCTGCAAACCCTAGCCGGCCTGGAACGCAAAAAGATAGAGGACGAGCTGAAGGAAAAGAAAGCGCTTATTGCCGAACTGGAAGACATTTTAAAATCCAACAAGAAAATTTTAGGGATTATACGCAAGGAAGTGCTGGAAATGAAAGGCAAATTCGGCGACGAGCGCCGGACCGCAGTGGTAAAAAACGCGGTTGGCACCTTTAGCGCGGAAGACCTGATCCCGGAAGAAAACGTCATAGTCACCATTACCAAGTCCGGCTACGTTAAAAGGATTCCGCCCGACACTTACCGCAGCCAGAGCCGCGGGGGCAAAGGAGTAATCGGCCAGACTCTGAAAGAGGAAGACGTGGTAGAAAAACTCTTCACCGCCAACACCCACGATGACATTTTGTTCTTTACCAATAAAGGGCGGGCGTTCCAGACCAAAGTTTACGAATTGCCCGAAGGCTCGCGCGTCAGCCGCGGCCAGGCCCTGGTGAACTTTTTACAGCTCGGAGCCGGGGAATTTTCCACCGGTGTCCTGACGTTAAGTAAAAAAGACCCGGCCAAATTCCTGGTAATGGCCACGCGCAACGGCCTGATCAAGAAAGTGCCGCGCGAAGAATTCGCCAAAGTCAGGCGCAGCGGCATGATAGCCGTTTCGCTCAAAGGGAACGACGAGCTCCGCTGGGTGGAATCCAGCGACGGCGATGACCAGATTATGCTTTCCACGGAAAACGGGCAGGCCATCCGTTTCAGCGAAAAAGACGTGCGGCCCATGGGCCGGTCGGCGGCGGGCGTTACCGGCATGAGGCTGAAAAAGGGAGACTTAATTATTAGCATGGATGTCATTAAAAAATCCGCGGACGCTAAAAACCTGGCCGTTCTGGTAATTACGGAAAACGGTCTGGGCAAAAAAACCGAGCTGTCGTTTTACAAAATCCAAAAACGCGCCGGGTCGGGGATTAAAACCCTGAAAGTGACTCCCAAAACCGGCAAGATTGTCTCCATGTATATTTTAAACGCTGAAGAAGAGCACGACCTGGTTTTAATTTCCCGCGCCGGACAGGCTATAAGGACGCCCCTGGGCTCGGTTTCCATGCTTGGCCGCGCCACCCAAGGCGTCAGGGTCATGCGCCTGGAAGAAGGGGATAAAGTCGCCAGCGCCACGATAATTTAACGCAAAAGCGAAATCCTAACGGGTTTCGCTTTTTACAAAATTATGGACAACCTAACTCGCAGGGAATTCCTCACTGCCATGGGAAGCTTGACCGCAAAACCCTTGGAAAGCAAACATTTGCCTGCCCAAGAAACAAAAGAAAGCGGATCGGACAAGGACGTCTTAAAAAAATTACAATTTGAAACGATTTATGGAGAACCGGAACTGAGTATCTTACATTTTACCCGGGCTGACGGAAAAAAATATTGGACATCGCCCAGCCAGGGGACGGCAACCATGTCTTCGCCGTTTGAATTCTTTAACCGAATCCATATTTGCCAAGGCAAAGAAAAAATTATTGAAGGACAAATTTGGCATACCCATACCCTAGCCGCGCTAAATAAACTAAAACGGCTGCCTGACAATCTGTTAAAAAAATTTCAGCAGGATCCCAAGTCAATAAATTTTTCCATCCCCCCTGGTCTTTCAATCCGCAACCAGGTGTTCTTAGATGGCGATATTTTTGTTTTGTTGGCTGCGACTTCGGAATTCCATAAAAATGTAAAAATTTCTGCAGGGTTGGCTGAGCCTGGGGGGCAGTGGCAGATGGAAGCCAAACTCAATCCAGGAACTTTTTCAAAAAAATACGTCCAGCTACAAGATGAAGCGGATAAGTTATTCCATCCTTTAATATTTAAAAACCAAAACTGGCTGATTGATTTATATGGGACTAATGAACGGGCGAACAAACTAGTCCGCACCCGTACATACTTAGAATTTTGTCGCTACCTATGGCTTAATCACTGGGACGAACCCGTTTCTCAAGAAGTGAGAAAAGAAGTACCCTTGTTAGTTACCCGAGAAGACGAATTAATAAAACAGTATGCGCCCGTATTTACCCGAGCAAGCAGGCATATTGAAGAATGCATGGATAACCCTAAAAATAATGCTAATATCCATAGTTTAAGATCTGCTCTAGTTCAAGACTTTCGCGAATTGGGAATAGCAACTACGTTTACCCCCTATGAATGGGGAAGCTTGCCAACAACCTGATACTTATAAAACCTAATAACCCGTACCTAGACCGGTACGGGTTATTATTAATACAATAACGGCTCAACGCGTTGAGCCGTTATTAGCCGTTATTTAAGATATCCTAAACTATGTTCTGGTGGGCGCGGAAGGACTCGAACCTTCGACCAATCGTGTATAAGACGATCGCTCTACCAACTGAGCTACGCGCCCGTGAAGGTTATTATACCAGATTTTAATTTCTTTTCAATATCGCAATAATGGTTTACAATATAAATACCAAAATCCCTTATGGCAACAAAAATACAAACCATTGCCGGTTACTGGAAAAGAGATAAGATATTTTACTTATCCTTATTGGCCATTGCCGCCGCAGTAACGGCGTGGTTGTTTTTAAAACACGGTTCCGCGCCGCAAGCAGCGGTAGCCGAACCGCTGACCCAGGAAGAACTGGTTAAGCTGGTCAAGCCTTCGGTAGTCCGCATAATCCAGCACGCCACCGGACAGGCCGCCATACCGCAGTTGGACTTTGACGCAAAAAACCTGGCCGTTAACATATTGCCCGGCAAACCTTTAAATATTATTAACGTAGACGAATATGTCGCCGGCAGCGGATTCATAGTTAATCCCGACGGATACATTTTAACCAATTCCCACGTAATTTCCCAAGAAACCATAAAGGAACTGTATCTGGAAGACGCCCTGCGTTCAGCCATAGAAGCCAAGACAAACAGCTTAAGCACCGAAGAAATAAGAAACCTGTTTCCCAGCCAGGAAGCCCTGGCCAATTTTGCGGCGCAAAGCCTGGATCTTGTGCAAAAAAACAGCTCTTTCACTTTAAAAAGCGTTATCACGGTCCTAAACCCTTCCGCTTCGGTTGATGATCTAATCACATTGAGCAAAACCGGTTTTATTGCCAATATAATAAGCATAAACGAAAATTTTTTTAAGGACGAAAAGGACGTCGGTCTGATAAAAATTGCCGGCCGCAACCTCCCGGCAGTCCAATTAGGCGACGCCGGCCGGGTAAATGTTGGCAATAAAATTTATGTTTTTGGATTTCCCGCCACGGCCGAACTTAACGGACGCAGTCCCCTGGAGTCCACTTTTACCCAGGGTATTGTTAGCGCCATTAAAAATTCCCAAAATCGCGAGTTCAAGGTTTTCCAGACTGATGCCAAAATTTCCCAAGGGTCTTCCGGCGGCCCGCTATTTAACAACAAAGGCGAGGTGGTTGGCATTGTCACTTTCCAAACCAGCGCCAGCCTCCAGGGAATTGGCGACAACTTTGCTTTTGCCGTGCCTGTAAATTTGGCACAAGAAGTCCTGCAGAAAGCAAGGGTCAGCAATGATACAAACGGATACTGGCAGCATTTTCAAACCGGACTGCAATATTTCAACAAAGGACAATGCCGGCAAGCCAAAACGGAGCTAACCCTGGCCGCCCTGGCTAATCGCGACTTTGCGGCAGGCCAATATATTAACCCTTATCTGGAACAATGCGACCAAATAATCTTTAACGGCAGTTCCATTGGCAGCAATTACCGGTTCGCCCTGTCATGGTTGCAAACCATAAGCGGATTTGCCTGGTTTGTCATAATCGGCAGGATTATTTTAATATTTGCCGGTATTTTGGTGCTGGCAAAAGGAATAAAAAGACTGCGGAAAGACGAAAGGGAAATTGTCGAAATGGAAGCGGAGCTGCGCGAAGAGGAAAGGGAAAAATCCAAATTGTTAGGCCAATTGGAAAAAAAGGGCATCCCCCTGCCTTTGCCGGACCAGGAACTGCACGCCGACCACCGTCTGGCTTTAAACATTCCGCATCCGCACGTCGCGCAATTCGTCCAAGAAGCAAAAACCATAGGAATGAAAGACAGGCATATTTCCGAAGAACTGGCCAAAGCCGGCTGGAAAGAACAGGACATTACTAACGCCTTAAAACAAGACACGGGCGCAGCCAGCCAGGCGGAAGACCCGGCTTATGTGCTATAATGCCATCAAACAAGCAAGAAGGGTATAAACATACCCTTTTTATTATTAAACGAAATCAAATGAAGAAAAAACGCTTATGGTTTGTGTTATTGTTTGCGGTTTTAGGGCTGGCGGCCTTGCAAGTTCCGCTCTTTGCCGTAGTGGGATCAAGCACCAAGTTTACGCTGTTTGACCTGTTCGGGCCAATCGCTTCAGGGTTTTTAGGCACTATTCCAGGAATACTGGCCGTTTTTTTAATGCAAATTTTTAACTTTTTTGCCCACGGTTTTTCCTGGTCCAATACGGCCGCAGTCATTAGGATATTCCCCATGGTTTTCGGGGCCTTGTATTTCAGCCGCAAGTCTAAATTAAATATTATTGTTCCGCTTTTGGCAATTTTAGCCTGGAACCTCACGCCGGCCGGCCGCGCCGCCTGGTTTTACTCTTTATTCTGGATTATTCCCATAGCTTGTTATTTTTTGCAAGAAAAATATTTGCTCGCCCGCAGCTTGGGCGCCACTTTTACCGCACATGCGGCAGGAGGGGCTTTGTGGATTTATTTCCTGCCTTTGCCAAAAGCCGTATGGCTGACGCTAATACCCACAACCTCAATGGAGCGCGCCATTTTCGCCCTGGGCATTGCCGGCATGTATTTGGCGTTTAATAACGCGATCAACTTTTTGGCGCAAAAGCATTTTCCAAAACTGGGTGTTCTCGTGAACCCAAGATACGCGTGGAAATGGAAAACGGCATAAGTTGCAATATGATTAATGATGCCTTAAACTGTAGGGACAGGCCGCGGCCTGTCCCTACATTATATATGGATAAATTCCCATCTTATTACAAAGCCGTGAATTTTTTGGAAGGCTTGGCCAACATGCAGGACAAGCATAATTTTACGGCGGCCGACAGCCGCGCTGTTTTTTTTCTCAAGCGGACCGAATTTCTGTTAAATTTGCTCGGCCACCCGGAAAGATCGTTTAAAAGTATTCATGTGGCGGGAACCTCGGGCAAGGGTTCGGTTTCTGCCTTAATCCACTCCGCCCTGGTCGTCTCCGGCAAGAAAGCGGGGCTGTTCACTTCTCCGTTCGTTACTACTACCGTTGAAAAAATTCAAGCGGGCGCCAAATACATCTCCCCAAAAGAATTTACGGACCTGGTGGAAAAAATAAAGCCCGCGCTGGACGAAATGGCCGTAACTTCCCCTTACGGGCCGGCTTCTTATTTTGAAGCCCTATTCGCCATGGCAGCGCTGTATTTTAAGAAACAAAAATGCGAATGGGCGGTGCTGGAAGTCGGCTGCGGCGGCCGGTTTGACGCGACCAATGCCATTCCGGCGCCAAAAATTTCCATAATTACCAACATCGGCCTGGACCACACGAAAACCTTGGGCAAAACTTTAAAAAAAATCGCTTTTGAAAAAGCCGGCATTATAAAAAAAGGGTCAAATTTTTGGACTACGGAACAGCGGCCCAAGCTTCTGGTTTTTTTTAAAAATACCTGCAAGAACAAAGGCACAAAATTCCACCACATTGAACAAAACAAAAGAGATTATGCCGGACTTAACCGCGAGCTGGCCCGGCAGGCTTGCCGGCATATTGGCCTGAAAGAAAAAGATATTAAAAAAGGATTTAGCAATGCCTTTACCCCCTGCCGGTTTGAAACCATGCAAACCAAACCCCTGATAATTTTGGACGGCGCCCACAACGAAGATAAAATTAAAAGCACGGTTTACAACCTGCAAAGGTTAAAATACAAAAAACTTTTCCTTATAATCGGCATGGCAGGGGACAAGGACCATTCTAAAATTTTAAAAATGCTGGTGCCGCTGGCTGACCGCATTTTCATCACCAGGTTTGAACTGGCCAAAAGAAAATGCGCGGACCCGGGAATGTTATACCACGAGACGCAGATGATTAAAAAAAAGGGCGCCAGGTTATTTTTGTACCTGGACCCCAACCATGCGCTAAAACAGGCTCTAAAACTGGCCGGCAAAAACGACGCCATTTTGGCTACCGGTTCCTTCTACCTGGTGGGCAAATTGCGAGAACACTGGTATCCGGAAGAATGGATTTTAACCCGCCGCAAAAGCCGCTAGACAAAACCCGCAAAATTTGCTATAATACCTATAGAAAAGTGAGTTCTTCTCCGCCAGATGGCGGATGATAGAAACAAAAATCAAAAACAATTTGATAAAAAACCAATCCGTCCGCCAAGGGCGGAGGAATATTATCGCCGACATTTTTTGCGGTGATTGGCCAAAAGGTTTGCTTTTGGCTTACAATAAATCTTCTTCTTACTTTTCTTAAAACCCCCGTTTTCGCGCCAGCAATATCCCCTGTAGGGATTTGGCCGAAAAACCGGGGGTTTTTACTATTTATTCCTCCCAAATTGCCGCTAAATAAAACCAAGGTGGCAATTTGGATCGGAATAAAATTTGGTGTAAAATAAAAAGGCCATAAATAATTTTAATGTTATGGGACAAGAAGACATAAAATCGTTATTTGAAGATAAATACGCCGAAACTTTAGGCTTATCTTACCAGTCCTGGCAGGCTAAGGCGCCGCAGACCGAAGAGCAGGCTTATGCCCGATGTATTGAGATCGATCGCGAGCTCAACCGGACCTATGACGAGTGGTTTGAAGCCAGAGGGGATAGGAAGGACGAATTGCAGGACTACCGCGACAAGCTTAAGGCCGAGTACGATCTGCTGGAAGAGATCTTCCATTTAGAACCTAACGACAGGGACTGGTAAACATGAACAACAAAATTGAAAATGCTTCTCCGGATGCAAAAAGAGAATTGGAAATACCCAAACTTATACTGGCAGGCATGCCAGACTACTTTATTGCACGGGAAGGAAAAGAGGCTTGGAAAGATGACAGTCATCCAGTTTATTTAATGATGAATTTGGATACCAAATGCAGTTGCAATTGTATAAAGTGTGCTTTACATGGCCGTAAGCGCGAGCCGGGCCCTCCTTTGACTACTCAAGAACGGACAGCTTTTCTAGACCAAAATACAGCTACGCTAGGCTTAAAAGAACTAGTAATAATCGGTTACGGCGAACCGACCGAAGATTTTGGCAAAGTAGAACCCCTCATTCGCGAAGCTCATAGCCAAGGCATGGGAACAGTAATCTTTTCAAACCTGGGATTCCTTACTAAAGAACAAGCCGAATTTTTTAGAGACCATGAAGTTACATTAATTGTAAGCTTAGATGCGGTTGATGAAAATACCTATAACTTCCTGATTGATCCCAATAAAAGAAAGGGTATGGACCTTAATAAAGTCTTAAAAAATCTTGAATTATTAAAAGAAACATACAGACAAAATAATAAAACTATAAACGAGCAAAAAGTGGTTAGGCTGGGAATTAACACCACTGTCTGTAAACAAAATGTTGATCATTTAGAAGAAATAAAGCAACTGGTTGGAAGAGATATGATGTACATAGCCAACCCTCCAATGCGTGAAGGCAATTTAACGCAAAAAGATCGGTGGAACATCTTAGTTGGAAATCAATATGATTATTTGGCCAAGAGAGCGGCTGAGGTTTCCCAAACAGGGGGTCACAGCTCTTTGGCCGAAGGTTCTTGCAGTTATTTTAATCGGGGACTTTCCGTAGATTCCGATGGAGAACTTTTAACTTGTGGTTATGCGGTAAATACTGCCCACTCCATTGGAAATATTAAAGATAACTTATCGCCGCAACAGTTAAAGAACATTTACCGGAAAAACCGTGAAGTCTTTGAAAAATACAGGCAGGAGACCGGAGACGAGCAGGCGACTTGCCCATTAAGGAGTAAAAATTTTGAGGATTATTGCCGAAGAATAGCCTCGGCACATAGCAAAAGGCAAAAAGAAAATCCATTTAATATTTTAGAATAATTTATGCTTTACGTTGTCGCCACGCCCATTGGGAACTTAAAAGATATAACTTTGCGGGCCATTGAGACTTTAAAGGCCTGCGATTTTGTAATTGCGGAAAATCCGGGGTATAGCAGGAGGCTGTTGCAACACATCGCAAACACCAGTGTCATTGCGAGGCCGAATGCATCTGAGGCCGAAGCAATCTATCCATCTGACAGTAAGATTGCTTCGCCGTCCGGCCAAAGCCCCGAACGGCTCGCAATGACATCTAAGAAAGAGATTGTCCAATTTGCGGAATTTAACGAACAGCAGGTGGTCAAAGAATTGGCTAGACGATTAATAAAAGAAAACGGATGCCTTATCACCGACGCCGGCACGCCTGGCATTTCCGACCCCGGATTCAGGCTGGTGAGGGAATGTATAAAAAACAACATCGAGATTGTGCCAATCCCCGGCGCCAGCGCCGCAATTACCGCCTTGTCAGCAAGCGGTTTGCCCACGGACAGGTTTTTATTCCTGGGCTTTTTGCAAAAGACCGCGGCCAAAACCTTGAAAGCCTTAAAAGACGCCGAACAAGCTGAAGCCACGGCCATATTTTACGAATCCCCGGAAAGAATTTTCAAGACCATGAGTTACATTGCCAACGCCTTCCCGTCTTCCCAAGTCGTTATCGCGCGCGAACTAACCAAACTCCACGAAGAATTCATCCGCGGCAGCGCGGGGGAAGTGCTGGAAAAGCTGAAAGAAAGAACCTCAATAAAAGGAGAATTTACAGTCCTTGTATCATTTAAAAATTAACAAATTCACAAATTTACAAATTTATGAAACCGGAGGATTTGCAAAAAAGGACCAAAAAATTTGCAATTAGGGTAATTAAATTCGCTCAATTTCTTGAAACGAAAGGAATTGTTGGGGTAGTAATCGCAAAACAATTATTACGCGCAGCTACCTCGGTTGCGGCGAATTATCGAGCAGTTTGCCGAGCCAAATCTGGAAAAGATTTTGTTAATAAATTAGGGATAGTTGTTGAAGAGGCTGACGAAACGCAATTTTGGCTGGAATTAGCGGTAGAGTCAGGATTGGTGGAAACGAGTATGATTCAAGACCTGCTTAAAGAAGCTACGGAGGTTACAGCCATCATGCAGGCATCAAAGTCGTCGGCTATTCGCAATCACGTAGGGAAAAAATAATTTGTTAATTTGTGAATTATTAAATTTTATTTAATTTCTATGTCTGGACATTCCAAATGGGCGCAAATTAAAAGAACTAAGGGCGTTTTGGACCAAAAGCGTGGGCTGCTGTTTTCCAAACTATCCAAAAAGATATCAATTGCAGTCAAAGAAGGGGGCAGCACTGACCCCGCGGCTAATTATAAATTAAAGGCCGCGATGGATTACGCCAAAGACCAGGGCATGCCCAATGACAACATTGAACGCGCCATAAAAAATACGGCCAATGCCGGGGAAATTAAGGAAGTGGTTTACGAAGGCTACGGTCCTTTTGGCACCGCGTTTTTGGTGGAAGCTGCCACGGACAGCCCTAACCGCACTACCAATAACATCAAGCATATTTTTTCCAAGCACAACGGCAACATGGGAGCGCAAGGCTCGGTTGCCTGGCAGTTCGTGACTAAGGGCCAAATTTTGGTGGAAAGGGAGCGGGAAGATTTGTCCGACCTTGAACTAGCCGCTATTGATGCCGGAGCCGAGGACGTGCGCGAATCCAAAGAAGGACTGGAAGTTTATACCTTGCCTTTGGATCTGCAAAAGGTCAAGGACATGCTAATAAAAGCCGGCGCCAAAGTGGCGCGAGCGGATATTATCAAGGAATCTTCGCAGGGCACGGACTTAACCGAAGATCAAAAACCGAAAGTGGACGCATTGTTTGCGGAACTGGAAAACGACGAGGATGTGATTGCAGTGCATACGTCGGCTAATTTATAGTTAAAAATGTAAATATCAAAATTAAAAATGACAATGTAAAATATTAAAGTTGGTTTTCATTTTCATTTTTAACTTTACATCGTCATTTTACATTTTGATCTTTTCACTTTACCTTATGTTAATCCTTGGCATAGACCCCGGAACCGCCACCACCGGCTACGGGATAATTGAATCGACAAAAAATAAAAGCGAACATAGGCTCGCGGATTTCGGCGTAATTTCTACCGACAAAAAACTAAAAGACGCCGAGCGCTTGGAAATTCTGGCTAATGATTTAGACCAGATTATTAAAAAATACAGACCGGACGTTATTGGGATTGAAAAATTATTTTTGACCACCAACCAAAAAACCGTCATGACCGTGTCCCAGGCCCGCGGAGTGGCATTATTGACCGCGCAGCAGCATAAAATCCCCATTTTGGAATTTACCCCCCTGCAAGTGAAAAATTTCATTTGCGGCTACGGCAAGGCCGAAAAAAAACAGGTGCAATACATTGTGCAAAAAACTTTCAAACTCAAAACCGCGCCCAAACCCGACGACGCCGCCGACGCCCTGGCCATTGCTTTATGCGCGGCGCATCATTTTAACAGAATTTTTAAACAAAATAAGATTTAATCTTAAAATCATCTCTAATCTAACAGCCTGCAAGCCAGCCATAAAACCACGGGATTTCCACTATTGCCAAAACGCCATTTTTTTTAAAAAATGGCGTTTTGGCAACTGGACAAGAACAATATTCGTGATATACTAGGGCTAACCTTAAAACGCTCCCAAAAAACGGCTTAATTAAAAGCCTTGGGCAGCAAAGGAGAATAATATGGCAGACGAAGACACCCAAGTCCAAAGTGACGACGAAATGGTAGTGGACGATTTGGACGAAAATGACGGGGAAGAAGAAACCGAATCACCGGAACAATAAATAAAAATACCCCAATTTGCTTTAAGCAAATTGGGGTATTTTTTACTTAACTTTTATAAACCTTCTTTTCCCGACCTGGATTAGATACTCGCTGCTGCCGTCAAGCGTCAAAACTTTTTCTTCCGAAGTTTCCCGGTTTATTTTAACCCCGTTTTGGGAAATAAGCCTTCGCGCCTCGGTCCTGCTGGCAGCAAGGCCCAATTGGACAACCAATTCCGAGAGAACATACCGGCCGGGCCTAATTTGCTTAAGCGGAATATTTTGCGGCAGTTCGCCCTTGCTGAACTGGGAAATAAAGGCTTGCCTGGCTGCCTCTGCTTTCTTTCCGCCATGGTACAATTCCGTAATCCTAAAAGCTAAAGCCAATTTTTGGTCCCTGGGGTTGGGGTATTTTAAAATATCCTCAATTTCCTTAAGCGGCAACCTGGTGGCCAACACGAAATATTTTTTTATCAATTCATCGTTAATGGACATTACCTTGCCGAACATGTCATTAGGATCGTCCAAGATGTTAATGACATTCCCCCAGGAGGATGACATTTTCCGTCCGTCCGTGCCTTCCATTAAAGTCATGGTTAAAATGTCCTGCGGCTCCTGCCTGTAGTGCGGCTGAATAGTCCGCCCCGCCAGCAAGTTAAAACGCTGGTCGGTTCCGCCCAATTCCACGTCCGCTTTTACGGCCACGGAATCGTACCCTTGCATTAACGGATACAGCAGCTCCCGCAGGGACACGCGCTTGCCAACTTTGAGCCTGCGCGCGATATTTTCCCGCGCCGACATCTCGTGCAGGCCGAACAGGTCGGCCATTTCCCCAATTTCCCTAAACCCCAATTTTTTCAGCCAAGAAGAATTGTAGTGCATTTCCGCTTTTTGGGGGTCAATAATTTTGGCGGCCTGCTTAAAATATGTTTTAATGTTTTGTCCAACCTGGGCTTCGGTCATCATGGGCCGTTCCGCATCTTTGTCCGAGGTGTCCCCGATAATACCCGTAAAGTCGCCGACAATAAACACCACCCGGTGCCCCAATTCCTGGAAAGCGCGCAGTTTCCACAAAACTGCGGCGCGGCCAATATGGATATTCGGACTGGTCGGATCTATCCCCAGTTTTATCCTTAACTTCTTTTTCCCCCGCAACCTTGCTTCCAAATGTTTTTTGTCTATTACTTCCTCCACGCCGCGCCCGAGCAGATCGGCAATGGCCAGCTCCTTGTTAACATTGTCCATAATTTAAAAAGTTACCTTTTAAATCATTGTTCGTATCATATTATACCATTTCTTAGGGCTTTTGCGCCATCTTACCAAAATTCCGGAAAAAAGCTATAATAGATAATATGCGCGTATACAGCTACCAAACCAAAGAGGCTCCGGCCGGCAAGAGCCGCGGGCCGAAAAAATTCAAAAACCGCTGGAAAAAAATTAACTGGAAAAAAGTCTTTACCTGGCTGTTCCGTCTGGCCGCTGCCGGGGTTTTTCTTGGCGCCCTGCTGTTCTTATACTACGCCAAAGACCTGCCCGACCCCAACAAACTACTGCAACGCGACGTGCCGGAGTCCACTAAAATTTTTGCCCGCGACAACAGCCTGCTCTACGAAGTCCACGGCGAAGTCAAGCGCACCCAGGTGAACTTGGACCAAATTTCCCCTTCCCTCAAAGACGCCACCATTGCCATAGAAGACAAAAATTTTTACAAACATAGCGGCATCTCTTTTACCGGCATTGTCCGAGCCGCTTTGGTGGACATTGTAACCGGCAGGAAGTCGCAGGGCGCAAGCACTATTACCCAGCAATTCGTCAAAAACGCCATCTTGACCAACCAAAAATCGTGGGACCGCAAAATCCGCGAGGCTATTTTAGCCATTGCCATAGACGCGCGGTTTTCCAAGGACAATATTTTAAAACTTTATTTGAACGAGATTCCTTACGGACGCAACGCTTATGGCATTGAGGCAGCGTCCCAATCTTATTTCGGCAAATCGGCCAAGGACCTGGATTTGGCCGAAAGCGCTTATTTGGCCGCCTTGCCCCAAGCCCCCACTTATTATAATCCCTTGGGGCCCAACCGCGCCGCTTTGGATGCCAGGAAAAATCTAGTACTGGCGCAAATGAAAGAACAGGGTTATATTGACGAAACCCAGGAAAAACAGGCAAAAGAAGAACAGGTTGCTTTCCAGCCGATTAAGAGCACCATGCTGGCCCCGCATTTTGTGTTAATGGTCCAGGATTACCTGGCCAACAAGTACGGAGAAAAAACCTTGGAAGAAGGCGGCTTGAAAGTTTATACCACTTTAGACCCCAAGCTGCAGCAAATTGCCGAACAGGTAGTTAAGGACGATGTAAATAAAGAAAGTAAAAAATATAACGTCAATAACGCCGCCCTGGTTGCCATTGATCCCAAAACCGGACAAATTTTGGCCATGGTCGGCAGCAAGGACTACTTTGGGGATTCCGAACCGGCAGGCTGCATTCCGGGAAAAACTTGCACATTTGAACCGATGTTCAATGCCGCGCTTTCCGAACGCCAGCCCGGAAGCAGTTTTAAGCCCTATGTTTACGCTACGGCTTTTGACTCCGACTTTAAATACAGCCCCGCCAGCATGCTCATTGACGTAACCACGGATTTCGGCACTTTCGGCGGCAAAGACTATATTCCCCATAATTTCAATGGCTCTAGTTACGGGGCGGTCTCCATGCGCCAGGCCCTGGCTGGCAGCTTAAACGTGCCTGCGGTCAAAACTTTATCCTTGGTAGGCGTGGAAAACGCCGTCCAAACCGCGCACAATTTAGGAATTACCAGCCCCTTGCAAAATTGCGGCCTATCCTTGGTGCTAGGAGGCTGCGAAGTAAATTTGCTTGATCACGTGGCAGCTTATTCCACCATTGCCAACGGCGGCGTAAAAAACGAAAAAACTCCCATTTTAAAAGTAGAAGACAAGGACGGCAATATTTTGGAACAATACCAAAACAACCCCAAACAAGTTTTAGACCCCCAGGCTGATTATGAATTAATAAATGTGATGTCTGACAACGACGCCCGAAGCTTTGTCTTCGGTTCCCATTCGCCTCTAATTTTGCCCGACCGAACCGTAGCCGCCAAAACCGGCACCACGCAGGACTTTAAAGACGGTTGGACAGTGGGTTTTACCCCTTCTTTAGCTGCCGGCGTATGGACCGGAAACAACAACGGCGATTTATTAAAGGCCGGAGCCGATGGCGTAGTGGTGGCAGCGCCAATCTGGCACGATTTTATGCAGCAAGCTTTAGCCGGCACTCCGGCTGAAACTTTCCCGGTTCCGGACGGTATTGAGCAAGTTACGGTTGACGCGGTTTCCGGACTTTTGCCTACTGACCAAACTCCTTCCACAAAAACTGAAGTGTTTGCCAGCTATTCCGCGCCTGCGCAATATGACAATGTCCACGTTAAGGTGGCAATGGATTCCCAAACCGGCCTGCCTGCTACA
Organism: Patescibacteria group bacterium; assembly: GCA_023484515.1. Taxonomy (GTDB): domain Bacteria; phylum Patescibacteriota; class Doudnabacteria; order UBA920; family UBA920; genus JAMDAY01. The sequence continues at coordinate 107,194 of JAMDAY010000007.1, forward strand.
TCCTTAACCCCTCCCGGACAAATTACTTACCAAACCTATACGGTCTTCCACAGTGAAAGAAGGAATAATCCCAATTGGGAAAATCCGGTTATAGCATGGGCGCAAGCGCATGGCTATGCTTATCCTCCCAGTGAACTTGCTGATAATTCTAACGGGCAAGGCAACCCCAATCCCAACGGCCAAGGGCCGGAGCTGACCATTTTGGAACCTTCCGAAGGTTCTATTGTGTCACAATTGCCCTTACGCGTTTCGGTTTCAGCAGTCTCCGCCAATTTTATGTCCCGGGTGGATTTATACATGGACGGACAGTTTGTTCAAAGCATAAGCAGTGAGCCTTATGTCTTTAACCTGGACACTCCTTACCGGGACGGACAGCATACTATTGCCGTAAAAGGCGTTGACAGCGCCGGTACGGTTTCGGATACGAGCGTTAACGTAACCTATTCCTTAGCCACTCCCATCAGCATGGTCGAGCCTTCCGCCCAGACTCTGGCGTCTTTCCCTCTTACCCTAACCGCGGAAAGCGCCAATTCCTACGGCCAAATCAATTTTTATTATCAAAACAGCTCGGGCCTTTCAAAAGAAATCGGTCCGGCTGACGAAATTAGCAGGTTAAACGGCAAATTCCAATACACTTTGGGATGGAACGGGCCGCTGCCTCGGGGAGATTACAAAATTTACGCACAAACGGATACGGGAAAAATTACGCCAAAAATTAAGATATCAGTGCCATAAAATTTTGGTGTCCAATAATCTATCGGATCCAGCGCATTGGATTGAATAATCTTTCTCATCAGCCAGGCATAATCCGTCCAGCTTATTCCGCAAAAATCAAAAATTTATTTATAATTGAAATTTGCGTCCCAATGCCTTACCTTCTTGCTCTCACCTTCCTCCTGACTCCCGCTTATGCCGTAAAATTCCAACTTTTGGGCTTTCCGACCAACCTTCTTATGGCCTGGGTGGTTTTGGTTTGGCTGACTTTTGCCATTTGGTTGATTGTAAAAAAACAGGTTTTACCGTTTTGGAGCTCCATAGCCATGTTTGATAAAAAATTGTTAGCGCTGGTTGGTTTGTTCTTCTTAGCGGGATTAGTTTCGTTATTCGCTCATGGCTTTGATCGCGCAAAGCTTGGCCAGTTTATTGTCTTATTCCTGCAGCCGATTTCCTTATTTTTTATTGGCCGATATTTAATTTCACAATTCCCTAAAACCCGTAACTTGTTAATAACTACATGTTATTTGTTGCTGGGCGCAATGGGCATATATGCCGTAATCCAATATTTTACGCTGGTCGGCCTGCCGCCAGCCTGGTGGGGCAACAGCGAAGAGCCAAAACGGGCCTTGGGATTTTTTGGCCACCCGAATTTTTACGCGTTATTTTCCACCCCTCTACTTGCGTTCCTGATTCCTGATGTAGTTGCCCGATTTATCGGGCTCCCAAGCTCCATAAATGGAGCAACTACAAAATCCAGATGGATATTTATTACGGCTTGGATTATTGGTGCCACCGGTTTGTTTCTCTCCCTCTCCCGCGCCGGCTGGCTAGGCCTTGGCATGGCAATTCTGGCTTATTTGATTTTTGCCGCAAATGCAAAAATCCGGCGCCTGGTTACCGTTATAGTTATTGTTATGGTAACTGTTGTTACTACCGTTTCCAACCTTCGCTATCGCGTTGTTTTGCCGTTTTATGGGGAAAAATCCGCAGTTTCGCGGCTGTCGCTTTGGGAAACAGGCTGGAAAGGTATTAAAGAATCGCCGCTTACCGGTTTGGGCTTAACCGGCTTTGCGCGACAGTGGCAGATATTAAACACCGATCCCGGCCTGGCCAGCGCTTCTCACAATTTCCCCCACAATATCTTTTTGGATTTATGGGTGGAAACGGGTCTGCTCGGGCTGATCAGTTTTGTCGGATTAATTTTTATCTACATCTATCGCGGCCTGCGCAATGCCAATCGCCAGCCTGCCTCGCCTGACGCGAGTCAAGGCAGGTCGTTAAACGTTAATTGTTACGGATTATCCGTTGCCCTTTTCCTCATCGCCTTAATATTCGCCGGCCTCGTGGACAACCCCTACTTCAAAAACGATCTTGCCATGGTTTTCTGGTTAGTGCTTTCCCTGGTATGAATATAGTTCACGGCCGTGAACTATATTCATACCAACAATCTGATAAAAAATCGGGACGGAAACGCAAGAGTGTCTGCGTTATCCGCCCCACCTCGAAAAGTGCATAAGGATTTTGTTCTGCAGCCAAGCGGCTGCGTTTTTGTTTGACGGCCGCGGCGTCAGCCAGTATGTCCCTGTCTCAACAGTAAACATCACGATAAGCAGCCATACTTCGGGTTTTACCATAAACAGCCACCACAAGACCGTGGTGCCGTAAACGCCAAAGAGATGGATGAACGGCTGGCTTTGCCAGCCAAACTTCACCGGCCAAGTGTAGACAGACTCTTTCCCTTGCGCATCTTCCGCAGCATCGCGCCAATCCCCAAGCCAATTGCGAACAGCGGTCGCGATCCCGACAGCCCACGGCAAGATGCTGCCAAAACCGGTAAGAGACGCCACAATCGCAAAAGATTGGATTCCGCGCAGGAATGGGGAAACTAGCCCCCATGGCCGCTGCTTCTTTCGGGTATAACAAACCGAGCAACCTACAAAAATACACCCTGCCAGGATGTCCTTCCAACATATAAGACCAAGCAAAAGAAATAACCACGCTCCTTTATCCGAAACAGATTCACGCCCCTTGTCATGATGCCGTGACTCCAGATAGGCGAGAAAACCAACTCAGAGAAACACCGCGCCCCAGAACCGAAGCTTGTCCGGAGAGGTTCCTGCCGCGCCCAGCATGAGCGTTAAATCGGCCAAGGAATACACCCGCAACTGACCTAAGTAATTAACGGCCTTTTTCATTCCTCCTTCTCCTTTCGCGTATCCCCGCCGGGTGTTTTTGTTTTAACGGAGAAGAATAGCAAAAAATAGATATATTGACAATTGAATTCCACTTATAATATAATATATTTAGCCTTAAGTAAGGCTTTTTTATTTCTTTTGATTAGATTTGTCAGAATAGGTTGACACTTGTTCGCTGACAAATCGACACGCTACAATAGTTGTAGTTAGCCCATTTATGGGCTGTCCTTTAACAGCTGATAAATCAGCTAACTACAATTACTGCACCCTCTCTGTCACCCGAAGGGTGACATCTCCCCTAAGGGGGAGGGTTCCGCAGTTTCCGCGATCCGTGTTCATCCGTAATCTATCCGTATTAATCATCCAATGGATTATAAGGTTACTGAACAATTACAATCTCTAGGCCTACAAAAACATGAATCCCAAGTCTATTTGGCGCTTTTGGAACTGGGGCAGGGGACTGTTAGCGACATCAGTAAGACAGCCCAACTAAACAGAACAACTGGATACGATATATTGGAAAGATTGTCTCTTTACGGGCTGGCCAGCAGAACTACGCGAGACAATAAAAAAACGATGTACATTGCCGAGCCGCCGCACCGCCTTAGGCAGTATTTGGAAAACAAAAAACACCAGGCAGAAAGGCGCCTGGCGGACGTCCATGATTTAATCCCCGATTTGCAGAACCTTTACAAAAAAGAAAACAAACCGGTTATTAAATTCTTTGAAGGCCGGGAAGGCATTAAAAATATTTATTGGCATACGCTGGAAGCGAAAAGCATAATCTATTCCGTTCTGGATTTAAGCGTGTATTTACCGGAGTATGACCTGTTTGGCAAGGACTATATCCGCCAACGGTCAAAACTCGGCGTAAAAGAAAAAGCCCTGGTCTTAAAAAACAAAGAAGGTGAGGAGTTTTATGACACTACCTATAAAAATAATCCATTATACCAAAAATTTACCGAATACCGCTGGCTGGAAAAACAATTTCCTTTTACGCCTGCGGCTGAAGTCAACATTTATGACGATATGGTAATGGGCGTACTGGCCAAGCCAGGCGAAAACGCGGCGTTTGAAATAAAAAATCCTTCCTTTGCTAATTCTTTAAAAATTATTTTTGAACTGGCCTGGGAACAGGCAAAATCATTATGACAAAAGGAGGCATTATGCATATTCCGATAAAAAAACTTAAAAACGGGTTTGAGATGCCGGGGTTTGGTATGGGAACTTATAAAATGGGAGAAGAAAACCGGGATCAAGACGATATAAACACCATTAAAGCCGCAATTGATTTAGGCATTACCCATATTGACACCGCAGAGGCCTATGCTGACGGCAGTGCCGAAGAAATAGTCGGCAAGGCCATAAAAGGCCGCGTGCGTTCAGGCCTGTTCATTGTTTCCAAGGTCCAGGAAAGCCATTTAAATTACCAAGAAACCAAAACCGCTTTGCACCGCGTTTAAAAAGATTAGAAACCGGCTATCTTGACTTATACCTATTGCATCGCTATCCAGGCAGCGACAGCAAGCTGAAAGAATGCTTAAAAGCACTGGCAGAATTAAAAGACGAAAACCTCATAAAAAATATTGGAATCAGCAACTTTAACCTGGAACATACCAAGCAGGCCTGCGAATGGTCCAAATACCCGGTGGTTGCTACCCAAGTCCACTACAACTTGCAATTCCGCGAACCTGAAAAAACCGATTTGCTGGATTTTTGCCAAAATAATGACATAATGTTAATCGCCTGGCGGCCTGTAAATAAAGCATATCAAGCAAAAAATAAAATCAACTTCACCAAACCGGGTATTCCCGTTTTGGATGAAATTAGCAAAGAATATAAAAAGCCCCCTCCCAGGTTGCCATCAACTGGCTTATTTCGCAACCGAATGTGGTGACTTTAGTTAAAACCTCTAATCTTAATCATTTACGGGAAAATCTGGGAGCTATTGGCTGGCAAATGAGCGCTGGCGATATAGAAAAAATACGAAAGGGATTTCCAAACCAGCAGCCTGTTTCAGATACCGTGCCTTTAGCTTAATGGGTCTGTTGCCGAATGCTATTTTGGCTGCAATTTTAGAATTTCGGCATCTTGGCCAAAAAATTTTTTCTTCTTAGCCTGCGGCTAAACATCAAAAATTATTTTGACCAAGCTGCTCGGAATTCTGAAATTTCGCCTTAAAAGCGCATTCGGCAGCAGACCCTTAACGCACTATTTACTTTTATTATCAAAACTCGCCCCGAGCAATGCACGGGGCGAGTTTTTAAAGTAGGGATTATCTTTTTTGCCGAATTACCACTTTGCGGCGGGGATCTTCGCCAATAGAGGAGCTTTCCATGTCAGGGAAGTTTTCCTGCAGGTAAGCGTGGATAAAGCGGCGTTCGTAGTTGGGCATGGGTTCCAGGGCCACCGGCCGGCCCGTGCGCTTGCATTGTTCGGCCGCGCCCTTGGCCGTTTCCTTTAAATACCACTCGCGCTTGCGTTTGTAATCGTCCACATCCAAGCTGAACCAAAAAGGTTCCGGTCCCGCCGGCTGGCGGGTTAAGCGCCTGGCAACCAAGGCTTGGACTAAAATTTGCAAAGCATGCAAGGTTGCGCCCTGGCGGCCTATCAGCAAATAGGAATCCGGGGAACTTATGTTAAAAATCAACCCCTTGGTAATGCTTTCCTCAAACTCCACGCTGCCTTTTATGCCGCATTTACCCAAAAGTTCCTCAATTGCCTGCTTGGTTTGGTCAATCTTGCTGTAGTCAGTCATATTCTTAGTGATTAGTTGTTAGTTATTAGTGATTAGTCAAAACCAACCACCAATCACCAAAAACTAAGCAGTCTTAGGCTGTTTGCGCATAATATAATACTGCTGGGCTACGGCAAACAAAGTGGTGACTATCCAGTATAAAGGCAGGCCGGCAGGCAGTTTTATGGCGACAATTACGCTGATTAGCGGCAAGACATAAGTCGTTTGGAAGCTCATGGCCTTAGTGGTTGCATCTTGCCCCGCCACCTTGGGCATCATCATTTTAGATTGCCAAAATTGGGCCAACCCGGCAATTATTCCAAAGACCAAGCTCGGCTTAGACAAATCCACTAATCCTAAAAATTTGGGATTAATGGTGCCGGGATTCTGCACAAAAGAGTATAATCCCACTAAATGGCTGTTTAAAGCCCTGGCAAACACCTGGTAAAGAGCGATTAAAATGGGGAGTTGGATAACCAGCGGCAAACAGGAAGACAAGGGGTTTATCTTGTGTTCCTTATACAGCTCCATCATAGCCTTAGCCTGCCCCTCCTTGTCGTCCTTGTATTTTTCCCGGACTTCGTTCAGTTTGGGCTGAAGCGCGTTCATGGCCTGCTGGCTCTTTAAGGATTTGTGGAAGCTGGGAGCCAAAATCAGGCGGATTACAATGGTCAGCAATATAATGACCAAACCAATATCGTGCCCGGGCAAAATATTGTAAAAAAATACCAATAAATTCAACAGCGGGCGGTATATAATGTCTTGATAAAGCGTAGAAAGCATAATATTTTATTCGTTGGGGAGCAGGTCAACTTTCGCCTCGCTCCAAGGATTGCATTTTAGAATTCTTTTTGAACCTAAGAACAGCCCTCTTATTAAGCCAAATTTAACAACCGCCTGCCTGGAATATTCGCTGCAGGAAGGATAGTGCCGGCAGTAGCCGTAAGGATAACGCGCCTTAAGCCAGCTATGGTCAGGAGACAACAGCAGTTGATACGCTTTGATCAGCAATACTGCCATGGCCGCTGGAAAGCTTATTAATTTTTTTATAAAATTTGCCATAAATCAAGTTTTTAGCAATCGGGCGGAAACGGCTAATTCCTTAAATTTTTCCAAATATTCCTTAGCGGGCAGTTTTTCCGCGGCCGGCTTAACCACCACGGCATAATCCCCTTCGGTGAGGAATAATAAGCGCATTCTGATAAATTCCCTAAGCAGCCGTTTTAACCTATTCCTCCTAACCGCCCTTTTGGAAACTTTGGTGGAAACTACTACAGTAAAACGGCTGCCCGAACCGGGCTTCCTTAAAAATTTAATGGTGAAATAAGGATTAAAAAAACCCCGTCCCCGCGCAAAAACCCTTTCTACGTCTTTTTTTTTGGCAAGGCGGGATTTTCTATTAAACATTGGGTTTACCCGATTGAAAGTTATACCAATTTCCATCATTTTTTGGAACCCTCAAGGAAAATTTTCTCTGGATCCCTGAATGTGAAAATTAATACTGCTAATTATATAGCCAGTCTTTTTCTTCCTTTTGCCCTTCTGCGCGACAACACATTCCTTCCGGTTTTGGTTTGCATGCGCTTGCGGAAACCGTGCCGCCTTTTCCTTCTTTTAACCTTAGGCTGATATGTCCTTTTCATATTATTATAATATTTAATTTTTTCTCCTATGATTATACTTGAAATTGCCTAATTGGTCAATTCCAGCCGCTCGAATTCTAATCTGAAGTGCAACCGCCTCCGCAGGCATTAAAAAGGGCCAGTAATTAAGGTAAGATGGTTAAAGCAACAAACTTTACCATTAAACCCACAATTACATGGCTTACCAGCATATTAC
>JAMDAY010000020.1 GCA_023484515.1 Patescibacteria group bacterium
TGTGGAATACAAATGGGTGCCTTGGCAAAATTTGGAAAAGGAGGTCCACCGGGAAAAGCAAGATCTGGCCAAAATCATTTTGGAAGATTTGATAAAAATGAGGGAAAAAGCTATAATATAATTGGCAGAAACTACAAAAATAATAAAATGAACAAAAATAACTGTAGCCCAATTTTGTCAGTTTTGCCAATTTTTTAATTTTTGTCATTTATGATTCGCACCCGTTTTGCCCCCTCGCCAACCGGCTATGTGCATATCGGCAGCCTGCGCACCGCGCTGTTCGCTTTTTTGTTTGCGAGGCATAACAACGGCAAGGTTATCTTGCGCGTGGAAGACACTGACCGCACCCGCTTGGTGGAAGGGGCTGTTGACAACCTGCTAAAAGTAATGAAGCGGGTCGGTATTAATTTTGACGAAGGATTTTACCTGGATAATCAAAATCAAGTCAAGGAAAGGGGAGAGGCCGGGCCGTATCTGCAATCACAGCGATTGCAGCTTTACCAAAAACACGCCTTGGAGCTTATTGAAAAAGGCAGGGCTTATTACTGTTTTTGCAGCGAACAGCGCTTGGAGGAATTGCGGAAAGAACAGGCCGCGCTAAAAAAACCGCCAATGTACGACCGCCACTGCCGAAACCTGGCCAAAGAGCAAATTGCCGAAGAAACGGAAAGATGCCGCAAAGAAGGGCGTAATCCGGTTATCCGTTTTTCCATGCCCCAAGAAGGGCAGACGGTTTTGCATGACTTAATTTACGGAGACATTACATACGAAAATAAAATTTTAGACGACCAAGTTATTTTAAAATCCGACGGGTTCCCAACATACCACCTGGCCGTGGTAATAGACGACCATTATATGCAAATTAGCCATGTTATCCGCGGCGAAGAATGGCTGCCTTCGGCCCCCAAACACGTTTTGCTATACCAAGCCTTCGACTGGAATGCTCCTGCGCATGCCCATTTCCCGCTAATTTTAAATCCTGATAAATCTAAGCTTTCCAAACGGCAGGGCGACGTGGCTGTAGAAGACTTTCTGGCCAGAGGATATCTGCCTGAGGCGCTGGTTAACTTTGTCGCATTTTTAGGATGGAACCCCAAGACCGAACAAGAAATTTTCAGTATGGAAGATTTAATCAAGCAATTTGACCTCGCAAAAATTAATAAAGCCGCCGCTATTTTTGACATTAATAAACTGGATTGGATAAACAGCCTGTATATTCGGGCAAAATCGGACAGCGAATTAACCGACCTGCTCATTCCGTACTGGGAAGAAGCAATAGGGACGCATACTATCCGCCCGTTTAAGGATAACAAGGAATACCTGGAAGCCATTGCATCCTTGGAAAAAGATCGGCTTAAAAAACTTTCCGAAATAGGGGAGAGAACCAGATACTTCTTTATGGAACCGGAATATGCCCCTAATTTGCTGGTCTGGAAAAAATCAACGGCAAGGGAAACTAAAGAAAAACTTTTAAAACTGTACGACCATCTCAATAAATTAGATACCAACACGCTAATTTACAAGGAAAACCTGGAAAAAGACCTAAAAAACTTTATTTTACAAAACCAATTTGACAATGGGTCAATTTTATGGCCTTTGCGCACTGCCATGACAGGGCTGGATAAAAGTCCAGGGCCGTTTGAAGTTACCAGTACTTTAGTTTCAGGCTTAGGAAAAGGCGAAATCTTAAAACGCTTGCAAAAAGCTATTAATAAACTGGCATAAAAAATTCCAATATTGCGCTATAAGGGTTTTGTGGACGTTTTATACGCGGCCGCAGAACTCTTTTTATTTACTTAAATTGCATTTTTTTGATATAATATTAATGCAATGAAATTCAACAAAGATACCAAAACTAAAATAAAAGCCATTTTAGTGATTATATTGTCGCTGGTTTTAAACTTTTCCCGCGTTTCTGCGGAAACTGCTGACAACGCGGTAGACAGCTTAAACCTGCAAAAACAGGAAAGGCAAAAAAAATTAGACGCATTGAACAAACAAATTAAGGATTATACGCAGCAAATAGCAACAGCCCAATCTTCGGCCAACACTCTAAAAAACCAGATTACCATCTACGATAAGCAAATTACCGCGACCCAACTGCAGATTGAAGCCAAACAAACGCAGATTGAAGATACCAGCCTGCAGATATCGGAATTGGAAAAATTAATTGACCAGAAAACCAAGGATATCGCGGAAAACAGGAAAATCCTGGCGGAATTGATAGTCCAGTTAAACGAATTTGACAACAGTTATGTTTTAAAAACCACGCTGGCAAGCGGCAATCTTTCGGATTTTTTGGACCAGGTCCAGTATACTCAAAATTTTCAGGATAAAATTTACCAGTTAGTCCAAAAAATTAAAGACTTAAAAGCCAAACTGGAATCTGACGAACAGGATCTTAAAGTCCAATTGGCCAACCTGCAGGACTTAAAGGAAGAGTTGGAAATTTCCCAGGAATCCTTAACCGCCCAGCGCGACCAAAAACAAACCTTGCTTACACAGACCAGGGGCCTGGAATCCAATTATCAAAGGTTATTGGCTTCCAGCAAAAACGAAGAGCTTAGTCTGCAAAAAGAAATAGACGACCTGGATGCAAAAATTCGGGCCAAACTTGGCAATAAAGTTATAGAAAGTTCCAAGGGCGCCCTGGCATGGCCAATGGACGGAGTGCTAACCCAAGGATACGGCAACACCGGCTTTACCGCCTTGGGATATACGTTCCATAACGGCATAGACGTGGCCGCGCCTGCCGGACAGCCCATATATGCCGCAGCAGACGGCATAGTGCTTGACACCGATCACTCTGACACTTCTTATGGCAATTGGGCGGCAGTAAAACATTCCATACCTACCCAGAAAAGCGGCACGATAAATATTGTCACGCTATATGCGCATATGCGCACAATTAAGGTGTCACCGGGCCAATTCGTGAAAGCCGGCGATCTGATTGGCTACGAAGGCAACACCGGCAATACCACTAAAAAATTATACGGGCCAAGCCGCGGCTATCATATACACTTTGGCGTTTACGACGCCGAAGGTTTCGGCATAAATCCCGGAGCATACCAAAAAATTTACGGCCCTTATAAGGTGCCTTACGGGTATACTTATAATCCGATGAGTTTCCTGCAATAAGCGCGACGGCTTAAATTTCCGAAATAAAAAAATAAAATACGTATGACATCAAAATCATTCTTAAAGAATTCGCTCCTGGTAATTATGGCGGCCGACATTTTCTTGGCGCAGGCCAACTTGGCCTTGGCCGCGGACACGGGCGGATACGTTGGCGTCCAGGAAACCATTACCAGGTATTTGTGCACCCCGACGCCGACTCCGGAAGAAGCTAATAACACTTTTAAAATAAACACTTACCAAACCGCGGCCCAAAAAAACCAAAACCAATACGACTTATACCTTTGCATCAACAGGATATATAAATTTGCCATTGCCATTGGCAGCAGCATTGCCGTCTTGTTTATTGTAGTAGCGGGGTATATTTACATGTCAGCCGAAGGCAGTCAGGAAGCCGTTGACAAGGCCAAGTCCATTTTAACCAGCAGCATTGCCGCCATGGTCATCTTATTCGGCGGTTATGTGCTGCTTAGGGCCATAAACCCCGAATTGATCCAATTCCAAAGCGTCCAGCCGCCCAGCGTTAAAGTCCCAATAATTACCGGCACTGGAGCATGCACCGGATGCGTGGATTTTGGCACGGAGTTTGCCGTAAACGGAACGCTTCAACCTGGGAAAAATACATTTCTGCAGCCTGCCTTAATAACCAAACTAAGTTCTTTAAAAAGCAAGGATCCCAATTTTAGGATAAACGAAGCTTATCCGCCTACAGTAACCCATTCCGACCCCTGTCATAATGACGGAAGCTGCGCTGATATAGCTTATACCGGCACCATGAGTTCGCAAAACCTGAATGCCTTTTGCCAAAAAGCCAAAGATTCCAGACTTTCCATAACCAATGAATATTACAATTTAAATTACACTGCACAGCAGATTCCGGCCTGTGGAGCAGCAAAAAAATATGACACCACCACAGGTGGACATTTACATGTAAAATAAATTTAACGTGTTAAACCCCAAGGTCCTCCCCTTGGGGTTTTTTGTTGGCAGGGAAGTGCTATGATTAATCAGGGTAAAATTTGCTATATACTTTTTATTTGTGTTGTAATTATATTTTAAAAAGTATTAAAGTTAATATTTAAGTAAATATTTATTTATATCGCTAGGGAATAGCCAATTAAATCTAACTGATTAAATATTTGTGCGTGATTTAAATGAAATAGTAATATATTATGAACAATCACAATGTGGAAGAAAAAATTAAAAAAGCCAGGGGACTGGCTTACTATGCGTTTCGTGTCGGACAAGATACATTGTCCGACGTAATAGATTTTTTATCCACAGCCCTTCTCCATTAATATTCTTAATCCGATACTTTATTGCGTTTAAATATCTATACTGCCGGTTCACGTCGTTAAAATATTTAATGCTAATTAATTCAAAATTTTTGCCCCGGCCGCATAGCAAAAAAATAACAATTTAGTTAGTTTAAATTTCGTTTAAAATTTAATAAATTGGAATAAAATAAAGCCCTGCTCGCCTATCTCGGCGCGGCAAGACTTTAATTTATATAACACGAACGTTATAAATAAAAATTATATCTATACATCCTTTGTTATTTTCCGGAGCTCTGCAACTACAGGAGGCAAAACTTTTAATACATAATCCAAATCTTTTTTGACAGTAAATTTGCCTAATGTCAGCCTAATGCTCCCAAAAATCTCCGCTTGCGACCTGCCGATTGCCTGCAGGACATGGGAAGGCTCCATGTTGGCGCTCGAGCAGGCGCTGCCGGTGGAAACGCTTATGCCGTAAGAATCCAAATATAATAATAAGGACTCGCCTTCTATTCCGGAAAAAGAAAGGTTAATGTTGTTAGGCAGCCGTGACAGCGTGCCCGTCTTACTTTTTGCGCCTTTTAAAAGCATGGGTTCAGGGCCGTTAACTGACACATTGGGAATTTGTTTTAAAATTTCCCGAATGAAGTAATCCCGCAATTTCGCCAGCCTGCCGTTTTCCTTTGCCCTGTTTTTTTGCGCCAGACGGAAAGCTTCTGCCAGGCCGACTATTCCCGGCACGTTTTCCGTGCCGCTGCGCAGACCTCTTTCCTGACCGCCGCCGAAAATTAGCGGATTTAATTTTGTCCCCGTGCGGACATATAAAAATCCGGTTTGCTTTGGCCCGTATATTTTGCTGCCGTTCACCGTCATAAGGTCCACTCCCAGCTTATTGACGTTTAAATCCAAAGCTCCGGCAGCCTGGCAGGCGTCGGTGTGGAAAAGTATGCGGGAAAAGCCCTGCCTTTCTCTTTCTTTATTGACTTGGGAAAGTCGCCTGCCTATTTCCCCTATTGGCTGGATGCTGCCAATCTCATTGTTGGCATACATTATGGAAATAATGCCTGTCTGTAAATTTACGGCCTGGAATAGCTTTTGCACATTTACAAAGCCATGATTATCCACTTCCGCCAAAGTCACTTCCGCGCCCTGGTTTTGAAGCGCCTGGACGGAACTTAATATAGCGGGATGTTCTATGGCTGAAACAATAATATGGCTCGGTTGCCCCAGTGGCGCGCCTTTTACAATTTTCATTGACCCGAAAATCGCCAGGTTAACGCTTTCCGTGCCGCCGGCGGTAAAAATAATTTCCGAAGGAGACGCGTTAATCAGCCGGGCAATGGATTGTCTGGCCGATTCAACGGCCTTTCTGGCTTCCCTCCCCTGCCTGTATAAGCTGGAAGGGTTCCCAAACTCATCCGACCAAAAAGGCGCCATGGTTTTTTGAACCTGTTTGTCCAACGGGGTCGTGGCCGCGTAATCCAAATAAACCGACTTATTGTTTTTTTTAAACTTGGGGAACATATTATGTCGCTATTTAATCGTTTTGCGCCAAAAATTGCCTGAGAATTTTTATATATAAAAATTCTTCTTCCAAATGAGCCATATGAGAGCTGTTTTCAAACACTTTCAATTGGGCATGGGGAATTTGCGATTGGTAATAAGCCGCGGCTTGGGGGCTGACGCTGTCAAATTTCCCGCAAGTAAATAACGCGGGCTGCGTTATTTCTCGCAGCCTCATGCTGCTGTCATAATTTTTTAAACTGCCGGTTATGGTATATTCGTTAGGGCCCCACATATGGCGGTATATTCCGGCGCCAAAGCCGGCGTTAGCCGCCTTAACCCCATCAGGAGCAGGATCTATGCGGCACTCATAGGTAATATGATACAAATGTTGGGCATGTTTATATTCGGGAGAATTGATTTTGCCGTCTGCTTCATATTTCAAAATAATCTTCCCCAAAGGCTGCGGCAATTCCGCTAAATGCCGGGAGGTAGTTTCAAGCCACAAAGGAATGCTTATGCAAGGACTGGCAAAAACTATGCTACTTACTCCCAAAGGCTTGGTATAAAGGTATTCTGCGGCTAAAATGGTGCCCCAGGAGTGCCCTAGCAGATGACAATCGTCTAATTTTAATTTTATCCTTAATTCCTCCAATTCCTGAACAAAATGCTCCACAGTCCATAAGGAAGGGTCGCTTAGACGCCCTGAACGGCCGCAACCGGACTGGTCGTAAAAAATAACCTCGCGTTCGCTGCCTAATTGTTCCAGGTTCCGCAAATAGTCGCTGGGATAACCGGGGCCGCCATGCAAAACTAACAACGGCAAGCCTTTAGGCTTGCCTGTCTTATAATACCACACTTTCCCCCAACGGAACTCAATATTACCTTCCATGTCCATAAATTTACCTTGATGATTTTACAAAACCAGCAGCCTGGGCTTCAGCCTCGGTCTGAAAACATTGTTCAGGTTTAACTATATTGTAAAATGCCCCGCCGGAAACGTGATAAATTTTTTTGCCGCTGGAAGATAAATTACCTTTTATTAAGCAATTTCCGGTTGAGGCGTTAGAAGTTGGGGTAACGGTAGCGGCTTGCAAAACCGCCGCTGCCCCCGTATTTACCTGGGTCTGGTCTCCCGCCTCGCCTGCCGCTGGCTTAGCAGTTGATTTTGTGTTATAATTACTTTGACCTTTTAATTTAACCGCCTTGGTTTCGCGATCATAGCGGCCTGTGCCAAATCCCGCTAAAAATACCAAGACAAAACAACCTGCGACTAAAATTTTTTGCCGGTTTTCCTTCTCAGCCACCCATTCCTTTAGTTGTTGGTAATCCATGGCTTAATTATATCTTTTTTTGGCATTTGGCACAAATTTAAAAAAATGAGATACGCTTTTGTTTTAGGGAGGGTTTATACTTTATCCATTGCGGAGTTGGTGGCAATTTTGGAAAAGCCCGATCCCAGCTTTAACCTATCGGGAGATTCCATAAAAATCCTGGAAGCCTCGGAAGAAGTGCTGGTCATTGAAACCAAGCACCCTCTTTCCGCAGAACGGTTGCAAAAAAAACTCGGCGGAGTCATAAAAATTTTACAGATTGTGGATGTCCTAAAAAAACGCGAGCAGGATTCCATAAATTTTGCACTCAAGCACTATTTCAAACCAGGCGTTTTAAAAAAACAATTTTTCAAGGATTACAAAGGAAAGATGCAATTTGGGGTTAGCATCTATCTTTTAGATATGTCGTTAGCCAGGCCTTCCACAGCCCCAGTCCCCCTCCCTAACACCGAACAAAGGAATTTTAACAGCCCGTTTGGGGAACCAAAACGTATTGGCATGATGATAAAAAAGAGCCTGGCCGACACCGGACAAAGCATCCGCCTGGTCCTGCCGGAGTTTAATTCCCTGGCCCTAGCTTCCGTAGTGGTGACCAAAAATTTGCTTCTGGCAAAGGGAGCGGAAATTTGCATCTTAGCCGGTAAAAGCGTAATATATACGGCCAAAACCCTAACGGTCCAGGATTTTGAAGACTACGGCAGACGCGACTACCAACGCCCTGTCCGGGACGAAAAACAAGGCATGATCCCCCCCAAGGTGGCGCAGATTATGCTAAACCTGGCAAATTGCCAAACTAACAATACCATTTTGGATCCTTTTTGCGGCATTGGCACAATTTTGCAGGAAGGGATTTTGTTGGGATACAAAATGCTGGGCAGCGATATAAACAAATTGGCCATACGAGGGTCGGAAAACAACCTGGAATGGTTCCGGAACCGCTATAAGATCCCTCCGGGAAAGTACCATTTGGAGGCTGCGGATGCCAGAAAATTGTCTTCCTTGCTTTCCGGACAAAAAATAAGCTCCATAGTGACCGAAGGCACCCTGGGCCCGCTATATACAGCCTACCCCAAACCCCAAGAAATAACCGCTAATTTTAAAGATTTGGCAAGCCTTTATGCTGACAGCCTTGTCGAGTTCGCCAGATTTTTGCCTTCCGGAGGCCGGGTGGTTATTTGCATTCCAGCTTATAAAAAAGGCAGGAACAACTATGAAAAAATGCCAAGTCTTGACTTTATAAAAGATTTGGGATATAATTTTATAAGCATTATTCCGGCTGCAATTGCAAAAAAACTCAAATTCCTTAAGTTAACCGAGCGTAATACCGCCGTCTACGACAGGAAAGACCAGATCGTGGCGCGGGAAATAGCAATTTTTCAGAAGAATTAATTAAATCAATTTATGGCACATAAAAAGGCTGGAGGTTCTACTAGTTTAGGCCGCGATAGCGTATCAAAACGGCTGGGGGTAAAAATATTCGGCAGCCAGGCAGTTAAAAAGGGACAAATTATCGTCCGCCAAAAAGGCGCCAAGTTCCACGCAGGCAAAAATGTCAGGACTGGAAACGACTATACCCTTTATTCGTTAATTGACGGCCTGGTTAAATTCCAAAATAAGAAACTTGCCAAATTCCACGGCAACCTGAGAAAAACACGCATAGTCAGCGTTGAACCTGCCAGATAACTCCTCCCTTATATTTATAAATATCCCGCATTTGCGGGATATTTTATTTGTTATTGGCAATGGCCACGTTTTGATTCTGCGGCAAAAACCTGGTCCCTTCCAAGGCTGGTATATTAAAAAATACAAAAGCCGCCAAAATAAAAATTAAAGCCAAAAACGAAATTTTAAACATATTTGTTTCCTCTGCCTAATTGCTGTATAGCGTATGACGAAAAAAAACCCGATCTCTGACGCTAAAGCTAATAGCACCGAAGTCTTGCCTGAAGGTCCATAAGCAAAGCGGAGAAATTTTTTGGCCCAAATGGCCGAAATTTTGCAATTGCAGCCCAAATGAAGTTTTTAGACAGCCTCATTAGAACCTTATTTCCTAAAGTGTTTTACATAACCATATTGGCATTTTCTTCCAAGGCCTGGCTTATGTCGGAAGGGTTGTTATAAATGGTATCGGGCAACTGGTCAAGCATGTCTAAAATTTCCGGTTGGGCCTGCTGGTCAACGGCAAAATCCAAAATATCTTCCTTGGAGGCGGGGTAAGCCAAGGCTTCCAAAAACCCAGCCAGGTTAAAAGCTTCTGACTCCCCTTTTCCAACCTGGGTCCTTTGGTTAGGCAGGTTATCCCTTCGGGATATATCGGGGGGAATATTGTTTTCATTTTCCAGCGGATTAAAATTGGACATATTTGTAATCATCTTACTGCCGTTTAACCTTGACGGCATTTTAGCGGTAAACTTAAAAAACCTTAACATTTGCAAACAAGCGGCTAATAATATTTTTGCGCTTGGGTCAAACGAATTTAATATATGCATTCGGCCAAACCGTCGCTTAAAACGGAAGCCTTTTAATTAAATTTTAGGTATGGGAGAAAATATGATCCATAAGAGATATTTATTCGTTTACGGCAACCCCTTAAAACTTTCCGCCGATATTAGCAATGAAAGGAAAGAAAAAGAATCATTCGGCATAAAGGGAGAAGATGAGCAGTGGGAAGCCTTTCCCGAAGATATGCCCATTCCCAGGACATGGTGGAGGAAGTGGCTAAAGATTAACTAAGCGGTTGCGCTGAAAATGCCCGGCTCAAGCCGGGCTGGGGATTTGGCGTCAAAAGTTTCCAAGCGAAGGAGGTGAAAAAATGACAAAGATTTTAAACTTGGACGAAGGGGAGGGTGCTTCCAGAAAGGAAGACGAGAAAGAAAGAAACGACCAGAATCAATAGCAAACGCTCCATTTTAAATCCCCGATGTCTTTATCGGGGATTTAGAATTGCTACTTTATGTTTTTTGCGCCTCCGCTAATTTAACCCGGCTCTGCGGCGCATGCTGTTTGGTTGCCGCTTCCAGCAAGCCGGCAAACAAAGGGTGGGGCGAAAGCGGGCGGGATTGGAATTCCGGGTGGAATTGGCTGGCCACAAAATACGGATGATCCTTCAATTCAATAATTTCCACCAATTTGGAGTCAGGCGTGGTGCCGGCTATAACCAGGCCGGCTTTTTGCAGTTGGTCACGGTACTGGTTGTTAAATTCGTAGCGATGGCGGTGGCGTTCGTTAATTTTTGCCAGCCCGGTTTTTTTAATCAGGCCCGCCTTGAGGTAGGCTTGTTCGGTCTTGGTGCCGCGGGTGATTACGCAGTCCCAGCCGCCCAGCCTCATGGTGGCTCCGTATTCGCGGTTAAGCAATTTCTTTTCCTGGTCGGGCATTATGTGGATTACCGGATGGGGCGTGTCGTCATCCACTTCGGTGGTATTGGCTAATTTTAAGCCGGCAACGTTGCGGGCAAACTCAATGGTGGCCATTTGCATGCCATAGCATAACCCCAAATACGGAACCTTGTTTTCGCGCGCATATTGGATGGTCTGGATCATGCCTTCGGTGCCGCGCGACCCAAAGCCGCCGGGAACCACAATGGCATTGTAACCGGCAAGCATAGCATTGGCGCCTTTATTTTCCACATCTATGCTGGAAATCCAATGCAAGTTCGCCTTGACCCCGTTGGCCCACGAAGCGTGCTTTATAGCCTCCACGACGGAAATGTAAACGTCGGACAATTTATAAGCGCCGGTTTCGTAATACTTCCCCACCACGGCAACGTTGACTTCTTTGCGTATCCGGCCAAGTTTGTCCAACAGGTTTTTCCAGTCTTTCATGTCATGCTTGTGCGGCTGCAAACCGAATTTCTTTAAAATTTTATCCGCCAGCCCTTGCCTGTCAAACTCCATGGGCACGCGGTAGATGGTATCAAGATTCGGCGCGGAAATAATGCTGTCAGATGACACATTGCAGGTCCAGGCTAAAGTGGATTTGCGGCGGTCGTCCAAGGGCTTTTCCGCGCGGCCAATTATAAAATCCGGCTGGATGCCGCTGCCTACCAGCAGCCTGACCGAAGTTTGTACCGGCTTGGATTTCATTTCTCCCACATGGGGCGGCGTGGGCAAATAGCCTACGTGAATATGCATTACGTCGCGGTTGTCGCGGTATTTCATTATCCTGTTGGCTTCTATAAACAGGATATTCTGGTATTCCCCGACCGTCCCGCCGATTTCCGCAATGACAAAATCCGCCTTGCGCTCAATGGCGGCTTTTTCCAGGCGGGAGATAATTTCTTCCGGCACGTGCAGGGCCACTTCCACGTCTTCGCCGTCATATTCAAAATTCCGCTCTTTCTGGATGATGCGCTGGTAAATTTGCCCGTTAGTGACGTAATTGGAGCTGGACAGGTCCGTATTCATGAATCTTTCGTAATTGCCCACGTCCTGGTCGGTTTCCACGCCGTCCTTGGTCACAAATACTTCCCCGTGCTCCTGCGGGCGAATAGTGCCCGCGTCTACGTTCAGGTAAGCGTCCATCTTGACCGGCGCAACCTTGTAGCCGCGGGATTCCAACAGCAGGGCAATGGCCGAAGCGGTTACCCCCTTGCCCACGGACGAAATAACGCCCCCGGAAATAAAAATAAATTTGGTATTCAGTTTTTTCGCCTTGCGCGCCTTGACGTGATATGACATAGGTAATTTAATAATTTAAAAATAAAAGATTATCTTGAAAATTCAAAGGTTGAAATAATTAGATTAAAAGTATCCACCAAACTTTGAACATGGGAAAGTTGATAATCGGAAACCAAAGAAACAACCATAATTTTATTACCAATAGGTACTATTAAATTCAAATTTGAACCGCCCTCTCCGTCTAAGTTTTGTTTTAAAGCGGTTTTTCCTCCCATCACCACGCTTTGTTGATCATAACCCACTCCTGGCCAGCTATTTTTTTCAGCCTCCGTATTTATCTTAATTGCTTCAGACTGTGATAAAAAATCAGGTGATTGGGTCAGCCAATCTTGGATACTAAGCGATTTTAAATTATCCAATACCATTACTAAAATCTTCCCCTGTCCCGGCTCAGACGTCATATTAAAATCATATTGTGGGGTGGTTAAGGTTATTACATTTCCCTCCGGTCTTATCTTCCAATCTCCCGGATATTTAAACTCAAACCCATACTCCTCATTCCGGTAAATTTTCCAATTGTTGGTGTCCAATTCTATAGAAGGGGAAAGCGAAGAAGGGTCGGTAAATTTTACGGAAGACAGTATCTGCTCCAGAATTTGCCGGTTTTCCTGGCGGCTAATGGCGCCGGGGATGGCCAGGATTTCTTTTTCCCGCATGTCGGAAAATATGCCGGAAAGGGCCTGGACCATCATGTTTTCCGCCACCAAAACCCTATTGCCGCTTACGGGAAAGTAATAAACAGTATGCCCACAGCCTTCCACGCCTTCGTAAATGGAAAAGCCGGTCAAATTGCCAACTTGATATTTATCTATAAATCCTGGACTAATTTTTAACGTGTCGCCGCTAAAATTTTCCGCCGGCAGATAAGGAGACATTTTCCTGGCTGCCTGGGCTGCGGTGCCGTTATAAATTTGGAAAGACGCCTTAAAGTCGGTCAAATTGTCGTAGGTTTGCTCGTCTCCTTTCATATCACAGTCGCCGTGGTTCTGGTAAGGGATCTGGTGGCTTAATTCCACCACACCGGACTTTTCAGCCGGTGATAATTTGCTTGGATACTGGAAAGAAAAACCCAAGTCCTGGTTTTGATAAGTTTTTAAGTCCCCGGCTGAACCGTGGAAGCCGTTTTTTATGGTGCTTAAAATTCCTTCTATGGACACTAATTCCTCCCCTTGCTTGTAGTCGTCAGCCTGGTAAATAACCAATCCGGCGGCAACCAAAACCGCCGCCCCGACTCCTGCCCACATGTAAAAATGTTTTGTTTTTTGGGTCATGGTAACCCCGTCCCGATATAAGGATACATCCTGACCTGCGGATTTGCGGATCCGTATATATCCGTTGATCCGGACGTATCTGAAAATCCGGATCGGTTAATTTATAATGCCTCAACGTGCAATTTAATATTTGCTTCCAAGCCGCTGCCTAACTTAACCTTTGCCTGATGTTCGCCCAGGGCGCGGATAGGAACGGGAAGCGCTATTTGATGCTTTTCCAAATTTGCATTCATCTTATGGTTTATTGTTTGGACGACGTCCTTTTCATGCACGCTCCCGAAAATTTGCCCCTTGTCCCCGACTTTCACTTTTAAAGTGAACGTCCGTTTTTCCAGGTCCGATTTTAACAGGCGCAATTTCTCAATTTCCTTTAACCTCTTATTCTCCGCTTCCTTGCTTTCCTTGGCAATTTTGGCCTGGATGTCTACCGTGGCTGTTTGGACAAAACCCCGGGGTATTAAAAAATTCCTGGCATAGCCTTCGCTGACGTCTTTTATTTCCCCTCTCCTGCCCTGCCCGGGCGCGTCTTTTAAAAAGATTACTTTCATTTGTATATTTGTTAAAATTTGTATATTAGCGAATGGTAACAAAAAAACTCCCCTTTTTCCAGAGAGTCCGGCTTTTAAGCCTGTAAGGCTCTTTTTAAGTATATAAAATTTAGCTGATTTGTCAATCGGACTTTCCTTCTGCCCCGCCTGCGCTTTCCACCCCCTCTTGTGTCATTCCGGACAATTTGTAAGATATCAAATTGATCCGGAATCCAGCCTGTGCTAATTTTTAGATCCCGGACAATTTTTACGGCCAAGGATATGCGTCTACGTAAAAATTTCCGGGATGACAGGAAATTGCTTATAAATAAGGCAAGAGAAAAATAGTGAAAACGCAGGCGGGTCAGGGTTTTCCTTAGGAGCAAATCATCTAAATTTTAAGATACTTCCTTATGGCCAGCAACGTGGAAAAAACCGCCAAAATTACGGAAACCGCCAGCATCATAAACAGCAAATACCAAAAGTTGAATACGTTCTGGTTAAATAGAGTGACCTGCGGATTGACGAATAGCGCCACCTTGGGCAAAACTTTGGTGAACACCGGATAAAACAGCAAGCCGGCAATTATGGTGGAAAAAACGCTGTAGAGCAGGCTTTCGGTCAGGAACGGCCCGCGGATATACCAATTAGTCGCGCCCACCAGCCGCATAATTTCCACTTCTTCCTTGCGGTTGTAAATGGTCAGGGTAATAGTGTTAAATATCACCAAAATCGCGATCAAGGAAAAAACTATTATCAGCCCGATCCCGAAAGTCACGATAAATTTTAAAATTTTGCCCAGCCGTTCTATAACGGGCCGGTTGTCTTCAAAATTTACTTTGGAGATATAATCCTGGTATTTCGGGTCCTGGAACTGCTGCGCAATTCCCGGATAATCGTCAAGTTGGTAAGCTTTTACGTTAAAGGTTGCGGGCAAGGGGTTTTCTGTCAGCTCGTTCAGGGACTGGGTAATAAGCGGGTCATTCTTATGGGCTTCCTTGAACTGGTCAAAAGCCTGCTGCGAGGAAGTATAAGAAATTTCTTTTATTTTCGAATTAGAGTCAAAATCTTTTTTAATGTTCATTATCTGGTCCTCGCCCAGGCCGGTTTTAAAATACACGCTAATGTCCACGGTATTCTTGATGGTGCTAATGGAATAATTGGTTATGGCAAACATCAAAAACAGCACGGAAAAGATTACCAAAGTAATGGTCATTACCATGGTGGCCGCGGCCGACAGCCAGGAGTTGCGCCAGAAATTCACAAACCCGGTCTTAATTATGCGAAATGCCGAAATGGAGTCAAACATAAATCATAATGAATTAGGAATTAGGAATCAGGAATAATGAATTAGGGATAACTGCAGAACCGTAATTCCTAATTCATGCTCCATAATTCAAAGTTTATACTTCCCCTTCTCTTGCTCCATGGTAATTTTGCCGTTTTCTATGGTAATGACGCGCTTTTTTATGCGGTTGACCAGGTCTGCGGCATGGGTGGCGAGGATTACGGTGGTCCCCAGATGGTTGATCTTCAAGAGCAAGTCCAAGACTTCGTTGGCATTAACCTCGTCCAAATT
This sequence comes from Patescibacteria group bacterium, assembly GCA_023484515.1. Classification (GTDB taxonomy): domain Bacteria; phylum Patescibacteriota; class Doudnabacteria; order UBA920; family UBA920; genus JAMDAY01. Next base: position 15,306 of record JAMDAY010000020.1, read on the forward strand.
CCCGGTCGGCTCGTCCGCCAACAGCAGAACCGGGCGATGGGCCAGGGCGCGGGCAATGGCCACGCGCTGCTTTTCCCCGCCGGACATTTCGTGCGGAAAATTGTCTTTTTTATGCAAAAGCCCCACCAGTTCCAAAATTTTCGGCACGTCGTCGGTTATTTTGTCCTTGCGGTGTCCGCAGACTTCCATGGCAAAAGCCACGTTTTCGTAAGCGGTCCGCCTGGGCAGCAGCTTCATATCCTGGAAAATGACGCCAATTTTCCGCCTTAAATAAGGCAGGTCGGACTTGCGGACTTGGGAAATGTCTATGTCGTCAATTAAAATTTTGCCGCCGTCTATCTGCTCTTCCCCAATAATCAGCTTCATTAAGGTAGATTTTCCGGCGCCGGACAACCCGACCAGGGAAATAAATTCCCCGTGGTGGATTTCCAAATTTACGTCGTCTAACGCTTTATTTTTGCTGTAATGTTTGGTAACTTTCTCAAATTTGATCATGTTTTTTTCTGGAGATTTTTGCTGCCAAAAGATAAAATGGGTATATTGACATTATAGCAATTTTTTTTACATTATCAAAATTTATAAATTTTTCTTCAAAAATCTCCAGAAAAAATTATCCTCATGCCGACACCGCGGTCTTCTCCAAATATTTTTCCACAAACTCGTCCAATTCGCCGTTTAGCACGGAATCGGGGTCGGACGTTTCAAAATTAGTCCGATGATCTTTTACAAGTTTGTAAGGATGCAGCACGTATGATCTAATTTGATTTCCCCACTCGGCTGACTTAAATTCCCCGCGAATTTCCTGTTTTTCCTTTTGCAGTTTTTCCTCTTCTAAGGACTTTAATTTGGACATTAAAATCTTCATGGCCAATTCGCGGTTCTGGTGCTGGGATCTTTCGTTTTGGATGGATACTTTTATCCCGGTCGGGATGTGGGTTATGCGAATGGCGGAATAAGTGGTATTTACGCTTTGCCCGCCGTGGCCGGAAGACGTATTGGCTTCTATTTTTAGGTCCTTGGGATCTACCTTGAGCTCTTCCTGTTCTTCCAAAATCGGCAAAAGTTCCATTAAGGCAAACGATGTTTCCCTGGTATGGGCGGGATTGAAAGGCGACAGCCGGACCAGGCGATGCACGCCGGCTTCGCTTTTAAGCAAGCCGTATGCAAAAGGGCCGAATACTTCCACCACTGCGGTCTTAATGCCGCCCTGCTCTCCCCTGCTGGTTTCCAAAATTTCGGTTTTAAAACCTTTTTTTTCGCAATACCTTAAAAACATCCTTAGCAGCATTTCCGCCCAGTCCTGGGCATCCACGCCTCCGGCTCCGCTGTGCAGGGAAAAGATGGCATTGTGGTCGTCGTATTTTTTAGAAAGCAGCGCGACAAAACGGTTTTTGCGGTATTGGTTTTCCAGGTCCGCAGTGTGGCTTTCAAGATATTTTTTTGTTTCTTCAGATTCGTCCCGGTTATGCCTGACCAATTCCAGCGTTTCCTGCGCATCTTTTTCCAAATTTACCCAAAAGTCGTAAAAATTTTTTAATTGATTGTATTCCTGGCTGACTTTTTGCGCGTTTTGGTTGTCTGCCCAAAAATTTGGCGCGGCCATTTGGTCTTCCAGTTCCAAAATGCGCTGCTCTTTTTGCGGCAGGTTTAAATGGGATTTAAGATTTAAAATTTCAGATTTTAAATTTTCCAGGCGCTTAATAAGTTCGTTCATAAATACATTATCAAAATACGAATGTACGCTAAAGATACTAATAATACTGATATTATTCTATTGGTATATTAATCTCATTTAAGCATTTAGTCCAGAAAAAAGCTGCGCATAGTCCATTCATGCGCAGCGTACTGCTTAAAAGGCGGAAATACCCGCGAACATCTTGCGGATTTGTGCTTCCAGCCCTTTGCGGGTCAATACAGCGGGGAATTCTTCCACTGCTTTTTGGGCAGTAAATAAAAACTGGCGGACCAGTTTTCCCCGCGACCCTCCTTCTAATTCGCTAATCTCGGTGAGGAAGTTAATGTCGTCCTCGCTCAAGGGTATGTGCATCTCCGCCGGTGAAGGCTGATCTTCCGCTTCTGCGTCTTTCAGTATCGGCAAAATGCCCGTTCCGGCAAGTTCGCGGGCCACAACAATGGCCGCGGCCAAACGCCACGCAGCTTCCGACTCCGGGGAAGCCCGGCAGCCTGTAGGCTTTAGGCTGGCTAGCACGGCATCTGGAACTTTTAAATGAAACTTTTTTTGTTCCCCCATCGTATTTTGCGAAAGAAGATAACCATTTACTTCCAGGCCGACTTTTGGAAGTATTGTGTTAAATTATACAGCAAAAAAGCCCCTTTTTCAAGGGACTTGCGCTTAAATTCTATTTGAACTGCTCTAAATAATGCTTGGTTAAAAGACTCATCTCATCTTCTGGTTTTCCGCCAGCGATCAGGCCTTGCCAATCTTTAGCTGTGGAATAACACTCCTTTAAAACTAAGTCATGCCTCCTTTTCTGCGGATCCAATCTTAGTTCCGAATTAAAAACAGATTGTAAAGCCAGGCTTGCTTTAATTCGCCCCTGCTGTTCCCGCAGTTCCGGCAAATCCGGTCCGAATAAATAAAATGAATAGATCATATCGTCCGGCCTCAACCTCTTCACTATTGAACGAAACCCCCTCTGAAACAGGAATTTTTCCTTTTTCCTTTCCGCCCCTCCGGTAGGAAATAACGCCACTGCATGTCCCGCTTTGATATAATCTAAAATTTCCCCAAAATAATTTTTGTAAAAACTGGGCGGCGCTCCCCGTTTATCCTTAGGAAGAGGAAATAAAATTTTAGGATCAATTGCATGGGAAAATATTTCAAAAGCGTTGCTGCTTAATACCACCTTCACGTCTTTTCTCTCTATTTGTGCCGTTACAGCGACAACGTCAATCGGAGACGGGCCAGGATGATTTGCAATAATTAATCCCGGATCGTTATTTAAACGCCCACGAAGATCCCCCAGTTCTTTGCCTCCTACCGCCTCATTGCGAATATTTATTCCTTCCGACTTTAAAATCTCATTAGAAAAACCCTTTAAACCCCTATTTTCAAAAATAGATTTTTTATTTTCTATTGCCTTTGAGGCAATAAACCCTTCAATTTTATTTCCAAGTTCTTTCATAAAAGAAAAGTATATACTTAAGCTTAACTTAGGTATATACTTCGGTATAACTTTTTAGAAAACGAGAGCCGGCCTCTGGGATAAACAGTCTTTAGATTGACAGTCTTTAATCATCATCTGCAGATTTTTAAACGAGTAGTCCCACAGGGCGGCCCTGGTTTTGCCGAACTTTATTTAAAGTCCTTCAGCGCGATGCGCCTAACCAGCTCCCAGACCTTGTTGTGGATTTGTTCCGGCGGCAGCAGTTCGCTGTCTTTTACGCATTCCACCATCTTCGTGTTGGGGAACAGCTTGGCAATTTCCAGATAAGTCTTTTCCGCGTTTTTTAAATGCTGCAAGTCCGCTTCATGCAAATCGCGTTTTTTGCCATTGGTATATTCATGATGCTCAACGGATTTTAGATCTACTAACTTTTGCGCCACTTCCGCGGGGACGTGCAAAATAATGTTCAGGTCGGGCTTGGGGATGCTGAAAATATCGTATTCCAAGTTATCCAGCCACTTGAAAAACCTCACGCGCTCGCCATGGTCGGGAATTTTACCGCCCTGATGCCCGGCATTGGCCGTAACGTAGCGGTTGGACACCACAATTTTCCCTTCTTCCAGCCATTGCCGAATTTTAAAAGACGCGTCAAACCTGTCCACAGCGTAAAAAATAGACGCGGCCCTTGGCGCGACCTGGCCGTATTTGCCGTTTAAATATTCTTCTATCATGCCGGCGGACTTGGTTCCGTATTGCGGAAAATCCGCTATTTCCACCCGGTATCCGCTAAGTTTAAGTTCGTCAGCCAGCAGGTTCAACTGCGTGGTCTTGCCGCTGCCGTCCGTGCCGTCTATTACGATCAACTTGCCTGCCTGCGCCCCTTTCTTTTTTTTCTCCTCCTTGCCGAAAGATAGTTTTTTTAAGATTGGCATAAGTATTGGAATAATTATTACAGAAGATATTTCCCATAAATTCCGTTCAAGGTTTGGCAATTTTCCCCACCACCACATCCATCTTGCCGTATAATTCCGCCAGCGTCCCTTCGTTTACAACTTTGTAGTCCGCCTTTGCGCCAAGTTTGGGGATTCCAATTTCCGTCAGCTCCTTTTCCTGCCGCAAAAATTCCTTAAAGCTCATTGTGGCGTCATCAACCTTTTCGTGGCGCTTTAGATATCTTTGGTAACGGATCAGTTTGTTAGCCGTAATATAAACAATCTTCGCGCCCAGCTTCTTGGCGTCCGCCATTTCGTCCATACGGATGCCGTTAATGACCACAAATTTGGCCGTGGACAGCTTGACCCGCTGCATCAAGGCCTTGCCCAGGACGCCGTTGCCGAAAATTTTGCGCAGGCCCAGGCCTAAGTCTATTTCGTTGCGCCGGGAAACGGGCAGGTACAAAATATTTAAAATATCATCCAAAATATGGCTAAAACGGGCGTGAAAAGCTCCGTACTTTTTTACTAAATAATTGGCCGCCGCGTCTTTTCCCGCAAACTTTTCCCCTACCAGACCAATTATTACTCGTTTTCCCTTTGTTTTTTTCATTGCCATAATTATACCATAATCCGGATATAAAAATAAATTGACGTAAAGCTGTTATCTGGATATGATAATATTGTAACAATCCCGAGGAATGAAAGATGCCTTCCGGGATAAACAGGCTTTAGATTATCAGTCTTTCATTATCATCTGCCAATTTTAAGATAACTGGCCCCGGAATACGCCCTTTATTGCTTGATATTACGCTTCCCAACAAATTAATTTATGGCAACCCATTCTTACGAAATTGAAATAAAATCTTTGCTCGGCAACAAGGAAAACGCGGACAAGCTGGTGGGCAAAATGAAAGAAAAGGACGCTGGCTTGCAAATTATCGGCTCGCATAAACAGCTAAACCATTACTTTGTTCCAAACGGCGGAAATTTAAAGAAAATTTTTAATAATGTGAAAGATATTATTAAATCGGACAAATTGGACAAGCTGCAAGATTTGGCGGAAAAGGCCAAAGATTTTTCCGTCAGGACCCGCTGGGCCGACGGCAAAGTGATTTTGGTGATTAAAGCCAGCGTGGACGACACCACCAGCTTTAACGGCACTGCCCGCCTGGAATGGGAAGGCCTGATAAACTTGCAACTTGATGAGCTTGATAAACTTATTTTGGATTCCGGTTTCCAATACCAGGCCAAATGGTCGCGCGAGCGCGAGGAATTTGTGTTTCACCCCACTGTAGGGGCTGGCTTTAGCCGCCCGCAAACGGCAATCAACGTCTCCATCGACAAAAACGCCGGCTACGGCCATTTGGCCGAATTCGAAATGGTGATCAATGACCAGTCGGCAGCGGAAGAGACCAAGGCCTTTATTCGCAGCGTAATGAAAAATCTTGAAATAGAAGAACTGCTGCAAGACCGCCTGGCCAGGATGTTTGACTACTACAATAATAATTGGCGCGATTATTACGGCACGGACAAAATATTTGTGATTGAGTAAATGGCAAAAACATCTAAAATAAACTTAATTTGTCTTTGTCATTGCGAGCCCGAGTGTATCCGAGGGGCGAAGCAATCTTTATCTACCTGACAGATTGCCACGACGTCCAGTTAAAGCCCTGGATTCCTCGCAATGACATCAAAGGATAATTTTATATGCAAAAAGATCATCCTGAATATCAATACCTGAACCTAATGCAAGAAATCCTGGACAATGGCGTGCGGCAGGAAGACAAAGGCACGGGAGACGTGACTTACAGCTTATTCGGCCGCCAGATTCGCTTTAATTTGTCCGAGGGCTTTCCCCTCCTGACCACCAAAAAGACCTATTGGAAGGGCATTTTGCACGAATTATACTGGTTTATGTCCGGCCAAAGCAATATAAAATACCTTGTAGATAACAAAGTGCACATTTGGGACGATTATCCTTATAGGATCTACCGCGAAAAAATGGCCAAAGGCTTAATGCCGGAAATGACCAAGGAAGAATTTATTGCCAAGATTGAAAACGACGCGGAGTTCGCCAAACAGCACGGCGAACTGCCTAAAATTTACGGAGAACTGTGGCGCCGCTGGCCGGCCAAGAACGGCCGCACAGTTGATCAGCTTCAGTGGCTGGTCAATGACCTGCGCAAAGACCCGGACGCGCACAATGCCCTTGTCAATTCCTGGAACCCGGAATACCTGTACGAAATGGCCTTGCCCGAAGAAGCCTGCCGCTTCCCCATTTGCCACAACATGTACCAGGCCAATGTCAAAAACGGTAAGCTAAGCTTGCAGCTTTACCAAAGATCGGCCGATATTTTTTTGGGCGTGCCGTTTAACATTGCTTCTTACGCCCTGCTGGCAATAATCCTCGCGCAAGTCACGGGCAACCAGCCCGGCGAATTTGTGCACACGTTCGGCGACGTCCATATTTACGAAAACCACCGCGAGCAGGCCAAAGAGCAGCTTACGCGCAAGCCCAGGCCCCTGCCAACCGTCAAGCTTGATCCTTCCGTCAAAGAACTGGGAGATTTTACGCCTGCCAAAGTGGAACTGCTTAATTACGACCCTTACCCGCCCATTAAAGCTGAAATGGCCGTGGTCGGCGGCATTGTGGACGAAAACTGGAAAAAATATGCGCAAAGTAAGTCTTAAAGTAAAATCCAAATTGATGACAGTCTTCTGGGGCAGCCCCAGATGTCTGGCGTCAAGATATTTGCCATTGAGCCCGATTTACATATTATGATAATCCCCACGGTTGCAGTTTTAATTTTAAAAGGCAATAAAGTTTTGCTGGTTAAACACGGCCCGGCCGCCAGGCAATTTGAGGGCGTAATGGGCTTGCCCTCCGGCCACGTGGAAAAAGACGAAACGGAAATCCAGGCCGCAATCAGGGAACTTAAGGAAGAAACCGGCTTGGAAGCTGCGACTGATGATTTAAAAGAATTTCCGAATAATTACCATGTCGCCCGTATCCCCCTCAAAGACGGCAGCAACAACGAATGCGGCTGGAGAGTCTATTTGTGCCAAAATTATTCCGGCCAATTGCAAGCCACGGAAGAAACCGAGCCGGTTTGGGTTAATGTCAACTTCCTGGACGGCTTGCGCCTATTGCCCAACGTTAAAGATGCGGCCCAAGCCGGACTGGTTTATTTAAACAATCAAAATTAAACGAAAGGAGATATATGCCGAGAGATAAAATAATTTTTTATTCGTTTCTCCACGCCGTTGCCATAACTTTATACGTTGGTTTGGTGGCCTGGCTCATGTCCAACGGCAACAGGCTTTTCGGAGTTGAAGACCAAAATGTTGTAACGCCGCTTGCCATGCTTATGCTTCTGGTGCTTTCTGCGGCTATTGTAGGAACCTTAATTTTTCTGCGCCCGGTTTTGCTTTATTTGGACAACTTGCGTAAAGAAGCGGTTGTTTTCCTGTTCTCCACTCTCGGCTGGCTGCTGTTGTTTACCGTAGTAATTTTTATTTTGCTGGCTACGGTTTTTAAAACTAACATGATTTACTAATGAAAAAAATTTACGTTACCTGTTCGCTTACCCATGCTTCGGAAGAATTTAAAGAAGAGATGGCAAGGCTGAAACAAATGCTAAAGGCGAAATTTGAAGTTTTAGAATTTAAAGGATTAACGGACGGAACTCCGACAGACGTTTACCATCATGATATTGGCTGCGTCAAGTCCTGCGACCTATTGCTGTCCGAATGCAGCCATCCGGCCATTGGCCTGGGTTTTGAAATTGCCACTGCCCTGTTCCGCCATAAGCCCATACTGGCCGTGGCAAAACAAGATGCCAAAGTCAGCCGGCTCATATTGGGCATAGACAGTTCCTTGTTTTCATTTATGCGATATAACAGCCTTGAAGAAGTTGCGGACGCCGTGGAAAAGAAAATGGAAGGCATTATATAACGGCAGCGAAGGCGCCTTCCGGGAATATAGCCAAAGGTGACCATTGCGCAAGTATGGATGAGAATATAAAGCAAGTTGATCAATATTGATCATAATCCCCATAATCTTGTCACTTTCGTGCGCAATGGTCACCTTTGGACTCTATCCCTATATCCGTAATAACCCATATTCCGCAAAGATAATGTAAATCAACAAGTTTAAACAAATGACTTCCAAGCCGAAAATTTCCATAATTGCCGCCATAGCCAAAAACCGCGCCATTGGCAAGGACAATAAGCTGCTTTGGCACATTCCGGAAGACTTAAAACGCTTTAAAGCGCTAACCAGCGGACACGCAATAATTATGGGCAGCAGGACTTTTGAATCCCTGGGCAAGCCCTTGCCTAACCGGACTAATATTGTCATAGCCAAAGGCCAGGACTACCAAGCCCCGAGATGCACTGTGGCGCACTCAATTGACGAAGCCTTGGCTGTAGGGGAGGATATTATCCGCCCGTTGCCTGCAGACCGCCAAGAGATATTTATTATTGGCGGCGGTTCCATTTACGCCCAGTTCCTGCCCATGGCTGACAAGCTGTATCTGACCATGGTAGAAAAGGAATTTGAGGCAGACACTTTTTTTCCGCCTTACGAAGACCTGTTCACAAAAGCAGTCTTGGCGGGCCAGGGCGAATATAACGGGCTGAAATATAAATTTTTAGAATTGGAAAAGCAAGCTAACAACTTGAATAATACAAACGGACTTTCATGAATATATTCATGAAAGTCCGTTTAAAATACGTGTCAGTTATATGGGTCTGTAGCCGAATGCCATTTTGGCTGCAATTTCAGAATTTCGGCATCTTGGCCAATCGGAATTCTGAAATTTCGCCTTAAAAGCGCATTCGGCTACAGACCCTATATGTGCTTGGCCGCAATTCCTTTTATTTTTAAGCCGGCGCTGACTTCGTGGGTCAGTTTGGAGGCCAACGGTTCTTTTTGTCCGGCATATTTGTTTCCTTTTTTCTTGCAATAAGGGACTTCCGCCGGCGAAGTCAGCTCTTCAAACGTAAAAGCGCAAATCCGCATGTCCGGATACAAAGCCACGGGCATAACCCCCAAATTCCCTAGCTCCATGGTAGGCTTGCCTATCCAGCCGGGGTCAAAAATAGAGGCGGTGCCGTGCACAATTATTCCCAGCCGGCCCAAGCTGCTGCGGCCTTCTATACGACCGAGCAGGCTATTGCATAATTCCAAATTTTCCACGGTCGTGGCCAGGGCGAAATCGCCCGGCTGCATTATGAACGCTTCGCCCTTAGGAACGGTTATTTCTTTCATTATCGCGTCCGTGTCCACCGTGCCCTTTAAGTCAATGTAGGCGAAATTGGAATGCTTGAATACGCGGAACTTGCTGCCCAGGTGCAAATCTATGGAGCAGGACCCCAGTTGGGTTTTAAAATTTGGCTGCGGGGAAATTTTAATTTTTCCTTCCTTGATGGCTTTTTTAATATCGCGGTCCGAGAGGATCATAAAATTTATTTAAAAATAAAATAATAGAAAGATTTCCCTAGCTGCCTAAATCTTTAAATCTTTTAGTTTTTAAATCTTTCAATTACATCTTACACCACTTTTGCCGCCTTGACAAAACGTTTAATGGAAAATATTACGACTGCAATGGACAAATATTCTTCCAATTCTGCTTCTAAGGCCCTTAAGAGCCCGGCTGCCACTAAGACAACCGAGCGCCTTTTGCGGCTGGAAGCATAACAGGATCCCCTCTCTAAGATTTCCCTAAATGCAACCTCCCGCAAACCGGGAGGATTTTTGTTACAATAATATACTGCTAATTATGAATCTGTTGCCGAATGCCATTTTGACTGCCCCGATGCAAGGTTTAGCCGGGGTTCCAACTTATTATTCACGCCGGAGCAATTGCAGAATTCCGGCGGTTTGTCCGAACAGGAAATGATTGTCCCTTTCGCCTATGCAAAATTGAGGGATTTACTTTAATCTTTTGTCAGGCAGTATAAACCGGCCTATTAAAATTTATTCCGGTAGCTCTTTAGTTCTTTTTTGGCCTTTTTTACGAACTTGCCGAAATCGCGGTCTTTTTTTCTTTTTTCAAAATCGGACATTTCGTAATAATCCGCTTCTTTTTTCAAATTAAGAAAATTGGCGTATTGGCCCTTGTCCAGCTTGCCGGAATTTACCGCCAAAAGCACCGCGCACCCGGGTTCGTGGGTATGCGTACAATCGGTAAATTTGCATTCCTGAGCCAGCAAAGTTATCTTTTCGAACACATTCTCCACGCCCGCGCCGGCATCTGCCAACCCCACTTCCCGCATCCCCGGGTTGTCTATGACTATCCCGCCGCCAGACAGGAAATACATCTCCCTGGTTGTTGTCGTATGTTTTCCGCGGGACGTGCCAAGGCTAATACCCTTGGTTTTTATTGTCTCGCCGCCTATTAATTTATTTATCAAAGACGACTTACCTACGCCGGATGAGCCCAAAAAACAATAAGTTTTCCCTTTTGCGATGTAACTTTTTAGTTCGTCCAGGCCTTCTTGGGTTACAGTGCTGGTAAAAATTACGTCAGCGCCGCCAAACCGGTTTTTTATTTGCTCAAGTTTGGCGTCTAGATCTTCCTTAGGGACGAGGTCGGTTTTATTCAAGATAATGGCAGGCTTTGCCCCGCCGTCATTTACTATGGCAAAATATCTTTCTAAACGGTTTAAATTATAATCCCTGCCTATAGATTCAACTACGAACGCCACGTCAATGTTGGCCGCGATAATTTGAATGTCCTTGCCGCCGCCCTGTTTTCTTTTTATGACGGTCTTTCTTGGCAAAATGCCGTTAATTACCGCATTGCCGCTGCCCAGCGCGGTTATTGCCACAAAGTCGCCTACCGCGGGAAAGTCTTCCCGGGACAAAGCAGTAAACATTTGCCTGCCGGTAACCTTAGCCAAGTATTCGCCATTTGTACTTTTGACTTTGTAAGCTCCTTTGTATTCGGCAATCACCCGGCCAACCCCAAAACCGCCCAACCCTTTTTCTTTGCGGTTAGTTTCAAAAAAATCGCCATATCCCAAATCTTCAAGATTTACCGTCTCGTTTTTCATATGCGTTAATTATACCCCAATCAACTTTAAAAAACCAACTTCGCTCAAGGACAAAAAATTTTTTACCCCAACTTCGTAAAAGCTCCGCTGGGCAGGCTTCCTTAAGGAGGCCTGACAAATTTAAAACCCCCATAAGGGGTTTTAAATTTGTCCCGAACGAGCCTGATTCTGTCGGTTGAGCCAAAAAGCGGAAAATGTCAAAAATTCAAATTTGGCCCTATGCCTTATTTTGCCCTAAGCATAGTGCGCAGCGGAGTTGAAAGGCAATAAAACTACGGCGTGAGCTTAGTGCGAACGCCTCAACACGTGTTGAGGCGTTCGTTATAAATAATCCATTTACTTATTTAGTCGTTTATTATGACTTTGTCATACCTTATACTATGCCGAGAATAAGTTATGGTAAAATACTTATAAAGAGATGGGAGGGCAGATACAAAAAATCGCAAGAAAGGAAAAAATAAGATGAAGGCCCTTAAACAAGGCCTGGCAACGATTGCGATCGGCGGCAGCGGACGGGGGTATATTTAGCTCCGCCAGGACATGGGTTTTGCAAATTGGGATACCCTACGGGCTTGGCTTCCTGGCCGTCCCGGCGGTGACGCTTTTAGGCAATTATCTGCGCATGGGCGAAAATTCGTCCAGGTTTTTTGCCTTAATCGCCGAAAATGGGATCTTCTATTTGCTGGTCTTAATTAATGACCGGTTCCTGCCAAAAGAAAAAAGGATGTTCAACAAAGGCGCGGAATCTGTTTGGAAGATTTTACTGGCCGAAGGCTTGGACGCCTGCATGAGGCTGAAGCTGATGCAGCTAGGTGCCGTTATGCTTGGTAACGAGGAATGGGGCGTTGCCTTGGGCAGCCTGGCTGCCGATATTGGGTTTGCTCTGGCTTTAAAGTATGGCGTCCTGGTTTTTAGGGTCGCACGGCAGACAAACAGCGCAGCCTTGCGCGTCTGCGGAACGATCCGAGGCAAACTAAGTCAAACAACTTCCTGGCCCAAGCCCGCAATGGCTTGGTAAGGCCTCTTTGGCGGCTTGCTTTGCGAAGCGAGCCGCCTTTTTCCTACTTGTAAACAGCCAAATATTATGCTTAACTATATGGAGGTAAATAAACCAAAAACGCCGCAAATAAGGAACAAATATGGGAAATAAGCTAAAAAAAACCTTGTCTTTGCTGGCAGGGGCGATATTTTTTGCCCTGCTGTTTTTACTGTCGCAATACGATTATTTATTTTTCCATACCCTGGTGGAATCTGCAATTATTGTCATTGGGTTGTTAATTTTTACCATTGCCTTCAACGCTAAAAAAATTGTCAGGAACGACTTTTTCCTCTTTTTGGGCGTTGCTTTCCTGTCTAGTTCCGTCCTGGAATTTTTCCATACTTTAACCTACAAAGGCCTAAGCGTAATCCCGGGCGTGGCAACCAATGTCCCTACCCAGTTATGGCTGGCCGGCCGTTACGTGCTGGCCGCCTCCTTTTTGGCGTCCCCGCTTTTTATAGGAAAGGAACTTAAGCCTAAAAATAAAGTCCTTTTGTATTCGGTATTTTTTTTCGCGACCGCCGGGCTACTGCTCTCCATCTTGACCGGCATTTTTCCCGACGCCTACATTGAAGGCGGCGGATTGACTTTATTTAAGGTTGTCAGCGAATATGTTATTAGCTTAATTTTTGTTGCGGCCATTGTATTATTCTCCCGAAAAAAACAATTTTTTGACAATGCTATTTTTAACGACATAATACTTTCCCTGGCTTTTAGCGCCTTAGCGGAAATATCTTTTACGCGCTACGTCAGCGTATACGGATTCTTTAACACCTTAGGGCATTTGTTTTTAATTTTGGCGGGGTATTTCACTTATAAAGGATTAATCAGCAAAGCTTTAACCGATCCTTACAGTTTGCTGTTCCGGGAATTGAAGGACGCCAACCTCAAATTGACAACGCTTGCTTCTACGGACGGGCTGACAGGGCTGTATAACCGCCGTTTTACCTTAGAAGAAATTGGCAGCCAGTTTGAACGCTCAATTTTAGCCGGCAGGCCCTTTAGCATAGCAATGCTGGACCTGGATAATTTAAAGGAAATTAATGACAAATTCGGCCACAGCGCCGGAGATGCGGTTTTAAATTACGTGGGAAAAATTTTGCAAAAATCCTTCCGCAGTACCGACATAGTGGGGCGTTACGGCGGCGACGAATTTATTGTTTGCCTTTTGGACACCACTGCCGAAACCGCGCAAAATATTTTAAATGCGGTTGCTGCAACTATAAAAAATGAACCAATCTCTATTGGCCAACTCAGCCTGCCTATTTCCATCAGCAGCGGGGTCTGCGGATTTTCCGGCCAAAAAAGTTTGTCCGAACTAATAAATGCAGCGGACAAAAACTTGTTGGAAAACAAAAAGAAAAGCAAAGTTTTATCCGCCCCAATGACAAATATCTAATCTGGCCGGTTTAAATACTTGGGGTATTTTAACAGTAAATATCCATTCCTGTTGACGTTATATGCTTAAAGTGGTATCCTGCTATCGTTTTCCAATTCTTGGAACGGCGGGCCTGTGATTGCCTTTTCCTTCCTAGAAAAGGTCAGCAAATCTATACCGGGGGTAGGGTTTGCTGCCGTGTCGGGCGGGTCATGGGTCCGTCGATTTTTTACGGAGGATTTTTATCGAATTTTTTATACAGCAGTCATCATAGCCTTCCCATGCGGGTAATTCTCATTGCATTTGAAACCCGCTTGGAAAGAAAACCGGGGAGCGCTCCGCGTCTAAATTGCGCGCCCCGGTTTTTTATTTTTCAATGAATAGCTGGCAAGGCAAATGGGTTCACAATAATACAAAAAACAGTATCATCGCTGGAAGATTTAAAGGGGTCTCTAAGGCAGCGAAGCGATCTATTCTGCTCTATAGCCAGAAATTAAAGCCGGTTGGCATGTTTACCGCCATAGCATTCCTTTGAATTCGCTATTGACCATGAGCGGGACTCCCCGCAGGGACTGGATGCGCGCGGAAATTTCCTTAACCGGACAACGGTGTTCGCGGTTGCTGCGGGTGGCGCAATGCGCGCAAAGCGAATGCAACTGGGAAACAATATTAATTTTTACTTTTTCCGCCTCGCTCATAAATTTGACAATTGTTATTTTATATATCCTATTCCAACTGCCTGATTACCCCAACCACTTTGCCCTGCACCATCCATTCTTCCTTGGGGTAAATGTTTTTATATTCGGGATTCTCGGCTTTTAAGTAGGCGCGGTTTTTTACCTGGATAAACCTTTTTACCGTGGCTTCGTCGTGCAGCAGGGCCACCACAATGTCATTGTTCCGGACGTCCTTGGTCGGGCGGACAATAACCAAATCACCTTCAAAAATTCCGGCGTTAACCATGCTGTTGCCGCGCACGCGCAGCAGGAATACGTCCCGGCGGCTTTTTACCAGCGTCTGCGGCAAATTGATCCAGTCTTCTATTTGTTCTTCGGCCAAGTGCGGGGTGCCGGCCTGGATGTTGCCTAAAATTGGCAATTTAACCAGGCCTTTTTCCAGACTTTCGCCCAGCGCATCTAACACCTGTATTCCCCTGGCTTTGCCCGTAATTTTTATATATCCTTGCTCCTGCAGGGAATTTAACAGCTTTGCCACGGCGTTCTTGGACTTGACCTTTAAAAAACCGGCCATCTCCGAAATGCTGGGCGGCAAATCCTGCTCGCGGATTTGCCTGACAATATATTTTAACAATTCTTTTTGGCGGTTTGTAATTTCTTTAGGCATGGCATTTCCATTAATTATTTTAAAATAATTTTGCAAAGAAGGATGTTTTTAACAAATTTATATCACGCTATTTGATAGGACAACCATAAAGAAACCCTGAGCAAGCAAAATTACCTTAAAATAATATTAAACGATCGTTCACCTATTGTCAAAACCGCGGATTTCCTTGTTATTTTATAATTAGCTAAAAGTTATCCACAAGCAAAATAAAATCCCCTTATGGGAATTTCATTGGGAAATTATTGAGGCCCGCATATTATCTTGAATAATTTTTGTTATCAGTAAGCCCAAATTTATTCAACTGATTTTGCGGAGATCAATAGATGCTTAAGAAGGGTTGATCCTGATATTATTCCTGTCCAGGGAACGGATATAATTTTCAATCTCTCTATGGCCATAATCAAAAATTTTTTTTCATTTCACCGACAAAACCGTAATCAAGCATAAAATTTTATTTGGTGTGCAGTAAAAATTCCACTAAATTTGCCATCCCCTGCCAGACGCTGAGCAGAATAGGTTTGGAAGCCGGCAACAAAATTACCAAGGCAATAATATAAATAAAATCTTTCTTGACCACCTTAAAGGCCGAATAGATAAGTAATATTGCCAGGCCAATGGAAATAACCGGCCGCAGTTCCGCGGGAAAATTTTCCAAAAGCTGCAAATAAATATTTTGTATTTGGCCCATAAGGTTTTTGTTTCCTTATACTGTCTTTACGGGATACGGATAGAGGGTTAGGCAGTGATGGCGCACATTGGGGATCAAACATTGGACGATGACGCACATCTGGGATAAGTGGTTTTTAAATTGCCGGATAATAATCACCATCAACCAAACTTAAGGAAGATTGTCCCAGATGTGCGTCATCACCAAAATTAGCTTAACTTTAGCAGGGTAGCCCAGGAAGACCGTCTTCACTGCCGGAAAGGATAAAGCACCTCCCGGATCCGCATATCCCCGCCAGAGGCGGGCAGGCGTATCAGTCCGTATTCCGCAAATACAGCGCATCTCACCTTTTCTTTTTCCCGCCCAGCTCGTCCACTACCGCTATATGGCGGTAATCAAAAATGTCTTTGATAAATTTGTCAAAAGTATCGCGTCGCAGCAAAAATTCTTCCACGGTCATAATGCTGTAATTAATTTCCAACCCCATCAGCTTTTGCGCGTTCCTTAAAAACATGTCCAGCTTGTTCAGGTTTACTTTTCCCACCAAGAGCAGGTCCACGGGCAGGTTCGGATAGCCGGTAAAGATGCCGCTTAAAAACGCGGCCCTAATTTTTCCAAGCTTTTTTATGGCGCTAAACAGTTCGTCTTGATATTTCGGCCCCTGCTTTTGCAGGTATTTCCTTATTTCCGGCATCAGCTTGTGCCTGTTGTTGAGCAGATAATATCTTTTTCCCCGCTTGCTAAAACCCTTTAACACTCCCTGGTTGGACAAATGCCCCAAAGCCTGCCCTGCCCGCGCATGCGGTATCCCTAGGCGCTTAGAGACTTCTAAAACGGAAAAACTGCGTTCAGGCGCTACCAGAAAAAAACTTAAAATTGTCGAATTGGTCTTGGAATCTATTATGTCTTGGATCATAAAAATTTGTTGTTTCTATTATATCACATTTTTCCCGCCCTTAATACCGGACCCGATGGTTTAGCGATAATTTGCTTTTTACCCCAAACATTGTATAATAAAAATAACAAATTTTTATGGACGAACTAGAAAGCCAAATAGCCAAAATCCAATTAGGCAACGCTAAAAATACCAGCAGTTTTGTTTATACTTTCGCGGAAAAAGCTGCCGGCAGCCCGGCGGAAATGTATGTGGTCTGCGAAATACCGGTTTTAAACCCCGCAGCCATAGAATCCTGCGAAAAAATTTGCCTGGCCATTTCCGCCGCTTTAAAACGGGCCTACCGCCGCCCTCCCACGGAAGAAACCTTTGAAAACGCCATTGCCCAGATTAACGAAGAAATTGGCAAACTGGCGGCCTTGGGGCAAGCCCGCTGGATAGACAAGCTTAACGGCATTATTGGCATAAAAAACCGCCGCGCCTTTACCATTGCCACTTGCGGGAAAGTTTCCGCCTTCCTGCTCCGCAGCGGGGAATTTGCCGACATTTCCTGCTCCTCTCCGCAAAGCAATCCGCTCAAGGCTTTTGAAAACTATGCGATAGGAAAGATCCGGCTCAATGACATAATAATCCTGTCCACCACCCAATTGTTTAACTACCTTTCCATGGAACGGATAAAAATTATTTTGTCCGATGCCAATTTTTTGCATGCCACGCAAACCATTATTGAACTGCTTAAGGAAAATGCCGGGCCGGAAGTGGCTTTTGGCACCCTGTTGAACATGCAAGTGCCTTTGGGGCAAGTGGCGGACGAGGAAATAGATTTGGAAAATTACATATTGGAAACCGGGCCCAAGGGCGGCAAACTGGCAGCCATAACGGCTTTTGCCAAATCGGTTTTCGCTTTTGACAAAATTAAACGCAAACCGAGCATTGGACTTCCCCGCGTGTCGTCCTTGTCACGGCGCTTAAAAAATCTGGGCGGCAACACCAAAAATGCGGTGGCCAAAAGCAAAAGCCTATGGACTGCTTTGGGCAAAGGCGTTTCCGCCAGCCGCCGCACCCTGGACCTGGGGAATTTTAAGTCATTTTCCCCGCAAAAAAAATTCTTCTTTATTTCCGCGGCAGTGTTGCTGCTGGCTTTTGCGGTAAATCTTGGAATATCTTATAACCTGAAAAAGCATAAGCTGGCCGACCAGCAAATCGCGTCCGGCCTTAAGGAAGCGCAGACACTGCTTGCCAATGCCCAAACCCTAATGCTTTACCAGGACGAAAACGGGGCTAGGCAAGCCTTGTCCCAAGCCCAAAGAAAGCTGCCCGATTCAATTGCCGTAAAATCCGCCAATAAGGAACTTTACGACCAAGTCAGCGGCCAAATGCAGGAACTAAGGCAAAAAATAGAAAAAGACATAAGCATCCAAGTTACGGCCATTGGCGGCTTGGGCGCGGCAGATTTTTTGATCAAGTTACCGGAATTCGTAGCCACCCAGATTAACGGTAATTTAATAAGCTACAATAAATCCTCGGGAAATTTGGAAGACGGAAATCTTAAATTACCGGATAAGATTATAGGCAGCCAATATATTAACGGCTCCACGGCAATTATTTACGACGGCCAAAGCTTAAAAGCGTGGAATTATAAAAACGGCGAGTTAGGGGCGGTTTTTTCGCAAAACGTGCCTTCGCAAGACGGGTTTGCGGGAATGGCCGCGTATCCGTCCAACAGCCGGGTCTACTTGGTAAACAAAACTGCCGGGCAAATAACCAGCTTTCTAGTGGACAAAAACGCTTTAAGCCGGCCGGTAGCGTCGGTAAAAGATTCCAGCCTGGGCCAGGCCCTGGACCTTGCCATTGACGGCAGCATTTACGTACTTACCCCTTCGGGGATTAGCAAATACCAAAACGGACAGCCGGTAAAATTTGACATGCCGTTTCTGCTGATTCCTTTTTCCGGCCGTGGGAAAATTTACACGGAAAAAGATTTCCAAAACTTTTATCTGCTGGATACGGGAAACAATCGCGTAGTGGTAATGGACAAACGCGGCAACCTGGTCGGCACCATTAAATCTCAAAGTTTTACCAAGCTTCGTGATTTCCAGGTGGATGAAAATAACAAAATAATCTACCTGCTCAATGACAGCAGCCTGCTTAAAGTGCAGTATTAAAAAACTTGCGCAATTAAATACTTTGACTAAGGGCGGCCGCCCTTTTTCTTTTCCCTTTTGCGCTATTGTGCTAGCACAATAGCGCAAAAGGGAGCGGCAGGTAATACTATAATTTAACCGGCAGCCAGCAACGCCAAAGGCTGCCTTTGCGCCGATCCGGTAGAAGCCCGTTCCGGATTACTGCCGCCTTTTTAGCCAAAGCGTAAAGACACCTTTTGCCGGCCGCAGTGTTAATCCGATAATTTACCCTGCCTTTGGCGCATAAACGCTCCCACAATATGCTTTGCCTCGGCCAAATTTTCCGCTGACATCAGCTTTGCGCGCAATTCCCCGGCGCCGGCAAAGCCGGAAGCATAAGCCTTAAAATGCTTGCGCATTATCACAAACGGCTTGCTTCCTTGGAATAAGCGGCCAAACAGCTCCGCGTGCTCAACCAAAACGCGCAACTTTTCTTCTATTGGTATTTTTGGCGCAGGTTCCGCGCGAATATCAGTGTCTAATTCGCTGCCCGGCTCCGCGTTTGTATCCGCGGCAAAATTTAAGCCATTACTATTGGCAATTAGATCTGCGCCTGATCCGCGCCCAAGATCTGCGTTAATATCCGCAATTCTAAAAAACCAGGGATTGCCAAACGCTCCCCTGCCGACCATTACCCCGTCCGCGCCCGATTCCTTAACTCGGGCCAACCCCTCTTGGTAAGATCTTATGTCGCCGTTCCCCAAAATAACGGTTGGCGATTTTATTTTATCGCGGATTTTTATTGCCTCGGCAATTTTGTCCCAATGAGCCGGGACTTTGGACATTTCTTGTTTAGTGCGGCCGTGCAATATTAATGCAGCCGGTTCGGTTTGTAAAATTGTTTTGACCCACTCTCCCATTTCATCTGGTTTGCTGTAGCCGATGCGCGTCTTAACGGAAACCGGCAAACCGCCCGCGCCTTTTTTTGCGGCTAGAATAATTTCCTGCGCCAGTTTCGGCTCGCGTATTAAGGCCGCGCATGCGCCAACGGCAATCTCCTTGGACTGGGGACAACCCATGTTAATGTCCACGCCGTCAAATTTTAATTTATTGATGATCTGCGCCGCCTGAAAAAACTTTTCCGGATCGCGGCCCCAAATTTGCGCCACAATCGGCCTTTGGGCTTCGGTGTATTTAAGGTCAATTTCCAACTTCTTGCGGCCTTCGGGATGCAGTAGCCCGTCCACGTTGACGAACTCGGTAAAAAGAACAAAGTTATTATAAAAATTGCGGGTTGTAGATTTATCGGCTTCCTTTTTGTCCCATAAATTGGAAGCGCTGTATCTTGCGAACATCTCCCGGAAAGCGCAATCCGTCACCTGCTCCATGGGAGCCAGGCAAAAGATCGGCTTGTTCAATTTTCGCCAAAAATTGGTAAACATTTAAATATTGATCAATTGATATAAAAGCATTTTACCTGAAATCCCCGGCATTTTCAACGGGTCAACCGCGGTTGACCCGTTTTCAGTTGTAGAAAGTGGGACGAAACACTAACCCACCCGCGCTTCCGCTGCCCGTCCCTTGCCTTATTTGCCAGCAATCCCCTGTCATCCCGGAACTTTGACGTTACGTTGGAGTATCCGAAATCTAAAACTAAGCACAGGCTGGATTCCGGATCAATTTGATATCTTGCAAATTGTCCGGAATGACACAGGAGGCGGAGAGAAGCGCATGGCGGGGCAGTGTTTCTATGTTTATTGGCATCTTACCTGTTTTTTAGAATAATATAAGGCCGCCCTGTCTATAGACAGGGCGGTCTAATCGCGCTCTATTCGCGCTGCGGTATTTGCAATAATTCCGCTTCTAAAAGCTAGCAGCTATAAACTATGAGCTATTTCAACGTCACTTTCGCGCCGGCTTCTTCCAATTTCTTCTTTAAGGCTTCGGCGTCGGCCTTATTGACGTTTTCCTTAACCGGCTTGGGTGCGCCGTCCACCAGATCCTTGGCTTCTTTCAGGCCAACGCCGGTGACTTCGCGCACTACTTTAATCACGTTAATCTTATTGACTCCGGCTTCGGTTAATTCCACGGTGAATTCCGTCTTTTCTTCAGCCGCGGCGCCGGCGCCTGCGCCGGCAGCGGGCATGGCGCCCATCATGACCGGGGCGGCCGCGCTTACGCCGAATTTGTCTTCCAGCACCTTAACCAGTTCACTAAGCTCCAACACCGAAAGCTTTTCAATTTGTTCCACCAAAGCTTTAAACTTTTCGGGAACTTCCACTGTCTTAGTTTCGTCTGCCATATTAATATATACCTTTGACATTTGGCCCTTGACTTATGACAAGTCAAGCGTCAATTGTTAATTGTTAATCGTTACTTTTGCGCCATTGCGTTCAGCACGTTTACCAGCCCCCGGATATTGCCGGCCAGCACGTTCACGAACCCGGAAACCGGGGCGTTAATGGTGCGAACCACCATGCCGCGCAGCTCCTGCTTGGTCGGCATGTCCGCCAGCGCCAAAACCTGGTCCTTGCTAATAACCTTGCCGTCCGCAATGCCTTCCAGCACCGCAATGGTCTTAATGTCCTTGGACATATTCTTGACGCTCCGGGCCGGAGCGGTTTCGTCTTCCGCGGAAATGGAAAGTATGACCGGCGTCTTGTAGTCCAAAGCCGGGGCGGCAATGTTATTTTCTTCCAAAGCTTTCTTAACCAAGGTTAATTTGTACACTTTGGAAAAAATATTGTCCTTCCTTAAAGTCTTGCGGAACTTGTCCAAGTCCTTAACCGTAGTGCCGCGATAATCGCTGAATACCACGGCCTTGGCCTGGGCCAATTTTTCCTTCAGTTCCTGCAAGTCCTTTTCTTTTTGGGATTTTACTTTTGCCATAAATTATTGCTGATCCTTATTTACTATCATACAAGAGAGTATGAAAGTGGCCGACCTTTGATCCACCTCTATTTGAATTAAATTTAGAGGATCATCCACCGAAGCTTTTGGCGAAGGGGGATGGAATAAATATCCTTTTAGATAAAAAATAACTCGGATTTTCCCGAGTATAAATTGCGGCGTTCAAATATTGCCAGCTAATTGGCACGCTGCACTTTTCCTCGGCGGGCTTTGCTCCTTGGGAGATTATGATCAATTTGATCGCCAACTGTCTTAGGATATTTAGTTGCAAATATTATAGCAGAAGGTTAAACAGCCGTCAAATAAATTAATTAAATACCAGCTTCGGCAAGTACCAGACCAGGGCTGCGGTTTCTCGGAAATAGT
This sequence comes from Patescibacteria group bacterium, assembly GCA_023484515.1. GTDB lineage: Bacteria > Patescibacteriota > Doudnabacteria > UBA920 > UBA920 > JAMDAY01. Next base: position 37,150 of record JAMDAY010000020.1, read on the forward strand.
AATATATTAAGTCGCTTTTGCTATAATAAAACGGGTCTGGCGCGCTCCAATAGACCGGGCCAAAGCCGTTGCGCTTGGCAACCAGGGCGGCCCTGGCCAAATGAAAACGGTCGCTGACAATTACCAGGCTTTTGGCCTGCGGGTCCAAAGCCTTGGAATTTTTAATGTTTTCAAAGGTAGAATGGGAATTCTGCTCAAGGATTAACGGGACAGGCCGCGCCGAATTTTTTTCTATGACCTTTTTCATATACTGGGCTTCCGATATGTCCTGGTCGGAAATCCTGCCTCCGGAAAGGATCATTTCCGCGCCTTTGCCCTGCTGGTACAGCCTTAGCCCTTGCATGCTGCGGTTATAAAGCGCTGGCGTGTTAATGGCTGCTCCCAAAACAATAATAGCGTCGGCCTTTTCGGGAATTTGGCAGTGGTATTGTCCCACGCCGAATACCACGCTGAATGACACCAAAAACAAAACAGCCGCAGCCAAGGCTGTAATTTTGAAAATTTTCAAAATTTTCCTCATAACCGCATTTTAGCACAAAATAAAAGTTTTGGCAGTTTTGTCCGTCAAAAAATGCAAATGAAATCCCCAAAGAGAAAACTTTTTTTAAAGATTATTGCCGCCGTCGCGGGACTGGCTGCGGCCCTTGCTGTTTTTGCCTATTACTTTTTATTTTCCCTTCCCTCGGCGGAAGAAATAAAAAACATCCCTCCGGTATCCACTAAAATTTTGGACCGGAACGGCAACCTGCTATACGAAATTTACGGGGAATCCAAGCGCACCCCGGTAAGTTTAAACGAGATTTCCCCCTGGCTGCAAATGGCAACCGTAGCCGCGGAAGACAAGAATTTTTACAGCCACGGGGGCATATCCCTCCCGGCTATTGCCCGCGCCGCCTGGGTCAATTACCGCAGCGACGCCATAATCCAGGGCGGCAGCACCATTACCCAGCAAGTGGTAAAAAACATTTTTTTGTCCAGGAAAAAATCTTTTTCCCGCAAAATTAAAGAGGCCGTATTGGCCCAGCGGCTGGAAGGTAAATTGCCTAAAAACGACATCCTGGGATTATACTTGAACACTGTTCCCTATGGCCGCAATACTTACGGCGCGGAAGCGGCCAGCCAAAGTTATTTCGGCAAGGCGGCCAAGGACCTAAATTTGGCGGAAAGCACATATTTGGCCGCTTTGCCCCAAGCCCCTTCCTATTATTCGCCTACCGGCGCCAATCTGGAAGCGCTTAAGCAAAGGCAGCAATATATATTGTCCGTTTTGGCGCAGCAAAAAAAAATTACCCCGCAGCAGGAACGGCAAGCGGCAAGCGAACAAGCGGCTTTTTTGCCCCTCCGCAACAACATTAAAGCCCCTTACTTTGTTAAATGGGTAGAACAGTCGTTAATCCGGCAATATGGGGAAAAAACCTTGGAAGAGCAGGGTTTTACGGTTTATACTACTTTAGATGAAAATCTGCAGCAGGAGGCGGAACAAATAGTTAAAGACGGCATTAAAGCCTACGCCAAAAAATACAATGTCCATAATGCCAGCCTGGTGGCAATTGACCCGCAAACCGGGGAAGTTTTGGCCATGGTGGGCGGCGAAGGATACTTTGACAGCCCCTATCCGGCCGGATGTCAGCCTGGAATAAACTGCCAATTTGACCCTATGTTCAACACGGCCCTGGCGCTAAGGCAACCGGGCAGCAGCTTTAAGCCTTACACTTATATTACGGCCTTTTCCCCGGAGTTTAAATTCGCTCCCGCTTCCATTGTCATGGATATCAAAAAAAACTTCAGCCCGCCCGGGATAAAGCCTTACATCCCGAATAACTTTGACGGCTCAAGCCATGGCGCGGTCAGCATGAGGAAAGCCTTGGCCGGCAGCCTTAACATTGCCGCGGTCCAAACTTTGTCTTTGGTCGGGACGGCCAATGTAATTGCAACCGCGCAATCCTTGGGCATAACCTCTCCCTTAACCCAATGCGGCCTTTCGCTGACCTTGGGCGCATGCGAAGTTACTTTACTGGAGCATACCGCAGCCTATGGCGCGTTTGCCAACCAGGGCGTAAAAATGCCTACGACATATATATTAAAAATAACGGACAAGGCAGGCAACGTGATTAAGCCTAATGTCCGCGAAACAGGAAAACGGGTTTTGGACCCGCGCGCCGTATACGAACTGGACAGCGTCTTAAGCGATAACCAGGCCAGAAGCTTTATTTTTGGCAGCCGCTCGCCCCTGTATTTTAAGGATAGGATTGTGGCTGCCAAAACCGGCACCAGCCAGGACTTTAAAGACGCCTGGACCATTGGTTTTACGCCGCAACTGGTTGCCGGCGTCTGGGCGGGAAATAACGACGGCAGCTTAATGAAAGGGATGGCCGACGGTGTTATGGTAGCCGCCCCCATTTGGCATAATTTTATGGAAGCCGCGCTCAAAGGCCAGCCGACAGTAAGCTTTGCCAAACCGGAAGGAATTGAGGAAGTTTACGTCAGCGCCTCTTCCGGCAAGCTGGCCGCTTCTTATACCGAAAATCCCGTAAAGGAAATTTTTGCCGACTATGCCGTTCCCGTAGCCTACGACCCCCTCCCCGCCACCTCCACCTCCAGCTCCACCCTAACTCTCCTTAACCTTAGGCTTTCGCCTTGAGGATTGGGATTTTAAACGTCTTAAAATTTCCCGTTTTGTCCTTAGCCAATTAGTCCTTACCGTGATTTCACTAATATCAAGTCTTTCCGCAATTTCACTGTCTGGTACATGTTGCACTTTCATTTTGGCCACTTTGCGATTTTGTTTAGGTAACCCGTTTAATACCGCATTAATTACTTGCCTTGCCTTATTCGTGTCAATATTTTTTATCAAATTTTCTTCTTCCAAGTTAACATTCTGCTTATGACCGCCTATTCGTAAATTGCCAATCCCTTTATGGCCGTCAATTTCCTCATGGTTACGAGTTAAAAGTTTGAATGTTTTTTTTAAGCAGCGTAAGCGGTCTATGTTAGCATTGATTGCTATCCTGTATATCCAAGTATATAATTCCGACTTTCCGCGAAACTGGCCAATTTTTTTAAAAACCGACAATCTTACTTCTTGAAACAAATCTTCGGCATCCGCCTCGTTATTTCCAGTTAATTGACGGCATATTTTCTTCAATGTAGGATAATATTGCTCAATTTCTTTCCTGTAAAATTCATAATGGGAACTGTCATCCTCCTGCAAAGGCTTGTCAATGCCGGCTTCCAAATTTGGGTTTGACATTTCATTCATATTTTTTCGTCTTAATTCTCAAAATCCACATAATTATTATACCAAAAACAGCAATTAATTAAAGTTTATCCCGACAGCCTGCTTTTGGTCACCTTAATTTTATAACTCCGCGCCTACCCTTGTAGGGACAGGTCTAGACCTGTCCCTACGTCTTTGACATCAATGACCAGCTTGGCAATGGCTTTATCCGGCGTATCCTTCTTGGCCTGTCCCTGCCGTCCTTGATGCCTGTGATCTGTGATCTGTGGTCTGTGCCCTGGACCGGAGATCTTCAGGCCGGCTGGTGCGGGGTTTATCCGTAATCCGCGTTCCGCCAGCTGGCCGCGTAGAATCAATTTACGTGGTTTGCCACATGGAATGAATTTACATGGATGGCGGATCCGTTTGCAAATCCTAGCCAGTCCCAGCCAGTCTTGATTATTGCCTTCCAAAATGCTAATATAATATAGAATTTATTGCCCATTGGGGTATAGCCAAGTGGTAAGGCAAACGGCTCTGAACCGTTCATTCGTAGGTTCGAATCCTACTACCCCAGCCAATTGTGAGTTAAAGACGCCTTTGTGATACTCCGCGAGTCGTCCATATAGATGTGCATTCTTCAATTATGGCGACTCGCGTGTTTTATCCCAAGCCTCCGAATACCCCACCCGATCCGACCTATTTGGGGTATCATGTTCCATTGTACAAGACCCTACATTCTAGCTTGAAGTGCAACCGCCCTTAGGGCTTAAGGCCCTTAACAAAGACCTCGTAAGGGGTAAGGTAGTTTAAGCGTTTTCTGGGACGGTGATTAAGTTCTCTGACTGCCCGATCAACG
>JAMDAY010000026.1 GCA_023484515.1 Patescibacteria group bacterium
TTGATCGGGCAGTCAGAGAACTTAATCACCGTCCCAGAAAACGCTTAAACTACCTTACCCCTTACGAGGTCTTTGTTAAGGGCCTTAAGCCCTAAGGGCGGTTGCACTTCAAGCTAGAATGTAGGCTTTAGAGGCCCAATTATAATTTTTTACCGATTTTGGTCCGGCGGATAACCTAACGCCAAAATCGGCAAAAAATTACTTTGACAAAACCTAAAAAAAGCTTAAACTTAAGATAGAATTGCCTGTTTTTATAATTAGCGAAAAAATTACATTATGACCTTAAGCAATAAACAACAATACATTGGCATAGCCCTGGTGGTAATTGCCCTGGCCGGGGTAATCTGGTTCTCGCGGACCAAGAAAACTTCGGAAAACTTTACTCCGCAAAGCTCGGCCGGCCAGGAAAACATTGACCAAACCAAGCTGGTCAAGCCGGCCCCCAACCCAGAAAACACCTGGGAAGGGACTTTAAAAATTTCCGACAACCTGAAAAAAGGCAACCTAATGCTGGTCATGCGGGACCGGACCGTGTATATCCAGACCAGCCGCGACTTTAGCGGCCTTTTGGACAAAGAAGTTTACGTGACCTACGACGGGGACTATAACGGCTTCAGGCTGGGGGACATAATTGAGAAATGACCAAAATTGACAAGATTGACAAGATTGAACAAAATTATCTGCCCATTAATTTTGTCAATTAACTTATGATTTTAGAACATTACGACAAACCATGGGACTTTGAACTGCTGGATACCGGCAACGGCTTCCGCCTGGAAAAATGGGGCGAGGTTATTTTGGCGCGGCCAGATCCCCAAATTATTTGGCAAAAATCGTTACCCGAGGCGGAATGGGGCAAAGCCTGGGCAATCTTCAAGCCCGGATCTTCCGGGGAAAAAGGGCGATGGGGTATCAAGCATAAGCTGCCCGAACCTTGGACAGTACAGTTCCAAAATGTCCGATTTTTATTAAAGCTTTCCCCTTTCAAGCACACGGGATTGTTTGCCGAGCAGGCAGCGCAATGGAAATTCATGATTGAAAGATTGAAGGATTCAAAGATTGAAAAATTGAAAATACTAAATTTGTTTGCCTACACTGGCGGGGCAACCATGGTTTTGGCCAAACACGGCTGCCAGGTAACGCATGTGGATGCCAGCAAGCCGGCTATAACCTGGGCCAATGAAAACCATAAATTGAATAATTTGCCGCCCAATTCTGTCCGCTGGATCCTGGATGACGCAGTAAAATTCGTCAAACGGGAAATAAAACGCGGCGCCAAATACGACGGCATTATTATGGACCCACCGGCCTTTGGCCACTCGCCTTCCGGCAAAGTCTGGAAATTTAACGAAGATCTGCCCAGCCTTTTGGCCGATTGCGTCCGTTTGCTGGCTAACGATGCCCGTTTTCTCATTGTTAATGGTTATGCCACTAACTCCTCCGCCCTGGCGCTTAACAATCTCTTAGAGGATGCAATGAGGGGCAAGCCGGGAAAAATGGAATTCGGCGAACTCTGCCTGCAACAAAAAAACTCCCGCACCATTTCTACGGGAATTTTCGCCAGGTGGCATAATTAAAGATCCAAGAACCAAGGCCCAAAAATTTCTTTCAAGACAAAAAAGCGGCGCTATAAATGAGCGCCGCTAATTGCTATGGTTGTTATATACTCATCTGATTAGCCATCCTGTTGGACACAACGCCGGCTTGGGTGGCGGCCTGGTCATAACTGTTTGCGGGCACAACTTCACTGGTTTTTAATCCCCAAGAATTAAAGACCTGCATACTGGGAAACCCTGCCCTATATCCGTTCTTCATGATATATATGGTTCCGTGGTCGTTAATAAGCGTTCCGTCGGGGTGAACTACTTCGGAACTGTTTATCGGAGCCAGGCTGGTCATAAACGAAGCATCGCCAGGCTGGACGTTCTTATAGGAATAGCCCAGACCTAAGAATGCCTGTTCATTGGCAAAACCAATTCTCATCCCGTTGGTAATCAAATAAACCGTGCCTTTATCGTTAATCAAGGAGCCGTTGCGGGGCGGAATAAAGTAAGTGGCGGTAGTATTGGAGCCGGAAGGCGTGTAAGTGGAAACCGGCAAAGCCATGTCTCCGGTTGTCGCCGGAACTACATCAGCCCACCCGTTGAACCCGTAGGACAGGAATGCTCCGGCAGAAGTGTAAGGATAGCGGACACCGCTTTGGATTCTATAAACCGTCCCGTCAGGTCCGGTTACATTGGTATACTCCGCGTGAGCCTGTCCGCTGGCAACGTTATTATTGTTGTTTACAGGAGCCGGTGCCGGGTTGACAGTCAAGGAATAAGTTTTGGAAATATCCAAAGTTTGATTGGTGTTAAATACTCTGACCGTTACCGCTGAATTGCCAGCCTGGGTTGGTGTGCCGGATAAATCGGCATGATAGTAACCGTTGCTGTCTTTGGTGCCGTCGCCGTAAATGGAATTAGGCCAACCGGCGCTGGCATTGGAAACCGTTATGCCTGCCGGTAAAAATGAAACAATAAAATTTGGGCTGTATTGGCCGTTAGAGCTTACTTCAATGCTCGCAATATAAGGCTGGCCTACAGTGCCGTTAGGGAGTGAAGATGTAATAAAGTTGGCACTGCTTGGCATTGAAGATTGCTGAACAGTAACGGAATAATTTTGATTAACATCAAATGTATGAGTAGTATCATACAAATGGACTTGGATATTATAACTGCCTGCCTGTGTCGGAGTGCCGGTCAAATCAATGTAATAATAGCCATCGCTATCCCTTTGGTTCAATGCATAGATAGAATCGGTATAACCAGCGCTGGGATTAGCTAAGGTTATTCCCGGCGGCAGATTAGAAACAGTTACGTTCGGGCCGTATGAACCGTCATAAAAGAATTTGATTCTGGCCGAATAGGACTGATTGAACGTTGGATTAGCTATGCTGGGCGTGATGTTGCTCACGCTCGCCGCATAGGCCACCTTCTGGTAGCCAAACATTACGCCTATGAGCGCAAACACAGATAACACAAACAAGATTTTTTTCATTGGTGTTGGTTAATTTTTCCTGGGCTTGATGTTTGCCCAATAATAAAATTATAAATAACCCAAATACCTATAATGATTGCATCCATAAAAATAACTGCAATTACATTTGCCCTGCGGCTGGTGGATTTTTTCCCTTATTGAAGGCTGCTTTGCCGGCCCGCAAGGCAACTATAGCGACAACAATTATCAGACAACCAAATGTTAAAAAATAAAAAGCGAAAGGCAACAATACCGCAAAAAAATTCCATCCAGCTAATTGAGGGGTCCATAAAATGGATTATTAAATCCGACGAAATACTCTAAAGAAGGACGGCTTGATAAGTAGCCTAAAAATCCAAAACAGATTGCTAAAATGAGAGGGATATAAATAGCTAAACCTAAAATTTTCGGTTTTTTATCAGTTGGGTCCATATAAAATAAATTATTTCTGTTTCCTACGATTTAAGAAGGCTAAAGCTAATCCTAACAACGCAAGACATGCGGCTGCAAACAATGATAATGTATTAATCAAAGATGGTTCCGCAGGACGGGAATCCCAACTAAAAGTTTGCTTAAAAATGAACATATTGTAAGCCAATATACAGGCCATAACAATAAAACCTACCATTATAAACCAGTGGTAGTATTTCATAAATGGTTATTAAAAATTTATGCGTTGTTTTGTTCACTCGTTCAATATCAATTTACTCCTATTGCCTTGCCGGTTCCAGATACCCCGCCACTTTGTCGTAAAGTTCGTCCAGGCTGAGGCTGCCTTTAATTAAATATTCCTGGATAGATTTTTGTTCCAGCAGCATTTGCCTTAGTTCCGGCTTGTCCAAATTGGTCAAAGCCAACACCGGAATATTTTGCAAATTGGGCTGGCTTTTTAAATAATCCAAAATCCCCGAGGAACCGTCCTCTTTGGTTAACAATAAATCCAAAATAATAACCTCAGGGGTAATTTTTTCCAAGAGGTTTTTGGCCTCTTCCGGAGTAGAGGCGGAAAATACGTCTATATCCCACGTGCTAAAACGCTTTTTAAGCGTATTCAGTATTAACGAGTCGTCGTCAATTATTAAAATAGAGTGGTGCATAAGCTTAAACTTCGGTCGGGTCGGCCACGGAACGGCCAAGGATGATTAAAAATACCAGCGGCGCCACCAGCCAGACAAAGTTGGCGGTTGCGCCCAAAAATACGAACTGGACCAGCGGCGAAAAAGATTGCTTTAAGCCGGCGGACAAGTAAGTCAAAACAGTGTTAATAAGCAGGCCAAGCTGCAGCACCGCAAACACCACGCTGAACGGAATGGAGCCGAAATGCCGGCCGTCGGCCGAAGTGCGGAAGGCATACCTCCCCAACAACATAAACAACAAAAGAAAAATCAGCAAAAAACTGACCAGTTGCTGCAGGGAAGAAAGGCTGCTCGGCAATTTTTGGTTAATGGCGTTAGCCAGCCACGGCGCTTCCAACACCATAAGCTTGGCAATATACAAGCTTATAAGCAGGCTAATAATTCTGCCGCGGCCCGCGGCAAACGCGTAAATTACGCTGCCGACTGCCCATGCCAAAAAAATAAACAGGTCCCACGAAGGGGTATGCCAGTTAAAATTTTGCACCAAAGCGGAAAATTGGGTTATTTGCGCCGCCGCAACCATTTATTTTGGTTTTTAAAAATTGTTTAAAAATTTTTTCAATTTCTTTAATACCGGAGTAATTTTTTGCTTGAGTTCCTGGATAACCATAAATAAATTATAGCATAAAATATAATAAAAATCAAAAAAATCAAAAAACAGCCCCAACGCCTAGGGCATTTTTTCCATAATAAATAAATCTTTAAAAATTTTCCTTAATGTTATCCCAAAATCCCTGGTCTACTTCCACGCTTTCGCCTCTCTCGTCCGCCAACTGCTTTAGTAATTCTTTCTCCTTTTTGGTCAGCTTTTTGGGAATTACCACGCGGACGGTAACCAGCAGGTCGCCGCGGCGGTGGGGATCTTTGACATAGGGCACTCCCCTGTTTTTGACTTTCAAGACCGTGCCGGACTGCGTGCCGGCGGGTATTTTTAATTCAATGTCGCCGTCCAAAGTGGAAGTAATAATTTTAGCGCCCAGGGCCGCCTGGGTAAAGCCTATGGGCAATTCCCTAAGTAAATTAAAACCGTCGCGCGTAAAACTTTTGTGCGGCCGGGTGCGGATGACCAAGTATAAGTCTCCGGGCGAAGAGCCGCGGTAGCCGGCTTCCCCTTCCCCGGGAATGCGGACGCGCTGGCCGTCGTCTATGCCGGCCGGAATTTTTACCTGGATGGTTTTGTCCTGCCGCACTATGCCGCTGCCGCCGCAAACCTGGCACGGGACCTCCGGCACTTTGCCGGTTCCCTGGCAGCGGTCGCAAACAATGCGCGACTGGATATTGCCGAATATGGTGCGCCTGGTAGTCACAATTTGGCCGGTGCCGTGGCACTTAGGGCAGGTTATAATTTTGCTTCCCGGCTGCGCGCCGCTGCCTTCGCAAGCCTTGCAGGTGTCCTGTTTTTCCAGGGTTACGGTTTTTTCCGCGCCGAATACCGCTTCTTCAAAATTTAAAACCATGCCCATTTCCAGGTCTATGCCGCGGTTGCGCCGTCCCGCGCGCTCCTGCCGCGTGCCGAAAATGTCGCCGAAAATGTCGCCCAGGTCAAAATCAAAACCCGCGCCTTCCCCGAATGGCGACGTGCCGGAAAAACCCCCGAACGGATTGCCGCCCTGGTAGTTAAACCCGCCAAACCCCTGGCCGTTCCTCTGTGCCTGCTCAAAAGTCTGACCGTACTGGTCGTACTGCCTGCGTTTTTCCTCGTTGCCCAAAACCTGGTAGGCTTCGTTGACCTTTTTAAACTTTTCCGCATTGCCGTTGCCTTTGTCCGGATGGTGTTCGTGCGCTTTTTTGCGGTAAGCCCGTTTTATCTCTTCGGCCGAAGCGTTCTTAGGCACGCCTAAAATGTCGTAGTAATTCTCGCTCATAGCAGATTGAACAAGATTAAAAGATTAAATAAGCTTGCCAAGATTCATAAATCTTGTCATTCTTGCTCAATCATGTCAATCTTGTCAATTATTTTACTCCGTCCTAAACCCCACCTTATGCTGCGGGGCCTGGGATTCTTTAATCTTACCGAACTGCTGTTCGTATTTTTGCAAATTGTCCTGCAGGGCGGCAACAATGCGCTTCATATGGGAAGGTGACACAATAACGCGGGAAGATAAAATCCCGGCCGGGGGAAAGAGGCTCATAAAATCTAATATAAACTCTTCCGGCGTGTGCCCAATTTGCATCATATTGGCGTAGACGCCTTTTAGGACATCGTCCGATGTTTTAACCTGGATTTGCTGCCCCTGGGGAACTTGTTCTTGCTGTGACATAAAATTAATTGACAAGATTTTCCGCCGTTATTAATTAATAAAAGTGGCGGAAAAGATTTTAAGGAAAGATTGGGCAAGGCTTAGGATTGGCAATCTTGTCATTCTTGCTCAATCCTGTTTTGTCTTGCCAATTATTTTACTTCCTTGTATTCCGCGTCAACCGGACCTTTGTCCGATCCGCCAGATGGAGGGTTAGAGCCGCCTTGATCGGGGCCGGACCCCGGTTGGCCGTTTTCCGGCTGGGCGGGATTTTGCGGGCCGGCTTGCTGGCCGGAAGAATACATGGAAGCGCCCACTTTCTGGATGGCGGCGGACAATTCGTCCATGGCCTTTTTAATGGCATCCAGGTCGTCTTTGTCCTTAACCGCCTTTAAGGCCGCAATTTTGTCTTCGGCCGCTTTTTTGTCTTCGGCGTTGGCTTTGTCGCCCGCGTCTTTCAGGGTTTTTTCCGAAACGCTAATTAAAGTGTCGGCCTGGTTGCGCGCGTCCACGGTTTCGCGGCGCCTGCGGTCTTCCGCGGCATGGGATTCCGCTTCTTTTTTCATCCTTTCCACATCGTCTTTGGAAAGGTTGGAAGAACCCTGGATAGTAATATGCTGTTCCTTACCCGTGGCTTTGTCTTTGGCTTTAACGGTCAAGATGCCGTTAGCGTCTATGTCAAAAGTAACTTCCACCTGGGGCACGCCGCGCGGGGCCGGCGGGATGCCGTCCAAAATAAACCGGCCGAGCGACTTGTTGTCAGCCGCGAATTCGCGCTCACCCTGCAAAACGTGGATCTCAACTGAAGTTTGGTTGTCGGCAGCAGTGGAAAACACCTGCGACTTGGAAGTCGGAATGGTGGTATTGCGGTCTATTAACGGCGTGCGCACGCCGCCCAAGGTTTCCAGGCCCAAAGTCAGGGGCGTCACGTCCAGCAGCAAAATTTCCTTACCCTTGACTTCGCCGCCCAAAATGCCGGCCTGCACGGCCGCGCCCTTGGCCACGGCTTCCATGGGGTCTACGCCGCGCTCTACCTGCTTGCCAATGTAGTCTTCCACGAACTTTTGCACTACCGGCATGCGGGTCGGCCCGCCGATTAAGATAATCTTGTCAATCTGCTGCGGCGTCAGTTTGGCATCGCTCAATGCCTGCTCCACGGGATGGCGCATGCGGTCCACAATGGGCTTGACCAGCTCTTCCAGCTTGGCTCTGGTAATTTTCATCTGTAAATGCTTGGGCCCGGACTGGTCAGCGGTTATGAATGGGAGGTTAATGTCCGTTTCCATGGTGGTGGACAGCTCTATTTTGGCTTTTTCCGCCGCTTCGCGCACGCGGTTCATGGCCATTTTGTCGGTTGCTAAATCTATGCCGCTTTCCTGCTTAAAAGTATTGGTGATGTAGTTGATCAAGGCCGCGTCCATGTCCTTGCCCCCCAGCTGGGTATCGCCGGAAGTGGACATGACTTCAAAGGTGGCCTGGTTGTCAACTTCGTCAAAGGACATAATGGTCACGTCCAAGGTGCCGCCGCCCAAGTCAAACACCAGAATTTTCTGTTCCTTGGCCCCGCTCTTGTCTATGCCGTAAGCGAAAGCCGCGGCCGTGGGCTCGTTTATGACGCGCACCACTTCCAAACCGGCAATTTCGCCCGCGTTCTTGGTGGCCTGCCTTTGGGCGTCGTCAAAATAAGCGGGCACGGTAATAACCGCCTTGGCCACGGGCTGGCCCAAAAAACTTTCCGCGTCGCGCTTGATTTTTTGCAGAATGAACGCGGAAATCTGTTCCGGCGTATATTCCTTGCCGTTTACGTTATACTTGAAGTTCGTGCCCATTTTCCTTTTGGCCTCAAAAATGGTGCCTTCGGGATTGGTCACGGCCTGCCGGCGGGCGGGTTCGCCCACCAAAAGCTGGCCTTCCTTGGTAAACGCCACGTAAGACGGGAAAGCCTTCCCGCCAATGGACGTGCCTTCCGCCGCCGGGATCATGACCGGCTTGTCCCCTTCCATCACGGAAGCGGCGCTGTTGGAAGTACCTAAATCTATTCCGATAATTTTTGCCATATAATTTTTCCTTAAATTTTTACCTAATTAATGTTTTAAAAAAATTGTGTCAAAATTATTAATTACGAAGTATGCAAAAGTATATATTTAAAAATATATTTGAATATAATTTTTTTAAACTTGCGTCGCATCCCTAATTCTTAATTCATAATTCCTAATTCTCTTTCTTGCTAACCACCACCTGGCTCGGCCTTATCAGCTTCCCGTTCAGCATAAACCCGCTTTGCAATTCGTCAATAATTACCCCATCCTCTTCCTCGCTTTCCACTTCCTTGACCGCCTCGTGGAAATGCGGGTCAAATTTTTTGCCCACGGCTTCTATCTTTTTTACGCCCAGCTCTTCTAAAGTCTTGTCAAGCTGTAACAAAATGCCATTTATGCCAATTTGCCAGTTCCGGTATTTGGCGGCGAATCCGCTGTCTAATTGCAACCTCTCTGCCTCGTCTGACTCGGCATCTCCCCTCAAAGGGGAGAAGGCTTCCGCCCCTGTTCTAAGGTTAGCTGCGGAGCTTTCCCTCCCCTTTTGAGGGGAGGGATTAAGGGAGGGGTTGTATTCCGGCAAATGGCGCAAGGCCTGCTCCAGCGTATCAATGGTTGGCAACAGCTTTACCACCGTGGCTTCCTTGGCAAATTCCAGCAGTTCCCTGCTTTCCGCTTCTTTCCTTTTTTTGTAATTTTCAAAATCCGCGGCCGTGCGCTTCCACCCGTTCATGGCGGAATCAAGATCAGCCTGGAGCTTTTCTAGCGTAATTTGGCCGTCATCATCCCGGTTGTTTTGATTTTGTTCGTCCATAAAATTAAAATGTAAATGTCAAAAATCAAAATTATAGTGTAAAATGTAAATTTATTTCTTATTTTTCATATTTAAATTTTGCGTTGTCATTTTCCATTTTGATTTTTTATCTTTGAATTAGCATCAGTAGTAAAACCACTGCCCCGCCCCCGCCCAACAATTTCGCGATATAACTAAGTATGGACAAGTTCTTTTCGTATTTCATGTTCTTGGGGCCAATCAGGCCAATAACGCCTTTTTTGCCGGAAGGCAGGGCCAGGCCGGACACAATCATGGAATAGTCGCTGTTCTTGGAAAGCTTCAGCTCCCTGCCAATGAACGTTTCCGGCTTGCTGGCGGTGGAATAGTCCTGCAGCATTTTTTCCGCATACTGGTCAATATTGTCAAAAAAACTTGCTATCTCCTTGGCGTCCTCGGGCGGCAGGGACGGGTTGTCCAAAATTTTGGAAAGGCCGACCGTGGAAACCTCTTCCGGGAACAAGGCGAACGAAGCCTGCTGGCTGGATTCCGACAACAGCTTGGCCAGGCGCCTGCCCATTTCCATGTGCGCGATTTGCAGCTTGAGCAATTCCCGCTTTAAACTTTCTTGCTCCTTGAGGGATAGCTTAACCTTGTCCATAAGCTGGTTGACGAAATAACGGAAGCCCTTGTCCGTGGGCACGCGGCCCGCGGAAGTGTGCGGATGGGTAATGTAGCCCAGGCGCTCCAGCTCCTGCATTTCGTTGCGGATGGTCGGACTGCTCACCTGGAAGTCATACTTTTCCGACAAATCCTTGCTGGCCACGGGCTTGCAGCTTTCACAGTTTTCTTTGACTATGGCTGCCAGTATTCTAGCCTGGCGCGGAGTTAATTCGCTCATAAATAAAGGTTATTTACAATTATCACTCAAAACTCTTGATTGATAAATTAATGGTATCATTATCACTCGCAAGTGTCAAGTGATAACATATTTTATTGGTGATTTTGACCAAGCTGTCTCCGGAACCAAAATCGCCAATAAAATAAAAAATTTCTTTTCGCAAGGCTAAAAGCTGTTTAAAAAAATTTCCCATAAACGGCTATGGCGCAAATTGAAACTGCAATTTCTTTTTGCTAATATGAACTCCCATTCAAGAGAAATGAGACAAAATATTTTAATAATTAAAATTATTTATTTTAACCACTAAAATTCCCGCCCTATAAGCCGGCAATATTTTTCCTTGGCTTAATTGTCGTTTTTCTCCGGATGGGATAAAAACATTAAAGGTTTTTGACGGCATTCCTTGGGATTATTCATCTTATGATTGACTGGTGATAATTTCAGTCTATAATTTGTTTGTCTCAGAGGATCCGTTCAAGCATAAATAAAACCTATGACAAACCTGACACCGTGGCGCAAGGCCGGGAATAAAACATCCCGGCTCCGCCACCTCACCCTTAGCCGCAAGCTGGCTTTGGGAACCGCGCTTTTGGCCATGGCCGTAGGGCTAATGTCCCCCAGCGCCAATTGGACGGCATCGGTAAAAAACGAAAATTTAAAACTAAACAAGGCCCAAGCCGCCGCGGCCGCGCTGTCGCTGTCCAATACCCGGAGTATTGACGTCATGAAATACACCAAGGACGTTATGGCTAACCAGCCCAGCGACGCGCAGATTGCCAACCTGGTGGCCACGCTCAAATCTTTAAACGTCAATTATATTGCCTTGTCCATTCCCATGGACCCCACGGCCGATTACCCCGCAGGCAGCAAACCTGCCCCGCGCACGGCGGAAAGCTTTACGCAGGCCTGGGCTGACGCGGTGCATAACGCCGGTTTGCACGTGCTCTGGCGCGGCGCCTTTTCCGGCATGGAAGGAATTTATAATTTCCCGCACCTGGTCGGCTCCAACCGCATCCCGGCCGGAACCGCAGCCTCAGCCGCCACCGACGGCAGCTCCACCTGGCTGGGCAAGACTTACCAATATATAGTGAAAAACCCAAGTTTCTTCCAAAACGGCGACATTTGGGCGCCTATGCCCGAGCGCACGGAAGGAATTTTCTCCGACGGCACCTCCTGGATATCTTCTGCCGGCGCGGGCCTGCAGGCCAACTATGTTAATTTCTTCAATGACCTAAAAACCGTTTCCGAACAAGCCTTTTCCCAAATTGGCAAGTCCGGCGTTTACACCGGACTGACCACCAATAATTATTCCGAAGTAATGTCAACCTGGCTGCCGCAAGCGTTCTTTAACAATGCCGGTTACACGGTTATTGACTATTACGGCAACAACCACACCCCGCAGGAAATGGACAGCGACCTCCGCGCCATGGCCAGCCGCACAGGCAAACCCGTCTTCCTGCAGGAATGGGGCGACTACTGGAACCAAAACATGAGTCAGACTGATCGCACAAATTACTTAAACCAAATCTATTCCGTACTGCAAAATCTGGCCAGCCAAGGAATTTTAGCCGGCTTCAACTACTGGGGCGGCTGGGCAAATAACGCCGAAGGCATACTAAACCAAAGCGGCGACAACTTCAGCTTAAACTACCGCGGCCAATTGCTGGCCGACTTCTTCGGAAAATATGGCGGCAACGGAAGCGTTACCCCGCCTCCGTCCGATAATAACGGATCTTCAGGCGGATCAACGAACGGCTCCACCCCGCCCCCAAGTACAATTTCCTGCCCCGCCCCCGCCACCAACGCCTTTACCGGCTGCTATTATAGCGACCAAAACCTGAATAATCTGGCGTTGTCCCGGACAGACAACAGCATCAATTTTGACTGGGGAGGGGGATCGCCTGACAGCAAAGTCCCCAGCGATCATTTTTCCGCCCGCTGGCAAGGCAATTTCAGCTTTAACGGCGGGGATTACACCTTTACCGCCACGGCAGACGACGGCATAAAGGTCTATGTGGACAACAACTTAATCATTAATCAATGGAAAGACCAGCCCGCTTCCACCTATGCCGCCAACCTTAGCCTTGCCCCAGGCAGCCATTTGGTCAAGGTGGAATACTACGAGAATGCGGGCGGAGCCTTAGCCAAGGTTTCCTGGCAGCAGAATAACAATAATCCTCCGTCTGGCAATGGATTACCGGACGGATCTTCCGGCAGCACCACGCCTCCTGCCAACACTTCTTCCTGCCCCTCTCCCGCTAACAACGCCTTTACCGGCTGCTATTATTCCGGAGCAAACTTCAATAACCTGGTATTGTCCAGAACCGACAACAATATCAACTTTGCTTGGAATAACGGCTCGCCTGATCCGAAAGTTCCGGCAGACCAATTCTCGGCCAGATGGGAAGGCAACTTTACCTTTAATGCCGGAGATTACTCCTTTAATATGACTTCCGACGACGGCTCTAAGCTGTATATTGACAATCAACTGGCCATAGACCAGTGGTCAGATCATGCGGCCCAAACCAAAACCATAACCAAAACCTTAACTGCCGGCATCCATAACATCAAAATGGAATACTACGAAGCTTACGGCGGGGCAGTGGCGAAGCTAAACTGGAACCAGGTTGGATCCGGCGGAGGATTAACCGGCAATTCTTCCGGCGGATCTTCCGGAGAATCGGCAGGCAGCAATGGATCAACAGGCGGCACTGCGCAAACCGGCGGATTTGCAGCCAGCTATTATGCCGGCACGAACTTCCAGCGACTGTTATTGACCAAGGCAGACCCGACGATTAACTTTGCCTGGAACAACGGCTCGCCCGACCCGTCCGTGCCGTCTGACCAGTTTTCCGCGCGCTGGACCGGCGATTTTAACTTTACCGCCGGCAACCACGCCTTTAACATAACCAGCGATGACGGAGCCAGACTTTATGTTGACGGACAACTGGTGATTAGCGACTGGAACGACCACGCTTCCAAAACCGACACCAAAACCATTTATCTTTCAGCCGGCACGCACAACATAAAAATGGAATACTACGAAGCTTACGGCGGGGCAGTGGCGAAACTAAATTGGAACTGACGACCGCAGACGCGCAGATGACTGACAGATAACAAGGACAAAAGGACTGGCTATCTTGTAGGGGCGGGTCTGGACCCGCCCCTACTTTTTTCGATTAAAGGTTAAACAATTTCCCCAATTGTTTTATCCGGTAAAGCAAGCCGGGAGTTAAAGGATTAAGCTGCAAATTTAATTCGTAAAGGGAATTTTGGGAAACAAAAATCTGAATGCCGGGTTCTTGATAACCGGCCTTGATTGCCGCCAGCTTGTTTGTTCCGGCAGGCAAAAGCAACTTGAAACTTCCTTGCCGGTCAGTTAAGGCATAATAGGAACTGCCAAATATGCCGACCGCGGCTTCGGCAAGCGGCTGTCCCAGGGCGTCGGTTATTTTCCCTCGCACCATAGCCGGCTTAAAATAATCCTTAATGATGTTTGTTACGGGCTTTTCGCTGCCATCATCGCGCAAAAGAGCCGTGGTTCCACCCTGCAAAGTCCAATAGTTGACTGCCGCAATATTTTGGCTTTGGTTGTAAAATACTTCCAATAACCCCTTAACGAATTGCTCCTGCCCGGTTTCGTCCATTGTTCCGTTAATGTCCGGAACAGGCGCGCCAAATTCTCCCAAAGCGGTTTTAGCCTGGAATTTTTTACCCAGCTCCCGCAAATCTTCCGCCATCTGCCGGTCGTTTTTTACGTAATTGTCTACCGTAACTATACCGCCGATCTTTTTGACCAGGTCGGACGTTAAAATGTCCTTTGCCACATTGCCGTTAGTGGAAAAATAATTACATGCGACATTTTTATTAATTTCAATAAATGCCTGCCGGCAATTATTATAAGAAGAAGAAAAAAAATCCAAAAAAATTTTTTTGCTTCCCGCGGAAGCGAAAGGGTTATTTAGCACTTTGCCGTTTTCCGGCTCCGGGGCGGGAGTAAAGATATCCCCGTCCTTGAACAAATCCGGATGTCCGGCAATAAAAGCCGATGTTTTTTGCAAATGACTGCTGGCGCTTGCCAATTTCGGGTAACTAAACCACTCTTCCCAGCCGGAAAAATTCCCCCGAAACCATACTGCCAGGCCATTTGCCCGCGCTTTTGCCACCCACACTTTTAAAAACGGGATAAATTCTTCGTCATAAGGCGTACCCAAGGAAACGCAATTCGCGCCCAAGGACTTAATTTCGGCCATTTGGCTTTCCACCAGCCGCTCCAGCCCGGCCGGATTATTTTTCCAGCCGCGCGCCGTATCGCGGGAAAACTTGGTAGTATCAACGCACTGGTACGGCCATAACCTGTCAAAAACCAGTCCAATCTTCCGGACTACGGGCGCCTGGTTTTCTGCGAATTTTTGCACGAAAAAAACCAAACCTCCAGCCGCAACCAGCAAGACTGCGATTGGAATTATTTTTACCCGCCTGAGTTTATGGTTTTTCCCCATCGTAATGTTCCTTACGGCGCTCCCGGCGCCAAAACATTTTGTGCGCCAAAGCGGTTTTTATTTTAACGGATATTTTTTTTCTGGCTGAATATATTTTTTGGTAAGTTTCGTTTTCGTATAGCCTGTTCTTTACCCCGGATGCGGCAGCGGCCGCCATCCACCACCATTTCAACAAAACATTATTTGCATAAAATAAATCGTACTGCCTGTAAAACAAAGGGGTAAATTCCTTTTTATACCTGCTGTCTCCCCGGGAGAAATCCAGTATTTTAAATCCTTCTTCAAAGAGAGAAGGGCACTTATAGTAAAGCAAAAGCTTGCCCGGAGCGATGCGGCCGTAATCAGCATGGTAAGCGGTTTTATAAAAATGATAAACTTTCCCGTAAATAAAATTTACGCTGAAAATTACGGGTTCGCTGTCAAAGGACAGCACGTCCACAACCAGTTGCTCTCCAAATTCGCCTGCCAGGTTCCGGTAAAATTGCTTATCCCGCCAGTCCGTAAAGGTCAACAGGCCCTTGCTCCGTTTGGCGCTTCTGGCATCCAAGGCAAAGGCAATTTCCAGGCCTTCCAAATTGGGGCCTTTATAACTCTTCAAAGATAAATGGCTGCCGAATTTTTTTATTTTTCTCCTCACTTGCTTTTTATTTCTTTCTGAAAAATTATAACAGGCGTCGCCATTTAAAATAAAATAAGGATTGACCGACGCCTCCCGCAACACAAATTTCCGGCCGCCCTTCTCCATAATTCCCGCCGCCTCCTGCCCAACCTCCGGCAAGTAAAAACTTCCCTTTTCGGCGAGGTAGCCCGCCAAAGCGCCTAAAATTTCCCGGCTGTTTTCCTTAGCCAGCAGGGGAAGCTTGGCAAGGTGGCCGCCCCCGGGGCAGGTCAGAGCGGTTATGCCGAATTTCTTTTGTTTTAAAATTGGCAAAAAGGCGGCCGGACTGCCGTTCTCATACGCCGCGACAATACTGCAACCGGCCGGGAAGTAAGCCTTGGCAAAAGCTGAAAACCATTTTGGCGAGTTGAAAAAATGGGCGCAGGGAGACTTGTCCCAAAGTTTTTGCCATTGCTCCAGCAACCCGCTGTCAAGTTTTTCATATTCTTTTATTTCAACCATACTGGCCCCTCCGTTCAATGAAAATCTTTTTTAAAAAGCAATAAGCCTGGTAAAGCATTTTATTCCCTATCAACTTATCCCGAATTCCCGCGGCAACAGCCCACCACGCCCTGATCCAGGCTTTTTGTGAAAAATACAGGTCGTATTGCGAATTACTTAAAGGGGTAAAGGCTGTTTTTAACGAATTTATCCCCCGCGAAAAATCAAACATACTAAAGCCTTCCCGGTACAAACGCGCGAGGGTATAAAATAATAAAAGCTTGCGCGGGGAAAAACGGCTAAAAACCGCGTCATAAGCCGTATTGCTGGAATGGTAAATATTTTTATATATAAAACCGATTTCAAAAACCATGGGCCGGCTGTCGTAATACAGCAGGCATACCGTAACTTGTTCCCCAAAATTTTCCACTAACTGCCGGTAAAATGACCTGTCTTTTTCCGTAACAAAAGTAGGCATTCCCCTGGCCCTTTTAGCGCTATTAAAATCTATGGCAAAAACCGGCTTTAAGCTTTCAGGATCCCCCTTATGGCAACGGTATGTCAAATGCTTTTCCATTTTTTTTACCTTTTTCCTCAAACTGTGCTGGTGGCGGTTGGAAAAAAACGGGAAAGGCCCTCCGGCCAAAGAAAAATAAGGATTTTCCGAAGCCTTGCGTTGCATTATTTTTCCGCAGTTCCGGCTAATGGACAGTGCCAGGACTTCATCCGCTTCGGATAAATAAAAATTTCCTTTGCCGGACAGGTATGTTACCAAAGCCGGTAACAAATCGGGGTTGCGATTTTGGGTTAACAACGGCAACTTGCTCAAATGCTTGCCGCCCGGGCAAACCAAAGCTTTTATGCCAAACTTCCGTTCCAGACTTAACGGCAAGACGGCTAATAAACTACCCCGGTCGTAAACAGCGACCACCCGATAACCTTTGGAGGGGAACGCCTGAAGGCAGGATAAAAACCATTTCGGCGAGTTGAAAAAATGGGCGCATGGAGATTTATCCCAAAGCTTTTGCCAATCGGATATTAAATGGCTGTTGAATTGGTTATATTCCTTAATTTGGAAGGACATAAAAATTTAAAAACCAAATTACAAATAACAAATTCCAAGTTAATATTCCAATATTCAAATTTTGGAATTTGAGCAAATTATTTGTAATTTAAATTTTTCACTTCACCCTGCCGTTACGTCCGGGTTGCGCTTAAAGATTAAAATATCCGGAGACGTATAAACCTTTTGGAAATATTTAAACAGGCGTCCCTGCACTACCGGATCTTCGTAAATACTGGTCCAAACCGCGTCATTTTTCTGCATAATAATCCAGGCGGCATACTTCTCAGGTTCTTTCAGCGAAACTTCCCAATAGGGTTTGTTGCCTACGTAAATAACATCCTTCATGGGAATGCGGGTGCGGATAATGCTCATAGTGCGGGCGTAGTCGTCCACCAGGACCAGGCCGCTGTCATAGTTCCGGTCTATCCAATACTGCGCGTCCGGAATTTTGGCCACGGCGCTGGACAAACCGGCGGTCCCGTCTTCCAAAGTAATGACTTTGGAATATCCCGTCCCGAACAAAGCCAGTTGCGCCGCAAATAGAGCCAGCACCAGCGCCTTGCCGGCCGCCCTGCTCTTATAGAACAGGTAAGCCACGCAAAACGCGGCAAAAGGCACCATCATAATGCCGTAACGGACATTAAACAGCCGCCATTCAAAATTTACAGGGGTCAAGTGCGGAATAAAAATTACTGACTGTCCCGAATACAAAGTGGCAACGTTAAATATAAAGGGTACTAAGAGGATGAGCAATAAATAAAAACGATGCTTGCTTTCGCGATTGAAAAAAAATAAAGCGAACCCAGCCAGGGACAATAAAAACCAGAATACCCCCACGTTGCTCATGCCGGTAACCAGATAATACAAAAATGCCATGAGCAGGTTTTTGTATGCCGGCAGTTCGCCGCGGACCAGCCAATTTTGCTGCTGGGACTTGGCGGAGAAAATGCTGTGGGTAAAATACAGAGGGTCGCCTAAAATTAAGTAACCCCATAACAGCCATAAGGCAATCCCGAAAAATGCCAGGGTGGAAAACAACACCATGCGGCCTTCCATCTTTTTATAGCGCTGCAAGTCAAAATTCTCCCGCAATTTGGCGATTCTTGCGGGGAAGCGCTTCCAGGGAAAATAGAGCAAGCCTAAAACTCCGGCTTCCATTAATACCAGGGACCAGCCGTCATAACGGGATAAAGCGGCGCAAAACCCGAAAAATGCGGCCAAAACCAGGGACAAAATGTCGCTGTCATCCTCCAAAAATTTAATAAAAAAATAGCTGGAAATAATAAAAAATACAATCAAAGTCAATTCCGTCATAGGCGTAGCCTGCATATAGAGCATGTTGGGATTGGCCATAAAGACGGCAGCGGCGACAAAAGAAGCTGCGCGGCTTTTAGTGACCAAATGCGTCAATTTGTATAAAAACAAGGAGGACACCGCGTAAGCTGCGCCTGAAACAATGGAGCCGGCCAGGCCGCTGCGCCACAAAAAGTCCGAAGCCACGAACGGGATAAGCAACAAATGCGGCAAGGGCAGCCAAATGCCCCCCAACTGCGCAAAGCCCGGGGTTAAGCTGTCAATGACGCGCTTGGCAATGTTCAAGTGTGACTCCGCGTCGCCGTAAGCCGTAATATAGCCGTGCATAAAGGAATAAGCGGTCGCCGCAACGCTTAGAACGACAGCCAAAACCAAAACCAGCCGCTCCGGCGGCAAGGCATTAAAACGCCTTTTCCATTTGTCGATTGATTGGTGGGTGATAGTTAATGAGAGCATAGGTAATTTAAAATGTTAAAATCAAAATTAAAAGTGACAATGTAAAATGTAAAATCACGGCTGCATCCCCAGAGAAGACCGTCCTCTGGGATAAATCCTATTAATGAGATTTGGATGAATATCGAGCTATCGATAACAAACGATCATTGTCCCAGAGGACGGTCTTCTGGGGTTCTCTCATTTTTAATTTTAAACTGTCATTTTACATTTTGATCTTTTAACTTTACACTATTTTGCTGACGTTCTGATCGGGGTAGCACAAATAATACAATTAAGATAATTGCCAAAAGTGCCGCATAAATAACTAAATAGTACTCCTTCAAGTCCATCCGGTTTGCAAAAAATGTATTGTATAGCAAGCTTCCGCTCTTGTTTTTCAACAAAAAATCCCAGTTAAATAAAAAATTGTAATGCGAATGCAAAGAAGAGGCTTCAATTTTCGGCGGCACGGCATTGGTGGTTACGGCGCCAAGCAAGGCAATGCCCGAGGAATAAGCGAATAGGATAAAAGCCAAGATCCTGCTCCAGGCAAAATTTTTGGCCTGCGCCAAAAAAACGCCAATAAATAAGGACAGAACTGCCATGCTGGGAATTAAATACCGCGGACCGAACGCCCAGCCCCCCCAAGGGTCTCCCCAGCTGCTGTAAAGCAAAACGTCAGCCGCAACCAAGGCCAGCAGGACCGCCATTTCCCCGCTAAAAGATTTTCTCGCAAAAAATATCCCCAATGCGGCCAGCAAAAAAATAGGTGCGTAGACGAACAGGCCTCGGTCAGGGGAAACGGTCAAGGTATAAAAACTGAAAGGCAAATTAGTTTCCTGAAAAAAAGTTTGCAGCCCTTTTTGTTCCCCCAATTTATTTATAACCTGCTGGGAATTGGATTGGCCAAGTCCTCCTTGCTGGAGAACTGTGGAATAATCAACCAATTCCCCGCTTAGCCTTTTCCAACTGCCGTAATTTTTCTGGTTATGGTAAGCGTTCCAGCCTCCTACCGCCACCAAAACAATTACCGAAAATACCGCTGCCGGACGCAATGCAAAAATAATTTTATCTTTTTCCTTTAATACGCTTAAGGATGAAATAACGAAATATAAGACCACTGGCAGCAGCAAAACCGCATTCGGATAGTCCGCAGTAATAGCCAAACCGTAAGCCAGCCAAACCCAAACTGCGCAGATGTACGGAAAGATGCGGAAAATTATTCGTAAAGGCGCAAAACTCAAGGCGGAAGGACGTGGAAACTTATGCGGGAAATGCTTAATCCCCTCCCCATCTCTCCGCATATTTTTGAATTTCCAGGCTGCGTAAAATGAGGAAAGCATAAAAAACACTGTAAACTGGTGCTGGTATAAAGTTACGGCATAGCTCCAGGACGTGCAGCCAAAACCGAAAACCATCGGCGGGACGAGCGAAGCCCAGACTGGCAAATTAAAAACTTTCCGGGAAATAAAAAAAAGCAAAAGCAAATTAAAGATTGATATTATGGACACGAAACCGAAAGACCCGATTAGCGAAACATTAAATTGTTCCCCCAGCAGATAAAACGGCAAAATAAAATAAGAAACGCCCGGGGCGAACAAGCTGTAAAACTTCCCCTCCTCCACGCCCACGTCGGGGTAAACCGCATCAGCCAGTTCCTGGCCTAAATCGTATGTATGGAAATCCGCCAAAGCCAATACATTGGCAAACCGGCCGCGTTCGGGAGAAAGCTCCAAAGGCTTGGTAACCTGGTCCAGGCTGCCTTTAAAGTCCCCTGGTTTGGGATTACCCAAAATTCCTTTTAAGGTCAGGGAATAAAAAAATAATCCCAATAATATTAAAATAAATACCGCATATTTATGTTTCATTTCTGATAAAATGGTTAATTACGGGCTCCAAATGCGTATGTGTATATTACGAGGAGGAGCCAATGAATCCCAACTGGTGGGCAACTATTATATTGCTGTCTTTTACTTGCGGTCTGATAGCTGCGGCGGAATATTTCATCTACCGGGAAAAAACAACGGCAAGCAAACAACTGGTTAAAAATGGCCGTTTTCGCTTCTACTATGGCAGTTACCTGCGGAATTTTTACAGGCCTTACCCGCCTCGCGGGCTAAGTTTTACTGCCCCGCCTCTTCGCACCAATAAACGGAGTTGCCGGGGATTTTTTATTACCTTATCCTTTTATATTGCGCATGGTAAATGTGTCCCGGCGTCCGGAAAAATTATCCAAGCTAGGCGGAATAGTAAACTTCCGGCACCTCGGGCAGCCTGCCTTCCGGAAACATTTGCGGGACCTGCGATTTATAGCTGGACGCCAATTCCTGTTTTTTCCCAAAACCTCCGCCCCACCGCCATTCCTTATAACCCTTGAAACAATCCTTGAACCGCCTTGTTTCCTTTTTTCCGGCCCTATAAGGAAAATCTTTCCAAAAAATAACTTTCCTGGACGGCTCCCCTGTTTTAGTAGACGGATTAACAGCAATTACTTTTAGAAATTTTTCCTCGGAATTTTTGTCCTCCGCTTCCCGCTGGCTAACCAGGTCCTTGCAGGCTTCCCTTGCCAATATGTGGTCCACGTGCCCTCCAAAACCCGCTGGGCAGAAAATTGTCGCCGACCCTGCTGCAGAAAGCGCTTTTTCCAGGGCCTTGGTTATATTCGTTTTAAGCACAAAGTCTTCTTCGGCTATCTTCCCTGATATAACATGGAACCGGTAGGTAGGATATAAATACTGCCATTCGGGAATAAACTTGGCAAAAAGGCTCTGCCGCCTTTTCCTGCGCCATAATGCGTCAATAAAGCCCAAATGGGCGAACTCTACTCCCAGTCCGCTCCAGGCCCGCGCATCCTCTGCCGTCCGGCTGCAATAAAATTTTTCCGCGTCCGCATACCCGCACATATTTAAAAATTTTTTTATGGACAGGGTGTAAGGCGCAGCGGATGCTTTGGTAAAAACCGTAATTATTTTTAACTTAACTTTGCCAGCCAGGCAGGAAATAAGGCCGCCGGCCGACAAGGCGGCGTCATCCAAGTGAGGGGAAACAAAATAGCACGGGCATTCCCTGCGCATAATTTTTTCCAAAAATAAATTATCGCGGTTATGCATACGTCTTAGGCGCGGAATTGATTAAAAGTTTGAAATATTTTATATAATTTTCCGACGCGTTTTCCCAAGTATAGCGCCTGGCCGCTTTTAAGCCGCCGGCTGCAAGCTTGTCTCGCAAGTTTTTATCTTTTTCCAGCATGATGATTGACTGGGCCAAACCGGAAACGTCAAACGGCTTTACCTTAATTACGGACTCCCCCGGAATCCACTTAAACCCTTCAATGTCAAACGTTATTAGCGGAACTCCAAAAGACAGCGCTTCCAGGGCAGACAGTCCGAAAGTTTCAAACCGGGACGGGACAACCATCATCCACGATTTCCTGAAAATTTCGGATTTTAATTTTCCCTGGGCCCGCCCGGCCAGTACGACCTTGCCCTGTAGCCCCAAATTTTTAATAATTTCCTTCAACTTTTGTTCTTCACTTTTAATGCCCGAACCGGCTATAAGCAATTGGCTGCCAATTTGTCCGGATATTTTTTTATAAGCTTCAAGCAGCAAATCCAGCCCTTTTTGCCATACCTCTATCCTCCCTAAAAATGCCACATACTGCTTCGGCCCTTCTCCTGCCCTGCCCGTGAATCCGGCACCGTTGGGAATGACCGCAACTTTCGCGGCGGGATTGGCCTTTAGTATCTCCTTTTTAGCCGGTTCCGATACGACAATAAAATTGCGATAAAGCTTTAACGCGATTTTCTCCATCGCGGGAAAAGGCAAAAAATACTTCCGCTGCATTTCCCGGCCGGACAACATATGGACTAACCCGATAACCGGCTTTTTGGTAAACAGCGGCAGGAAACCTGCGGAAAAAGGCGGGGTAAAGCTTTCCACCCAAATGTCAAATTTTTGGGTCAAAACATAAAACGGCAACAAGAAAGAAAAAAATAATTGCCCTAACTTTGGCCCCAAAAAATTCAGGCCTATCCTTTTATACTTCACCCTACCCCGCGCTTCGTCCTTGCTTTGCGGATATTTTCCGGTAATTACCGTAATTTCCCAATCCTGAGGCAGCCTCCTGGCAATTTCCCAAACCGCCCTGGCGCCCCCGCCTCCGTAATAGGGATTTTTTAAATCATCATAAATTGAAAAAATTATTTTGGGCATGCTAATTTCCAATCAATATATCAACATATAAATTCCGCCTTACCCGGGCGTTTGAGGGCTGTCCAATATCTGCAAGCCTTTTTGGGAAATCTTATTCCAATCAAATTCTTTTGCCCATTTTATTGCCTCTTTGCCCATTTTATTCCTCAGATCATGGTTATTAAGCAGCAATAAAATCTTCCGACTGAAACCCTGGACATCACCGTGCGCCACTAAAAAGCCGGTATGGGGATTTTTGACCGAATCGCACAAGCCCGAAACATTTGCCGCGACTACGGGCACGCCGCAGGCATTGGCTTCTATAGTAGTAATGCCCCACCCTTCCACTAAAGAAGGATTAACCAGCACCCAAGCCCGCTGCAGCAGGCTTAATTTTTCCTTTTCGCTAACCTTGCCGGCGAATACAACCTTTTGCCGCAAGCCAAGGTTTTCGGCAAGTGATTTTAACCGCCGCTCTTCTTCCCCGCTGCCGGCAATAACCAACCGGGCCAAAGGCAGCCTGGCTAACACTTCCCGAAACGCTTTAACCAGGACATCTACCGACTTATAAGCCTTCAGCCTGCCGAGATAAAGTACTAGCGGCTGCGCGTCTTTCCGGCCGGGACGCAGGAATGACAAATCCACCCCGGGGTTCACAATTTCCACGCCGGCCAACCCCAGTCCTAAATTTTTCAGATTTTCCCTGGAAGAGTTGGAAATGGTAATGAATTTGGTTTGCTTATAAGCCCAAGGCATTACGCGATTTTCCAGGACCGAAGCCAGCAGGGCCAAGGGTGGGCTTAAGTATTTCCTAAAAACATCCTGGTGAACGTGGTGCAAGAGACAAACCACCTGTTCCTTGGCGTATAGCGGGGCAAAGAACGGAATGCCGTTTTGGCAATCTATTATCAAGTCAAACCGGCCGCGGAACTGGAGCAGATAATAGACAAATGCCCACCAGTAAACCAGGTAAAAGCCGCCTCTCCTGATAATTTGCACTCCGTCTAAAGTTTCCGACCGCAAATTTTTACCGTCATTGCCGCAAAATAAAGTTACCCGGTCGCCGGCGGCAACCCACCGCTTGGCTAATTCATGGACATACACTTCCGCTCCGCCCGCATAAGCATGCTTAATGTCGCGCCAGTTAAAAATTAAAATTTTTCTGCGCCCGCGTGCAGAATTTGCAAGCGGCAGCGGGAAAAACGCGTCAATTAAATCCACCAAATTCCTCAAAATAAACCTGCCGTTGCGCTGTAACAAATGCAAGCTGCCTACAACCGCCAAATATATCCCGCTAATTATAAAAACAGTCCGGACAATTGCGGCAATGCTGCCATGGTAATACCATACCCCCAGGCCCATCATTAAAGTCACGCTCAAGGAGGCTATGGAAAATAACAGTTGCTTCCTGGCCAAATGGAACACGACAAAGGCATTGGCAATGGTAAATAACGCCACAGCCGTGGCATATGCGGGCAAATCCGGAAGAATGCCTATGGCTTTTGGCCCGAACAATAAAGGCATAATGAATTTGCCAAGCAGGCTTAAAGCTGCCCAAGCCGCAATGACAAACAGCGCAGTCCATGCCAGAAGCTTATAAAACAGAGGATTGGGATCTTTCCTTTCCCCTTCGTCCCGGCTGGTAAAGGTAATAATAAAAACGCTTAACAGGGAACCGAAATAAAAAATCATTTTTCCCGCCATGGACAATAAGGCGTATTGTCCGGCTTCGGCCGGGGATAAAAAATGTTTGGCTAAAATTACGTCAAAATTCAAGAAAGCGATGGAAGAGAGGCCGGTTAAAACGGCAGCGACAAAAAAGCGTTTGGGAAAGCGGCGCGATATTTTCCCCAAACTGTCCGTATTGGCCAACCGGGCCCGCTTGCCTGCGCGCGCCGCAAAAAACCAAGTCAGGAGGAAAGCCGCGCCCATTGATATGGGCAGGGACAAAGCCGCGCGGCTGCCCAAACCCAATGCTGCCAAAATTCCGGCAGCCGCAAGCTTAACCAAGGCTTCCGCCACCACCACTGTCCCAACCAGGACAAAATGCGTGGTTCCCTGTAAAAACCCCCTATCCACCGCTGCCAAGAAGCCGAAAACAATGGCCGGGGCAAACCAAAAACCCAAAGTAATGTCAGAAATCTGGAAAAAAAGCATGGCCTTGGACGTTAATATCAGCCAAAAAATCAACAACAATGCGGCCGCCAGCCAGCTTATTTTTTTAGCATAGCCGCGGAAATTTTCCCCCGCAGCGGCATTGTATTTTGCCGACAAGTAAGCCGTACGGTGGTTGACAGTGGCAAACAAAGCCGCGGTAAAAGCGCTTAAAAATATTCCCAGCGTGTTAAATAATACCAGCAGGCCGAAATCTTCCAGGGCCAGAAATTTTCCCAACACGGCGCTGTATGCAAAGTTAATCAAATTGGAAACCACCAGCGCGACCAGCAAAACGCCTCCGCCGGAAATCAGCTTTTGGGACGCCGCCAGGGATTTGGCGCGATCTAAAAACCTCGACAACCAAGACAAAGGCGCTTTCACTTTATCTTTACCGGGCAAATGCAAGCCATGCGCGGTCTTTGCCCAATAATGCGGCTTAAACACAAGTTCAAAAGCCGCTTTCCACGCGGAAACGCTAATGCCCAGCCAGTAAAACGGAACTAAAAAAGCGTACTTCACCAAACCGTCAAATCCCCTCTTGGCGCAGCCGATCATATAATGGTAGAAATAAAAAAAATTTCCTAACACAAAGGAAAATACGCCCATATAAAATAACGGGGCCGGGAAAAAAGATTCTATATAAGGGCCCAAAACCGGACGGAAAATGAAATACGAAGCCGTGGTCAGCCACATTAAAGGATTTACAAATACGGAAATGACTTTAGCCCCCACTGTCATTTGGAAATACAACAAATCGCGGTAACGGTTGTTTTGCGTAAAGTCCTTCCAGTGTCGATTATGGACCAGCAAGGTTTGGACGTAGCCTTTAATCCAGCGGCTGCGCTGGCGGTACCAATTGCCCATTTTGGAATTGGCCTCTTCCCAGGTAGTGGAATTAACAATTGCAGTCCTGAGTCCCCGTTTAGCCAAACGGATGCCCAAATCGCAATCTTCGGTCACATTAAAGGCGTCCCAGCCGTTAAGCAGCTTTAGTTCCGCGGTCTTGAAATGGTTGGAAGTCCCCCCTAAAGGTATGGGCGCGTCCAGCGACTGCAGTCCGGGCAAAATAAGGTCAAACCACAAGCTATATTCCGCGGTAAAAATTTTAGTCAGGATATTCTGATTGGGATTGTAAAAATTTAATTTGGCTTGGACGCATACGGTTCGGCCGGCAGATTTTTGGAACGCCAGCACCGCTTTCTTAAGCTGCAAGGGGTCGGGCATGTCTTCGGCATCATATATTACAATATATTCCCCTTGTGCAAACTGCAGCCCGTAATTCATGGCCTTGGGCTTGGTCTTGGGCTGGGAACGCGGCACAATGACGGTTTGAAAATTTTCCGGCAGGGCTAATTTGCTTATCTCGTCTATGGTCTTTTGGTCGTCTTCTTCCAACAGCAGCAAAATTTGCAAACGCTGCACCGGATAGTCCAGTCGTTTTATGGCGGAAATGAATTGCGGCACAACTTCCCATTCTTTATACAAAGGACAAAGAACGGTATAACCGGGCCATTCCCTGCCGGAAGCCGCAGCAATCTCTTCCGGGAAGATTTCCAGCTCCGGCCGCTTGCTGAAACTCCGGTAGACTAAAAAAACGTTAAATAATACGTCTAAAAAATATACGATAATAATTATGGCAATGAACATTTCCAAAACCAGCCGCCAATCCGCCAGGGCCGCAACCGAAACTGTCGCTAAAATTGCCGAAATAAAAATTTTTTGGCTGGCCGACAAATTACACAACGCGGTTTCGGAAAAACGCAGCTTGGAATAATTGGAAAATTTCCTCCCTTTATGCCAAAATTCTTCTTTTGAGTAAACTGGGAGCTGCGGCAAGTCCAGTACTGCTTCCCCGCGGTTGAAAAAATTTGCCGCGACTTTCCTTTTAAGGGCCGAAGAAAAAACGCCCCATCTTCCCCCATTTCCCTGCCTTGCTTCCCGCAGTTTTTCTCTTTCAGGCAAATTAGCGCTTTGTGGAAACATGTTTTTTGTATTATGGGACGTAAGCCTAAAGTTGTTTCCTCCTTTAACTAAACGGCAATAATGAGAAGTTCTTACATTAAAAAGGGCGATCCTTTCATGATATAAGGATAGCCCGTTATAATTAAAGTTATAGTTAAACCTACAGCATCTTCTTAAGATACTGTCCGGTATAAGATTTTTTCACTTTAGCCACGTCTTCCGGCGTTCCCGCCGCTACGACTTGCCCGCCTTTGTCGCCGCCTTCGGGGCCTAAGTCAATAATCCAGTCCGCGGTTTTGATCATATCCAAATTATGTTCAATCACTATCACTGTGTTGCCTTTGTCCACCAATTTATTCAACACATGGATAAGCCTTTTGGTATCGGCAAAATGCAGGCCGGTAGTAGGCTCGTCTAAGAGGTACAAAGTCCGGCCAGTGGACGCGCGGGACAGTTCCGTGGCCAGCTTGATGCGCTGCGCTTCCCCGCCGGACAAAGTGGTGGCGTTCTGTCCCAGCCTCATATAACCCAAGCCAACCTCGCTTAAAGTCTGCAGCTTGCGGTGCAGCACCGGCAGGCTGGCAAAAAAGATTTTAGCTTCATCCACGGTCATTTCCAAAACATCGGCAATAGTCTTACCTTTATAATGGATTTCCAAAGCCTCGCGGTTATACCTTTTACCGTGGCATTCCTCGCAGGTAATGTAAACGTCAGGCAAAAAGTTCATCTCTACCTGGATTACGCCGTCGCCCAGGCATTTTTCGCAGCGCCCGCCCTTGACGTTAAAGCTGAACCGGCCGGCGCGGTAGCCGCGCATGCGCGCTTCCGGCGTGGACGCAAACAAATCACGGATAGGCGTAAACACTCCCGTATAAGTGGCCGGGTTGGAGCGCGGCGTGCGGCCAATGGGCGACTGGTCTATGTTGATTATCTTGTCCAAATGCTCCACGCCCAAAATTTTCTTATGCTTGCCGGGCTCGTCCTTGCTGTTGTAAAAATAATGGTACAGTGACTTGGCCAAAATATCGTTAAGCAGGGTGGACTTGCCGCTGCCGGATACGCCGGTCACGCAGACAAACTTGCCCAAAGGCAAATCCACATTGATACTTTTTAAATTGAACTCTTCGGCGCCGAAAATGGACAGCTTGCGGCCGTTGCCCGGCCGGCGGCGCTTGGGCACCTCAATCATTTCCTTGCCGGAAAGGTATTGCCCGGTAACGCTGTTCTTGTCTTTTTCTATTTCTTTCGGCGTGCCTTCGGCCACAATTTCCCCGCCGTGCTTGCCCGCGCCCGGGCCAATGTCCACTACCCAGTCGGCTTCGCGGATGGTTTCCTCGTCGTGCTCCACGACAATTACCGTATTGCCCAAGTCCCGCAAATTTTTCAAGGTATCCAAAAGCCGGCGGTTGTCGCGCTGGTGCAGGCCAATGCTGGGTTCGTCCAAAATGTAAAGCACGCCAGTCAGCCCGGAACCGATTTGCGTGGCCAGACGTATACGCTGCGCTTCCCCGCCGCTCAAGGTGTCGGCCGTGCGGTCCAGGGACAAATAAGCCAGGCCCACGTTGAGCAAAAACGACAAACGCGCGTTAATTTCCTTTAAAACCTGTTTGGCAATGGACTGGTCTTTTTGGCTTAAAATTTTCGGCAGGCCTTTGAAAAAATCGGCCGCGTTGTCAATGGTCAAATTTACCACTTCCACAATGCTCTTGCCGGCAATGGTTACGGCCAAAACTTCCGGTTTCAGCCTTTGGCCTTTGCAGGTCGGGCACTGGCGTATGCGCATGTAGTTTTCTATTTCGCTGCGCATGTAGTCGGAGTCGGTTTCCTTATACCGCCTTTCCAAATTGGGGATTACGCCTTCAAATGCCGTGTTCATTTCAAACTGCCCGTCGCGCGAGGCAAATTCGCCCGCCACCCGCACCTTTCTTTCGCCCGTGCCGTATAAAATTACGTCCAGAAATTTTTTAGGAAGATCTTTCACCGGAGTCTGCGCGGAAAACCCGTATTCGCGCGCCACCGCTTCCAAAATGCGGCCGTACCACGACAGACGCGAAGTGGTTTTGCTCCAGGGACGAATGGCGCCTTCTGCCAGGGTCAGGCGCGGGTTTGGGATAACCAAGTCCGGTTCTATGGTCAGTTTGGTTCCCAGCCCCTTGCAGTCCGGGCAGGCGCCATGCGGGCTGTTAAAGGAAAAATCGCGCGGATCCAGTTCGGACAAGGCCACGTGCCCGTCCGGGCAGGCGAATTTCTGGGAAAGGGTTATTTCCTGCCCCGTCCGGGGTCCGCGCTGGTCCGTTTTGTTATCTGCGTCAATCTGTTTTGCAATGGCAAGGCCATCGCCCAAATCCAGCGCCTTTTCCAGGCTCTCGGACAGGCGCCCTTTTTCTTCCGGGGCAATAATCAGCCGGTCCACCACCACGTCAATGCTGTGCTTTTTCTGCTTGTCCAGATTTGCATTCCTGGCTTCGCTCAAATCCATTACTATGCCGTCCAGGCGCACGCGCGCGAACCCCGCTTTTTTTACCTGCTCAAAGATCATTTTATGTTCGCCCTTCTGGTCGCGGATAAAAGGCGCAAGCAGCATAATTCTGGTTCCGCCCGGCAGGTTCAGCAATTGGTCAACCATGGCCTGCTTGGTCTGGCCTATAATTTTTTTCCCGCAAACCGGGCAGTGCGGCACGCCAATGCGGGCATAGAGCAATCTTAAATAATCGTAAATCTCGGTAACCGTGCCTACGGTAGACCGCGGGTTATGTGATGCGGATTTTTGGTCAATGGAGATTGCCGGTGACAAGCCTTCTATTTTGTCCACGTCCGGCTTGTCCATTAAGCCGATAAACTGGCGGGCGTAAGCGGAAAGCGATTCCACATACCGCCTCTGGCCTTCGGCGTAAATGGTGTCAAACGCCAAAGACGACTTGCCGCTGCCGGACAGTCCGGTTAATACCACGAACTTGTTCCTTGGCAAATCCACGTCCACGTTCTTTAAATTGTGCTGCCGCGCCCCGCGGATGGAAATAATATCGGAAGGCATAAAACTTAATGTAAAATGTAAATATCAAAGTTAAAAATTATAGAGTTTTTGCTTCGCAAAAACACTTATATTTTGCACTTTGATATTTACATTTAAAATTTTTATTATAAACCAGTAGTCATTTTACCACGGATGTCAAGGCAAGGCAAGAGGCTTAAGATAAACTCCTTGACCTTCACCATATATTCCCAAACCCATCAAAACTGCTGCTTAAGCAACGGCTCATTTGGCTATTAAGCGGTTTCCTGCCGTATTTTAACGGCTCAGCGCGTTGAGCCGTTAAAATGCATCTTAAAAAGGCTTAAATAACCCGCATTGCCCGCCCCCGCCAATAGCCGATGGCCGTTAGCAACTGGCTGACGACGGCTGGAAAGATATTCCTGTTGGTTATTAGATCAGCGATTAATCCGCGTTACTATCAGCGTGTAATCCGCGGTATAAAAAAGCCCGCCCCCTTAGCCAACCAGCTAAAAGGGGCGGTGGCGGGTGCGGGAAGGGCGAGGTTTTGGAGCCGAAAATCTTGTGGCGGCGAACACGCGCAAAGGGTACAGAAAGGCAGACAATTTTCGCCCCAAAACCCGCCTCCTTTTCGGCCGGAAGGCAGGAACCGTCAACGCTGATATTTTGCCTATAAAAAAGGCGTCCGCCACACCGCTCCTTCTTATGTTTTCATATTCCTCGTCGATCTTGTTGGCCAGTTCTTCAGTGAATTTCTGCCCCTGCCTCCGCTCTGGCCGCAATTTCCAAAATACATGCAACCCGAAAAAGATCATTGTTACCCACCAGACAACAATAACTGAAAGAAGGGCAACAATTATCGCCCACGTTAAGCTGTATATGAACGAAAGCGCGCCGTTAATGCCCAGCGTAAAATTCAAGCTAGCCAAAACAAGCAAGACTACCGCCGCTACACGCTTCATGATCTTATCCTCCATAATATATTTTACGCCTTGCGCAATAAAGGTATTTTATTCCTAACGGCAATCTTGTCAATAAAAACATAGACTTCCCGTCAAGTAATGGGTTATAATTAAAATTGCCTAAAAATTGCACCATAGGATTTCTTTAGGCAATTTTTGGCAATTTTAAAATGGACAAACTTAAGGAAAAACTCAAGGATGTGCCCAAGCTGCCAGGCGTTTACCAATTTAAGGGAAAAAACGGCGAGGTGCTTTATGTTGGCAAAGCCAAAAACTTAAAGGCCAGAATAGGGCAGTATTTGGCCGGCCGCGACGAGCGGGAACAAATCCCCTATCTGCTGAAAGAGGCCGCGGATTTTGACTACACCGTGGTCAACAACGAGCTGGAAAGCCTGTTTTTGGAAAGCACGCTCATAAAAAAATATCTGCCGCGCTACAACATTATGCTGCGCGACGACAAAAACTACGCGTTCATTAAAATAGACTATTCCACGGAAATTCCGCAGATCCAAATTGTCAGGAAAGCAGACGGCCCTAAAACCTATAAGCTAAAACCTAAAAGCTACTTCGGCCCCTACACCGCCGCCTACAAGATCCGCAACACCTTGAATTTGGTGAGAAGGATTTTCCCCTACTGTTCGGCGCAAAAAGTGGGCAGCCGCCCGTGCTTTTACTATTATTTGCACCGCTGCCCGGGCGTGTGCATTGGAAAAATTAGCCTGGACGAATATAAAAAACATTTGGGCAAAATTGCGGACTTTTTGGCCGGCAACGTTTCCAAAGTCAAAAAAGAGCTGGCTGCGGAAATGAAAGCCGCTTCCAAGCGGCAGCAGTTTGAAAAAGCCGCGCGCCTGCGCGACCAGTGCAATGCCCTGGAAATATTGGAGCAAAAGCAGTCGGTAATTTTGCCGAAAAAAGTGGATTGGGACATTGTTTCTTTGGCTTTTGAAGCCGGCTATGCCTGCGTAAACCTGTTTAAGGTGCGCGAGGGAAAATTGTTTGACCGGGAAAACTTTGTCTACAGCGATCCGGAATTGCGTAATCCGTCCCGAACTGCGGAAAGTTACGAGGCAGACATAATCCAAACTTTCCTGGAAAAATACTATTTGGAAACCAGCAACGCCCCCAAAACGGTCTACACCCAAATTCCGGCGACAGATGCCGAACTTATAGCCCATATTGTAAGATCAAGGTTCAACAAAAAAACCGGAGTGATTTTTCCCCAAAAAGGCAAGCCCGCGGAACTGGCCAGGCTGGGACAGACTAACGCGGCCGAATATTTAAAAAACTGGCTAAAAAATTCGGCCGAGCACCGTGACCGGATAAACGCGGCTCTAACGGAATTAAAAGAGGTGCTGCATTTGGAAAAAATTCCTGAACGGATAGAAGGCTATGACATTTCCAACATCCAGGGCAGCAATGCCGTAGGCAGTATGGTGGTCTTTAAAAACGGCTTGCCAGCCAAAAGCGAATACCGCAAATTTAGGATACGTTCAAAATCTACTCCGGATGATTTTGCCATGATGCGGGAAATGCTGGCACGGCGATTATCACGATTACCTGTAGGGGCCGGCCTTGGCCGCCCGACTGATAACGGACGCGCAAGCGCTGCCCCTACAGCAGATAAATCATTCTGGGCCGCCCCTGATCTCATCGTTATTGACGGCGGCAAAGGCCAGCTTTCTGCTGCAATGGAAGCCTTAGATAAATATCAAATATCAAATATCAAATATCAAACTATAGGATTGGCTAAAAGGATAGAAGAAATTTTCCTGCCCGGCCGCAGCAATCCCATTGTCCTGCCCGAAACCAGCCCGGCCCTGCAACTGCTTCAGCGCCTGCGCGACGAAGCCCACCGCTTTAGCATTACTTATCACCGCCAATTAAGATCAAAGCAGGCGGTCAGGTCCGCGCTAGACGATATCCCCGGCATTGGCCCCAAGACCAAAAAACTCCTCAAGCAAAAATTCGGCACCGTTAAAAACATCCGCCAGGCCAGCCTGGACGAATTAGCCGCCGTGGTCGGCGAACATTTGGCACAATTAATCCAGCAATCACTTTAAAACCCCGCAAGCGCGGGGTTTTAACCTTCTGCCTTATTGATAAAGCGACCTAATTTCTGCGGAAGTCAAAAAGGTTGTCCACATAAATTGTTATTGCGCGCAATAGGGCGAAGGCATCCTTCCGGGATTAGCCTTCTAAAGTCAGATTATTGAGTGATGACGCACATCTGGGACAATCTTCCTTAAGTCTGGTTGATGATGGTTATTATCCGGCAATTTAAAAACCGCTTATCCCAGATGTGCGTCATCGCCCAACAAACACCTCCTGAACGCCACAACACGTGTTGTGGCGTTCCCATAGGGGCAAGGCTTAGG
Source organism: Patescibacteria group bacterium (assembly GCA_023484515.1). Classification (GTDB taxonomy): domain Bacteria; phylum Patescibacteriota; class Doudnabacteria; order UBA920; family UBA920; genus JAMDAY01. The sequence goes on from JAMDAY010000026.1 coordinate 33,162, forward strand.
GTTTAATTACAAATTATCCTTTGTAGGGGCTGCCCTTTGGGCGCCCGAACTGCGGGCAAGCTTTAGCTTGCCCCTACATTCTTTATAGGTCTGTTGCCTGCTTTAGAGGGCAAGACTTCCAAGTATTCCGGCGTAACATTAAAATATGCGGAATGAGCAGCTTAATGAATGGGGCAACTACTTCCTTTGTTTGCTCCGCGCCTGTCCTTGTAGGGACAGGTCTAGACCTGTCCCTACGTCTTTGACATCAATGACCAGCTTGGCAATGGCTTTATCCGGCGCATCCTTAGCCTTGTCCCTGCCGTCCTTGATGCCTGTGATCCTTAATCTGTGTCCTGAACCGGAGATCTTCAAGTCGGCTGGAACAGGGTTTATCCGTAATCCGTGTTTATCTGTCTGCCTTGATCCGTGTTTATCCGTTTGCAGTCTAATTGACACGGCCCCCTCATTCTAGTATAATAACCAAGACAAAAATTTTTTCCTTACCTTATGGCCAATTTGCTCAAATTCGTCAATATTGCGGTAATGGTAATCTTAATTATCATTATTTCCCTGCAAAACAAGTCATCCGGGCTGTCCAATGTGTTCGGCGGCGCGGGCAACGTGGTGCAAACCAGGCGCGGTTTTGAAAAATGGCTGTTCTACGCCACCATTGTCTTCGGCATTTTATTCGTGGCCATTAACATCATCTTGCTTCTCCAATAGCGCTGTTTGGATATTTTCCGGCGCTATTTTTGATTACTGATGAACGTTAAAACCCAAAACTTCATAACCTACGGCAAGCAAATTTTTTCCGGGATCAGGCAGCTTAGAAACTTCAACCTTTCCTCCTTAAGGAAAGTTTTTTCTTTAATGGGCAAAAAAGAAAAAAAGGCAATACTGTCCCTGCTGGGAGTGGCCTTTGTCAGCCTGTCAGTTTCGTCAGCCAACTTTTATTACGCCCATACCTTAATTGCTCCGGCTAACGGCGGCACTTATACCGAAGGACTGTTCGGCCAGCCGACTTACCTAAATCCGCTTCTGGCGCACAGCGAAACCGATCTTAGTTTGATCCGCCTAATTTATTCGGGGCTTTACAAATATGACGACAACGGCCAGTTGGTCCCGGACCTGGCCGAAGGCATGCCCCAAATTTCCGAAGACCAAAAACAATACACCATAAATTTAAAACCCAACGTCAAATGGCATAACGGCAAGAGCTTCACTGCGGACGACGTAATATTTACCATTCAAACCTTAAAAGACCCGGCCTACAAAAGCCCCTTAAGCTCCCTCTGGCAATCCACGGACGTGGAAAAACTCTCGGATTACTCCGTTAAGTTCACTACCAAAGATATTTCCGGGCCTTTCCTGCAAAACCTGGCCTTGCCCATAATGTCCAAATCCGTCTGGGGAACGGTGGAACCGCAAAATTTCCTGCTCTCCAAATACAATTTGGAGGCTATTGGCACCGGGCCTTATGCCATTAAAGAGATAAAAAAGCAAGCCAGCGGGAAAATTGAACAAATTACCCTGAATGCTTCCGGAAACTATTACGGCGGCAGGCCGAAAATTGACAGCCTGGCTTTTAAATTTTTTGACACCGAAGACGAACTGCTCAATGCCCTGCACAGCAAAGAAATAGGCGGATTCGGCTACACCCCTTCGGGCAGCAACCTGTACCTGGAAAAAGACCAGCAAGATTTCCGCACTTTCAGCATTCCTTTACCCCAATACCAGGTAATCTTCTTTAACTTAAACAATCCAATACTGGCCGACCTGTCGGTACGGCAGGCCTTGGCGGCCGCAACCAACCGCCAACAAGTAATTACCGGCGTATTTAAAAACAATGCCTTGTTCCCCGCCTCCCCTTTGCTGCCGCCGGGAAGCGCCGCTTCATCTTCCCCGGATTCCTTCAATGCGGAACAGGCTAAACAAATTTTGGACAATGCCGGCTGGAAAGTTGACTCCAAAACCGGCCTGCGCGCCAAAAAAAATGCCGTTTTAGAGCTAACCATAACCACCAACGATTCCCTGGCCAACTCCCAAGCCGCGGAAATTGTTGCCAACCAATGGAGGGCATTAAATATTAAAGTCAACTTGTCGGTCCTGCCAAACCAGTCTGCGGAAGCGGCCATCCATTCCCGCAGCTTTGACGTTTTGCTGTTTCCTCAAAAATTCGGCGCCGACCCCGACCCCTTCCTGTTCTGGCACAGCAGCCAGGTAAAAGACCCCGGTTTTAACCTGACCGGGTTTGCCAATGCCGATGCCGACCGGCTTATTACCGAAGCCCGGACCACTACCGACAATAATATCCGCAAACAGAAATACGAAGAATTTAATAATTTGATCACCCAGCAAGCGCCTGTAATTTTCCTGGACCAGGCAATGTACGTATATGCCGTGGACAAGCGCGTAAAAAATATTAACCTTCAAAACTTTTACGAACCCAACCAGCGCTTCTACGATTTGCCTAACTGGTACATGGACGAAAGGCGGGTGTGGAAATAATACTACAGAACTACAAATTTAAATCCACTACAAAAAACTACAGAATTCATAGCACAGCTTACCCTGGCCCGCTATTATACTCCCCTCTGATCATCTTTTGTCATTGCAAGCCTTTAAGGGCTTTATCTTAAAGGCGAAGCAATCTGTCCACAGATGTCGCAATGGCGCAGCAGACAGCCCCCCCCCTGTTCACAATCAGATGAAATTCTGGTAAAATAAATAAGTTGGTTTTCAAGCCCAGGTGGCGGAATTGGTATACGCGCACGCTTCAGGAGCGTGTGGGAGCAATCCCGTGGAGGTTCGAGTCCTCTCCTGGGCACCAGTAGTAACTTTTTGAGAATCAACAGAATGGAGCGTTTTTTGCAAAGCAAAAAACGCACTTGTATTTTCGCCAAAGCCCTTTCCGCCTACGGCGGAAGCCGTGAAATCCCACAAATCCCCCCAGCGTATGGAAACCGTTTTGTCCTTGATTTCAGGGTTAGAGCCGATTTTTTGAAAAAACTTCTTCCATTCCACAAAATTGGAAGTTTTTTCTAAATCAGCCGCTTCTTTCAAGGACAAAACGAAACTCCGCAAGGGTTCGATCCAATTCTTTCTCTGTTGCCCAAAATCCTTAAAACTTTCCTCCAATTTCGCTTTCTGACGAAGGAGAGTATCTTTTCGTTGTAAATAAATCTCACGCTCAATATCGCCGTCAAGATAAATCGAAACAAGTTTATCCATTTTCTCCTTCGTCTCGGAAAGTTTTGACTTTATATTTTGGGCAACATTTCCTTTTTCTGAAATTGACTCTTGTTCCCAAGCAGTAATCTGCTTGTCCATTTTTTCAATTTCAGAAAAAGGAAGCGACACTGTTTGAAGCAGAGTTTGCAATTGTGCGGCGAGGATTTTTTCTTGCGTATATGGCTGTGCGCACTTTCCATTTTTCTTAGTGCAACGATAGTAGGTGTAGCGTGTGCCAAATCGGTTCGTGGCATATTGCGCCGTAATCGCACAGCCGCACTCGCCGCACTTTGCAAACCCTGTAAACGCGAACGGTAGCGCAATTTTGGACTTTCTCGGCTTCTTGCGCGAAGTGAGCACCTTCTGCACTGCTTCAAACAGTGTCGGAGAAAGAATTGGTTCAAAGTTTCCGTTGTGCCATTCACCGCGATGTTTGATAAAACCGAGGTATGCTCTATTGGTCAACATTTTTACAACGGAAACTTTGGCGAGTGGCGTTCCTTTTTTCTGAACAACGCCATGATCCGCCAAAAAATCCGCTAGAGATTTCAAGGTATATGTTCCGGTGGCGTATTCCTCAAACGCTCGCTTGATAATACGAGATTTTACTTTGTCGGGTTCAATATTTTTAGTTTTGTAATTGTTCACATATCCAAAAGGAGCGAGCGTGAGCCACTCTCCTCTACGGAGTTTTTGGCGGATACCGCGATTGATGTTTTCAATGAGATTGTCGGAATAGTATTTGGATTGGCCGAACGCCACTTGCAACATGAATTTCCCTTGCGGAGTTGGCTCAAACCAAAACTGCGGAAAGCGTAAAGAAGCAATTCTGTTGATGTCTATGAGGTAGATAATTTTCCCGCCATCAACAGAATTTCGGGCGAGACGGTCGGGGTGCCATGCCAAAATACCAAGCGGTTCACTACTTGCCTCAATATACGCAATCATTTTGGCGAATTGGTCTCGCCCGGGCTTCTTTGCGCTTTTCGCTTCTGTAAATATTTTTACGATTTCAATGCGTTCTCTGCTCGCATATTCGCGTAATTCAAAAAGTTGTGCCTCAATGGACATTATTTGCTGGTCATCTTCCTCGGTGCTCTTGCGAGCATAGAGAACGCATTTAATTTTGGTTTGAGTTGTTTCCATACGCTGGGGGGATTTGTGGGATTTCACGGCTTCCGCCGTAGGCGGAAAGGGCTTTGGCGAAAATACAAGTGCGTTTTTTGCTTTGCAAAAAACGCTCCATTCTGTTGATTCTCAAAAAGTTACTACTGGTGCTGTAATTATACACTTTGCGCGAACCTTTTTCGAACGGAAATTGAATGAATGAATCAGCCCCGCCACCGCTCGCTCCGCTCGCGTGTCCCACAGAAAAATGTTCTCCGCTAATTTCTTTTTGCGCGCGCCGGATTTTTTCTTCTAAAAGGAAGAGAACATTTTTCTGTGGGTCTCTGCCCTCAATTCTTCGGGCAGGTGGCGGGGCTTCAATACGGACTCGGCAAAGCGAAAATCTTTTTTTCTGGGGCAAAAGGATTTTTCGCTTTGCCTCGGCTAATTTCCCGCCCGCAGGAGGGGTCTGGGGAGGAATGCGGGCGGGATTCCAAATTCGTTTTTCCGAAAAATTTGCGCCCATAAAATAAATCCATAATTTGATTTTGCTAAAATTTTGGTGTAACATCATAATATCAACAGTAAAGTGGATACTCCAATATAATGTTAATCTTTTATTGATTATATGTCAAACAACCAAAATTTAGCAAATAACATAAAGAAACTACGCGAAGCAAAAAGGCTTTCGCAAGAGAAATTGGCGAGGTTGGCCGATGTCGCCAATAATACACTTATTAAAATGGAATCGGGAGAAAATCAAAACCCGACATTAAACTCTCTCAAAAAGGTTGCGAAAGCCCTTGGTGTGAGCGTTGATGATTTAATAAATTAGATTATAATTAACTTTAATATTATATGGACAAACTTTTAACGCTCACTGCTTCGCAAGGTTATCTACTCCTTGCCGTTTACGGCTTGATTATGATTTTGGTTACTTACTTTTTTGCTCGTTGGAAAAGGTATCGTTCAATTCAAGGATTTTTGGTCGCAGAAAGAAATGTGAAATGGTGGCTTGGAGCGGCGAGTATCGCCGCGTCTTGGATTTGGGCACCGGCATTATTTGTTTCTGTACAATCTGCGTACCAACAAGGATTGCCCGGAATTTTTTGGTTCACATTTCCAAATATTATTGCACTTCTGATTTATATTTGGCTCGCGCCAAAAATCCGAGAAAAAATGCCATTTGGGTACACACTTCCTCAATACATAAAACACCGCCTGCAAAGTGAAAAAGTTCACAAAATGTATCTATTCCCATATTTTTTCTATCAGCTTATGGCGGTAACTGTTCAATTATTTGCAGGCGGACACCTTGTGTCTTTTCTAACTGGTATTCCATTTATAACCGCTATGTTAATTATGGCGGCGACAGTTTTAATTTACGCTTTTATCTCTGGACTAGAATCCTCATTCGTTACGGACTTTATTCAATTTATTTCTATTGTTGTCGGTGTAGTAGTGGTCGTTCCTTGGGCTATTTCCGCCGCAGGCGGTTGGTCAGCAGTAAATCTCGGTTTGGGTGGAGTAACGGGACAATTTAGAAATATATTTGACCCAGGAGTTGCATTTTCTTTCGGTATCGTTACCGCCATTGGTTTGATTTCTGGCGCGATATCAGACCAACAATATTGGCAAAGAGCGTTTGCTATCAAAAAAGATAACCTTGTTAAATCTTTCGTTTTTGGTGCAATAATGTTTGGTATTGTTCCTGTTGCATTGTCGAGCTTAGGATTTTTAGCGGCCAATAGTGCTTTAGGAATTACTTTGCCAGCTGGGGTTGATATTTCGCTGATCGGCGTAGCCGCCGTAAGTCACTTGTTGCCACTTTGGGCTATGGGATTATTCGTTATTATGCTTTTGAGTGCTCTGTATTCAACACTTGATTCCGGCGTAGTGGCAACAAGCTCGTTGTATGTTACTGATGTTGTCAAATATTCTGATAGAGAAAAGGAGATACTAGAAAAAATAGACCGAGGAACGCAACTTACTTCAGAAGAACAAACTATTGGCGAGAGACTTGATGATAGAGGAGTAAAAAATTCAAGGAAAGCTATGTTTTGGATAACAGCTTTAGGATTATTGGTAGCTCTCGCCGCTAATTATATTCCTGGTTTTGGGTTAAAACATTTGTGGTGGATTTTTAACACTATTGCCGCTTGTGTGGTTGTGCCGACTATCTTGAGTTTATATTGGAGCAGATTGGACGCACGAGGAGTATTTTGGGGAGTGCTTACCGCTTTTGTCATTGGCGTTCCACTTTTCATTTACGGAAACATCATTGATAAGCCAGTGTGGATAGTCGGAGCTTCACTGTTTATAATTGCGGTAAGCACAGGTTTTTGTTTGGCTATGCCAAAGAAAAATCAAGAAGGGTTGGTTTAAAATTGATTAGGCGCAAATTTTTCGGAAAAACGAATTTGGAATCCCGCCCGCATTCCTCCCCAGACCCCTCCTGCGGGCGGGAAATTAGCCGAGGCAAAGCGAAAAATCCTTTTGCCCCAGAAAAAAAGATTTTCGCTTTGCCGAGTCCGTATTGAAGCCCCGCCACCTGCCCGAAGAATTGAGGGCAGAGACCCACAGAAAAATGTTCTCTTCCTTTTAGAAGAAAAAATCCGGCGCGCGCAAAAAGAAATTAGCGGAGAACATTTTTCTGTGGGACACGCGAGCGGAGCGAGCGGTGGCGGGGCTGATTCATTCATTCAATTTCCGTTCGAAAAAGGTTCGCGCAAAGTGTATAATTACAGCACCAAAATAGAACTCAACGGCTTTTTCAAAGCCAAGATGTGGGACGCCCGAAGGGCGTCCCACTGATTTTATGACAGCTTTTAGCCAACAACACAGATATACCAGAATCTCGACCTTCTTTTATACTTAATTTTTTCTGCAATTTTTATTAGCTTGGTTTTCTGAGATAAAAATTGCAGAAAAAACCTACATTCTAGCTTGAAGTGCAACCGCCCTTAGGGCTTAAGGCCCTTAACAAAGACCTCGTAAGGGGTAAGGTAGTTTAAGCGTTTTCTGGGACGGTGATTAAGTTCTCTGACTGCCCGATCAACG
>JAMDAY010000019.1 GCA_023484515.1 Patescibacteria group bacterium
GTACGCTTTAACGTAATCCGCTATACCGCTTTCTTCGCTCACGGTTTCCGGGCTGTTGGTTTTGGCAATGCTCACGCCCGTTGGAATTTTCAATTTTAAATCTTTCAATCTTTCAACAATTTTTTCGCATCCGCCATTTTTTAACCCGTAATACACCACCAAACTGTTGGACGATTTAAGCCGCCACAGCCGGGGCTTGGGGTTGCCCGCGCAGGGCCTTCCGGTAATGGATCCAATCTCCTCAAACCCGAAACCCACGGCGGGAAGTATTTCCGTGAGCAGCGCTTCCTTGTCGAACCCGGCGGCCAAACCGAGGGGATTTTTAAAGTTTATGCCGGCAATTGTTTGACTTAAAATCGGATTCTGATAATTAAAAAGCGTTTTAACCAGTATGCGGCCAACCGCGTCCCTGCCGAAAAAATTTCCTAATGCCGTTATACGGTCGTGCACGGTTTCGGGATCTTGCATAAAAAATATCGGCTTTAGGAAAGCCCTGTAAACAAAGCCAATAATGAAGTTGCGGATTTTTATTATGGTTTCCATACTGTCATTATTTTAGCAAAAAAACGGATTATTTTAAAACATTCCTTTCAAACACATCATTATAAACCACTATTTCCATTGTTTTATAGCTGCGCGGCCGCGCAGCTATAAAACAATACAATTTATGGCAATCTGTAGATTTTTTCGTTAGCCTTCACGCAAATTACACCAAAGTATACATTTTATCTAAATTTTATACCTATCGCCTTTTCCGGCACGTTGGTGGCTATGCCGCTTACGCGGCTGTCTTGCAAAAATTTTTGGACATCGCCTGCGCTATCCACTGTCCAAAGCGTTAACGGCACATTTGCCGGAATATACTTTGCAAAACCTTTTTCATACAGCCTGAAATCCAAAGCGACAAAATTCGCATAGGACAAAATTTTGTTTGTAAATAGATAAAAATATATGCGCTGAAACAATCGTTTTAATCCGGATCCTAAAATTAATCCCGTGGTAATTTTAGAATGCGTTTTTTTTATTCTTTGCAAAGAATCCGCATTAAAGGAAATGGCGGCAAAATTTTCCGGTTTCAGGAACGCCAAGGCTGTTTTTATAACGTCGGTTTCGTAATATTTTTCTTTCAATTCTATCTGCGTAAAAACTTTTCCGGCAACCAGCTCCAGAACCTGGTCCAAAGTCGGCACCGCAAAGCCTTGGGCCTTGGAGATGGCGTTCAATTCCGCGAACGATAGCTTGCCAATGCTCCTGCCCGCTATCTTAGAATTATGAAAAACAACCAGGGTGTTGTCCCTGGTCTTCCTTACATCCAGCTCCACAGCGTCGGCCCCCACGGCAATAGCTTTCCGAAAAGCGTCCAAAGTATTCTCATGCGCCATCCTGCTCGCCCCGCGATGGGCAATAATAATTTTCCCGGCAAGTCCCATTAAAAATTCCTACTCGTAAAATACTTCAATACTATGTTGTATTGAAGTATTTTACTTATTGTTCAAAATTAATTATTTTCTTTTCTATCAATTCTTTGAAATAACTATCCAAAACCTTTTCTTCCATACTACTTATCTCGCCGCCGGTAAACCACTTGCTTTCCAAGTGATCGCCATCAATTTGCGGGTTGCCGTCAAGCTCCCCGGCAAAGGTCAGCCTGACCACATGCCTGCCGGGTACGCGCAAAATATCCTGGGCGGCAACAAGCTTAGGCTCCCCGGAATAGTTAAGGTTAACTTCTTCCTTAATTTCCCTTTTTAAATTTTCCACTAAACTCGAACCGGGGTTTATCCTGCCGCCTATAATGTCCCACTTTGGCCCCACCTACGGATATTTTTTTGGATTCCGCCGCGCCAGCAAATATTTCCCCTCCGAATTTTTCAATAAAATTTTTACGCCGACTTGCAATTCCATAATTTTATCCTAGATCCACTATCATATTGCTTGTGCTTCTTTCAGATAAAAAATCTTTTGACCACACAGCAACAAATTTCAATAAATAGTCTTTTAATTGTTTATCTTTCATTTTTTCAATTTTCCTTTTTATGACTTTAACATTAAAATCCAAGTCCTGCCTTCCAGCTTTTTCATGAATAATCTATAATGGACAGCCTCTATAATATCCGCCACTTTCACTATGAATCCTTCGCTTAATTTAGTATCCATTACTTCTTTCACTAATGCCCTATAATATCCCTGATCTTTTTTAGGAAAAAACTTCGCTAAAAACCTTTGGTTTTCCGCCTCAAAAGCTTTGGCTAGCTTTCTGGCTTTCGGATTAATCCTGGCATATGGCATGGAGATATCACCGCCCAACAGCTCACCCAAGTCATGCAATAAAGAAAGCTCCAAAACCTTTAATATATCTACTTTGATTCCCGCTTGGGCAGCCCCTCTGGCAAGCTGCCATGCCATAAATGAAACAAGATAATGGTGCTGGGCCAAATCACTTAAGTCTTGCTTACGGATACCGGCCAATGCGTATCCGTATTGCGGCTGCGCCCGCGTTAGTTCCATTAATTTAAACAGCTTGCTTAAATTTTCCATAACCCCATTTCCAACATTTCTCCCATGCAATGTAGCATGGGAGAAATGCGCTATTTTAATTTCTTAATAAAATTTGTAATGCCGGCGCGGGAGACGGTTTGCTCTTTGGAATTTTTTAGGTCCTTTACCTTAAACTGCCCGGACTTTATTTCTTCCTCCCCTACCACAACCACGAACGGGATGTTTTGCTTGTCCGCCGCCTTAACCTGGGCGGAGACTTTTCTGTCCGTAAAATCCACAGCCGTGTTTACCCCTTGCCCGCGCAGTTCCGCGGCCAGCTTACTGGCCTCGCCTATATACCCTTCCAAATGCCCAACGAACGCCTCAACCGTGGGTTGAGGCGTTGGCAAAAGGCCATGCGTTTCCAGGAAATCGCGCATTGTAACGTCGCCCATGCCAAAACCCACGCCCGGCACTTTTTCCACGCCAAAAATGCCGACCAGGTCGTCGTAGCGGCCGCCCCCGAACAGCGCGCGGTTGTTGGCCGGGCTGGTGTCGTAAATTTCAAAGACATTGCCGGTGTAGTAGTCAAACCCCCGCATTAACGCAGGGTCGTAAACCGTATTTTTTATCCCCAGCGCTTCCAATTTTAACATCAATTCATCCAACTCCTTTGCGCCTTGGCTGTCCGGAATTTTCTTTCCCAATTCATCCAGGCTTTTTACGTATAAAATGTCCATTAACATTTTCGTTTTGCCTGCTATCAGCGAAGTCATGGCAGCGGTAAATTCCGTGTCCTTCATTTTGTGCATGCGGTCAATTAGTTTGGACGCTTTATGCGCCTCATCTTTATCTAGTTTTAGATGTTCTTTAAGCAGATGGTCAGTGAGCCGGCGGTTGTTGACGCGGATTTCAAAACTTTCACCGCTCGCGCCAAAGGCTTTCATAATGCTATGCGCAACATTGATAATTTCCGCGTCCGCTTCCGCGGAATCCGCGCCGAACAAGTCCACGTTCAACTGCCAGTGCTCGCGCAAGCGGCCGCGCTGCGGGCGCTCGTAGCGGAACAGGTTGGGAATGGAATACCAGCGCAAGGGAAAAACCAGCTCTTTGCGTTTTTGCGCCACCATCCGGGCAATGGTCGGCGTCATTTCCGGCCGGATAGTCACGTCCCTGCCGCCGCGGTCCGTAAAGCTATAAGTCTGTTCGTTGACAATTTCTTCCCCGGTCTTGGCGCGATACAAGTCGGTCTCTTCCAAAATGGATGCGCCGTATTCCAAGTATCCGAAACTTTCCGCAACTTTCCGCCATACGGAAAAAATGTAATTCTGGACAAACTGGTCCTCGGGATAAAAATCCCGCGTGCCTTTGTAGGGTTCTAAGGAGAGTTTTTTATTATTTATCACGATTTTAAGTTGTCATTTAAGATTTAATTCCTTTTGTGATTTGTCCCACCACCGGCCAATGAAATATAAAACTGCCGTTTGCCAAATTGAAAAAAGAAGCAAATAGTTTGGTTCATAATGCAGCAATCCATTGTTAGTTATATTATATACTTTGACCGGTTGGAGAATTGCGGTTAGCACTGACACGGTTGCAATTAATAAACATTCTATTTTAAATTTTAGGCCTGCAGCTCTAATCCCTAAAATTAAAATAACAGTACCCGCCAGGCTGGCTGCAAACAAAGACTGGACCGGTGTGCTATCGGTCGTAATTACAGCAATAAAACCGGCAGCTACCCATCCAGCCATAGAGCCTACCAGCGCAAGGACCGCTCTCCAATGTAACGATTTCCAAAACAAATAACTTAAAGCCATGCCAAAAATAATACCTGGCCAAAATATAATAAAAAAACTTTTATGTAATGGCAGTTTTATTGCTAAAATTCCACAAACCAAACCAGAAGCTAAACCTAATATTGCAAATTTAAGCTTTTTCATATTTTTTGAAAATTGTCTATAACACAATTATACCATAAAACAGGCCAACTTGCCATTAAAAGTTTTGCAACGCGAGTTTTGCAACGCGCCTAAAGGTTAAGGCCGCTTACCCCTTCCATGCCCGCAATGGCGTAAAGGCAATTTCCATGCCCAACAAGAGCCACCCTTGGCAGCCAAGGGTGGCTCTTGTTTCACTGTTATAACGGCTCAACGCGTTGAGCCGTTAAATTTATCCCTTTTATTTCGTTAAAAAATAAATTCCAACAAGCGACAAAGCCAGGCCGATTATTTGGTTTACGGTCATCTTTTCCCTTAGAGCAATAACCCCCAGCAGCACGGCCACAATCACCAGAGTAGATTTTACAATTGGCTGGGCCAGGGACAGGTTTACGCCCTTGCTGAACATCACGAAAAAGAAAATAGAACTGATGCCAATGGCCACGCCGCCCAAAACGGCAAACAAAAATCCCTGCCGCGTCATGCTCATGTTGCCCGAAGGGCCTTTAATCAGGAAAAGATAAACAGCAATGGTAATGGCCGAAAACAAGCTTAAAAGCATCGCGGCCAAATACGGGGAAATTTTTTCCGCAGTCAGCTTGGAAAAGAAATCTCCCACTCCATTAAAAGCTCCTGCTAAAATCATTAAAATAAAATTTGCCATAGTTATCCACTCGTGCGTTTACTATCATACTACTGTGTATGATAGTATTTGCCACATTTTAATATGGAAGTATTTGACTTTTAATTTATTGATAAAGTTTCGGGTCAACTTTATTTGCTTTATATTGCTTAATATAATTTTGTTTAAGCAATTGCCAGAATTCCCGCAAGAAAGGATCATGCTCGCAATTCTTTAGGCCATGGATTAAATTAAACTTTATTTCCGATTTCTTAATAAACTTAAAATCACATTCCTGATGTTGGATTTTTACTTCTAACCGGTCCAAAGCTTTGGCAAATTTTGCTTCCCGAGTTTTGTAAGTTTGGTATTCCTGCCATAGCTTTCGGACACCACTCCCCTGCTTTCCCGGCAGTAGTTTTTCCAATTTTATTATCGCTTGTTTTTCCAGGTTATCTTTTTGTGAACGGTCTTTTTTCCAGGCCACGCTGTCTCCGGCGTAAACCTCCACCAAGTCATGAACCAAGATTATCTTTAAAGTTTTAAACAGATCCGGTTTCCGTTTTAAATACGGATGCACCAGCATAGCCATTAAAGCCATGCGCCAGGTATGTTCAGCCGTGCTTTCCCTGCGTCCCGACGATAACCAACTGTGCCGCAGTACCGATTTTAACTTTTCGGCTTCGTGTAGGAAGGATAAAATTTGTTTTAAATCTGTTTTGGGCATTTTATTATACATAACTAACCCCGGAGCCGGCCTTTAGCCGTTCTTTTCCCTTTCTTCCTCATCTCTCTTACCCTGTTCTGGGCCAAAGAGGTCCAGGAAAGCACGCCAACGGCAATAAGAACCGCCTGCTTTTCTTGCGGAATAAGCGATTCCTTTTCTGCCAGCTTAATTAAAATATTGGCGGCTTCTTTGTGGTCCATGTAATCACAAGGCTGCATTATTTGAGTACAATTTTTATCGTCAAATTTAATACAGCTTGCCATTCAGCAGGTCGTTTATGCGCTCGGAAGCAATTTTCAGGTATTTTCTCATGCCTTCATGCTGGGATTTTTCTTCCTCTTCCGTTGCCGGATCTTTATGGTAATAATTAATAACATCCGCGGACAGCCCGTCCCGGATCCTTTCCACTTCCCGAATAATTTCATAGTGCCGCTCCGCGGCTAAATTTTGGTCAAATGAATCTACCATAATTTAATTATGCCATTCTAATTTTTACTTCACCAACTTCTTTACCAAATTTTTTGGCTAGCTGTTGCCTGATTTTTTCCGCAAAAAGAGACTGTAGCTGTTCGCTTTTGGCCAGTTTACCCCAATCCCAATCCGCGCGACCGAGAATAGGTTCACCAAAATGATAATCCTCTATGAACAGCTCCCCTCTTTTAATATCCCAAGTTGTTTCGGGTAACTTATCCCAATTGCTGTATGGACCGAAACGGTTTTCCATTCGGGAAGCAACGGTGCTCGCCATTTGGTCCAGCATAGACCCGCCAGTTTCGGGGACTACCATTTGAGCTTCTTGTGATGAAAGATTCAAAAATTTGCCCTTTTCCCACTGTTCCCTTACTTTTTGCGTCCGTTCTTTCGCAAGTTGAATCTTTTTTAGTTCGTTCTGGGCTATCGTAACTTTATTGCCAGCTTGATATTCGTCAAGAACCAGCCTTCCGTTGGTGTCAATGGCTCCGGCGTCCAGTTTTAGAACGGCTTCTTTTTTGGTTGCTAATTGTTCTTCGGCAATTTCAAGTTGATATTTGGTTTCGCTTAACTGTTGATTGGCCGACCGGAGCTGTTCTTCTGCTTCCGCAATACGTACAGCAGCGTCGGCGTCAGCGGTTATATCTTTCGGACCGCCACCTAAAATTTTAGCTCTTTTTGGCAAAACTTCGCGCCTCTGTTTTGCCCTCTCAACATTGGATTGATACGCGGGTATGGTGTAATCTGATAAATTTTTTTCTTGGTTTTTCAAGTTTAGCGCCAGATTTGCCAAACCAGGGTATTCGCTAACCTCTTTTTTTAGTTTTTCCAAAACAGTAATTTCGACCTGCTTTGCGGCTTCCTGTTCCGCCAACTGCCGCATATTGGCTTCCAGATCCGGAAGTTTTTCCTCAAGTTTGCGTTTGTTGAATTCGGCATCCTCCAGTGCCGCTTGACCCCTGAAATATTCGTCGGCTTCCGGGGAATATTCGCTCATTTTTAACTCTTTAAGCAGGCTTTCCTTGGTCTTTTGCGGATCTTTAACGGCCGCTTCCGCAATTGCCTGTTCATTTTGGGTGAGTTCCGCGAAAATTGCCGGTTTTTGTTCGGCCATAAGCGGAGCCGGCTTGCCGGCTTCCCAAACGGATATGGTTTTGCCTTTATAGGTTACGGACACTTTGCCGTTTTTTATGGCCTCTACTTGCTCATCGGTTAAAGGCTGTTCCGGCCCATAACCGCGCCCGTAAAATTTTTTCTCGCTGATTGCTCGGTTAATTTTGTCCGCTACGCCAACGGCAAAATTATTATACAGTTTTGGCTGTATAACAGGTTCATCAAAATATCCGCCGTCTAATGATTTACCAAACAAAGCTCGCCAATACTGGTTGTCTTCCTTTCCGTCCAAGAGGATTTGCATTTCTCCTTTGTTTTCCCGCTGGATGATGTTATAAATATATTCATCCGCTTCATGGCTTCCAATGCCGCGCGGCGGATCCCAATGGGAGACCCTTTGGTCAAGTTCTCTTTCGTGCTCCACATATTCCCATACTTTATCAAGTCTCTTTTGCGGGACTTCTTTTTCTCCTAAATATTGGCGGGCCTCCGCGGCTACTGCCTGCGCTTGCCCGCGAATTTCCGCTTGTTTGGTTTTTGCTTCCGCTAGCGCTTCCTGCTTTTGCCCCAACCCTTCGCGAATTGCCTGCTCGCGCTCCTGGAAACTGGCAAGCGCCTGCGCCAACAGGTCGGGATGCTTTCTTAAAGGTTCATACTTAGGGTCGGTATCCAAAGCTGCCCGTTCGGCTTGGATAGATTTTAACTGATTTTCGGCGGATACAACTTCTTTGCCCATGCCTTTAACTATATTGGTTGCGGATTCGTCCTCGGACATTAAGCGCGCGTGCTCCGGCGCGCTTTGTTCTATCTTTTTAATAATTGTCTGTGTTTTTTGCCGCGCTTCTTCTATGGGACGGTTAGCGGCTTCCGCTTCCCTCTGCTTAGCCATCTTTAAAAAATTTTCAAGTGATTCGTTTTCGGGCATATATTTTTTAGTTTCCGTAAATAATGTTCAAGGATTTTAAATTGATAATTAAGCTTAAATTTATAGCTATATAATATACTTTTTTATTTTTTTGTTAATTGCAGTTTATTAATTTCCTAATTTAAGCCCTGTCAAATTCCGCGAAACCTGCTTCTGGCGTAAGATGAAGCCTTGCGCTAATCCGCCCGCCTTCGCTAAAGCTAAGGCGTGCGGGCTTCACCTATTGGTTTTTACTTGGCGTCAATCCTGACTTCAATAAGTCTTCTATTGGCGTAAGCCAAACGAAGACTTGGCAAAGTCTGGAGCGGAATACGGGAATCGAACCCGTGCCTAAACCTTGGGAAGGTCTCGTACTGCCATTATACTAATTCCGCGCAATTTTACCTTGATATAATCATACATTTTTTTTAACAAATTTTCAACTATCATCCATTTTTGCTTGAGAGATCTCTTCTGGTAAAAAATAACAAGACCTCGCTTAAAATTCAATTAAAATAAAACGTGCCGCTTTGCCTTATTAGGGCAAAGCGGCGATATGATTCGACAACACGATTACTCCTTAGAACCAGCCCGACGATTAATGCCGGTCCCTGATTTCGTTTGCGCGTTTGTTGATGCTGTTATGGACGAAGCGCGCTTCCGACTCGTCAAACAGGTTCCTGCCCACTTTTCCCATCAAACCGAGTTCTTGAGCCGCTTCCCGGTCTTCTCGGGTAGTCAGGTCGATCACATGGCAATTTGACCGAACTGGCATGCCCGAAAAAATAGGCGATCCAACAAAGCAATGCCGCAATTTCGGCATTAATTTACCCTCCTTGATTTTAAAACTAAACTACATAAATAGTTTAAGCAAAAAAACATATTAGTCAATAGCTATTTTATGGCTTTTGACAAGGAATTTAAGGTATGGGAGAATATCATTGCCAGGCAATAAATATGAAAAAAACTACAACCAGAAAAATTCCTGCCACTATGGCCACGCAGCATCCGGACCATGCGGGCAAGCCTTATTGGCATACAGAAAGCTTTATCCCGGCGGTGGCCGAAGCCAGGGAATGTTTTTTATGCTTTTCCGACCTGGGGATAAGCGAATACAAATGGGACTGGGAAGGCAAGCTGGTGGACGAAGCGGTTTTGGAGCGTTTGCTGGGCGAACAATACCAGTACTTTAAAAAGCGGCCCATTGGCAAGGAAAAATTTTTAACTTTCCGCCTGCCCAACCCCAAAGTGGAAACCGAATTCCGAATGTCGCGCGCGCTTATGGGCATACTAAGCGCGGCCGGTTTGGCCAAACAGGTCGGTTTGCATTCCCCGCCCTTGTTTGAAGTTATTTTACCCATGACGGAAAGCGCGGAAGAAATGATAGACATCCAGGAAGCGTTCCGCGAAATTGCCGGCTTGAAACACCCTTTAAATAAATTTGAAAAAGAAATATTAAGCCACATCCAAATTATCCCGCTGTTTGAGTCGGTAGACACCATTATCAGGTCCGACAAAATTTTGGAAAAATACCTTAACCTGCACAAAAAGAAGTTCGGGTTTACGCCGGAATACATCCGCCCTTATGTGGCCAGGAGCGACCCCGCTTTAAATTCCGGCATAGTCCCGACCATCCTGGCAATTAAGATTGCCCTGTCCCATTACAAAGATTTTGAAAAAAAACATAACATTAAACTTTATCCGGTGGTGGGCGTAGGAACTTTGCCTTTTCGCGGCAGCCTGAACCCGCTCTGCCCGCAAGATTTTATTGCCGAATACCAGGGCATCCGCACGGCCATTGTGCAAAGCGCCTTCCGGTACGACTTCCCTTTGCCCCAGGTTAAAAAAGCCATTAAGCTTTTGGAGCTGAACTTGCCCAAAGGACAGGCGCAAAACGTATCCAAGGAAGAAGAAAAAGAGCTGGCGGACATAATTAAGCATTTTGAAAAGCCTTACCAGGAGACCATAGAAAAGCTGGCGCCAATAATTAACCGGGTAGCCGGCTTTTTGCCCAAACGGCGCGAGCGCGTGCAGCACATTGGCCTGTTCGGGTATTCGCGCGGCATTGGCAAGGTTAAGCTGCCCAGGGCCATTAGCTTTACCGCGGCGCTGTATTCCTTGGGCGTTCCACCGGAATTAATCGGCACCGGCCGCGGCATTGCTTACGCGAAAAAATACGGCAAAATACATTTGGCGGAAAAATATTACGTAAGTTTGAAAAAAGATTTATGCAAAGCCGGGCGCTTCCTTTACCGCCAAGGGCTAATTGAACTGGCGCAAAAGTCCGCTGCCTTCAAAGGCGCGCTTAAGGACGTGGAAGAAATAGAAAATTATTTGGGCAAACCCCTAGGGCCGCAAACGTTTGACGAGCTGGAGCATAACATCCTTTCCGCGCGCATCCACCAAAATTTATCCGGCAACAAAAACCTGACTCCCTACATAGAGCAATCCGCAATTTTGCGGCACAGCATGGGGTAAGGCGGTGACTGACAACAGCCAACCTTATATTATGTCACGAAAAGAAGGTGAAAAATTTGACGAAATTTTAGACCCCTTTGATGTTAATCAAAATGAAAGGGGCGGCGCTGAAGATTTGCCACCTTCTCGGGAAAAACCTTTCTGGGACACGCGCAATCCCAAACAAAATGATCGGGAAAAAATTGAAGATTAAACCCTACCTTGGAAATCTCCATAAGAAACATATACGACAACATCTTTTCAACATTTCCGGCCTTAAGATTGGGTATGTTGGCCAACATATTATACTTTTGATTTGTCTATTCCGAAATATTTCTGAAGGCGCCCTTCATTACGCAAATATTTTAAAAACCGCGCCTTAACAAGGCGCGGATTTTATTTTTTCTCCAAATTTTTTACCAACACCGCTCGCGTCCCTTTTCCTGTATTAGCAATCTCCACCTGGTCGTAATATCCGCGGGCTGTAAGCAACCCCCTGCCGCTTGATTTTAGCAAGTTTTCCGCAGCGGTAGGGTCGGGTATGTCCTTGGGATTAAAACCCTTTCCCTGGTCCGTAATTGCAACCGTTAACTTGCCTTTTTCCATTACCAGCTCTACTTTTAAAATCTTGTTAGATTTTTCCTTTTCCAGACTTTTACCAGCCGCTTCGTCTAAAGTCTCGGCCTGCGTGCGGCTCACGCCCAAATTTCCGTGGTATAAGGCGTTTATAAAAATTTCACGGAAACCCAATGCTAAATTTTCCACTTCGTCCGCGGTGAGATTTTTGTATGCCAGTCCAACCTCTTTTTTAAAGTTTGCCTCCGCTTCTTCTTCCCCGCCTATTTTGGTAGGCAAAAGCCACAGGACTTTTTTTGGAAAATTTACCGTTTCCGGCGTTTCCGTGCGAGTAAATAACTTTTCTTCTTGTCCCATATTATTTTTTCCATCCCATTTTTAATTTTGCCAAAAACAGCGAACTAATGGTCTGGCTGTCCGTAATGCCGCCTGCTTTTATCATATCAAATATTTTGTTTTTTTCAATCGGTCTTACGGTATGGATGTGGTCGTCCGATTCTTTGGGATGTTGGGCGGGATATGTGTCCGCGGCTAAAAACGCGTGGGAAATTTCGCTGGAAAGCCCGTTTAAATTTTGGAAAGTGCCCAGCTTCTTCCATTTTTTCGCCTTTAAGTTGGTTTCTTCCCACAATTCTTTTTTTGCCGCAGCCAGCGGGTTTTTGCCGTCCGTGCTGCCGCCGGGAAGTTCCCAGGAATTCACGCCGGTCGGATACCGCCACTGGCGGATTAAGTAAATTTGATCCCTTGGATTTACCGCCACAATAAAAACCGACGGGTGCGTATGCACGACCGTATAAGTCCCTTTTTCCCCGTTTGGCTTAATAACCCGGTCTTCGCTTACGGAAATCCACTTGTTCTTAAAAACGGTTTTCGGTTTTATGGTTTTCCAGGGGTTCTTGTTCATGGCTTAATCTTAACATAAGCCGGCCGTTGCCTCAACGCTCACTATCTTATCATTGGGAATATATAACGGCCGGCATAATAATTTCCGATTGTAATCAGCTCCGACGTTAGATACCTATTGAGGCCCGCATATTATCTTGAATAATTTTTGTTATCAGTAAGCCCAAATTTGTTCAACTGATTTTGCGGAGATCAATAGGAGCTATTGAATGTCCGAAAAAAACAGCCCATAAATGGGCTAACTACGGCTTTTCCCAACTTCCCTTGGCAATTCCGACATTTCTCTCATGCTATATAGCATGAGAGAAATGTTCAAATTGATAAATAAAAAATTCCGGGAGCGCACGCAGCAAGTCTTGCTTTGCGCGCTCCCGGAGGCCAACACCGTTCATGCGGTCGCTTTTTGCGCTGGCGGACTCAATACCGCAGCTTGCCGATGTCCGCAATTCTGGCATTCCACCTTGGCCTGTCCTTGAGCCGGCGTAGAATCGTGTGTAAACATCTGATCTTGAGCACCGCAGTGCTCACATCTTTGATTGTAAAATGTTTTTCCTACGGTCATAGTATCCCCCTGTTAGTTTCCGATGCCGCGCACAACTTTACTATCTAACCGCGAAAAGTTGCGAGCACCAGCCGAAAACCAAGTAAGTTGTTAAAATTTGCAATCAAAGAAGGTGAAGACGCCCTTTCCGTGATAAAGGTGATGATGACGCACATCTGGGATAAGCGGTCTTTAGATTGCCGGATAATAATCATCATCAACCAAACTTAAGCAAGATTGTCCCAGATGTGCGTCATCACCCAACCGGAAGTCTTAAATAATTGTGCATACTTGCAGCTTCTCCATTTATGGGGCCGATAAATCGGCACGCTACGTTGTTCGCGAACGACGTAGCACGCTATACCTATAAAAACTAACGTCTTCCGGTATAATACGGGCGGATAGCGTTCGTTCCTGCATGAATGCCTAAGCGGCATTGTTGCGAAAAAAACAAAAAACAGCCCGGGAGGGCTGTTTGCAAAATTATATGCAAAATCAGCCCATTATGGGAGGCATTAACATTTCCATCATTATTTTTACCGCATACATTGCGCTCATAGCCAAATAATATTCCCCAAGGCCGTTTTTGTCAAATGGCAAAACAATTCTAAATTCTGTCCTTGTTTCTATGCTTGTCCACATTCCATTACGGGGAAATTTCCAAATATTTTAGCGTATTGGCATATTTTAAAAATATTTTTACGCCTACGCCTTCTCTGCCTCGGCAAACTTCCTTGGCATGAAGCATAATGTTTTTCCATTCCGTTTCCGTAACGCGTTGCTTATAAGGAGACAGCATTTGGATTATGGCCATGTTTCCTGCCCTGGATAACATAAAGCTGTCAGAACTGACGGCTTGGACAATTTTTTCCCATCTTTCCGCCGGTATGGGATAAATTTCTTTTATCTTTCCAAAATCCAGGCAGGCAACGGTATAATACAAATCCAAAAATAATTCCCAATCCCCTTCTTTTTCCAAATATGATAAAGATTTCCTAATTCTTTTTAAAATGCGCTCATCCAATATCTCATGGCTTTCCTTGAATTCGCCAAACTCTTTTGGAAATAAGATTTGTATGTTGTGGGCAAATTTTAGGTAAGCAATCTCAAAATTTTTCTTAAAATGCCTGTCTTCCAAATAAGGCAGAAGTTGGGCATGATATAATTCTTCGGACAAAGGAAATAACTTTTCCAGCCTCTTTGGGTCAACTTCCTTTAAACGCGCTGCCAGCTCGGCAAAAACAAATTTCGGTTCAACCCCTTCCCTGCCTTCTAAGTTCGCAATGGGTTTGCCTTTGCGAATTCCTTTGCCATTCATCGCCTCCAGCAGGCTGCATAACTCTAAAACCAGTTTTTCATAATCGGAATTAGTCAGCGCCCCGCTTAATTCAAGAGCCCTGCCATTTTCTTTCCGCTTTAATTCCTGGATCGGGGTTTGGGGCTGGCATTCCGGATTTTTTGCGGCAGAGGCATGCTTGACCAGGTCATCCCATAAGACCTTGGCTTCGTCAGGGTTTACACCGGGGTTCCGGCCCCTTTCTCCTTGATTGGAAAAATTAGACATAAGTTATGGTTAGTCAAACAACGGCTTCAGCCAGTCGCCGCGCAAAGGGAGAAATTTTATTTCGTCCTTTGGGATCCAGGCGGCGCTGAGCATGTCGGACGGGTCAAAGCTTAATTGCCCGCCGGCAACTTTGCCTTTAAAAATTTTAATTTCTATTTGCTTGTCAAAATCTTCAGGCATGCCTTTAAACTCCCGGCCCGAAATAACCATCTCCCGCGCTAAACCTTCCAATTCAAAATCGTAACCGCTTTCTTCCTTGCCTTCCCGTATGGCGGCCTGCTGGAAACTTTCCAAGTTGTCCACATGCCCCAAAGGCACGCACCATAACCCGTTGGCAGGCTCGTGTTTTTCCTGGACCATTAATACTTTGCCGGCTTTTTCCGCGTATATGCCTGCGGCTTTTACCTTATCCATAAGGATATTATAACAAAACGGCAGTTTTTTGCTATTATATTATAGGCCAGTCTTAAAATTTTATCCTTAAATTATTATTCATAATTCATGTCCCTACTCATTGTCGGGTCAGTGGCTTTTGACACTGTGGAAACGCCTTTTGGAAAAATTGACAACGCCTTGGGCGGCAGCGCCGTTTACTTTTCCCTGGCAGCCGCCAATTTTACCAAACCTTCGCTGGTAGCTGTGGTCGGAAGCGACTTTACTGCCAAGCACCATAACGCGCTCAAGCGCAAAGGCATTGACCTTTCCGGCCTGCAAAAAACCAAAGGCCAAACTTTCCGCTGGGGCGGCAGATACGGCTTTGACGTAAACAACCGCGAGACCTTGTTTACGCATCTTAACGTATTCCAAAATTTTCAACCCGAACTTTTACCGCACCACCGCGAAAAAAAATACGTATTTTTGGGCAACATTCATCCCGCCCTGCAACTGCAAGTTTTAAAGCAAATTAAAAAAACCGAGCTGGTCGGGTTGGACACCATGAATTATTGGATAGAAAAAAACCGGCCCGAACTGCTGGAGGTTTTAAGCCAAGCTGACGTATTCGTGATAAACGATTCCGAGGCGCGGGAATTGGCCAAGGAACATAATTTGCAAAAAGCGGCCAAGAAAATTTTAGAAATGATGGGATATCCTTTGGCCGAAACCGGCAAATTTGCCCGCAACAAAACGCTAATTATTAAGCGCGGGGAATACGGGCTGTTAATGTTCCGCCTTCCTTTTTCCGGAAAAAAGATAAAAGGTAAAAACCTGCAAACTTTCCATTTGCCCGGCTACCCCTTGGAAGACGTGCTTGACCCGACCGGCGCCGGCGACTCCTTTGCCGGCGGGCTTATGGGCTATTTGGCCAAAACAGAAAATTTGTCCTGGGACAATTTAAAAAAAGCCGCGGTTTACGGCTCTGCGGCGGCATCTTTTTGCGTGGAAAAAATGGGCACTAAAAAGCTGGAAGAAGTAAAGGCCTTTGATATTAAACGGCGGTTTAAGGAGTTTAAAAATTTGACGCATTTTGCGGTTTAATGGACAAAGTGCCCTGACTAACTTTACGGAATACGGATTGATACGCTTGCCCGCCTCTGGCGGGGATATACGGATAGAGGGTGAAGATGGTCTTCCGGGATAAAACATTGGATGATGACGCACATCTGGGATAAGCGGTCTTTAAATTGCCGGATAATAATCATTATCAACCAAACTTAAGGAAGATTGTCCCAGATGTGCGTCATCACCTCAGAAGACGGCCTTCCGCGAATAACAGACTTTAGAATATCAGTCTATGATTGTCGTTAATTTAACTTTAGAGGGCTGGTCCCGGAAGGCCGCCTTCGTCTTCTATCCGTATTCCGCAAAGCCGCCAACTGCTTCCTGCGCAAAACCAGGCGCTTGTCGGACGCGATAATTCCTTTGGCCAATTCAAGAAATTTTTCAGCCTCCTCCCGTTCATCATTTTTAAGCAAGACGGCAAGTTTTAAGTATCCGCCGGACAGCCAGACCTTGGCCAGGAACGGGTCAACCGCGGTTGACCCGTTGCATACTTTCCGCATCCTGTTTTGCCAGCACCAAAAAACTTTTGTTGCGGCTTTGCAAAAAAGAATGCTTGTATACCAAGCACCTCTCACCTAAAGCCGCGATCATTTGGGCAATTTCTTGCCGCTGCGCGGCCAACACAACAGCCTCGGTTAAAGCGTGCAGGGATTTTTGCAATTGATTTTTTTCGCGCAAAGCAGCGCCTTGGCGAATAAGTTTTGGGGGTGCATAAAATTGGGGCGTTTAATTTGTAACAACGGCTCAACGGGCGTTGCCCGTTGAGCCGTTAAGTTTTATCTGTAAAAGATTTAACAAAATACCCCTGACAGCCGCTATTTCCAATTTACGCTGACGTTACTGACACCGCCGTTAAAATTTATTTCCATTTTTTTGGCGGCAGAATTATAATTTTCCGACTCGTATGTATTGCTCCCGGTTTGCCGGAAATTGCTGAAATTTTTGCCGGTTAGGGCGGAACTGACGTTAATTTTTGCGCCCACGTCTTTCGGCAGCACCAAACTGACCGAGCTGGCTCCGGCGTTTATGTCCGCCTTGCTGTTTTCCGCAATGTCCCCAAATTCTATCTGCGCGCTGGAAGCGCCGGCGCGCAAGCTAAAGTTTTGCAAGTTAACGCCGCTAAAATCCAAGTTTAGGCTGGACGCGCCTGAATTTAAGTTCAGGCTTAGTGGAGTGCCGGTGCTTAGCTGCAAGTTTAACCTGTTTATGTGCCGGCCAAAATTCAGGCCGGAACCTTCGGTCTTTATTTCCACAATTTGCGTGTTTCCGTTTAACTGCGACGAAACCGAAGCGTGCGCGAAATTGGAATCAAGCGTTCCCGAAACCAGCCTGTCCGAGCCGCCGGAAACGTAAATTTGCGCCGCCCCGGAATTTACGCTAATTTCCGCGGACTGCGCCGCGTCTAGGCGGTCCACGGAAATTTCCTGGGTAACCAAATCCTGGTTGGCGTTGTCCAGCACGTTATTCCTTAACCCGCTAATATTTTGCCTGCCGAAAATCGGCACATTAAAAATTACTATGGCTAAAGCTGACAGCAGCAGCAACGCTACTATTGTGCTAAGCAGGCTGCCAACCCAACTGCCGCGGGCAATAACGCCCAGGCCAATGAAAATAATAACTACCGGCCACATTCGGGTAAAAAACATGCCCACTTCTGACCCGCTAATAAAGCCGGCGGCCTGGGCCAGGAATATCAAGCCGATAAAAATTATAAATATTCCCCAAAAAAACCTGGCGAACGAACTTCCTGGCCGGCCGTAGTGGTAGTGATGCACTTCCCGCACCTGCTCCTTCGGCGGCATTTGCCCGTTATAGTTATCGTTATTGTTATTGTGATTGTTACCGCTATTTTGTTCGTCTTGATACATAAATATAATGCTATTTATTGATACATTTAGCCCTGTCGCCTTCCGGCTTTGGCCAATATAAATATTCCCAGCACAATAATTAAGGAAGGCCAAAAGAATTTCCAAAACATCCGGTATATGGGAAAGAATTGGTCCAGCAGCATTATGGCGCCGATTATAACTATGGCGGCGCCTATTAACACGCGGCCCTGGTTAAAATTTCTCCGGCTCCCTCCGCGCACCTCATGCGCGAAATTTTGGACATTCTCGCGCATCTCGTCGGCGAAGTCATGGATTCTGCTATTGTTTTTTTCCGCGTTGGCGGTATAACCGCCAGGTTCGTTGGGAATAATTATGGCCAGCAGCAGATACAGCCAAAAGCCGGAGCCGCCGGCAAATAACAAAACCAGAAAAATTATCCTGAATAAAATGGGGTCTATGTTTAAGTATTCTCCCAGGCCGCCGCACACGCCGGCAATAATCCGGTCGCTTTTGGAGCGGTATAATTTTTTTGCAGATGCAGGTTGTCCTTCGGTCATTGTTTTTTAGTTAGTGATAAATAATATATTTGATGGGGTTACGCAGGGCGCCTTCCGGGAATAACAGGTTTTAGATTATTAGCCTATAATTATTGTCCGGCAATCTTAAATGTAGTAATCCCGGAAGGCGCCCTTCGTTCACCGCAGCACTAATTAATCCTTGTCGGCTAACTTTTAAAAGGTTTTTCCTTCGTATTGTTTTCTATGGTAGTCGTCCTCTATTCTTTCCAAATCCCATAATTCCGGGGAAGAAACTTCCAAAATTTCCACGTCGCCGTTAGGCGCCGCCAAACGGTGCACTGTGCCCGGCGCAACATGGATAACGTCGCCGGGGCTGGCAACAAATTTTTGGCTGCCCAGCGTAATTTCCGCCCGTCCTTTTGCCACTTGCCATGTTTCTTCTTTTTTTTGGTGCCTTTGCAGCGAAAGCCTGTGCCCCTGGCTAATGTAAAGCATCTTAAGCGCGTATTTGTCCGTGTAAACCAGCCAGGCTTCTCCGCCCCACTTTTTCTCCTGCACTGCGGGGACTATTTTGCCGGCAGCGCCGTTGTGCTTGGCCAAGGACACTTCAAAACCGTCCTGGTAAAGCTTGGCTCCCGGATACTGGCTTAAAATATAGTTAATGTCTATCATATGTTTTTATTTTAGCAAAAAAGCCGCCAAATGTTAATGGCCTGCTGTTAACTGCGAATTGTCAATTGTTAATCGTCCACTGTTGATTGCCAATCGTTATCCATTATTCCTCCACGCGGCCTTAATCTTGTTTTTTATTTCCCCAATCTGCATGTTTTCGTCAACGTCTTTAACGCCATGGTCTTTGGCAATTTGCACCAGCTTTTTCTTGGCTTCGTCAGTCCCCTGCTTGGCCAAATTTTCCACCTCTTCGGCTTTTTGCTTGGCAAAATCTTCCCCTTTGCCCGCCATATGGGAAGCCTCTTGCCCCAAATCGTTTAAAGAGAAACCTTCGTTGTTGTCCTTCATAATAATCCTTTCTTAAATTATTTAATCGCAATACTTGCCACCCTACCCTAATTAACGCGCCGCGACACTTTCCCTTACTGCATAGATTATTTAAAAAAATCGCCGAATGGCGATTTTGTGCAACTTTTCTTTTTACCCGGTTAGGAATTTTGATTCGTGGTTTGTAGGTCAGTAGGAACAAAATTATTGGCTGGGGTGGAAGGATTCGAACCTTCGAATGGCGCCTCCAAAGGGCGCTGCCTTACCGCTTGGCTACACCCCAATATCAACAGTCCAAATTAAGCAGCTTACATATTATACGATATTTATTTTAAAAAAACAACCGTCAAAATAGACGATTGTTTTTATAGGGAAATAGTTTATGTGATTATGTAATCGCATACGGAAAATGCCGTTCCCGTGACCCTAGCTTAAAAGGATGTCGTTAACTTTTAACGGCGTTCCAGGTGGCGTTCTCCGAAACGTTTGACAGCCATGCTTCCGCTTGCCAGACTGACGGCAAAAACCAGGACGCCGGTAATAATTAACAATGTCTTGCCGGTTCCCGATGGCACGTAAATCCAGGTGGCAATTACTATCCAAATACCTAACAATGTAATTTGTCTTCCTCCCAAAAAAGGTGTAAACTAAAGGCGGTTTTAAAATATTAAATTGCCTTAACATGTCTTACGAATACTATCGCCCGCCGGAAAACGAAAGGCCGCCTAGCCAATATTGGGTCAAATTTGCCGACCAGCGCTCGGCCTATTTGGCCAAACAAGCTCTAAAGCACCACGAGGGCAACAAGGCAATTTATGAAGACCCGAAACCCGGCAACGGCAAGCTGGCTTCTGTTTACGACGACCTTGAAAGCTACGGCAACGATCCCGGTTTAAATTACCAAGGAGACCCCCTGGGCGTAGAAATTAATTACAAGCCGCGCCTGGAACGGGATATGCGCGACGAGCTGTGGGATTTTTTTGCGGAAAAAATCCGCATTACCCCAACCGGCATATATACCAAGTTTTCTGACAAGCCTTATGTCCGGGAAGGCGCACAAAAGCCAAAGCCTAAAGTCGTGCCCTTCCGTCCGGAGGCACAACCGTCCCCACCCGAACGCCAGGAACAAGAATTACCCGATCAAAAACTTCCCAAGGAGAAGGCGGGCTAAAATCAAAAAACCAAAACCATGAAAATAAAAGACCTGCCGAAAATTGAACGGCCCAGGGAAAAGCTTGCCAAATACGGGGCCGGAAAGCTGTCCGACTCCGAACTGTTGGCTATTTTGCTCAGGTCCGGCGGCAAAGGAACGAACGTGGTGGAGCTTTCCAGGAAAATTTTACAGAAATTCCCGGAGTGCAAACTGGCCAACGCCGGACTGGAAGACCTAAAAAATATTTACGGGCTGGGCCTGAGCAAAGCCTGCGAAATTATCGCCTGTTTCGAACTAGGCCGTCGGCTGCTTAAAGACAAGAAAGCGGTGCTAATTTTGTCGCCGCGCGAAGTTTGGGAACAGCTAAAAGATATCCGCAATAACAAAAAGGAACACTTTGCCGTGTTCTTTTTAAATACCCAAAACCAGGAAATAGCGCGGGAAATTGTCTCCATGGGCACGCTAAACGCTTCCTTAATCCATCCGCGCGAAGTATTTGAACCGGCAGTTAAGCACATTGCATCGCACATAATAATTGCGCACAACCACCCTTCCGGCAGCCTGGAACCGAGCAACGAAGACGAAAATATAACCAAGCGCCTGTGCGATTCCGGCCGCCTGCTGGGCATAGAAATACTTGACCACGTGATAGTTACCGGCTCCGGCTACTTCAGCTTTAAGGAGCATAACTTGCTTTAAGCCTGTTGATAACTTTTTGAAAAGAATACATAAAATCCTCAAAATTATGCCATATTGCCGGAAAATTCGGCTTTTTTAAATGGTATTTACTAAAGGTGAACGATAGTATACTATATATAGTATAAATAATTTTATAATAAAATTGATGCCGGGCGACAACCAAAATTTAGCACAAACAAAATACAGCATAGCCCAACTGCGCAAAACGCACGCGCGGGCGGGCATGAAATGGGAAAATGAAGAAGACGAACGGCTAAAAAAAGCTTATGGCGCTTTCCGCTCAGGAGGGCAGCAAAATTTTCAAGAATTTGCGCAAGGTTTGGCAAAGCAATTCGAACGGACTTTCGTAAGCATCCAGGCTCGGCTGGCCAAATATTTCAGCGACGTGCCCGGCTGGGACTATGGACGCGACAAAATGCGCGAAGAAGCTAAAAAGAAAGAAACGGTAAAAATTTTCACTCGGGAGGCAGACGAACTGCTGGCCAAAGAATACGGGAAATATCTAGATGCCAAACAGGAAACTTACATGGCATTCTTAAGGCGGCTGTCCCGGCAATTAGGCAATATTAAAGGCGAATTAATAAGCTTCCGGCTCCAGGAAATTGCGGGAACAGTAACAAAATACGGCCGGGAAGACGTTTTCTACCAGGGCACGGCTGCGGGCGGGAAAATAAAAATAGAAAAAGAGGTTCCCGACTGTGATTTTTCCGGCAATCCCCCGGCCCTGCAAGCCCTGGATTTAATGGAACATACCGGCCAAAATTTGTTTTTGACCGGCGAAGCCGGCACGGGCAAGTCCACCCTGCTTTCCTATTTCCGCGCGGCAACCGGAAAAAATGTTGTGGTGCTTGCCCCTACGGGCGTGGCCGCGTTAAACGTGGACGGGCAGACCATTCATTCTTTTTGCGCGTTCGGCCCCGACATTACCGCAAGCAAGGTTAAAAAACTGCGCCCCGGCTCGCCGAAACTGTCCTTGCTGCAAAAACTGCAAATGGTAATTATAGACGAAATTTCCATGGTCCGCGCTGATTTGCTTGACTGCCTGGAAAAATTTTTGCGCATAAACGGACCCCTGCCGGACCGCCCGTTCGGCGGCATTCAAATAGTCTTTATAGGCGACCTCCACCAGTTGCCGCCAGTAGAAAAAGATTTCCAGGCTAACGATTTCCGCCTGATAAAAGAATACCAAAGCGCCTATTTTTTTAACGCTAGAAGTTTTAAAGCGGCAAGGTTTGAATACATTAAACTGAGCCAGGTATACCGGCAAAAAGAACAGGTATTTTTAGACGTGTTAAACGCCGTGCGCAACAACGCGGTTACGCAGGAACACCTGTCAATTTTAAACGAACGTTCGGAAACGGCAGGTACCAGATTTTCCTTTGAAAAATATGCAATTTATTTAACGCCTACCAACCGCCGCGCCAAGCAGGTCAATGACTTTTTCCTGCAGCGCCTGCCCGGCGAACTGAAATCTTACCAAGGCCAGGCTTTCGGCAGGTTTGAAAACCGCGAACTGCCAACCGACCTGCATCTGCAGATTAAAATTGGCAGCCAGGTCATGATGCTTAACAACGACCGCAAAAAACGCTGGGTCAACGGCACCATGGGGACAATCACCGGGATAGAAAGCGGCAATAATAACGAGCCGTATTACGATTATGATGCTTATAAGGAAAGCGGCAGTCTAAACGGCGAAGCCGTCCCCGGGACAATATCTTCCGACACCATAATAATAGAACTGGAAACCGGGGAAACGGTTTACGTAAAACCTTACACCTGGGAAATGTACCAATTTGTTTTGGACAAGCAGACGCAAAAAGTGGACAGCAAAACTGTGGGAACTTTTACGCAATATCCGTTCAAATTGGCCTGGGCCGTGACCATTCACAAAGCCCAGGGAAAAACCTTTGACAAAGTTTTTATCGATCTTGCCGCCGGCACTTTTACCCACGGCCAGCTTTATGTGGCCCTTTCCCGCTGCCGCACCTTGCAGGGACTTTTTTTAAAACGCCCTGTTTGCCAGGAAGACATAATTTTAGACGGCAGAATTTTGGAATTCCTAAAATCCCTGGAAAATTAATTTTTTTAAGGGCCCGCGACAAGCGAGCCCTTTAATGCGCCGTTTACGGCTAGTAGTATCCGCCAAAACTATACGGATTAAACAATCCCGACAGCACAATCCACTGGCTAATGGGGTTATATCCCATACCATATCCTCCCATGCCGTAACCGCCATAGCCGCCCATACCATAACCGCCATATCCATAGTCATTGTCATAATATTGGGCCTTGGCTATTGGCACGGAAAAAGCAACTACCGCTACCACCAAGGCTGCCAATATGCCTGTTGCGCCGATTTTAGATATTTTAGACATATTAATTCACCCCCTTTTAAAATATTTTATCGCCAGACGAAAAATTCCGGGTTTAAGCAGTTTAAAGCAACTTATTGATTAGACTGGCCGGACGCGCCGTTTTGCGTATTGCCGCCCTGTTGCTGCAGCGGATGAGGCTGGCTGATTATCTGGTTAAAATGGTTATTCAGCGTTTGCTGGAATTGCTGCTTGTATTGGTTTGCTTGCTGCTGGGAGATTGATCCGTCTTGCACTTTCTGATTTAATTCATTGTCAACCTGATTAATAATGTTGCTTTTAAACTGCTGCTGGGAAATGCCTTGTTGCTGCATTATTTGCTGCAGGGTTTTACCCGAGTTCAGTTCGTTCTGCAAATCGCTGGGGTTCATATTCAACGCCTGCGCCAATTGGTCAATCATTTGTTGTTTGGATTGGACCTGCCCCGAACCTTGGCTGGAATTCTGCCCGTTAGGATTCTGGTTTTGGTTCTGATTCTGGTTCTGCGCCAAACGTGAACCCACAGAATTGCCGGCGGCCGAAGCCGTAAAAGCAGCCATAGCCAGCACTGCCGCCATGGATCCGCTTATAAAATATTTCGACAACTTTTTCATTGGTTACACCCCCTTCCAAATAAAAAGTTAATAGTTAAAATTTTCCTATATATACTTACGATTATAAAACCCCGTAATTTCTTGGCTATTTCTAAACCCCTGAAGGCATAGACAAAAATATTATACCTGGCTTAACTGCGTATTAGGCCATTTGTTTTCAAAAAAACTGCCTGTAAAGGCAGATCTTCTGCAAAAAATATTTCGAACAAATCTTAATTTTAATTTTCTCCCAGAAGAGCTTGCATGGAAACTTGATTTGGAAAAGCTTCAAAGGCATCCGTTACGCAAGAAAGACGAAGGCGCCCTTCCGGGATAGAAGCAGTGATGACGCACATCTGGGACAATCTTCCTCAAGTTTGGTTAATGATGATTATTATCCGGCAATCTAAAAATCGCTTATCCCAGATGTGCGTCATCACCCAGTCATCACCCAATTTTTTAGAATAGTCCCGGAAGGGCGCCTTTACTGCCTCATTTCCTCTTTTTTCGGGCCGGGACTTTCGCCCCGCTGCGACGCGCCTCGGAAAGCCCTATGGCAATCGCCTGCTTACGGCTCTTGGCGCGCTTAAGCTTACCGCGCTTGTATTCGTGCATTGCCCTTTTAACTTTTGCCTGCGCTTTTTTCCCATATTTTCTGGCCATTTTCGCCTCCCATTAACATCTGCATGTTAAGTCAAACGACTTCTCGCCAGGGAGTAAAAATTCGCCGGACTTATTTTGCAAAGGTTGATAATTTAATGCTAATTGCGCCTTTGTGGCGAAAAGCTTTCGCCTAAACGGGCTTTATTGTCCCTGGGACACAATCTATGACGGTTGCCAAACGCCTTATTTAACCGATTTTCCCCAAAGCTTTTCATTTCAGCTATTCCCCAAAGCCCCAAAATTTGACAAAATATTTTAAGGTAATAAAATTAAATTCCAATCACAAATAATTTTTTAGAACAATAAACCTGACAATGGAATCTGACAGCAGCGAAAAAAATCAATTAATTTCCGCCCCCCTCTGGGCGATGGGCTTAAATGCTATCCGCGAGCTGGAGACCGATTTTGGCATTTTGGCTTCGGGCCGCGAAGAAATTTATGGCTGCATTTTTGGCAGGGACTCCCTAATAGCCGGCATTAAATTGCTTAAGGCTTACCATAAGACCAAAGACGGATATTTTTTGTCGCTAGTTAAAAAAGTATTGCTGAATTTGGCCCGGATGCAGGGGAAAGCCGTAAATATAGAAAGCGGGGAAGAACCGGGGAAAATTATCCATGAATTCCGCAAAGACCGGCACGAACATTTAACCTCCCGTCCGGCTGACCCGTGGTATCTTTATCCCGACAATATTATGAGGAATTTTGACAGCGTGGACAGCACTCCCCTGTTTTTAATTGCCGTTTACCGGTATTGGCAAGCCAGCCGGGACGAAGAATTTTTAAGCCAGATTATGCCAAACGTAAATTCGGCTTTGGACTGGCTGCTGCGGTTCGGCGACAACAATTCCGACGGATTTATTGATTATCTTTTCCATACGGACCGAAAATTCGGGGGCTTGCGCGCCCAAAGCTGGATGGACAGCGCGGAATCGGTCTTTCACGAAGACGGAAAAGATACCCCTTACCCTATAGCCCCGGCTGAAGTCCAGGGCTATGCTTATCTGGCCATGCGGCTATGGGCAAAACATTTTTTCAATATTGATGCCGGCTTAAGCGCCAAGTTAACCGGCTTTGCTGACGACCTTAAAGAAAAATTTAACCAAAAATTCATCATTAAGGACAACGGCGGTCTTTTTATTGCTTCAGGTTTGGACGGCAATTGCCGCCCCATGTCTTCAGCTCGTTCCAGCATGGGACATTTACTGTGGGCGGCGCAAACCAAGGAGTTGGACGGGCTACAAGATTGCATTTTAAGCGACGAATATATCCCCCAGGCTATCCAACGCCTAATGGCTCCGGATTTATTCGTGCCGCAGGCCGGCATAAGGACATTAAGCAGCAATTCCAGCCATTATGATCCGGCCAGCTACCATAACGGCTCCATTTGGCCGCACGACACGGCAATGGCTGCAGGAGGCATGGAAAATTTCGGCTATTGGAAAGAGGCAAAGAGCATTGGTGATTCGCTCAAGTCCGCCTGGGAGCACTTTGGCACGCCCATTGAGCTTTTTGTTTACAACCAAAACGGCTTTATGGAATATTGCGGGCCAAACGGACAAAAGGCTTGTGCCAAACAAGCCTGGAGCGCGGCTGCCATTTTAGCCAAGTTTTAACCTTCCGCAAAATGCAATTTCCGGTTTACGGACAACACCTTCCGGTAGATTTCTTCATAACCGTTTGCCATGTTTTTGGCATTAAACCGTTCCAATACGTAATTACGGCAGGCTATGCGGTCGATGTTTTTTATGTTAATGATCGCGTCAATCATTTCTTCCACGGAAGAAACCACAAACCCGTTTTTCCCGTTCGTAATAATCTCCGGGATTGATCCTTTGCCGAAAGCCACAACAGGGCAGCCGCAAGCCCCGGCCTCAATCAGAGTCAGGCCGAACGGTTCGCGCCATCCGGTGGGATGCAAAAAACACCGGGCGCGGCTATATAGCCGGTTGCGCTGTTTTTCGTCAACCTCGCCAATCCATTGGATTTTTTCGGAAAGATACGGCTCCACATATTCACGGAAATACGGGCGGTCCACCTGTTCCAATTTGGCGGCTATTATTAACGGCAAATCCAAATTTAAAGCCGCCTCAATGGCATAGTGCACGCCTTTTTCCATGGCGATCCTGCCGACAAACAACAAATAACCGCCGTCTTGGGCGGAAAACGGATAATGTCCCATATCCAGTCCGTGGTAAACCGTCCCCGCATAGTTTAGGCCCGGAACCCTGGCCTGGCTTTTGGAAACGGTAACCAGGTGCGGCTTTCTTAATACTTTAAAAATATGCCGGTTTTCCGCGGTAAAGGGGCCGTGGATGGTCAATACCACCGGAATTTGGGATATTTGGGCCGTAGGCAAACTGAAATAGAAATTATGGTCATGGATAATGTCGAATTCTCCCTGCATTTCAAAGGCCTTGCCTATATTAAGCAACGTCCAAATATTCAGGCCATAAATGTCCTTTAATTTTGCTTCGCGCAATCCGTGCGGGTAAACCGAAACCAGCTTGGCGGAAGTTAGCGAATCGCCGCTGGCGAATAAAGTAACATCGTGCCCGCGCCTGACCAATTCTTCGGTCAAAGCATGCACGACCCTTTCGGTCCCTCCGTATTTTTTTGGCGGGACCCGCTCAATAATCGGCGCCACTTGGGCTATTCTCATAATAAATAGGTGGTTATTAATTTCTACAGCTATTTAAGATAAGTCAAAAACCACTGGCTGGCAGCTTCTGCCACTTCGTCCAATTTTCCCGGCTCTTCAAATAGATGAGAAGCTCCTTCTATAATCTGCATCTTTTTTGTCTGGCTGCCCAACCTTTTTAAAGCCTTCCGATTTAACTCCAAAACCTCGGTATCAAGGCTGCCTACCAATAGCAATGTGGGAATTTTTACATGGGGTAATTTTACGGACAAGTCAACCCGCCCTCCCCGCGACACCACTGCCTTAATTTTGTCCCATATATCGGCCGCGGCTTCCAAAGCCGCGGCCGCGCCGGTGCTAGCCCCAAAATATCCCATATTTAAAAATTCGGTTTTGGGATATTCGGACATAAACCGGGTAATGCCTATAACTCTCTCCGCGAGCATGGGAATGTCAAAACGCAATTCTTTGGTGGCGTCATCAATAGCTGTTTCGTCTGGGGTTAACAAATCAACCAGCAGCGTGGCCAAGCCTTCGTCATTCAGCCTTTGGGCTACATGCTGGTTGCGCGGACTCTTGCGGCTGCTGCCGCTCCCATGGATAAAAATTACCAAACCCAGGGGATCTACAGGCATTATTAAATCTCCCAACAAAGCCACATCATTGGCGGGAATGTATATATCCGGAATAATGGCAATGTCGGGTTCTATCCCATAATTTTGGCTGTTGCCTTGGGGCATAAATTGGAAAATCCCCCTTTTTTCAAATTAATCTGCTTTTAAATTTATGACGTCATAAAAGCGGAAGAATTTCCCCATTAAAAAAAGGCTAAATTCCAGTTTAGCCGTTAGTCCGAACAGGCAAACCTTATTTCAGCAATAGATCCAAGCGGTCTGACCGGATTACGGTGTCGGAAACCCTAAGCTTGGCACTTTGCTGCTCATAAAGCTGGCGGCAATCTTCCACCGGCAAGGCGAGCTTGCCGGGCATTTGCAGGCATTGGCCGTTCTTAAACTCCCCGTCCGAAGAAGCCTCAAATGCCAAATTATCGGTCAGCACTGTGTTCAGGGAGCCGGAAGCCAAATTTCTCAAAACCACCGCCGGATCTTTAGTATTTAAAATATCCTGCCCCAACACGCTTTTCGGGGGAATTATGCCCAGCAGATTGGCAATGGTAGGATACAAATCCAAATGGCTGGCTGGCGCATTGTTTGCGCCCTTAAGGCCGCTGCCCGGAGCCAGCACGACAAGCGGCACATGGCTGTTATGGAAAGCCGGTAAAATGTTTTGATCATCTCCCAAGGCCTGGCCAATGCCGGAAAAGCTGCCATGGTCGCCGTAGATTAAAATTAAAGAATTTTCATATAACCCGTCCTGTTTTAATTTTTCAACAAACTGGCCTATGGCCTGGTCAACATAACGGATGCTTTCCAAATAATTTTGCTGGTTAAGGTCCAAACCCGGTTGCTGCGGCAAGTTTAGCGTGCGCAAATCTTCCGGCAGTTCAAAGGGCGAATGGGAGGTTAGTGTGATTAAGGTGGCTAAAAACGGCTGGGAAAAATTTTCCAGTTTTATCGCAGCCTGGTTGAAAAAATCCCCGTCCCCCAAACCGCCGAATCCCACCTGCCTGGCAGCGGAAAATTCGTCCCGCCCTATCCATTGGCTGTAACCTAAGCCGGGATAAGCGTTGGAACGGTTCCAGAATGTCGGCACGTCGCCATGCAGCACGTATGAACAATAGCCGTTTTCTCCCAAAAGCTGCGGCAGGGCCGAATATTTATTTTTTGCATAATCTATAAATGCCACGCTGTCCGGCAGCGGATACAGGGAATTCATAATGGAGAATTCCGCATCCGCCGTATTCCCCGGTCCCACCTGGTCGTAGTAATTTGGGAAATACAGCCCTTCCTTCGCCAATCGGTTCAAATTTGGAGTAATTTCCTGGCCGGCAATCTCTTTTCCAATTACCGCTTCTTCCAGCGATTCCACCTGGATTAAAATTACGTTTCGGTTTTTTAGCAAGCCGAAATATTGGCCGCCAGCGCCGCCGTTGCCGGGACGCGAGGCGGCCCAAGCTTCAACAAATTTAAAGTCTTCGCCGGAAACACGGTTGCCGCGCAAGGCCGACTTGGCCAAATCTTCCAAAGAAAAATTTATTATCCCCGCCTTTCCGACCAGCGTTGCCATGTCGTATATTTTACTGTAAAGCCGCGAGGTGTCGCCCCACTCGTATTTTTCCATGGCAAAAAGAAATCCGTAACCGGAAAAACCGATTATTAATATACCCAAGGCCGCAAATACCTTTTCCTTCTTGGATAATACGGCCTCCGCCCATCCCCTCCAAAATGAAAAAACAGAAACAGCGGCCACAGCCAGGAAATTCAGCCAAAACAGCAGCAGCTTAAAAGTAAGGAGGGTTTTTATGGCGCCGCTTTCGTCAGCGGTTTGGCCCGCATACCTTAAAGCGGAAGCCTGCAAAAACGCGCCAAAAAAACGGTAGTATAAAAAATGCGCGGTGAAAATTAGGGATAGCGCCAAGCTGATAGCCGCCAAATAAACATGCTTTCCTTTTTTACCGAACATTACGGCGGGACCGTATAGCAAAATCCCCAAGGCGAATGTAACGGCCACGCGCCTTAACAGGTAAAACTGGGGAACAATATTCAGCCACTGGTTGAACATTTGGTTTTGGACGGCGAAAAGCAAGGCCAAAACCGCAGGCAGCCAAAAAACCGAAAAACAGCGCTTTAAGCGCTTCAAAAAATCCTTAGCCGTATTTGGGAACGGAATAAACATCTATTGCCATTTTAGCATAAATATTCCCATTAAGGATATTCCGGCTTTGTCCGTCATACATTGGACTGCGAAACAACCTTAAGAGCAGGTTTTTCAGACCTGGAAACCTTTGCGAAATTATGCCAGAAGAATTTCAAAACTTGAATATTTTAATATCCGGCATAGAAGATACGGGGCCGCAAATTAAAATTCGCGACCAGAACAAGCGGACTTATTCCTTTTTTAAGCATAAAAAGGACGGCGGGGAAACCGTGGCTTTCCAAACTTATAAAAATTTTAAAATTGGCGACACTGCGGAAATCAGCTTTAAGGACGTGCCTTATAAGGAAGGGACTATCCGCAACATTATTGCCATCCGGCCGGCAACCGGCGAGCCGCAAGCTGCGCTGCCAAGGGCCGGCGGGGCGGGCATGCGCCCCGGCAGGGAATATTGGGAAAAGCGGGAAGCCACGCGGCAGTCTTCCATTTTGTTCCAGGTGGCATTTAAGGCGGCAGTGGCCTTGCAGGCGGCGCGCATCCGCACCGGCCTGGAAGAAAACCGCGACCAGCTTTACGACACCGCCCTGGAATTTTACGACTGGATGGCCGCGCACATTGGCGAAGAGCCGGAACACGGAGGCCATGGTAGGCGGGACCAGCCTGAGGAGGACGAAATCTTGGAGGCTTGAATAGCGCTCGGCCTAGTGGTAAAATTGGCTTATGGCCGAACCAATTGAATTTTATAAAGAAATAAAAATCATCAAAGAACGCAATAAGCGCGTGGAAGCGGACAAGGCTTGGGAAATTAGCTGGACCAGGCGTATTTTTATTGCCATAATTACTTACGTAGTTGCTGG
Organism: Patescibacteria group bacterium; assembly: GCA_023484515.1. Classification (GTDB taxonomy): domain Bacteria; phylum Patescibacteriota; class Doudnabacteria; order UBA920; family UBA920; genus JAMDAY01. Next base: position 30,872 of record JAMDAY010000019.1, read on the forward strand.
CATATGGCTGATGATAATCCACGAATCCACAGCTTGGCTAAAAGCCCTTGTCCCTGTCGCCGGCTACATACTTTCCACCCTTTCACTCCCGGCAATAAAAAAATGGTGGATATCCAAAAACTTGTAAAAAGTTAACCGGACCAGCAGCGCACGCGCCGGTCCGGTTTTTTGACGCCGCAAAGGTCACTCCTTTCCCTTTGCAAGCTTTTTTTCTCTGGGAGCGGCCGACGGTTTCCTCGGCGGCTGCCAATACATCACGCCGTCGCGGAACGCCTGGCCCATTTCCTGTTCGCTGCACTGGCCGGGTGGAAGCAAGCGCAACGACATTCCCGGGTCATATACCGGTATCCCGTTTTTGTCAACAATAATCGCCGTCCCCGGTTTCAAATAAAACGGGTAGTAGCGGTAAGTCTCGGCGCTAAACCTGAGAAGCCACATCGGCTCGCCCTTATACGTTGTTTCCCGAAGCGGTGGATGCAGACGGTCTTTGCCGATAAACGGCTGGCCGTCCAGATACTCCGGATATTTGTCTACCTGGAAACAGGCTGGCCGTGGCGGTAAAGGTTTGGCCAGATTATGCTCAACCAAAAATTTCCAAAGGCTTCGCGCGGCGTCTGGCACTACATCGCTAACGTTAATTATACCCAACTGCTGTTGCCAGACAATCTCCGGCTTGAGCTGACGCCCCTCAGCGGGACTACAGGCCAATACCAGATTGATGTTGACCGCATTCCCTTCCCCATAATTGAGTACTGATACCACATCATAAAGGCCAGGGACAATTGTTACTGGCTTGCCGTCTTTTTTCGCCGAAAACGCGTTCCTTAACTGATCCACAAAAGCCAGATTTAGATAGAGATAATTTTCCATCCCCTGCGGCCATTTTGACCAGTCTTCAGAACGCGAAAGATCCGGCAAGGTTAAATACCGGAATACTGTAGGCTGGACAAACTCCTTTTCCAACGTTAAGGTTTGGGCCGGGCTGGCAACCAACACCAACAAGGCCAGAATGAACAGAGATGCTAAACTTTTCGTCATTTTTTCTTCCTCCGGTTCTGTGATCTGGCTTAGTTATAGCAGTAATTTGTGTTTGGGTCAATTTTAATAAGGCGCCTGTTTTCCGGCTATTATAAATCTCCGCAAAATCAGTTGAACAAATTTGGGCTTACTGAAAACAAAAATTATTTAAGATAATATGCGGGCTCTAATAGGAGTAAACCTGAACACCTCAACCGGTGTTGAGGCGTTCAAACGGTAAAATTTAGTTTAATATTTAAACTCTATCTTGCCGATTTTTGAATTTGGGGAGGAATTATTTTGTTTTTGTAAAATTTCGGGACACAAGGCGTCCAAAGTTTGGACCGCTGATTGGCCAGCAGGCGAAGCCGGGTTAACGGTTACGTAAATATTTTGCAGATACGATTCCGCGCTGCCAAAGGAACAGGCAAGTTGCAGGACTTCCAGAAACCCCTGGTTGCCATTTATTATATTCGGTGCTTCAATTTCGGATGCGGGATCTTTTTTTTCATCGTTCGCTCGTATTTCTGGCGTACCGGTTGCGGCGCTAACAATAGAACCATTGCTGACATTCCAATTGCCGGAAACACTTGGACTTTTGTTGTCCCCTGCCCTCTGCATAACGGTTTTAAAAATATATCCCAAACCAAACCCCGCCCCGATCAAAATGGCTAAAATAAACAATGTTAACGCAGTAGTCTTATTCATGTCTTCAAATATTTTTGAAATTTGCTGTAATGACGGCTAAAAACAACATCCATTACCGCGTAACCTGAAACTGTTTTATTTAACAAAATTTTTCTGTTATAATTCAGATGCATAAAATTAAACCTTTAATCTTAAGGGAAGGAGGCAATTTATACATAAATTTTAAGAAACAAAACTTATAAATTAATTAAATTTCAACACAAATAAATATGTTTAAAAAACGACCGAAATCACTAGCGGCCATTATTGTCTTGGCGGTTATATTAGTCTTAGCCGTTGCCTATGCAGGGAAACTGGAAACCCGCAGAGTCGTAAACCTAAGCGACAAACAAATCCAAGCGGTTAAAATCCAAAACCAGGACAGTCTGATCAAGAGCGAAACCCAAACTGCAATTTCCATGCTGCAGGCCGTATATGACAAATCCGCCAAAGGCGAATACTCATTATCTAAAGCTAAGACTTTAGGCGCTGACTTGCTAAGAAACTTGCGTTACGGCCCCAGCAACCAAAGGTATTTTTTTGCCGATACCTTGGATGGAATTAACGTGGTACTTTACGGCAATAAAGATGTAGAAGGCAAAAACCGGCTAAACGACACGGTTAACGGCATAAGTTACATAAAAGACATAATAGCCAAGTCCCAAGCCGGAGGCGGTTATACCGATTATTTTTATCCTAAAATTACGGGCGGCGAACCTTTGGCCAAACGCGCTTACAGTATGGAATTCCAGCCCTTTGGCTGGTCCGTAGGCACGGGTTATTATTTGGAAGACGTAAAATAACATTTTTAGACGGTCCGGCCTTTTGGCCGGGCCGTTTTTTTGTTATGATTAATCAAAGGAGGGTCATCCGAATTTAAATGAAACAAAACAAATTTCAACACGGTTTTTCTTTGATTGAACTTTTGGTGGTTATTACCATTATTGGGCTGCTGGCTTCAATAGTATTTTTGGCTACTGCCGGCGCTAGGGTAAAGGCGCGAGACACCAAACGCAAAACCGACCTGGCGCAAATGGGCAGGATGCTATACGCGGGTTCTTGCTTTATGCCCGGTTCCGGAGCCGGGGACTACGATTTGGCGGATTTAATGGGCGAGTTGGAAACGAAGTACCCGCAATACGCGCAATATGCTTCGCTGCTGCCTAAAGACCCCAAAACCGGCAGCGGCAGCAAGGCCAATTACCGGTATGCAATTACGGCTAACGGACACTGTGCCTTATACGCCAACCTGGAAAACGAAGAAGAACAAATTACTTTGCCAAACTTGTCCGCCGTAACCCCTGGTGCCGGAACGGGGATACTAAAAACGACGGTTATCGGCTGGAATGGCACAAATATTTTTTACCAAGTGGGAAAATAGCCAATGTTCGGGAAAATTTTAAGGTCCGGTATTGACTGATGACATATAAGCTATGGAAAGCAGCCTGATTAAAACCTTCCAAAAAATAGCAAAAGATGCTTACCCTTGAAAATCCGCTTCGGTCTGCTGATAAACTTCCAGCGGCCGGAAAGACGGGAGAAAAAACCAGGCTGGAAATTGCGGAAGTTTGGGTGTAAAATGGAAGCGTAAGGAAGTGTTACCGAATGCGCTTTTAAGGCGAAAATTGAAATTTTCAATTTGCGGTTAAAATATCATCCGGTAACAGTCCAAGTGGAGAATTATGACCATCAGGCTGGTAAAAAAATGCGCCAGCAGCCAGGCCGCCGCAGACCCTTTGGCCGCCATTGGCCACTTCCATTGGGTGGAAGACCGGACCGATTACCGCGGAACTTATACCCGGGAAGAGCTTTACGATTTTATTAAAAGCGGCAACGAAGTTTACGTCCGCGACCCGGCCGATCCGTTCGGCAAAACCAGGGTAAAAGTATTGGCCGCCGTGTCCCAACAAGGCGAAAAGTGCGTTTACACCGCCATAAACGGCCAGCAAACCGACCACCTGTTAAACTTGCCTGACTGCGAACAATAAGGCTAGTTTTTTCAATTTTAGTCTGCGACTAAAACTTATTTTAGATGCGGTTAATTTTTTTCAGCATTTCTTGCACGCTATATAGCGTGCAAGAAATGTTTAAATTTATTTCCTGGTCGGCGGAATATGCAGGTAGTCCAAAATGAACTGGGCCATTTGGCCGAATACGGGGGCGGCCGTGGTTTCGGCAAAGGTTACGTCGCGCGGATGGTCAATGCGGACCAACATTAAAAATTGGGGGTTCTCCACCGGCCCAAAGCCTATGAAAGAGCCGATGTTGTTGTTTGGCTCATATCCTGGCTTGCCGTCTTTCCTGGCAACCTGCGCCGTGCCGGTCTTGCCGCCAATATAATATCCAGGCACTGCGGCCTTTTTGCCGTGCCCCTTTTCCACCACATTGACCAGCATGGCGGAAACCATATTGGCGGTTGCGGCGCTTATCACCTGCCCTACTTCCTGCGGCTGCGCGGTCACGGCTTTCCCGTCGGGATTAATTTCCGCTTCCACCAAATAAGGCTTCATCATTCTGCCGTTATTGGCAATGGTGGAGTAAGCCTGGATCATCTGGAGAGGCGTTACCATAATGCCTTGGCCGAAGCTGGCCGTATCGTAATTTACCGCGATATTGGCTTTCAGGTTGTCCAAATTTCCTTTGGCTTCCGGCACTTCAATGCCTGTCGGCCGGCCAAACCCGAATTTTTTAACGTATTCGTAAAATTTGTCGTTGCCAATCTGGTCTTTGGCGAAAATAGCGCCGGTATTCAACGACAATTCCAAAACTTGGTCCATAGTTTGCACGCCATGGGCCTTGCTGTCGGAATTTTTTATGGTATAGCCGTCAATAACCACAGACCCGGTATCCGTATAAGTGCTGTCGGGCGTGACTTTGCCTTCGTTAATGGCTGCGGCCATGGTTATCGCCTTAAAAATTGAACCGGGCTCGTAACTGCCGGTTGCCGCTTCATTGGAATACAGCGACGGATCTTCCACTTTATTATATTCATTCGGATTAAAATCCGGATAGCCGGCCATGGCCATTATGGCGCCGGTTTTAGGATTGGCCACAATAATACAACCGCTGTCCGCCCCATTGTTGGCCACCGCGTCTTTAAGCAAGCTTTCGGCTTTAAACTGGATGGTCTTGTCTACGGTTAAAACCAAATTTATTCCGTCCCGGGCGGGCGTAATGTCCCTTTGCGAACCGAAAATCCAGGCTCCGGCCGTATCTTTTTCTTCTTTTAAAATTCCCGGACTTCCCGCCAAATCCGTCTCAAAAAACCGTTCCAAACCGTAAAGTCCCGCCTTGTCGTCTCCTTTATACCCCACAAACCCCAAAGTCTGGCTAAGCAGGCTATGCTCCGGATAATACCTGGCGCCTTCGGAGTCCAAATATATGCCGCTAAGCTTTAAATTTGTAATTTTTTGCTGTTCATCTTCCTTCAATTCTTTTTTTATCGGCACATATTTTTTTTCCGTATTGGTAATTTTATCCAAAATATCCTTGCTGTCCATGCCTAAAACCGAAGCCAAAGTTTCGGCAGCGCTTTTTTTGTCCTGGATGTCCTGGGGCACGGCATAAACCAAATATTTTTTTATGTTCGTGGCTACTGGAAAGGTTTCCCCGGTCTGCCGGTCCATTAACTTAATCTCTCCCCGCTCGGGCAAAAGTTTGCGGAGCACGCTGTGCTGGGCCTCCGCCACCTGCCTGGTCTCCTTGCCTTTGACTACCTGGAAATAAAACAACCTGGCCGCAATAACGGCAAAGACCAGTAATAAAAAAACAGTCACTATAACTGTTCTTTGTTCAAAGGTTTGGCTGGTTCGCGGCTTGGTAGGCATTGGTGTTTGAATTTTTTATAGCCAAATTTAGGTTGCAACCATTGTCATTTATGGCGTGAGGATCCTTTGTGATTGACCGGAATCAATTAACCTAATTATTCTAATTAGAATAATTTAAACATCTTTTCCATTAATTCATCCCGCTGTTCATGGCTGTGGACACCGGACTTGCCTGGAGGAATTTAACCCCCGTAACCGGCACGTAATGGGTATTGGCAAAGTCATTCTGGATGCTGACCATGGAAGAAACCTCCGAAACTTTTAAATTAATCTTGTCATTTTCTTCGGTCAAAGCAGCAAGCTTGGATTGCAGGGATTTAATTTCATAACCGCGGGAAGCGTAATTGTTAACCCCCGCCAAAAAATTGAAAAGCAAGGCCATATTTAAAACCGCTAAAGCCAGGGACGCTCCCAGCCATTTGCGCGAAACCGGTTTTGCATTTGCGGCTTCCCTTGCGGATTTCCTTACGGACAAAACCCTGGCCGGCCTTGCGTCTGCGGAAAAAAATAAATTTGGCAAAATAAAAGTCCTGGACATTGTTTTATTGTTTAATCTTTATTTTAATTTTCTTCTTTTTGCCGTTCTTGTTTTGAATTTTTATTTTCATATACCGCTGATATAACGCTGATTATTACGCAGACCAACCGCTGATTAGATAACCAATAAGAATTAATTTTTTGTCGCTAATTTTTCGCTGGGGGAATCCAACCAATCATAATTTTTCCACAGCCCGCAGCTTGGCGGGCTTGCTTCTGGGATTATTTTTTATTTCTTCAGGCGAAGCTGTTATGGGCTTTTTATTTAATAGCCTGGCTTGCGGATTCCTTCCGCACCGACAGATGGGAAAGTCCGGCGGACAAACGCAACCTTTACTCAATCCGGTAAAATATTTTTTTACTAAGCGGTCTTCCAGCGAATGGAAGGACACAACGGCCAGCCTGCCTCCCGGAGCCAGCAAACCAAAGGCTTTGGGCAGGAATTCTTGCAAATTTTCCAGTTCATGGTTTACCGCAATCCTTAAAGCCTGGAACACCCTTCTGGCGCTGTCATCCGCGCGGTGCTTAAGCGGCTTGGGCAAGGCGTCTTTTATAACCTGGTATAGGTCGCTTGTGAATTTTATTTGGTTCTTGGTTCTTGTTTCCTGGACTTTCCGCGCGATTTGCGCGGCGAACTTTTCTTCCCCGTATTCTTTAAAAATTTTAATTAATTGGTCAATACTGTAATTATTTAAAATAAATTTGGCGTCTTCCTGTTCTTGGCTTTGGTCAAAACGCATGTCCAGCAGCTCTTTTTTTTGGAAGGAAATGCCTCTCTCCGACTGGTCCAGCTGATAGGATGACAACCCCAAGTCTGCCACAATTCCGTTCGGCACGGGAAATTTATGACGGACAACAGCCTTGTCTATGTCGCGGAAATTCCCGTGAACAATCTGCCAATTTTTGATATTTGATATTTGGAATTTGATATTTTCTAAGGCAACAAGATCAAGGTCTATAGATAGTAACTTCCCGTTAGGTTTAACTTTTTCAATAATTGCCTTACTGTATCCCCCGCCGCCCAAAGTCGCGTCCACAAAATTCTGCCCGGCCTGGGGATTTAAAATTTCCAAAACCTCTTTTAATAATACTGGGATGTGCTTGTAATCCATAATCACAAAGGGCGTCTTTCCGGGTATGCAGGCATTAGATTATTAGATGTTATCCATTACAGTAATACTCATTATTCAGTATGAAGGCCGCCCTCTGGGATAATCTGTCTTAAGATTGATAATAGATGATGATCATAGACTGATAATCTAAAGTTCGTTATTCCCAGAGGGCGGCCTTCAAAACTCAGGCCTGTTGTAATTTACACGCCCAGGGACCCTAACTGTTCCGCAATGGCATTGCTTTGCTGTTCGGTTTGCTGCTTGTAGGCGGACCATAATTCTTCACTCCAGACTTCTATGCGGTTAAACAGGCCGGCAAAGACAATCTTCTTATTAATTTTGGCAAACTCCTTTAGGTAAGACGGCAAAATTATGCGCCCCTGCTTGTCCACTTCGCAGTCCATGGCGCCGGCTAGCATCAAGCGGGAAAAGGCGCGGGTATTGGCAGTGGAAATTGGCAGGCTGGCCAGCTTTTCCGCCAGCTTTTTCCATTCGTCCAAAGTGTATAAAAACAAGGAGTTATCCAATCCCCGGGTAACTACGACTTTGGCTTCCAATTGCGACCTAAACTTGGCCGGGATGGATATCCTGCCTTTGTCGTCTATGGTGCCTTGGTATTCGCCAATGAACATAAAATTTTGAACAACGAACAACTCCCCTAAATTTTCCTTTTAAATACGGGGAGAAGATTAATATACTGGATTTTGATTAAATCTCTAAAGCCATTAAATTTTGTTTTAACTTGGGCATTCCGGTTTTAAAAACCCCATTTTTAGGAAGACTAGCGTTTTTAAGCTGATTTTGGCTTAAAAATTTGGGGATTTACAAACCCGGTGGGGAAAATGCCCAAGTTAGATTAAATTGATTATCCACAAACTTTACCACTTATCCCCACTTTTATCCACTTTTTACCATTACTCTGGTATTATATACCACTTTAAAACACCGGTCAAAGCAGTTTATATTAACCATTGTTAATATTATTCCTTATAATTAAAGTAAATATTTACTTAAATATTTAAGTAAATAAAAACTATCCACAAGTTTTCTCTAAAAAGTTTCCTTAACATAAATTTGTGCTTTATTACGACATATTTAAAATAAATAGTCCATTTTACAAGCAAAATAAAAAAACATCCTTGTTTAAGGATGTTTGCCAGAATAAATAAAACTTCCTGGGATTAAGAGTAACGACAGCCACATTGCAACAGATCCAGCAAAGGAGGACGCCCCGGACTATCTGCTTAAAGATTGACAGATTGCTATCATTATCCGGTGATTAACAAATTACGGTCATAATCCGGTGATTAAAAGAGCACCATCGTTTGGATGCGTCCGGTTAAAACCATTACTGCAATTGCTGGGTTTTAAACCTGCTTCCGGAAAGCCAAAAGGCCGCAATACCGAAAGCCACGGAAACGTTAAGGCTTTCTTTTTGGCCGGACATGGGGATTTCTATAATCTGGTCGCAGAGCTTTAAAATGGGTTTGGGGATGCCTCTGGTTTCTTCGCCAAGGATTAAAGCCATCGGGAGTTTCGGTTTAGATTTATTTAATTCGACTGGGCGGCTGAAGCCTGCCCCTACATTGTTTTCCAGCGCTACGGTTCGCATTCCCCTATTTTTCAATTTTTTGATCAACCGTGAAACGGATTTGCAATATTCCCAAGGCACGAATTTTTCCGCGCCCAAAGCCACTTTGGCTATCTTTTTCCCGTTTAAATACTGGTCCGGGCGGCCGGTGTAGCCGGTCAAATAAATTTTTGTAACGCCAAATGCGTCCGCAATCCGAAAAATTGACCCCACATTGTAAAGCGAACGGATATTGTGGGCTATTACAAAAAAATCACGCGACTTTTTTAAGGCCATATCTTTTCCTGAAAAAGAAAAACCAAATTATATATATTATTGCCAGCAAGCCGTAATTTACAATCATGGGAACCGTGTCGGCCCAGGAGACGGCGTAAGGGTTGTGGAAATTGGACAAGGGATAAAAGATAGGAGTGGAAAAATGGACTTTGTGCGTAAACACGTCCAAAAATATATGCAGCGGCCAGCCCCACATTGGCCAGTACATTTTTCCCCGGCGCAGCGCCAAAACAACCAGCAAAACCGCGGCAAATACCGCCAGGCTGTGGGTATAATTATAGCCGTAAACCGCAAAACCATAGGTCCAGGAATTTATTCCTTCCAAATGGCGGTGAATAGCGGCTGGATGGAAAATTAAGTAAGCGGACAGAGGGATAAATACCGACAAATCCGGCAGCAGCCCGAACAATACGGCAACAAACCGCCGCCTTTTTTCCGTACGGTATTTGTCATAAAAAGCCGCGTTAGTCCACAACGCGTGCGCAAAAACATCCATAGTAAATTAAGCGAGCAAATTTAGATTAAAGTCCTGGCTATGCTCCCGCTTTGCCTCCCCGTCCAGCTTGATCAAAAAAATTTCGCAAGTGGCGCCTACGGCCAGCTTGAACACATGGCCGCTAATGGAAGTAAAGTCGTTCCTGCCGAACACGCCATGCATGTGCACTGCCGGTTTTCCGTCCAGCAAAGCCGCATTTCCGTTTAAGGAAACTATTTCAAAATTTTCCATATACGGTTTTTTCCGGTAGTCCTTTAAAAAAGCGTTATAGTAACCTATCTCCAGGCTGGAGCACGACCCAATGCCGGAAAATCCGGCAGCCTGGATATTATTCTGCTCCAAAAAGCCGGTCAGGGACGAAACCAGTTCTTCGTCTTTGTCAAACCGCAGCAAAAACCTTCTATCATCTTGGAGGATAATTTTCATATTCCTTGGTTTTATCGCAAACAAAAGCCTCCCTGGCAACACTTGTTTAAAGTAGCATCTATTTATATCAAGCTTTGTCTTAGCCAAATGTAAACTGGCGGGCGGGCATTGATGGACCGCTGGTCAGTCAAATATTACAATCCGACATCCTGCCCAACGGATGACGGGCTTACGCCAATTTTACGCTGCGCGCCAATACGTCCTTGACTTTCTGCATAATGTCGTCTACCGACTGGTCGCTCTTGAGCAAATAGTCGGTCGCCCCGGCTTCCAGGATTTTGCTGATGGTTTCCACGTCGCCCAAATTGGTAAGGACAATTACGGCTATCTTTGCGGTTTCGGGGTTAGCCTTAAGCTCCCACAGCACGGAAATGCCGTCCAGCTTGGGCATCATAATGTCCAAAAGCAGCAGGTCCGGCGCTATTTCCTTGGCCTTGGCCACGGCATCTTCCCCGTCGTAGGCAGGGACCGGCTCATGCCCCGCGGCTTTTAACGCGTCGCAAAGGGAGTTGGAAATTAATTTGTCGTCCTCCGCGACCAATATTTTCGCCATATTATAAAAAGTTAATTTTTAAAATTATGCATTTTCTTGCCACTTTATTATAGCAAATTAGCCAAGAAAATGCATAATTTTAAATTGGCAAGCTAAAATAAAACGTGCTTCCCAGGCTCTCTCCGGCGCTTTCCGCCCAAATCCGGCCGCCATGCGCTTCCACTATCCCCTTGCTGACCACCAGCCCCAAGCCCGTGCCTTTGCGTGAGCGGTCCGCGCTCTTAAGCTGCTTAAACTTGGAAAACAACTGGCTTAAGTCTTCCCTGGCCACCCCTATTCCCGAATCTTTCACCGATACTACGGCTTCTTTTTTCTCGGCGTTTGCCGCCAAATTTACTTCCACCTGGCCGCTGTCCGTATATTTTATGGCATTACTGATTAAATTTCCCAAGACTTGCCCTATCCTGACGCGGTCAAACTTTAACAGATACTTTTCCGGGGACGTCACGTTAAGCGTTAAATGCTTCTGCTCCGCCTGCGGCCTGAAAACCTTAGCCTGTTCCTGGATTAATCCCACAAGGTCGTATTCCTGGACGTTCAGTTCAAACTTCCCCGCTTCCAGCTTGGCCACGTCAAGCAAGTCATTTACCAGCTCCAGCATGTTGTTGGAAGCGGTTTCAATGGTGACTACCGTATCCTTGACTTTAGCCTGGTCGGCCCCGTTGGCGACGCTTAAATTCTTCAGCAGCGACTCCGAGGACCAGCGCACCGCGGTAAGCGGCGCCCGCAGTTCGTGGACCATCATGGCCGTAAAGTCCTGCCGCAGCTTGTCCAAAGATTTTTCCGTGGTAATGTCGTGGAAAACCACGCTGGAACCAAGTTTTTCCCCTTGGCTGTTTTTGACCGGAGAAATAGTCAGTTCCAAGGCCTTGTCCTTTAAAATTACCTCGTGGACAAAAATGGGCTTGTCCTCGGCCAGCGACTGCTCAATTTTTGTCCTTATGTCAACTTTGCCGGCCAAGCCGTCCACCACGTCAAACATGGTTAAAGCTTTGTCCTGCTCCAGCCCTAAAATCTTTTTAATGGCCGGATTGGACACTAGCAATTGGTTGTTTGTATTCACCATAACTACGCCGTCGGCCAAAGAATAAATAATGGCGGCCAGCTTGCCTTTTTCGCTTTCCAGCACCGCTTGCAATTTGGATACCGCCATTGCCGCTTGGTTGGTAATGGTATATAAAATGGAGGCCTGCCCTTCCCCGAACCTGCCTTTTTCCACGGACGCCACATTAATTATGCCGACCAGTTTTTCCGAAATGACCACCGGCAGGTTAAAGAATGACTCCACTTCGGCCTTTAAATTGTCGTCCAAAATATTGCCCGTCACGCTTTCATCCACTACAGAAGGCTTTATTTCCCGGTTTAAAATGGCCGAATAAGACAGCAGCATTTTTTCCTTCACCTGTTCTACAAACTCGTGATTGACCGTATTTTCCACATGGCATTTAAAAATAACTTTGCCGCTTTCTTCCAGCACCATATACGAAACCGTGTCATACTCCAGCAAGTTCCCCAGGGAACTGGTAATGATGTCCACAATCTTGCCGGTATCCAGGGAGTAGCCGATGCGCTCGTTAATCTCTTTAAGCACCTGGGCTTGGTAGACTTTTTGCTGCAATTCCAGGGACTGGCTGGCCTGCCGCCTTAAATATCGGCGTTCCTGCAAAGAAGAATACACGTAGCCGATTATTACCACGGCCAGCATTACGAAATCTATAAATAAGAGAATATTGATTATCATTTTTGTTTTTAACTGCGGACTCAACGCGGATCCGCCAACTGGCGGACTACGCAGATTTTTGCTGATTTGATAGCAAATAAGAATATCTTTTATTTACCGCGAATCTTAAAGCTTGCCCGAATTCAAATCTATAAGACAAAAATGCCGTTCTTTATGGTAATAATTTCCGCGAGAAATCCGCGTCGCTATCCGCGTTTATGTCCGCGATTTACAGGCCTTTTACCGCCGGATATTTTTCCAGTAAAGTATTTAGGGTCATCTGGGCAATCTGTCCGGAAAGCGTCATATATTCATTGGCCACGCCTTTTAACACCATTTGCGGGTCACCGTCCACATCCATAACCGTGCCGTCGTCCTGGACCACCAAACCGGGAATTTTCCTGGCCTTGTCCAGGGCAATGTTCGGCCCCAGCACCACCATTTGCTTTTGGATCAAGTCCGTCAGCATTTTTTTATATTCTTCATGGTCAGGCATATTTTTATGTATTTTTAATTCTAAATTTTTGATATTAATAAGATACGATAATTATAACATATAACGGCGGTTGTTCAAAATTGGGCGCTGCTGGCAGCGAATTCGCCTTTTCGGAAGAGGCCTGTTAATGGCAGGCTGATTATCAACTTTGGGCGACGGTGCCCATCTGGGACAATTTTGCTTAAGTTTGGTTGATGATGATTATTATCCGGTAATCTTAAAAACATTTATCCCAGATGGGCACCGTCACTGCCATATACCTTTGCCCTATTTGGCCAAGGATACCCATCTCACTCCCTAATTTTCCCTTAGCCTCCCGAAGCCGATGGAATCCTTAAACACATTAGCAGCCTTAAGCACTGGAGCGCGGCAAAGGGTAAAGTCCCCGTATTTGGCATTAATTTTGTCCAAGGCCTTAGCCACGCGTTGCTGCCGCTCCACGCCGCCAAACAAACTAAGCTGGCCCGATGCCGGGCGCAGGCTCCCCACGGTAATGCCGATTAACCTGACCTCCGCGCTTTTTCTGTTTAACTCTTCCCAGATATTCAGCGCTTCTGAAAAAATTTCCTTGCCTTCGGAAACTGGATAGCCCAGCCTCTTGCTGCGGCCAAAACCCTGACGGCCGTCGTATTCGTAAAAACAAAGCACGCCTCCTTCCAAATTCGCGCGGCGGAGCCGCGCGGCCACCATCTCGGAGAGCTTGTATAGCACCGGCGCAAAATATTCCGGCTTGCGGAACTCCTTTGGCAAAGTGTACATGTGGCCCATGGATTTTATATCCTCGTCTTCTTCCACTTCCGGCTTGAACGACCCTTCCAACTGTCCCAAATTGTAAAGATGGTGGCCGGGCAGGCCGAACAAGGCCACCAGCCTGCTTTTGGGATAATTTTTCAAATCCAGCAAGGTCTTTATTCCCAGCCCGTTCAGCCGTTTTTCCATGCGGCTGCCAATGCCCGGAACGTCGGTAAGCCGCAACAGATTGTATAGTTGATGTTTTGATAAAAATACGCAGGCGTAACCATTTTTGTCATTTTTATTATTTTTGTCATTTATCACCGCCAGCCCGTCGGGCTTTTTTAAGTCTGAAGCGATTTTTGCCTGCAGCTTGTTCTCCGCAATGCCTATGGAGCAGGTTAAATAGTCCCCCACTTCGCTGGTTATGCGCCGCTTAATTTCTTTTGCGATTTTTACGGCTTCCATGAACGGGTCCGCTTGCGGCATTATTTCTTTACCTAAGATGTAGGTCGGACGCAATAATTTTTGAAATTTTATATTTGATATTTGGAATTTATTTGGAAATTGGAAATGGGAAATTGGAATTTTAACATTGCAGCTTGCCGTAACATCCAAGAATACCTCGTCTATGCTGTATCTTTCCACCTTGTCCGTGTAGTCGCCAACCACCTTAACGAACCGCTGGCTGTAATGCCGGTAGCGGTCAGGGTGAGTTTGGGTCAAAATGATTTTCGGATACAGTTTGACCGCTTCCCAAACCGGCGTGCCTGTCTTAATGCCCCATTTTTTGGCCTGCACGCTGGCCGCGATGATAATGCCGCCCAAATGCTCGCACACGCCCACCGGCTTTCCCCGCCACGCCAAATTCTCCTGCTGCTCAACAGAGGCAAAATAACTATTCATGTCTATGTGCATAATAACGCTTTGCATAGCCGCTGAATTAATGCTGATAGGGACGCTGAATGGACGCTGATGGGGAGGGCGGATAGTATCCGCCCATACAAAATGGCAGCGAACTGATATAGGGCGTCTGTGGCGGATTGGATGGATGTAGGGGGCGGATAGTATCCGCCCGTACCAAAGATTACCAATGACAATACCAGCCCATTGAGCGGCCCTTTCAGGCGTCATTCCGGATACCCCGACGTTATGTCGGGGTATCCGGAATCTTGTTCTCTGAACGCCTCAACCGGCGTTGAGGCGTTCAGCCAACTAACCCAACCGCTCCTACTGGCTATGAAGGCGCCCTTCCGGGATCAGCCTGCTTAAGTTAGATTAACAATGATCAACATCCAATTATCTAAAGTTAGTTTATCCCGGAAGGGCGCCTTCACAACCCCATCGCCTCCTTGCGCAATGGGTACCCTTGAGCCCTTTCCGTATATCCGCAGATATCCGTATTCCGTAAAAATTCAGCCTTGCCAAAGCCGAATTTTCTTGATAAAATAAAGGTATACGAACGTATACCATATTAAAATAATACCCCTTAACAACTATTTCAGTAAAGCCCGGTTATCCACAATAAAAAACGCGCCGCAGTCTAGTAAACCGACTGCGGCGCTTTCCTAAAACGAGCTACAATGCAGGATCTGCCGAATTCAGCGCTTCTTTAATTCCGGCTTGGAAGGCAGGAATGTTGAGCTTGGCTATCCGCAGCGTCTCGTATGCCCCTGCTTCCAAGAAACCTTCAATGTCTCCAACGGAGAGGATTGTTCTGGAAATAATGACAACCTTACAGCGGCCATCTCCCAAGCGGTGCTTGCACTCCCGCACGAATTCCTCCCCCCAACTCTGCCAGACTAACAATAAGTCCGGCGGTTGTTCGCAAAGCTTTTGCAAAGCGCCGTCTCTCTGTTGGGCATCCCATAAAACAGTGGCGCCCACCTCTTTGAATGCCTTTCTAAACCATAGCCCGTACCAACCGCAAATCCCTACTGTCATTACATTTCTCCTCTTTTTAAGTAAACTATAGTGTGCCCATTCATTGGATTATTGTGCCATTATGAGGAACGATGACATAAAATAATTATGGCCGATAAATCGGCACACTACATAGCTTATAAATTGTTATTTTGATCTTAATACCCTCAGCAGCGCGAATTTTTCCCGGTGGAAGGTGCTAAAACCTTGTTTATTGAACAGCTTAACCGCGCTGGTGATGCTTAGGACTTCGCGGATTTTAAGCTTGGCCGCGCGCTCCAGGCATAAGTTGATCAGATGCGTGGCTATCCCCTGCTTCCGAAAATTCGCGTCCACTACCAAACTGCGAATCTCGGCGATCCGTTTTGAGTAAACTTCCAAGGCGCAGCAGCCGATAATTTTACCTTGCGATGCGGCAACAAAAAAGTCCTTGGCCTTTGGCACCATGACTTGCATCAACTGCTGCGGGTGGCTGCGGATTAACTTTTTAATTGCAGGCATGTCAGCTAATCTGGCCTGCCGAAAAATTATTCCTTGCATATTCCAAAATTCAGGATTACCCTTAATATTTACAGGCAATTTTGCGCTTCGCATAAAAATTTTATTGCAACCAATCTTCATCTTTGGACGCCCTATCTTTTAAAAACGTACCACTGGCGCAAAATTGCCTGTAAATATAACAAAGCCCGTCCCTGAAAATAATAAAATTACTTCCAAGGACGGGCTTGCCGCGGTACCACCTTGATTCCCGGCTGGCTGAAATTTAAGCTTCTTGATCAGGCAGCCGGACGCTCAATATCCATTTATACGGCTGGACTTCCGTTCCTATTTTAGGACAGCTCCCGGAGCGCGACTTCCGGTAGATGCTTTATAATATGCAATTGTAGGACTAATTGTAGCATAAGCAAGCACCCTGTCAATTGTGGATAAATATGCAACAAACTAGAGCTGGTCTCATAACCTGCTTTTAAAGCGAAAATTCAGAATTTCGAGCAGATTGGCGCAAATAAATTTTGACGTTTAACTGAAGTTAAGCGGAAAAATTTTTTGCGGCAAGATGCCGAAATTGTGAAATTGCAGCCAAAATGAGGTTATGAGACCAGCTCTAGCCACCAGCCAACGCTTGGGGTTTATTTGATTAATCATAATAATTAAAAAACACGGGCTTAATGGTGCCCGTGGTGTTTGGCTTGCTCGTGCCGGATGGCAATATGTCTTTTTTTGTGGGCCAGAAATATCATTACAAGAAAAACAAAATATCCGGTCCAAAACTGGTAATAACTAAATAAGGCAAAACCGGTAAAAAGCGAAGTTATGAGCAGGTCAAAAAACAAATCCAGCAAAAACCAAAAAATCGCCACAAACATTGATTCCAGGAAATTTATTACCCCCAACCGGCGCACTGCGGCCGCAGTGATTACCATTACCGCTATCCAATAATAAAAACTGAACAGGGAATTGTTAAAACCCCAGTATTTGAAAAATAACACTTTCAGCGCAATCAGCAGGAACAACTGCCAGAACGTATAAATTGCCAATTTTTTAAAAGTCATATTAAACTGCCGCTCCTTGAAGAGTTTCTCCCCGGATAAATTTTCTTTAATATGGATTTGATAATAATCATCAATCAACAATCTAAAGATCGCTTGCCCCGGAAGAGACCCTTCAAGGAGATGCGCATTAGGTAAATTATGGCCTGTTTTTTACCGCAGCCTTTGGCGCGCTTTTCCTTGCCATCTTCCTTTTAATCGGCTGCGGGGAAACCGGCAGCTCGCCTGCCAATTTTTCCAAATTCCCCAAATCTTTTTCCAGTTTCTGTTTTACGGAGGCGATTTTTTCTTCCAAATTATAATTACCCGAAGCCTTGGCCCGCCAGCGCTGGGCCAGATGATTCAGCATGCCTTTATGCGAACCTGCCTCGTAGACCAAACCATACCAATAATTTCCCAGCCACACGCCGTACCATGCCCCCAACATTAAGGCTAGAACCAAAGTAACATAATCCAGGGCCGCGAACTCCATATAGGACAGGCCGAAATTGAAATCCCGGTAATCCACTATTTGCAGCGCCAGGAAAAAAAACGCAATAATCCGGTGCAGCGTTAAAAACAGCAAAACCCCAAGCAGGCTGCTTAAAAATATGTATAATGATTTTTTCATGTTTGTTTCCTTAGGCTTTTGGTAATTTTATTATACCACAATTAAAAACGGCTACCAAGCGCATTACTTCCCTGGCCGCCTGCGCTTTACAGGCCAGGTTATAGGTTACCAGTTATTAAGTTATCTGCCATGCCGCCTATCTCGTGCTTAAGATGCTTTTCTTGTAGCTTTCCAAATTATCCAAAGCCACGCCAGTGCCTTTGGCCACGCAGAGCAAGGGATCTTCGGCTACGAAACACGATACGCCTAAACTTTGCGAAATATAATGGTCCAAATTCCTAAGCAAAGAAGTGCCGCCCGTCATAACCATGCCTTTGTCAATAATGTCGCTGGCCAGCTCCGGCGGCGTTTCCTGCAGCACGGTCTTAACAGCCTTGACTATTTCCAGCAATTCGTCGTTAATGGCGTCTACCGCCTCGTTAGTGGAAACGGTCACGGTTTTCGGCAGGCCGGTTATCATGTCGCGGCCCTTTACTTCCATGACTTCCTCTTCTCCCAGGCGCATGGCGCTGCCAATGGTAATTTTTATCTCTTCGGCCGTCCGGTCGCCAATGGCAATACCGTGCCTTCTCCTCATAAAATCTATTACGGCCTGGTCCAGCTTGTTGCCCGCCACCCGCACCGAAGTAGAATTGACAATGCCCCCCAAGGACAATACGGCCACGTCAGTCGTGCCGCCGCCAATATCAATGACCAAATTTCCCGAAGCCGAGGCTATGGGAATTCCCGCGCCAATGGCCGCGGCCACGGTTTCCTTAATCACATAAGCCGTTTTGGCGCCGGCGGCCTGCGCGGCGTCCACTACGGCGCGGCGTTCCGTGGAAGTAATGCCGCCGGGGACGGAGATCATCACCTCGGGCCGGAAAAATCGCACGTTACCCAAAGCTTTGTTTATAAAATAACGCAGCATGGCCTCGGTTACGCGGTAGTCGGCTATTACCCCGTCTTTCATGGGCCGGCTGGCCACTATGGTTTCCGGGGTGCGGCCCAGCATTTCCTTGGCCTCCTGCCCCACTGCCATTACTTTATTGTCATACAGGGAAATGGCTACCACAGTCGGTTCGTTTATAATAATTCCCCGCTTGGGCAGGTAAACCAAAGTATTTGCCGTGCCTAAATCTATACCGATCTTGTTTTCAAACATATAGTCCGTTGCCAATAAATTTTCAGCTGATTAATCTTGAATACGCGGATTAACCAAATGCGATAGATTTTACTTTTTAACGCTTATCGTTAAAAATTTATTGCCAACGAACTAATTATAACAAAAATTACGGTTTCAAGGAATTTGCCAAACCGGGTTAATTTTAGGTATAATAAATTACTATGAGAAAAAGGACCAGATATTTGCTAATTGCAGCGGGTTTTACCGTTTTCCTAATACTTACCCCGTTAATTCTAATGTATGTGCGGGGAATCAGTTACGATTTTAGCACCCATAAATTCGTCCAGACCGGAATTTTAGCCGTCAGGACCGACCCGAAAAATGTTAAGATAATTTTTAACGGCCAAACAAAGCGCAGCAGTTCCGGCGATATAAAATTCCTGAAACCCGGAGAATATGAAGTGAAAGTCGAAAAAGACGGATATTCCGCCTGGACCAAACGGCTGGCCGTTTATTCCGGACAAGTAACCTGGGCCAATCCGGTCGGCAATAAGATTTACCTGTTCGCTAAACAGCCTGCGGTTACGGACATCTCTTCCGGCGTCAAGGACTTCTACCTGCAGGACAACGCTTTGTTGTATTTATCCGGGCAAAATTTAACGGTTTCCAAGGCGGACAACCCGGGAGAAAACCAAAACTACGGATTGCCAAAACCGGCCGATAAAATTTTAGCCGCTCCGAACAATAAAACTTTTGCGCTTTATTCCGAAACCGCGACATCCGCAACCTCGTCGGTTATGGTTTTTTCCCTGGACGCGGGAAAAGTGACGGACATAAGTAATTTATTTTCCGCCGCGCCGGTCCTTAATTTTTCCGGGCAGAACGACTTATACGCCCTGGAAAACGGCGCGCTTTATCGCGTGGATTTAAACAAACCCGCGTTGATTCCTATTTTAACAGGCATTAAGTCCTTTACGTTTTTAGGCGATACCTTATATTTTATCAAGCAGGACGGGCCAAACCTATCCCTTTTTGCAACGCAGAATCCAGGCCAAGGCACGGACACTTTGCTGCAAAATCTCCCCAATTTCAGCCAAGGGACAATCAAAGTTAATTTTGAAAAACAAGTATTCCTGCTGTTGGACAACAACCTTTACGAAGTCGGTTCTGACTTGAAAAAAATTGCCGGCAATGTCACTGACTGGCATTTTAACCCGGCCGAATCCACCATGTCGTTCTTGCACTCCGGAGAAATGGATTATTACAACCCTTTCCAGAAGGACATAGATTTCATTACCAGAAGCGGCTCCGGCCTTTCCAATCCCCTGGTAAGCCTGGAATTAAATTACGCGTTTGTGCTTAAGGACAACCAACTGACCGCCATAGAGCTGGACTCGCGCGACCGGCAAAATGAATATGCGCTTTACAGCGCGGCTAACGGCGGCAAATTCGCGTTGGACACCGCCGCCCAAAACATTTTCCTGCTGGACAACGGCAACCTGAAAAAAATTAAGATTCGCTAAAAATATTTTATGTGAGGTGGTCTAAAAACTCGCTTTGTAGGCGAAATTGCAAAATTTCGAGGCAGTTGGGACAAATAAATTTTGATGTTTAGCCGTAGGCTAAGCGGAGAAATTTTTTGGCCCAAATGGCCGAAATTTTGCAATTGCAGCCCAAATGGAGTTTTTAGACAGCCTCTGTCTATTAAATACTGCATTACGGTCCGGTAATGCAGTGTTTTAAATCTGTGCCATCCTCGGTTATAAGCGTATCTGCGGATACAATGCCTCGTCTATGGCCTGGTTCACCAGGCGGTCGGCTTCTTTGTTCTGCTCGCGCGGGACATGTTTGAATTCTAAAGATTGGAAATTTCTGGATAATTTAAAGACTTCCGCTGCCAAAATTTTTAAGTTCGGGTCTTTTATTTTATATTTGCCCTGCATTTGCCGCACAATTAATTCCGAATCCATCCTAATTTGGAGATTGGAGATTGGAGATTGGGAATTGGAAAGCTTGGCCGCTTCTTTAAGCGCGAGGATTAAGGCCTTATACTCGGCACAGTTGTTTGTAGCTTCGCCGATGTATTGTTGGTATTGGCCGACAATGTTGTTTTGCCCGTCGCGGATTACCACGCCAATTCCCGCCGGCCCCGGATTTCCCCTGGCCCCGCCGTCGGTGTTGATAATAAGTTTGAATGTCATAATTTTAATTTTTGTTCATTTTTAACATCAATTATGCGCAGCTTGATATCGCGCCGCCCGTTCCATCCATCCTCTATTAGTTCCGCTGCCACGTCTATAGTATCGCTAATTTTTAAAGTTTTGGCAAAATAACCCAGGCCGAACCCGATGGCGGAAATTGTTTTGCCGCCTTTTTGCAACTGCAATTGCAAGTGCTTTTGTTCCGCGCCGACCGCGCGCAAAGACCGCACCTGCAATTCGGAAATTAAAAACTTCGGCCTGGAGTTGCCTACGCCAAAGGGCTCAAAATGCGAAAGCAATTCCAAAGTTTCCAGGCGCAAATCGCTTTCCGCCAATTCCGCGTCCAATTCCAAAGCGCGGTTCAAGTCTTCTTCGGACAAATTCTTTTCCGCGTATTCCAGAATCTTTCGGTAAAATTTTTCAAACTCCGAAACTTTCAGCGTCAGCCCGGCTGCCTGCCGGTGGCCGCCGAACCGGACAAGATGTTCAGAAGAAAATTTTAACGCTTCCACAATGTTAAATTCTCCCACAGTGCGGGCCGAGCCTACGGCAGTTTCCCCGTTTTTGGAAAGGACAATGGCCGGGCGGTTAAACTCTTCGGTAATCCTGCCTGCTACCAGGCCGACCACTCCCGGATGCCAATCTTCTTTCATTAAGACCAGTATTTTGCGGTCTTCCAACAGTAAAGCCTGTTCGCGAGCCTCGCTTAACATTCTTAAAGTCGTATCCTGGCGGCTTTTGTTTAAAGTTTCCAAAGCCATGGCACGCTGCTGGGCAGCCACCAAATCCCCTTCCAGCAGCAAATTTAAAGCCGTGGTAGCCAGCTCCAGCCGCCCTGCGGCATTCAGGCGGGGCGCCAAAATAAAACCCAAGGTATAGGTGTCGGGAAGTTTCTGGTTAAAATTTAGCCCCGCAGTCTGGCATAAAATTTTTAAGCCCGGCCACCTGGTTTTTGGCAATACCTTTAACCCGAATTTCACCAGTACGCGGTTTTCCCCGAGCAGGGAATGGCAATCCGCCACCGTGCCAATAGCTACTAAATCTAAGAGCCATTTTTCCCATCCGCTGATAAATTTTGGTTCTTGATTTTTGGATCTTGGGTCTTGCAAAATTCCCTGCGCCAACTTAAACGCCACGCCCACGCCGGTAATTTCGCGGCAAGGATAGGTCTCGCCGGGATTTTTTGGGTTGATTAAAGCAAAGGCGCCGGGCGTTGGACCTAAAACTTCGTGGTGGTCGGTAATGATAAAATCCATCCCGTTGTTTTTGCAAAACTCCGCGGCTTCCGCGGAATTGGCGCCGCAATCAACAGTAATGACCAGTTTTGTGCCCTGATTGCGGATTTTTGTTAAAGCGTCCAAATTTACGCCGTATCCTTCGGTAAACCTGCTGGGGATGTAACTTTCCGTTTCCACTCCCAAATAACGGAAAGTTTGCTGCAGCACAGCATTGGCCGTAACCGCGTCCGCGTCGTAATCGCTGTAAATGCATATTTTTTCGCGGTTTTCAATGGCTTGCCAAATCCTGCCTGCGGCTTTTTTCATGTCTTTGAACAAAAAAGGGCTGTGCAAGTCCTGGTATTGCGGCTCCATAAATTTTTTCACCCGGTCCAAGTCCGTAATCCCGCGATTATAGAGCAACTGCACGGTTAAAGACGAATACCCGTCCAGCTTGCGGAAAATTTCCTCCGGCGCTTCCGGTTTTAATTTCCATTGTTTAGGCATAGGCTAATTTTACCAAATTTAGCCAATATAAAAAAGTGCAATCTTATTAATTTTAAGATTGTAAGATTGCGACGAATCGCTGCAAATTATGAGGAACACCTGCTGGGATTATTCATCCGATGACCAACGAACATTAGTTGCGGGCTGATAGCTTGGCGAGGACATACGCCTCCTGAACGCCTCAACCGCGGTTGAGGCGTTCCCGCCATATAGGCCAGGCGGGTCTGTAGTTGCCTGATTCATCAGGCCCCTTTGCAAAGCTGAGTGAACTAAGCGACTGCTAGCTTAAGGGACAAGCCATGCTGCTGCGCGAACAATCATGGCAGGCCGCGACCGCTTGTGATCCGTTCGGCTATCTTTTAACGGCTCAACGCGTTGAGCCGTTGGAAACTATGCTGCCTGGCATTGGCTTTTAAACATTCCATGGGGTCCTGCAAAATAATCAGCCGTTCATTGTTCGCATTATAGCTCCCCCCTTTTCATCCGCAGCATCTTTAACCATGTTCATCAGGCTAATACCGGTCATTTCCGGAGGCTTGGGCAGGCCGAACAGGTCCAGCACTGTGGGCGCTATGTCGCATATTGCGCCCGCGGGAATTTTGGCGGACAGGGATTGGTAGGTTATATTGGCCGGCGGCTTAAGCCTGTTGTCATTGGATAAAAACAAAAACGGGACCGGATTGGTAGTATGGTCTTTGTCTATCCCGCCGGTCTTGGGGCTTATCATTTGTTCCACGTTGCCGTGGTCCGCGGTAATTATTACGGCGGCATCTGCCAGCAAAGCCGCGTCCGTCACCCTTTTTAAGCAGCCGTCAATAAATTCCACTGCCGCAATTGCCGCCTTTAAATTTCCCGTATGGCCTACCATGTCGGTATTGGCGTAATTCGCCACAAAAAAATTTGTTTCAGTGGAAGAAATCTTTTTAATTAATATATCCGTCAGTTCCTTAGCCGACATTTCCGGATGGTCCGAATAATTCCTGCTGTTTTCCGGGCTGGTCACAATTATGCGGTCTTCCCCGGGATATTTTTCCACGCGGCCGCAATTAAAAAAAGACGTGACATGGGCGTATTTTTCGCTTTCCGCAATGTGGAATTGGGCCAGTTTGGAACGGGACAGGCATTCGGCCAGGCTGTCTTTTAAATCCAAAGGCGGGAAAGCCGCATGCACCGGCAAGCCCGGGGCGTATTCGGTCATGGTTACGAAAAAAAGATTTTGCAGCGGACTTTGGCGGAACTGCTCCGGCACGTCTTCCGGCTTGGCGAACATGCGCGTCAACTGCAGGGTCCGGTCCTGGCGGAAGTTTAAAAAAATGACCGCGTCATTGTCGGAAATTTTGGCAACCGGCTGCCCTTCGGCGTTTACAATTACCGTGGGCTTGATCATTTCGTCAAAAATTTGCCGGCTGTAATTGCCCATAATTGCTTCTTCCGCGGAAAGCGCGGTTTCGCCCTCGCCTGCCACCAATGCCCGGTAAGCCAACAAAGTTTGCCCCCAATGGCCTCCGCGGTCCATGGCGTAAAACCGGCCGGCAATAGTCGCAATCTTTCCTGTTCCGGCGCGGTTAATCCGCTCGCGCAATTTGCCGACGGAATCCAGGGCGACTTTGGGTTCGGTATCGCGCCCGTCCGTAAACATGTGCACGAAAACTTTTTGCAAACCCGCTTCGGCGGCCATGCCCACCAAAGCATAAGCGTGTTCGTCCAAACTATGCACGCCGCCGGGACTGATCATACCCATTATGTGCAAACTGGAATTATTTTTCCGGACATGATCCATGGCTTCCAAAAACGCCCGGTTCTTGAAAAACTGGCCGTTTTGGATAGCCGTAGTAATGCGGGGCAGGTCCTGTCCCACTATCCTGCCGGCACCGATGTTCAGGTGCCCCACTTCGGAATTTCCCATTTCTCCCCAGGGCAAACCCACCAGCGGGCCGCTGGCCTGCAAAGTCAGGCTGGGAAAATTGGACACAATATGGTTTAAGGCGGGTATTTTGGCCACGGAAATCGCGTTGCCGCGCCCTGCGGAGGCCACGCCGAAACCGTCCAGGATAATAAGTACGACTTTTTTGTAATATCTATGCTGCATGGAATTTCAAAAGCAAAAGAATGGACCTTTTGGGATAAACAATCTTTAGATTATTTAACTAGCGATCATTATTAATCAATCTTAAGGAAAACAGTCTCAAAAAAGTCGCTCTTTTGCAACAATATTTTATCCAGCCTGCCCTTCAATTTCTAATAACCTGTTGTACTTCGCCACCCGCTCTCCCCTGCTCGGCGCGCCGGATTT
Source organism: Patescibacteria group bacterium (assembly GCA_023484515.1). Lineage (GTDB taxonomy): Bacteria > Patescibacteriota > Doudnabacteria > UBA920 > UBA920 > JAMDAY01. The sequence continues at coordinate 55,748 of JAMDAY010000019.1, forward strand.
GATAAAATCCGCGTTAGTGGCCACGGCCAAATCCGCAATAAAATCGTCGCTCGTTTCGCCGCTGCGGTGGGAAATGACGGTTTTGTAACCGCGGTCCTTGGAGATTTTTATGGCCTGCATGGTCTCGGTCAGCGTGCCAATCTGGTTGACCTTGATTAAAACCGCATTAGCAATCCCCTGCGCCATGCCATACTTAATGCGCTGGGGATTGGTCACGAACAAGTCGTCGCCAACCAGGATTAATTTTTTCCCCAGCATCTTGGTAAACATTTTCCAGCCCACGAAATCGTCTTCCGCGCAGCCGTCTTCTATAATCTGCAAATGGTACTTGGTAATCCATTGCTGGTAAAACCGGTAAATTTCACTGGGCTGCAATTTGGCGTTGGAAGCCTTAAGCGCGTATTGTTTTGCTTTGCCGTCAAAAAATTCGCTCGCCGCCGCGTCCATCCCCAATTTAAAATCCGCGCCCAATTTGTATTTGGCCTTTTTAACGGCATTGGCGAGCTGGGCCAGGGCTTCTTCGTTGGATTTTAGCTTGGGCGCAAAACCGCCTTCGTCCCCCACGGCCGTGGTCAGGCCTTGCTGGGCCAGGGAAAATTTTAAAGCGTGGAAAACTTCCGCGCCTTTGCGCAGCTTCTCGGCGAACGTGCCTCTTTGCGGAATAATAAAAAATTCCTGAATATCCAGCCCGCTGTCCGCGTGCCTGCCGCCGTTAATTACGTTAAACAAGGGCGTAGGCATGTCTTTAATTTTGTAGTGATACTGTTTGGCGAGATATTGATAAAGATCCTGGCCGGCCAGTTTGGCGGCCACGCGGATGCAAGCTAACGACACGGACAAAATGGCGTTGGCGCCCAGGCGCGACTTATTGGGCGTGCCGTCTAAATCTGCCATTTTCTGGTCTATGTCCTGCTGGTGCGAAACGTCCATGCCTTTCAGCGCGCGGAAAATTTCCCCGTTGGCGTTCTTGCAGGCCTTAAGCACTCCCTTGCCGCCATACCGCTTTTTGTCGTTGTCGCGCAGCTCCCAGGCTTCGTGGATGCCCGTGGAAGCCCCGCTCGGCACCGCCGCTTTGGCGCCCGTCTCCCCCGCCCATACTGTTGTTTCTACCGTCGGGTTCCCCCTGCTGTCCAAAATTTCCCTCGCCGCAATTTTAGTGATTTTCATTGGTTTCATTAATTAGTTCTATGCATAAGTATTATACCATATTTAATTGCAGGGGCAGGTTTCCAAACCTGCCCCTAACGGATAATGGTATTTTTCGGATGATATTTATCCAATTTCCACTTTAAAGGATTGTTGATAATATATTCACGGATTTTATCCAAAGATTCTTCCTTACGGATAACATGGTCGTAAAAAGATTTGTGCCAAGCGAAATTATTATCCGTAATATGTATTGCTTTAGAAGAAACTCTTTTAAACGATCCTACCATTTGTGATATCGACGGCCTCTTGTAGGGGCGGATAATATCCGCCCCTACATCGCCTATTACGATTATGCCATGCACGTGATTCGGCATCACCCTGAACACATCCAAACTTATGCCTTTATAATACTTCGGAATTTCTTTCCAAAACTTTTCCGCGATTTTTCCCCATTCGTTTAAAATCATTTCTCCTTTTATTACCTCGCCAAAACAACACCGCATATCCTTCGCGCAAACCGTGACAAAATAAAATCCCGGCCGGGAATAGTCGTATTGCTTTAAACGATTTGCTTTCCTTTGCGGCAATCCCTCCATTATTCCTCAATTTTATCCTTTTAATAACTTCCTATGTTTTACGAATTCATAAAGAGGGCCAATAAACATACCTGTTAAAAAGTACCAGATATATTCCCCAAATGGTATCCCAAAATACAACCTTGCATACCATTGATGGGGCAAAAACCAAAAGCGCTGGATATATCCCGGGAAGAATAAAAAAAGCAAAAGATAAATTCCAATACCTATAAAAAGCACCCATAAACCGCTATAAATCGCGTTTCTAATTAGATCTTTACGGGCATACAACATATAACCAATAAACAGTAAATAAGAAATGGATGTAGAATAAAATGAACTCAAATTAAAAAAGTAAAAAAGAACTAAACAAAGTAAAATAAATCCCAATAAAAAAGCCAGCGGTTCGCTTGGAGGGAAGGTTTTTGACTTTTTCCTACTTAGATGCATTTTATAAACTTCCTCATAAATTACCGCCGCGACCCCCCCAATACTAAAACCAATGATAAAATCCTCAACACCAATGCGAGTATGAGTAATTGTTAAAGGACGCCACCAATCAATAACGTAAATTTTCTCACTGGCAAGGCCGCCTATTCCAAACAAGCAGCTGATCAACAACATTTCGTGCCTGATGCTTTTCCTCGTCAAAAAAACAACCAGCCAAACTACAAAGAATAGCAAAGACCAAATAAGATAAAAATATTCCTTCATTTTTTTAACTCAACGCCTCAATGCCGGGGAGTTTGGCGCCGGCGAGGTATTCCAGCATGGCGCCGCCGCCGGTGGAAACGTGGTCAATATGGTCCAGTTGGTGGGCCATGCGGACGGCGTCTACGGTTTCCCCGCCGCCGACCACGCCAAAGGCTTTGCGCCTGGAAACCGCGCCGACAATGCGCGCCAAAGCCATGGTCGCGGTGTGGAAGGGTTTTACCTCAAACAACCCCAGCGGCCCGTTCCAGACAATCGTCCTGGCCAATTTTAATTCCGCGGCGTATTTTAAAATGGTTTTCGGCCCAATGTCGTAAATTGTTTCGTTCTTCCCTATCTCGTGCGGCCGGGCCACGCGAATGGTGCTGCGGTCCATCTGTTCGTCAGCCACCACCACGTCCGCGGGCAGCAATATCTTTCCTTTAAAATTCTTTTCCAAATGCCAGGCAATTTTTTCCGCGTCTTTTTCCACTTTAGACTTACCAATTTCATATCCTTTAGAAAGAAAAAACAAATTAGCCAATCCTCCGGCCAGCAAAATTTTGTCCGCTTTTTCCCCCAAATTTTCTATGGTCTGAACTTTGTCCGAAATTTTAATTCCGCCCATCATTACCACAAACGGGCTTTGGCTTTTGTGCAGGACAATATCCAATGACTTTATTTCCTTTTCCAAGAGCAGTCCGGCGTAAGAAGGCAAATATTTAGTAATGGCCGAGACCGATGCTGCCTGGCGGTGATCCACGCCAAAGGCGTCATTGACATAAACTTCAGCCAGGCCGGCCAATTTCTTGGCGAACATGGCGTCATTTTCTTCCTCGCCTTTGTAAAACCTGAGATTCTCCAACAATACCACGTCCTTAACCGGCACGCTGTCCAATTGCTTCCTATGCTTGTCTTCCGCAAAATTGCCGGTATAAAAAATTAAGTGGCTTAATGGGTAGTTCGGCAAGGCGTGGTCGGTTTCTAAAAATTTAAACTGCAAAAGTTCGGCCATTTTTTCCGCTACCGGCCGCAGACTTAAGCTTTTGTCAGGCTTGCCGCCGGGCCTGCCCAAGTGGCCGCATAAGACTACCCGATTATTGCCCTTTTGCAGATATTTGATTGTCGGCACAATTTCCTCAATGCGAAAAGCGTCCGCCACTTTGCCGGTTTGTTTGTCTATAGGCACATTCACGTCAACGCGCACCAACGCTGTCTTATTTTGAATTTTTGACGTTCGCAAATATTTGATTGCCACAAAAATAATGAGCAAAAATTAACAAACTTGACAAAAATGAACAAAATTAGCCTGCGTTCATTTCCGTCGTTTTTGTCATTTTTTTAATTTTTTCATTCCCTACCATTATCACTTCTTCCACTAGCCGGTTACTATACCCAAATTCATTGTCATACCAGGCCACGACTTTCACGAAATTGCCGTCCACTACCTGGGTTAAAGAAAGGTCAATAATAGTTGAGGCGGGATTCCCTACTATATCCTGTTGGACAATCGGTTCAGCCGTGACCTCAATTATGCCCTTATACTTTTCTTCTTTTGATGCGTCAATAAAAGCCTGGTTAATTTCTTCCTTGGTGGTATTTTTTGACATTAAAATTACAAAATCCGAAAGTGAGCCGACTGGCGTGGGCACGCGGAAAGAAACGCCGTCAAACTTGCCTTTCAGGGAAGGGATGGCCTGCGTGGCCGAAATTGCCGCGCCGGTCGTGGTTGGAATAATGTTGACTGCGGCTGCGCGGGCCCTTCTTAGGTCGTTCGATTTTCCTCCCGGCGGCGGCCCGTCCACCAGGTTCTGCTCCGCGGTATAGCTGTGGATAGTGGACATAAAAGCCTTTTCCACCCCGAATTTTTGCTGCAATACGTCCAAAACCGGCGCAATGCAGTTGGTGGTGCAGGAAGCGTTGCTGATTATTGGCTGGCCCTTATAAGTTTCCTGGTTTACTCCCAATACGATGGTAGGCGTTACGCCTTCGTCCTTGGCCGGCGCGGAAATTACGACTTTTTTTGCGCCGGCTTTCAAATGAGCCGAGGATTTTTCGCTGTCTGTAAACCTGCCGGTTGCCTCTATTACGACATCAACTCCCAATTTTCCCCACGGCAGCGCTGCGGGATCTTTCTCCGCGAATACGGGATATTTTTTTTCATCCACTATGATATTCTTTTCGTCAGATTCTACCCGGCGGGGGTAAGTGCGATAAACGCTGTCATATTTCAACAAATGCGCCAAGACCGCCGTTGAACTCAGGTCGTTAATCCCGACAATTTCAATTTCCGGCTTTTCCAGCGCGACTTTAAACGCCTGCCGCCCTATGCGGCCAAACCCGTTAATTGCGACTTTGATTGTTGGCATAAGCACCCTTTCTCATTTACTTAATTAATTAAAATAAATTATTCTTCCGCTTGCTCATCCGCCGGCTGGCCGGCTCCTTGCTGCATGGGAAGAGATTTGTTTTTCGGCTGCTTTAAATGCCTGGCAGCAGGGACCTCTACGTATTCCGCGGACAGCATCAGCTTACTGCGCCAGAACAAGACCGCGCCAAAGGCCATCACGCTCATTACCGTAATAATCATCAGCCTTAAGCTGAAATTGGGGTCTTTTACTCCGGCGCCTGTTAATCCGGCAAAAGTTCTGTTTTGGCCGTAGTTGGTAACCACGGGATCCTGGCCGCTTAGGCTTTCCGCTTCGCTTAAGATTTCGTCTACCTGGGATTGGATATTTTGCATTTTTAATCCTGTTTGCCTGCCACAATTTTTGCCACCTGGCTTTTAATTGTATCGTTTGTAATTTTTATTGGCTGAAATTTTTTAATTTTTTCCAGCCTTAATTCCAATTCGCGCCTGGTAAGCAAGCCCGCTTGCGGGCCGATCTTCTGGACAACGCTGCCGGCATTAACCGGCCCCCAGCGCAAGGCTTCTGCATGAGGCAGGCCGTAAATTAACGCGGCAATATACGCGGTGGTAAAGGCGTCGCCCGCGCCGGTAGATTCCACCCTCGGCCCGGGGAACTCTTCAATGTAATAAAATCCTTCTTCGCTGTAACTGTATGCCCCGCGCCTGCCGTCGGTCAAGGCCACGGCTTTGGGCCCCAACCGCAAAAGCCTGCTGCAAAGCTCTTCCGGGTCTTCAACATTCCCTACCCAGCTTTGGGCCTCTTGCACGTTTAAAGACAAAATGTCGGTGCGCTGCAGCATTTCCTGGTTTGCCTTTAGCCCCTTCCTCAACTGGAAAGTGCCTGGGTTAAAACCTAACTTAGCCTTGTATTTGTCTAAATATTTTCCCAAATCCTTATAAATTTTTTCAAACCCCACGCCCATGCTGGTCAGATACACCCAATGGCTGGCCGGAAAATTGGGCAAGCTGTATTTGCGGTGTTCATGGTAGACAAAAATGGTGCGCTCGCCCTGATAGCTTATGACCGTAGACGCATTGGTCGGATGGCTGTCATTTTTAATGATAAACCTGGTGGACACGCCTTCTTTTTCCATTTTGTGCGCTATTTCGCGGCCGCCGCTGTCATGGGCCAAAACCGTATAAAAACCGGTGCTTAACCCCAAACGGGAACTGCCTACGGCGTTGTTTGCCGCATTGCCGGCCACGGACCGGTAATACTGGTCCACCGGCAGCTTGTCGCCCCAATTTAAAATTGCCTTTTTGCAGCCTTCAACGTTCTTAATCTCCACGTCATGTATAAGCAAAAAAGTGTCTATAGTCGCGTCGCCGATTGAAATAATGTCAAACATAAAAATTTGATTTTTATTTTTCCGGATTAGGCAAACCTTCTATTATTAACGATCCTTGGTACCATAATTCATAATTCCTCAATGTTTCCAGGTCCAGGTCAATCTTCTTTTCTAACTCCAATTCTTGAGCCAGGTCTACGCACCCTTTTGTATTATTGTTTTGCAGGCAATCCCGCAACTGATCGCCATACTTGATCTGTTGCTGCTCCGGCATGAGCCGGATAAAACCAGCCAAATAATTTTTTAGTGTCCACTCCCGGACAGCCAAAAAAGCCTTGGAATTTTCCTGCTTAGTCCTGTTTAACCTTTCCTCAAAATTAAAGAATCCTTCTCTCCCTTGACCGTCCATTCGTTTTCCTTTCCTTAGGCCTTAATATTATTTATTTCTGAATTTAATTTCTCGTAAGCCTCGGCCGGGTTGGGCGCTTTGACTATGCTGGAGCCGCAAATTATCAAGTCCGCGCCGGCCCGGGCAATTTTCTTAATGTTTGCCAAATTCGCGCCGCCGTCCACTTCTATTATAGCATTAGGGGTTATTTTCCTTAACTCCCCAATCCTCTCATAAGTATTTTCAATAAATGATTGCCCCTGATAACCGGGATAAACGCTCATAAGCTGGAAATGGTCTGTGTCGCCGGCAAACTCTTTTAACGCCTTTATGGGAGTGTCCGGATTAACGCAAAGTCCGGGCTTTATGCCTTGCTGCCTAATGGTTAGCAAAGCCCGGCGGATGTCGCCAGCGTTGGCATAAGCCTCATAATGGACGACTATGGTCTTAAAGCCGCAAATCTCGTAGTCCAAAAAATCCGTGGGATTTTTTACCATCAAATGGGCTTCCCAATGGTAAGCGGGGTTAAGCGTATCCATTTCCGCTACCGGCAAGATTTCCTGGGGCACGAAAACGCCGTCCTCAAAATCCACCTGTATCCTTTCCACCCCAGGCAGCTTTAAAATAACGGACTGCTTGTCCAAAAAACCTTCCTTTGTCTTTTCCAATATTGCCGGCACTATCTGAGCCATAAAATAATTTGAAGATTAAAAGATTTAAGGATTGAAGGATTCATAATTCTTGTCATTTTTGTTCAATCTTGGCAATCTTGCCAATCCTTCTCTGGTGGCGGCCGCCTTCAAAGGGAGTGGCCAGCCACAGATCTATCGCTGTTTTCAAGTGGCCCATGCTTACGAATTTCGCACCGAGAGACAGGACGTTCGCGTCATTGTGCTGCCGCGAAAGTTTTATAATTTCCAAATTCTCGCAATTATAAACCACAGCCCTTATCCCCTTAGCCTTGTTGGCTACAATGGCTTCGCCTTGCCCGCTCATGCCCAAAATAATACCCTTGGCTTCCGGTCCTCCCCCTGCGACTTTGGCCGCGCAAGGGTATATTAAGTCCGGATAGTCGTCGTCTTTGTCGTAACTGAAAGGGCCGCAATCCTCCACTTCCAGGCCTTTGGATTTTAAATATTCCGCAATTTGGTTTTTTAATTCAAACCCCGCATGATCGGTTGCAATGTATATCATACTTTAGGTTTTAGGTGTTAACTTTTAGGGATTAGGGCTAAAACCTAACGCCTAATATCTAATACCTAGAAATTAATTATTTGGTTAAAATGTCCCGGTATCAAGCTTTCGCCGCCGACCAGCAGGCCGCTAATGTTCGGCTGCTGCAAAAACCCTTTGGCGTTGGCCGCGTTTACGCTGCCGCCATACAAAATTTTTTTTATGCCGTATTTTGACTTTATAAACAGGGCAATTTTTTCCGCGTGTTCCGGCGAGGCATTCTTGCCGGTGCCAATGGCCCAGACCGGTTCGTAAGCGGCAATAACTTTTAAAGGATCAATTCCGGCCAAACCGGCACCCAACTGCTGTTTTAACACGTCTGTCACCTCTAAGTCATCCTGCTCCACTGTGGTGCCAAAACCCACGCACAAAATTGGCGTAATTTTATGCTCCAATAGCGCATTAAGCTTGGCGTTAACCATTTCGTCCGTATCCCCTACCGCGCGCCTTTCGCTGTGGCCGGCAATGCAATATTTTACGCCGAGCGATTTTAACTGGAGCGGCGAGGTCTGCCCGGTAAACGCGCCTTTTTCCTGCCAAAAGCAGTCCTGCGCGCCCAGACGCGGAAAATTTATCCGCGATAAAAAGACGGTTGGCGGGCATAATACCGCAGTATTTTTAGCTGCTTGATTGATTGATGCGGCCAATTTTTGCGCGTCATCCGCAGTGGCAGGATTAAGTTTCCAATTGGCAATTATTAGTTTCTTCATACTGCTGTTTCTGTTCTATGCCTATTTTTAAAATATTTCGAAATTTAAACTTTGATTTTTTCATTTTGCATTAACCAGCGAATAGGACGAATGGGGCTAATAAGACGAAAAGGATTAAGGAGGATTAAAAGGTAAAAAAGGAATAAGGGGGTCAAGAATCTCCACGCAAAAATTTGGCTGTTACCTCCGGCGGCATGGGGTTTACGGGAATGCCGGTGGCGTATTCAAACCCGGCCCAAATGGTGATCCTTGGAAAAATTGTCAAATGCCAGTGGTAAGCGTTCTCTTCGCCAATGCTCAACTGGCTGTCATGCCTTTTTATGGGCATGGTATGCACGTAAAAATTCAAAGGAGGGTCTGACAATTTGGTATAAAGCTGACCTAACATCACTTTCAGGACGAAAGACAAGTGCCTCAACTGCCCCTGGTCCATCTCTTCAAACCGCGCGCCGTGCTTTTTGGGAAGTATCCAGGTTTCAAAAGGCTTGCGCGAGGCATAAGCGGATAGCACCACAAAATGCTCGTCTTCGTAAACCAAACGGTCCCTGACCAGCCGTTCTTCTTTTATAATATCACAATAAACGCATTTTTTGTTATTTTGATAATAATGATAGCAGCCCATTATTTCGTTATGGATGTGCGGCGGCACAATGGGTGTGGCTAAAAGCTGATAGTGGGGATGCACGAGCGACGCGCCCGCGTCGCGCCCGTGGTTATGGAAAATCTGCACATAAGCCAAGTCGGGCCGCTTGCTCAGGTTGCGATACCGCTCAATGAAAGTTTTTAAGGACAATTCCACGGTCGCAATGGATTGCAAAGCCACCGGCTCGTTATGCTTGCGCGTAACAATGACTTCGTGGTCGCCGTCGCCGGCGTAAGAAACGTAAAATTCCTTATGGCGGTAAATTGCGGTCTGCTCCAGGGCGGCAAACTTATTGGGGATAACGCGAACCTCCCAATCGCCGTATTTCGGCGTACGCCAAAGCTCCGGGTTTAAATGCTCATTGCCCGGGCAAAACACGCACTTAGGGTCTTCTTCCGGCACGCCATGCATAACCGAATAAGTCTTGTATTCGTCCGGCCGCTTATTCCTGGCCGGCGCGACCAGCACCCACGATTTGTTAATTGGATTTTGGCGGAATTCGCTCATTATAGGAATTTATAGTTTTATTTCAAACTCGCCTTAAATTTTTGCCTCATCATTTTTTCTCTTTTTCCCTAATTCATAATTCCAGATTCCTAATTTCTTTTCTGCTTGTCCAGGTAATTCTGCAGCAGAATCTGCGCGGCCAGGCTGTCCAGATTCTTTTTTTCGCCGGTTAAGTGCTGCGCCATTACGGACGACAGCCTTTCGTCGCCAATGCCAACCGGGATTTCTACCAATTTCTCCAATTTTTCTTTGAACTTTCTGACTTCTTCAGTCTTTTTTGTTTCCTGGCCGCTTAAGTTCAAAGGCCAGCCGATTATAATGCGCCCGATGGAATAATTTAAAATTAAAAGATTTAAGGATTTCCAAAATTCTTTTGGCGACAATATATCCAATTCGCGCGCGAGCGTTTGCGTTTCGTCGCTAATTGCCAAACCAATCCTCTTTTCGCCATAGTCAATTCCTAAAATCCGCATAATCCTTAATTAGCCTCGCCTAATGTCAAATTCACGGTTTTTTCCTGCCCTTTATGATAAACTTTCAAGCTCACGGTATCGCCAATATTGTGCTTTTGCACCAGAGATGACAAGGTGTTGCTGCCGTCCACTTTGGTGCCGTTGACTTCCAAAATAATGTCATTTTCCGCCAGCCCGGCTTTATCCGCGGGACTGCCGGGAACAACGGCAAAGTCAGTCATATTCTGGCCGCGCAGGATTAGCGCACCGTAATCCGTGGGCAATTTTTCCTGGCTGGCAATATCCTTGGTGATCATTACGTAGCGGACGCCAATGAACGGCTGGGTAATTTTTCCGCTTTTTTGGTAGCTGGCCAGCGCCCGGGCCGCGTCATTGGACGGCAAAGCAAACCCCACCAACTGCCCTTGTTGGTCAATGGCGGTATTAATGCCAATAACCTGGCCAGCCGCGTCCAGCAGCGGACCGCCGCTGTTGCCGGGATTAATGGCCACGTCAGTCTGAATGACGCCGGAAAGCTGCTCGCTGCTGTCGCTGGAGCCCGCGGTAATGCTGCGGCCAATGCCGGAGACTATGCCGCTGGTCACGGTATTCTGGTATTCGCCCAAAGAATTGCCAATGGCAACCACGCGCTGCCCAATTTGGATTTTGGAAGAATCGGCCAAGCTTAAATACGGCGCATTGCTAATCTTGATCTTTAAAACAGCCAGATCGTTTACTGGATCGCGCGCCTCAACCACCGCATCGTACTTGGTGCCGTCGCTGGTGATTACGGTATAGCTGGCTTGCGTATCTTCCACCACGTGCTTATTTGTCAGGATCAATCCGTCGGATGACACGAAAAACCCGCTGCCTGCCCCCACTTGCTGGACATTGGGGGTATTGGAACTGTTGTTAGATGGTGATCCGCCGCCAAAAAAATTAAAAGGATCAAAATTAAACGGATTTATCCCGTAGCCGGGAATTTTGCTTAAATCCTTTGAGATAACCACCGAAACCACGGCCGGGCTGGCTTTTTTAACCACGTCTATTATAGCCGAATCTTCCGTTAAGGTGATGTTTTGGCCTGAAGAATTGGCGACTACCGGATTATTACCGAGCAATTTCCGCACGGAAGCGGAATCTGCCATTAGCTTTATCCCCAGCGCTCCGCCTACTAAGCCCGCCACCAGGCTGACTGCCGCTAGTATGGCAATAACCCTGGCGCTGATATTTGAAATAACATTTTTATTTTGATCAAAATTTTGTTTTACATCTTGCGCCGGAATGGAAATGTCCGGCTTTAATTCTTTATTATTGTCTTCATTTAACATTGGATGATTCCTTTAAGGTATGGCAGGCAAAAGGAAAAAACGTTTTCCAAAAACTTAGAGCTCCATCCAAAGCCCTAAAGCCCTTTAATCCTGCCAAAATTAGCTTATATTTACAGTAAACTGTATAAATTATATCATAATTTTACTAAAAACCAAAGCCGGCGGCATTTACCGCCGGCTTTGGTTTGCGGCGGTTAATATCCCCGCGGCGAACTGCTATTTACCGTGGACTGAAAATCCTGGAGCTGCCGGCAAAGAGCGTCGGAAGATGCTATCTGTCCGCACTTTGCCTGCTTTTTGTCAAATTTTTTTACGCAGGTCAGCCTGTCGGAATAAGACAAATCGTCCCAATGGCTTATGCACTGCCTGACTTCTTCGTCCAATGTCAAATCCTCGGCGCTGGGAGCAGGCGGCGGTTCCTGGTATTGGGTGGAAGCTGCCGGCAAAACCACTTGCAGTTGGGCTGCCGCCAGGCAGGTAGATTGCTCTTTCAGCACGCCAAGGGAGCCGTTTTGCGCCACAGCCCCGCGAAACACAAACTTGTTTACCATAGTCTCCGTAACCTGCGCCACAAACTTGCTAATAAAGTCCTTCGCGTTATTAACCCCCAATTGCATAATGGCGTTTAAACCGGCGCGTTGCGCGCTGACAATGTTGTTTATGGAAACGCTGATGGAATTCTTAAGCGTGTCGCGCGGCGTTTTTAGCCCTGGGCTGGTTAATTCCTGTTCTGCGGCTTTCTCCGCCGCGCTTTCTGCCTGGCTGGCTAGATCCTGGTAATACAGGGCCCAACCGTTGGGTGAGGCCAGAAAATCGCCCACTCTGGCCATCTTTTCATAATAATTCGGGTCTTTAGGGTCCATGCTGGCAGGATTGAATCCCAAATACTGTGCCGCTTTGGCCTGGAATACCGGCTGCAGGTCCCGGTTCTGCTGGCCGCAGGAAAATTGGGGGATAAATTCCTTAATAATCTGCCGGTCTAAATTTTCAGAAACATACTTATTTAAATAATCATCCACATATTGCCCGCTGACCAGCGCGTCGGAATAATACAAAAAATTGGCGATTAAATAGTTCTGCTCAATCTTGTCAACCAGTTTGCCAATGAACGATGCCATAAACTGGGAAAAGGAAGACTGCAACCCTTGCTGCACCGCATCCATTACCATTCTTGGTATATCCCCTACGGTAATAGATACATCGCCCAAGCCCAAAAAAGCATTGGCGGTTGGGATTAAAGCAAATTTGGAATCTTTTGCATTATCTTGTGCGTAAGATTGATAGTGAATTGTTAAAGACGCAAGTTGGTATTTGTCGGAAATTTTTTTTAATTCGCTGCTAAAATTTTTGGCGCTGTCGTTAATAACAGCGTAATCCCGATAAACCTTTGGCCAGGGATTTTGATCTTGCTGCGACGAATATTGCTTGGAAATTTCCAGCAGCTCGCCATAGGCCGCGTAAGCGGTCAATAAGGATTTTTGCAAGTCTTCGGCATCCTTGGGAACCGCGGCCTGGGAAATTTTTTGGAAGACCGCATTGTATTCGTCCTTAACCTGGTCCGCAACGCCCGGATCCCCGCCAAACAAGCTGTTATTCAAACCGGCGGTCTTGCCGTTAAAATCCGCTATCGGCCCCACGGTATCGGTTAAATAGCCAATCATGGCTTGTTGGGAATCATTTCCGGAATCGGCCAGATTTAACGCCGGGATGGCAGGAGTTGTTATGACTTGATCGGTTTGCAAAGCCTGCTCCACTTCCTCTTGGACGTCTTTTTGCGTTAAAATTTCCTGAAACAAGGCTTTGCTGGCATTGGGGTCTATTTTTAAGCTGTCCAGGTATTTTAAATAAACGGCAGGGTCAAGTTGTGCCTGTTGGTTTTGATTATAATTTGTGGTATCATGGTATGATAAATTCGGCCGTTTCCATAAGGATACGGCCGTTAAAATTACGACCAAAACCATGGCCGCCGCAAAATATTGTTTTTGTTCTTTGGTTTCTAACATAAAGGCCGCAAACACGCCGATAACTGCAAAATTACGCAGATATTTACGCGTATAAATTAAGTTTGCCTATTTTTATTTCAGGATTCGCTTTTGAATACTATAATTTTGTCAATTTTGCTTAATTTTGTCAATTTTGTCATTATTCTATCAACTCTCCCCCGAAAATCTTAAGCGCGTCGGTTATAGCCGAGGCCGGAGAAGCTGTTTCCTCGCTGCTTTCCTTGGCCACTTGGGACAATATGTTAATTTTTTTGCCCAGAACTTCTTCCAGGGCTTGGCAAATTATGGCGCGGTTTTTCGCGTTTTCCAAATTCTGCTTATGGAATAAGAACTTTACTCCCAAGACCGCCGCGTTTCCCCGGACATCTATAGCGGGAGAATTCTTTACCAAATTGGCTAAGGGGCTATTAATGGCTTTTATTTTTTCCACGACCTGAGGCCAAACTTGCTGTAATTCTTCCAAACTTGCCGGAGGACCCCCAACGCGCGAAACTGTTTCTTCTGCAAAACTGTTAGATAAATTTTGGACTTCCAGGGTGGCGCTGGAAACCTTAGGCGGCGCGGTATTTGCCTGGTATTTTACCGAAGCGGATTCCGCAACTATTTCTTGGGGCCGGGCAGGCGCAACGGCTGAAGTCTTTTTATAAACCGCCTCCAGGCCGGCCAGCAACAGCGGAATATCCGGCCGCGGGGACGCGGCCAAATCTTTAAACGACTTTAAAAAGAGCCTGACCGTAAATATCAGTTCATTGGCGGAAAATTTTCCAGCTAAATCCTGCAATTTGCTTTCCGCCGCAGCCGAAGGCAGCCCGGCCGCCGCTCCGCTGACCTTAAAAATTAAGGCCTTCCTTAAATATTCCAAAAAATCCTTGTTTAAAATTTGGAAATCCAAGCCCTTTTCCAGTAAGGAGTCAAAAAACGCGGGAATGTCCCCGGCTTTTCCCAGGGCAATCAGTTCCAACAGATTTTCGCAAACCGCAATATCCGTAATTCCCAGCAATTGCTGGCAGTCAGCCAGGGTGCAATCGCCGCCCAAGGTTGCTATTTTATCCAACAGGGATAAAGAGTCGCGGACGCTGCCTTCGGCGTTTTGCGCTACCAGTTTTATGGCTTCTTCAGGCAGTTTTATATTTTCCGCCTTGAGGATTTTAGCCAAATGACTTTCCAAATCTTCCGAAGCCAGCCTTTTAAAATCGAAACGCTGAGTGCGGGATACAATGGTAGCGGGAACTTTGTTAACTTCCGTAGTGGCCAAAATAAAAATAGCATGGCTGGGCGGTTCTTCCAGGGTCTTAAGCAGCGCGTTAAACGCACCCTTGGACAGCATATGCACTTCGTCTATAATGAACACCTTATATTTTCCCGCAGCCGGATTAAATTTTACGTGCTCTATGAGGTCGCGGATATTGTCCACGCCGGTGTTGGAGGCCGCATCTATCTCCACCAAATCCAAAAAATTTCCCTCTTCAATCTGCTTGCAAACCTGGCATTGACCGCAGGCGTCACCATTGTTTTTTTTGGATCTTAAATCTTGGTTCTTGGATCTTTCAACACAATTCACCGCTTTTGCCAAAATCCTGGCAACCGACGTCTTCCCTACCCCGCGCGTGCCGGTGAACAAATAAGCATGGCTAACCTGCTCGCTTTCCACCTGGTTCTTAAGCGTTCGGATGATATATTTTTGGTTTAAGACCTCGGCAAAATTTCGCGGCCGGTATTTGCGGTATAAAACTGCCATTTTTTGATATCTAATAATTCATGAATAGCCAATACATTATAGCATAAATATAAATTTTATAATATTGCAAAGTTTGCCAAAAATAATAAAAATCCAAAGAATATGCAAGAAAGGAGCAGGAGGATGCTAAAGGCCGCGCTTTATTATGAAGCCCGCAGCCATAATCGGCGGACTAATTGTCATGCTTGTGGTTGGGATTTTTTCCCTCAAATACGAAGTCCGCAATGAATGAAACAAGAGGGCTCGCCGCCAAAACACACTTACCCAAAGCCGCGAGCCTCTACACTTATTATGGCCTTATGTGCTTGGAAGCGATTACCTCTCCCCATTCAGGGACTAAGAATTACAAAAGGCGGCCTCCGGGACAAGCAAGCTTCAGATCGCAAAGCGCTGACCGCCATTCGCCTATCTTAAGGCGGGCGATCCCGGAAGGAGCCCTTCATCTGCGGCATTGATTAACAACCAATTTATTTAACGGGTCTGTTGCCGAATGCGCTTTTAAGGCGAAATTTCAGAATTCCGAACAGATTGGCCAAAATAATTTTTGATGTTTAGCCGCAGGCTAAGAAGAAAAAATTTTTTGGCCAGGATGCCGAAATTCTGAAATTGCAGCCAAAATGGCATTTGGCAACAGACCCTTAACAGTCCCAAAAACCGTCCCCCACAATGCGGGGACGGTTTTTGGTTGAAATTAAATAATTTATTTTTTCCTTAATCTCGGCACGAACATGGGGACGCGTTTTTTGTAGGCGCGATAGTCTTCCATAAATTTTTCTTCCAAAAGCCGCTCTTCCAGGTTTGCCCAGAACACCAAGACCAGGGTCAGCCAGATAACTATCGCCAAAACTTTATATGACGGCTGCCAAACAAATATGCACCAGGCTAATACAATATCCGTTGCATACAACGGATGGCGCACTACGGCATACGCCCCTTCGGTTACCAGTTGGTTAATGCTATGCACGCTGGCCGGAGCCTTGCGGTGCTTGTTATAAGCAAAAAGCGAAACGCCTATGAAATTAATAATACCTAAAGCCAAAACCACTGAGCCTATCCAGCCGCTTGTGAACATCTGGCCCGGTTTGACAATTTTCCATAAAATGGCGCTGCCGAAGGCGACAATAACCCACATTAATAGCGGGCTGGCCAGGCGATATTTTAAATTAGGCATGTTTTGTTTATTTTTTAAACACTACCATTTTATAGCCGACAAAATTCCAAATCATAGACACGGCGGTAGCGGCAACCAAGGCTAAATTTTTATTCAAATCGCCGTTGCCGGTCAAATGGACGGCTACGGAAAACCGGGAAGCTATAAAAAAATTGATAAAAAACCCTACCAGGCTGACTATGAAAAAAGAAATAAAGGGGTTACCAGGCCTTGTTTCTCCTCCCAATCCGAAGCTGTGCCATAATGCCAATTGGGCGATAAGGAAAATTGCCAAAAGTATAAGGTAGTAATAATAAGGGGCGGTCGCCTGCGAGCCCAAATATACAAACCCCAGCGCCAAAACCCCAAGCAAGCCCACCCAGACCAGATGCAGGAAATTCTTGAACAAGCCGGAAGACTGCTGCCCGAAAGCCCAATATTTGTTCCAATAATAGCTTTGCAGCGTAGCCAGCAAAAAACCGGCCCCACTGCTGGCGCCAAGCCCGTTTCCCTGGACAATGCCAAAATATTTGGAGACCAAATTAGCCACCACAAAGCTTAGGCCCGTGTTTAAAAATCCTACTGCGGCGAACCTTAATACTTGCGTGATCACAGGGTTCTTTTGCAAAATCCCTTCAATTCTGCCATTCCCTATCCCCTGTCCGGGAGCTGCCCGCTGGGTTGTTTCCATAAAATTAAAAATTACAATTCTTCGTCCTCGTCCATTATGACCTTGTTTCCGCCGCCTTCCTCGTCGCCGCCGCCCATTTCCATATCAGTATGCGCGGAACCGGAATTTTTCTTAATCACATTTTCCACGGCCGCCCATTCCGAAGGAGTGTCCTTGGGCACGACCAAAGTTACCTCATCGCCGGGTTCCGCTTTAAAATAAGTGAGCGAAGCCAGCAAGACTTTATAAGTATTGCCTTCGGCCACCACCCGGAAATCGCCTTTTTCGTCCACTGTCAATATACCCAGCATCTTTTTGCGCTCCACCGGGCCGATCTGCTTGTAAATGAACGAACCGTCGTCGGCAATGGTCAGCTTTAACACATCGCCTTCCACCAACTTTGATTTGGAAGCGTAGTTTGCCGGCACCGGATACTGTTTTTTGTCAGGCCCGATCATATTCTGCCCGTCAAACACGCCTTCAATTATTTTACCGCCTTCGGATACGGTAAAACTGCTGGCTTTTTCCGCTAACTGGCTGGCGCTGCTTTTTGCGGCCGGTCCGCCCATCATCTCCCGCAAAAGCTGCTTTGCCGATTGAATGTTCTTTTCGGCGGAATCTATCATTTGGGCAATCAAGGCAAGGTTGGAAAGTTTATCCATATATTTTTTATTTTTTGGCCAATATAAAATTATGGCTTAAAAATTAGTTAATTTTAATTTTGACATGCTTTTTGTTTCTAAATTTTCCAAACCCCGGCAAAAAAGGGAAAATTTGCGTCCCCTGGGTTTAAAAAATACGCTGGATTGAAGTAATGTCATTATAGCAATAAATAAAAAATAAGGCAAATTACGTGATAAACGACGGGAAAAATGCCACTGTCTTACCCTTGGCATCCTCTTGGTTAAGCCATTATTTTTAATAAATTGCTTGATTGTTGAGCTAATGGGCATGTGTCTTTTTCGCGCCTGCCTTTTTACCGGTAGCCAGAATATCCTCAAAAATACCGGTGCTTTCCACAGCCATTCCCGCCCCTGTTTTCATTGCCAAATCGGCAAAGCCCTCCAATAATTTCGCACCTTCCGCATGCCCTCCGCCATGATGCCTGCTAGTTTCTGCGCGGCCTCCCCCGTGATCTGACATAATGCTCCTTTCTAATATTATTCCTATTACTGTTAAAAAAATAAATTTACAGGCCTCTTTCCACGTCCCCCACGCCGGCGCTCATCATTTCCGCCACTTCGCCGGCTTCCAAAATTTCCGATTCCACTTCGGCGCGCGGCCGGCCGTGCTTAAGGCGGGAAAGCTGGCGGATAGCCTGGGCTAATTCGTCATTTTTCTCCGCAGACAATGGAATAGTGTTCATGTTAAACGGCTTGCTGGCCGTACCGTTGATCATTAATCTCACATAAGTGCTGAACCGTTCAATATTCACCAGGTCAAACTGGTTGAAAGTCGGCGCGAATTCCTTGGCCAGGACTTCCGCGTCTTCCGCGCCTGTCCGGAATATTACCATGGTGCCGGCATTGCCGAATACCGCATCCCTTAAGTCTTTTGACCCCGCGCCCTGCGCTCCGGCCTGCTGCTCCAACTGCCCCAAATATTGGTGCGCAATTACCAGATTTAACTTATACTTTCTTGCTTCGGACAAAATGGAGGAAAATGCGTCAGTAATAAAATTCTGGAACTCGTCCACATACAGGTAAAAATCCTTCCTCTGGTCTTCGGGAATGTCGGCCCGCGACATGGCCGCAATCTGGATTTTACTGACCAGGATCAAACCGAGCAGCTTGGCATTAATTTCCCCGGTCCTTCCCTTGGATAAATTTACCAGCAGCACCTTGCCTTCATCCATTATCTTGCGGAAATTAAACCCGCTTTTGGGCTGGCCGACAATATTGCGCATCATGCTGTTTTCCACAAACCGGCCGACTTTGGAAATTAAGTATCCCAGCATCTCCGACTTATGGAAGTCCGAGGTCTTGGCCATTTCCTTTTCCCAAAACAGCCGCACTACCGGGTCGCGAACTTTGCCAATTTTGTATTTTTGGAAATCTGTATCCGTAAAAATTCGCGGAATGTCCGTAATGGTGCCGGGATGCTCCTCGTCCGCCATCAGCGTCAGCATGGCATTGCGCATATTATGCTCAAACATGGGCCCCAACATGGCCGGATCGGTTACCAGCTTGTAAAAAATCTGGATCATTTCCTGAACCGCGAAATCTTTCTGCTCTTCGCTGTCCACTTCCAGCATGTTCAGCCCAATGGGCCGCTCCATGTCAAAGGGCTCAAATACAATAATATCTTCAGCCCTTTCCTTGGGACAGCGGCTTAAAATATCCTGGACCAGGTCGCCGTGCGGGTCAATAACGCACAGGCCTTCGCCGTTTTTAATGTCCTGGATGGCCATATTGGCCAAAAGCCAGGACTTGCCTCCGCCGGTCCGGCCAAGGATGTAAGTATGACGCCTGCGGTCGCTGCGCGTCATGTAGATGGGCGTTTCCACGCCGCGGTAAATATTTTTTCCCAGCAGCAGACCTTCCGCCGGCGCATTCAGCGGCGGCGGCGCTTTTTTTGCGGTCAACCACTTAATGTTCGGCGTTTCTATGTAGGGAGTGGGCAAATGCCACAGCGACGACAATTCTTCGGTGTTTAAAATATCTTTCCTGCCATAATCCCGAAACACGCGAAAAATGTAATCTTTTAAGATGTCAGTCTTGTCGCGCTTGCGGGCATGCAGGCCGTTGAACGGCGGCATATTAAATTGCAAAAATGACGCCAATAAATTCCGCATGTGCATTTGCGCGTTCCCCGGAACGGCAGAGGATGTTACCAGGCGAATGTTGGCTTTGTAGCCCGGCCGGCTGGATTTTTCTTCCAGCTTTTTGACTATTTCCTGCTGCATCGGCGTTAATTGGATTGGCGAAGCGTATCCGGACAGGTCTTTGTGCGCGTGCGAAGGCTGGAAGTTCCTGTCGCCGCGGCCAAGGCCGGCCAAGGCGCGCCCCAACGACCGCATAAACCCGACTAAAAGGCGGTAGGCATGACCGCGTTCTATCAGTTCCGGATTTTTCCCCTGCTGGATTTCCAAAGCCATGCGGCGCGGGCCGTATTGCCAGGAAGTCCCCGCAGGGCAGATAATAAATTGCACGGCAGCGCCTTCGTTTTCCCCAAGCTTGCTCATGGCATTGGTCAGGGAATTCAGCGGATCACTTTCCATGTTTTTGTAAGTACGGATAGGGTAGACGTATTTTTTACTGAGCCGCAACTCTTCCACTTCCAAAGTCCCTTGTTTCTGGAACGGGTTGTAGCCCTTTATTTGCTCAATAAAGGCATGGGGATACTGGGCCTGGATTTGTTTTTCCACCAATTCCTGCAAATGCTTGGGACAGTTGACGTAAAAAGAAATTTTTTTGTCGGTGCAGGCAATCTCAAAGCTGTAGTAATCTTTGCCCTGCAGCCAGCCCTTGCTATGCCCCGATTCGGACAGCGTGGCAAACAACTGCTCGGCCACGGCAATCATCTGTTTTTTTTCCTCAATGCTTTTTACCCGCTGCTGGTCTTTTTCTTCCGAGTTGTCCTTGGGCATCTGAATTTCCAAAAAAACCCAGTCCTTGATCCTTGGAATAATATGTTTGGTGTGGTAAACGTGCCGCTTAAAGTAATAAAAAAAGACAGCGACAAATACTGCCGTCAATCCCAGCAAAACTAAAACCGCAAAGCTAATTGTGTTTAATTCCGGAAACATTTGTTTTTATTTTTATTCGGGATAAACAGACTTTAGATTATAAGATTATGATTATCACCAGCCGATGTTTAGATAAGCAACACGGAAAGGATAACCCTTGTGCAACACGCCTGTAAATAACCGGCTATGATTATTCCCTGGCGTCGCCAAGTTCTTCCAAAGCCGCTGTAATATCGTGCGCCGGACCGGAATCTTTTTCGTGCGTGCCTTCGTGGAGCTTTTGGTCTCCTTGTAAAATTCTCAAAGCTGCATTTAAAATTTTCTTATATTTTTCTCCCGCGGAAGAATCGGCTAAAATATCTTTTCTAAATTCTGTATTACCCGACCCTAAATCACCCATGGTTGAAGCATTATCCCCTTCAGCTCCCGCTTGGGATTCTTCTTTCTCCACTTCCGTCCTTGCTTGCCTTAAAGCGTCCTCCGCCTTTTCTTTTCCGTACCGCTGGAGTTCCTTAGGCAGAGGGGCGGATTCAAAATTTTTCCTTAATGGCTGTTCAGATTTATAACGAGGGTCTATAAGCATAAATTGGCCTTTAGTTTAGATAAATTATACCACACTTTGCATATTAACTCCAAATTATAATCATTTTTATACTTTATGTCAAACCCTGCCTTGCTGACGCCATTTTTCTTCCAGCTTGCGGATTTCTTCCTCGTTAAAACCAAAATGATGGCCAATTTCGTGCCAAACCACACGCCGGATTAGATTTGGGATTAGATTTTCCGAACCGGCAAAACGCTCTATGGTGCCTTTCCAAATGGTAATCTTGTCCGGCAAAACCGGATTATACCCGTATGTCGAGCCGCGATGCAACTGCGAAACGCCATGATACAACCCGAACAGGCTGTTATTGGGCGACTCGCCGTCTTCCAGCACAATTTCCACGTTATCCATCTTTTCCTTAATGGATTCCGGCAGCGCCTCTACCGCCCGGTTAATATGTTGTTCAAATTCTTCCCTGGTCATCTTTTTATTCTTTAAAACTTAGGCATTTCTTGCATGCTATATAGCATGCAACAAATGTCTAAAAAATTCATAATTGGGATTTTATCCCGAATTTTTGCACGTAAAGAACATCGTAACCGACCATCTCCCGTTGTGACGTATCTATTCCGCAAGATTGCAGGAAGCCCAACATCTTCTTTTGCGCTTGATTAGGATCTTTGTCGGTCAGATGCTCTATCTCCAGGAAATCCCCAAGCTCTTTGACCTTATCCGCGCAAATTTCATACTCCCCGACCTTCCCCTTCCTTCGGATTTTGGTAATGTCGGCAATAACCTTAAACTCCAGCAATTTAATGATTTCGTGCATTTGTTTCTTATTAAAAATTTCCACTTCGCGCTCCAATTTGGAAAGATGGTTTCCTTGGTCGCTCCGCTTTAAGGTGAAAATGCTTTTCCCCACCTGCTGCCTTATCCTTAAGACGTTTGTGCCCGCCGGGACGGGAACGTCAGGGATTTCGTTGGGTATATAAACAATGTCGCGCTGCTTAACCGGCGCGCCCAAAACGCAGCCGTGATCCTTTAATATCCGGATAGCCTTATTTATGTCCGCAACCTTAATTTTTACTTCCACTTCCTTCATAGTGTCAGGCTTCAATAAGCCGGCCCATGACAATTTTATAATCCCTAAATGTTTTGTATGCTTCCGCCCTCAAGCCCACGGATTGCGCCGCAGCCAGGCATTTTAAATCGTCGTCCCAGACGACAATTTCATCCTTTTTGCATCCGGGCAAGCCAAGGCAAGCTTTTTCCCAATATTCCGGCTGGCGCTTTAAATACCCGACTTCGCAGGAAGAAAATTTCCCGTCAAAATTATGTTTTAAGCCTACCGTATCCCAAAGATACGCCATGCGGTATTTTTCCTGGTCAGTAGTTAAAAAACACTTAACTCCTTGCCGGCGCATCTGCTGAAGGTTTTCCATCATGTCCGGATCCGTAAGCGTTTCCCCGGAAAACCAAAAGTCCAGCAATTCTTCCAAAGTCTTGTTCCATCCCCAATCTTTAATGCGCAATGGCAGTTCCTGCTTTAAATCCGCCCTGCCGGTTTCGCACAACAAAAATTCATTCTGGAAAAATTCGTCAACTTGAGCCTTTTTAATAGGAATCCCCAAATCCAAAAGCCTTAAAGAAAAATACTTATCCCTCTTTACTACCGACCCATCGCAATCCATTAAAATTGTTTTTATCATAATAAATGTAAATAATCTAAAGCAAGATAACCAGTAGCAATGTCGGTTAACTGGCCTTTACGCAAGCGTTCACGGAAATCAGTTAAAGTTAAAATCTGCGGTTCCAGAAATTCAAATTGGTCAGGTTTTATTTCCGCCACCTCAATACATTCTTTGGCTATAAAATTATACCTGACTATACTTTCATACGCTGTTCCCAAACTTTCTCCAATTAATACCAGTTTTCCTTTATATCCGGTTTCTTCCAGGAGTTCCCTGGCTGCGGCTTGTTCCGGCGTTTCGTTTTCTTCGCAGCTTCCGCCAGGCAGTTCAAACAAAACCCTTTCCGGTCCTGGACGGAATTGCTTGGCTACCACTACCTGATTACTGATAGTTAGGGGGAAAATACAAACCGTTTTGTTGCGCCCCAGCACGTCAAAGTCTACCAATTCCCCATTAGGCATCAGGAAAGTTTTCCGTAACATTTTTCGGTAACCGGCATTATAACCTTGCTCTTTGATCTTTTTCCATTCAATTTTATTATTCATGCTGTTATTATGGCAGATTTTGGGGAAAAATAAAACTGCTTTAAATAAGGCGGTTTGAACGCCACAACACGTGTTGAGGCGTTGGGATTTTTGGCAGTAAAGACGCCCTTCCGGGACCAGCCTTTTAAAGTCAGATTAATTATGATTAATATCTGATAATCTAAAGTTTGTATATACCGGAAGACCGTCTTCACCCCGGAGACGCCGGCTTTGGCTATTTTTGCCGGGATGGACCGCGACCGACGCGGCCCGCACTACATTTGATGCATGAATAAAAGCGGCCAGTGGCCGCTTTTGAAATCTTTTAATCTTTCAATTTTCAATTCTTAAATTTGCTAAAACCCTTCATAGTCATGCATAGTCAACTGCGCTTCTATTTTCTTTATGACTTCAATGACCACGGCCACTACTATAAGCAAGCTGGTCCCGCCAATGGCAAAGGTGCCGGGAATACTGAGGAGCTTGGGCAGGTATAGCGGCAAAATGGCAATGACCGCCAAAAAGAAAGCGCCGGCCAAAGTGATGCGATTTAACACCGTGCTTAAGAAATCCGCAGTCTGGGCTCCGGGACGCAGCCCCGGCACGAACCCGCCGTTCTTTTGCACGTTTTCCGCAATTTCCTGCGGATTGAAAATTACAGCCGTATAGAAATAAGTAAAAGCCATAACCATTATAAAATAGGCAATCCCGTAAAACCATCCTTGGGAATTAAATAGTGATATAACCTTTTGCGCGGTATTGGCTAAAGCGGCAGATTTTGCGTTTACGAAAAATTGGGCAATCATAGCCGGAAACAGCATTACGGAAATGGCAAAGATAATGGGAATAACGCCGGCCTGGTTTAAGCGCAGCGGCAAGTGGGTATTAACTCCGCCGAACAATTTATTGCCGCGCACGCGCTTGGCGTAAGCAATCGGGATGTTTCGCTGCGCCTCGGTCACAAGCACTACGCCGGCTATTACCACCAGCACAATCGCTACCAAAGCTATCACTGTGGAAATGGCATTGGCATTGCCTTTATACAATTCATAGCCGCGGGTAAAAGCAGAAGGCAGCCTGGCCACTATCCCCGCAAAAATAATCAAGGAGATGCCATTACCCACGTCAAACTCCGACATAATTTCCCCAATCCACATTACCAGCATGGTGCCGGCGGTAATGGAAAGCAGGGTAATAAACCACTGAAACGGGGTAAAAAGCCCCAAAATACTAGCACCGCCCTGGCTCTGCAGCAGCCTGATGGTCCCAAATCCCTGGACAGCGGTTAAAGGAATAGTCAAGTATCTTGTATACTGGTTAATCTGTGCGCGGCCGGCTTCGCCGCCTTCTTTCTGCATTTCCGCCAAAGAAGGGACAACCACGGTCAATAATTGCATAATAATGGAAGCCGTAATATAAGGCCCCACGCTTAACATGGCAATGGAAAAATTGGTCAGGCCGCCGCCGGAAAAGATATCCAGCAAGCTGTAAAACTGGCTTTGGGCAAAAACCTGCTTTAACCCTTCGGTATTAATTCCCGGAATGGGCACGTGCGCCAAAACCCGGGTGAGCAAAAGCAAGCCCAACACAATTAAAATTTTGTTGCGCAAATCCTTGGTTTTCCAAATTAAGGCAAACTTGTTCATATTATAAAACTTGGCCGCCGGCTTTTTCCACGGCTTCGCGCGCGGACTGGGAGACCGGCAATTTTACGTTTAATTTCTTTTTTATTTCACCTTGGAGGATTTTAACCTTTTTTACCCCCATGTCAACAATCCCTTTTTCCTGCAAAGATTTCAAATTTACGGTCTGGCCGTCGGCAAATGCGTTCAGTTTGGACAAGCTGATTGCCATGGGCTTCTGATTTAACGATTTAAACCCGCGTAATTTGGGCAACTGGCGAACAAGCGGCTGGCGGCCGCCTTCAAAACCAACTGGCATTTTAGAGTGCCCGGTCCTGGCAGTCTGTCCTTTGCCGCCGCGCGTGCTGTAAGTGCCGTGTCCGCTGCCCAAACCGCGCCCGACAACCTTGCGGCGGTGGACGGATTTGGGATTCTTTTTGATGGTATGGAGTTTTAACATATATATTTTGCTAGAACTTTAGGGAATACGGATCCGTCAGCCGCGTAAATTCATCCTGCGTGGCTATCTGGCGGAGTACGAATATACGGATGTAGAATCCTTGATCCTTTCCGGCAGTGAAGGCGCCCTTCCGGGATAAGTGATTTTAAATTGTTAGATGTTGATTACTATCAAACTTACTTTAGAAGGCTTGTTCCGGAAGGGCGCCTTCACCCTCTATCCGTATATCCGTATTAATCCGTATTCCGTAAAAATAATTATTTTCTCAACCTGGCCAATTCTTCCTTGCTTTTCATCCGCTGGAACGCGGCAAACACGGCTTTAATGTTATTGACCTTGTTATTGCTGCCCAACATTTTGCTGACCACGTTCTTCACTCCGGCCAGTTCCATTACGCTGCGGACCGCGCCGCCGGCTATTACGCCGGTCCCGGCCTTGGCCGGATGCAGCATCAGGCTGCTGGACTTATATTTAATATTCAATTCGTGGGGAATGGTGTCGTTGACCAGCGGCAGGGTGATCATATTTTTCTTAGCCGCGTTAACCGCCTTGTTCACGCTTTCGGAAACGTCAGACCCTTTTTTCAAGCCCATGCCGACCCTGCCTTTATGGTCGCCAATCACCACCAAAGCCCGAAAACGCATGCGTTTGCCGCCTGCTACCACGCGGGTAACCCTTTTTACTTCCACGACTTTCTGGTCAAACTCGCTGCGTTCGCGTTCGCCCTCTTGCGATTGTCTCCGTCTTTTTTCAAATGCCATAGCTTATATGTCTTATAAGTCCTATATGTCCTATAGGATTGATTAATTAAAATTCCAGTCCGCCTTCCCTGGCGCCTTCGGCCAAGGCCTGAACCCTGCCGTGGTAAGCGAATCCGCCGCGGTCAAACACGGCCTTCTTTATATTAGCAGCCAAAGCCTTTTCTGCCAATAACTTTCCCACTTCCTGGGCAATCTTGATTTTTTTATCCTTAGCCTTCAGTTTTAAGCTGGATGCCTGGGCCAAAGTTTTACCCGAACCGTCGTCTACCAATTGGGCGTAAATGTGGCTGTTGGCCCGGAAAACCGAAAGCCTGGGCCTTTGGGCAGTCCCAAAAACCACGCTGCGCACGCGCCTGTGGCGGATTTGCCTCTTTATTCTCTTTTGCTTATTGCTGTTCATATGACCGATAATCTTAAAGCTAATTTTTATGCGGGCCTGCCGCGGACCTGCTCTTAGATCCGCGCCGCCATCTGCATTTGGATCCGCGATTTAATTATTTGCCTCCGCCTACCACCTTAACCACCTTTCCGGCTTTGCGCAGGATGACCTCGTCAGAATACTTAATCCCCTTGCCTTTGTAAGGTTCCGGTTTTTTCAGTTCCCTGACTTCCGCCGCAAACTGCCCCACCTTCTGTTTGTCCGCGCCGGTTATGGTAATTACATTCTTGTCCGCGGTAACGGTTAAATCCTTGGGCACAACCACTTCTACCGGATGGGAGAATCCCAGGGACATGGTCAGTTTACCGGGAACCGCTGCCACTTTAAATCCCACTCCGTTAACTTCCAGTTTTTTCTCAAAACCCTTAACCACGCCATCCACCATGTTTTGGACCAAAGAGCGGAACAGTCCCCACAGCGCCCTTTCTTTCTTGTTTTCCTTTTTGTCAACGTCCACCAAGATTTCTTTGTCTGACACGCTGACCCGCACCTTGGGATGAACGGCCAAGGTCAAATTACCCTTAGGACCGCTCACGGCCAAAGTTGCGTCTTTCATTTCCGCTTTTACCCCGCTGGGGATAACAACTGGTTTTTTTCCAATTCTAGACATAAAATTACTTTAATAACAAATTCATTCTTTCATTCAATCTTGCCAATTAGCTTACCACACTTGGCACACAATCTCCCCGCCCACTTTCGCCTTCCTGGCCTGCGCGTCGGTCAGCAGCCCTTTGGATGTGGACACAACCGTAATCCCGTATCCGCTGTTGGTGCGGGGCAGCCTGTCAGCCGGCAAATAAATCCTTTGCCCCGGCTTGCTGACGCGCCTGATTCCCGAAATAACCGGCTCGCCTTTCGGCCCGTATTTCAAATTTATCTGCAAAACCTTATGCTCGCCTATCAATTCGGCATGGCCGGAAATAAACCCTTCTTGCTTGAGCAGTTCCGCCAAGTGCGCTTTAAACTTGGAATACGGCAAAACCAGCTCGGCTTTGCGTGCCTGCACGGCGTTCTTGATTCTGGTTAACATGTCGGCGATTGGATCGGTATACATAAGATTAATTGAACAAAAATTAAAAAAATTAAATAAATGACAAAAATAAGGATTCTTTATTGTTTTTATTATTTTTGTTCACTTTTGCCATTTTTGTCATTATTGTTACCAAGAAGCCTTCACCACTCCCGGAATTTCTCCCCTGCTGGCCAGTTCCCTAAAACAGATCCTGCACAAATTAAAGTCCCGCATGTAACCGGCTTTCCTGCCGCACTTCCAACACCGCCTGATCTTCCTGGTGGAAAATTTGGGATTCTTTAAGCTTCTCTTGGCTTTTGCAATATGCGCTTGTGTGGCCATAAATCTTTTTACGAAGTACGGATATTTACGAACATACGAATCCCGCAAAAACTTCTTTCGCAAGTTCGTACCGGTTCGTATTTCGCAAAGTTAATTACTTTTTAAAAGGAAAATTCATTAATTTTAACAGCTCCCTGGCCGGTTCGTCTTTTTTGGCGTTGGTAACTACGGATACTTCCATGCCGAACACGTTTTCCAGGGCCGAGGCGGAAATTTCCGGAAATACCAGATGCTCCTTCAGGCCCAAATGGTAATTTCCCCGGCCGTCAAAACCGGCGGGCGAAACTCCCTGGAAATCGCGCACGCGGGGCAGCGCCACGTTAATCAATTTGTCCAAAAAGCTGTACATCCTGCTGCCGCGCAAAGTTACGGTTAGCCCGACCACCTGGTTTTCCCTGACTTTAAACCCGGAAATGGACTTGCGGGCCAGCGTCTTAACCGGAGCCTGTCCGGCAATTTTGGCCAAATCTTCGGCCACGGCGTCTACTTTTTTCCGGTCTTCCTTGAACTTCCCCACGCCCGCGTTGATTACCACTTTAGTGATCTTTGGAACCTGCATTATGTTCTTATAGCCGAACTTTTCCCTCAAGGCAGCAACCATGCGCTTATTATATTGTTCCTGTAATCTTTCCATAAAAATAGCTTTTAGCTGTTAGTTATTAGCTTTTAGATTCTTGGTGTTTCCTCTCCTAGACACCTATAAGCTAAAGCCTATTATCTATTAAACTGCCTTCCCGCTTGCCTTGCCTACCCGCTGCTTGTTCCCGTTTTCCAAAAACTTGTAGCCTATCCTGGTGGGGGTGCCGCTATTGCTGTCTATCAGCATAACTTTGGAAATTGGCATGCCTGCGGAAAATTCTATCTTTTTTCCGCCTTCCCTGGCTTTCTTGGGGCGCTCAAACCTGGTGTGCATATTGGCGTTTTCCACTACTACCTTGCCTTGCCTGGGCAGCACCTGCAATACCTTGCCGGTCTTGCCGCGGTCCTTTCCGGACAGAATCTTTACCGTATCGCCTTTCTTAATTTTGGGCTTAATCATCATAAAATTACATTTAACTATCTCTTTACGGAATATGGACTTTTGCGGATATACGGATTCCGGAGATCCTTTCCGTATATTCGTATTAATCCGTATTCCGTAAAGCTTAAATTACTTCCGGAGCCAGGGAAATTATTTTTTTAAAACCGTCCTCAAACTGGCCTTTGGCCCTTTCGCGGATCTCTCTGGGGACCGGGCCGAAAATGCGCGTGCCGCGCGGCTCACCGCTCTCTTTGTTCACCAATACGCCGGCATTGTCGTCAAACCTGATGTAAGAGCCGTCCTTGCGGCGCATTTCCTTGCGGGTCCGGACAATAACCGCATAAATCTTGTCGCCTTTTTTTAAGGCGGAATTCGGGGCGGCCTGCTTGACCGAGCCGGCTACAATGTCGCCGACCCGCGCAAACCGGTTGCTGTTCTTGCTGTTCACGGAAAAAACATTGACGACCTTTGCGCCGGTATTATCCGCTATTTTAATCCACGATCTTACTTGTAACATATTATTGTATTATTGTAAAAGCTGGTTTACACGCAGTTAATGAAACACCAATGGCAGACGCCGCTTCCGTCGTTTACTGCGGCGTTTTGCAGTAAACAGCGCCATATGCGGCTTCTATGCCTTGCTTAGTACCCTGAACTTCTTTTCCTTGGACATGGGCCGGATTGACTCAATTACCACTTTGTCGCCGGGATGGAATTCGTTATTCTCGTCGTGCGCCTTGTATCGCTTGGAAACCGTGTAGGCTTTCTTGTATTTGGGATGGCGCTTGCGGGAATCAACCTTAACCACCACGGTCTTGGCCATCTTGTCGGATATAACGGTTCCGATCAACTGTTGTTTTTTAGAAATATTATCTTGATTCATAACCTGTAAATTATTCTAATTAGGTTAATTTACTTCTCTTTCCGCCCCATAAAAGTCATTATTCTCGCGATGTCTTTTTTTACTTGCTTCAGCTTGTGCGTGTCCTTAAGCTGGTTTAGCCTGCCTTTGACGGCCAAGTCATGAGCTTCGTCCCGCAGTTCCGCCAGCAAGTTCCTTATTTCGCCTTCGGGCTTGGTTTTTAATTCTTTGTACTTCATACTATATATATTCGGTAATTAATCGCTGGTTGTTACGCTGGTCTGCCGCTGATAGGCTTCAGCGTCTATTCAGCGTAGCTATCAGCGTTCTTTCAGCGGCATTAGCCTTGCCTCTCTTTAACTACAAACTTGCTCTTGACCGGAAGCTTGTAGCTGGCAAGCCTCATGGCTTCCTGGGCCTGGGCATGGGTCACGCCGTCCATTTCAAACATAATCTTGCCTTTCTTGACTACGGAAACAAAGTGGTCTACCGCGCCTTTGCCGCCGCCCATGGGGCTTTCGTTGCCGTGGACCGTGACCGGCTTGTCGGCGAACATGCGGATCCAAATTTTGCCGCCGCGCTGCACATACCTCGTCATGGCGCGCCTGGCCGCTTCTATCTGCCGGGCAGTCACCCAGGAACTCTCCATGGCTTTTAAGGCAAAAGTGCCAAAGGCTATCTTTTCCCCGGCGCTGGCCTGCCCCTTGGTATGGCCGCGGTGGTGCTTGCGGTGTTTTAATTTTTTAGGAATGAACATAACGGTAAAATTTCAAATTATAAATATCAAATTCCAATAAATTTGCAAAGGTTATCTTTTACATTTTACGCGGCCTTATGCCGGGTTGTAACTTCCGCGCTTTTTTGCGTTGAATTTTGCGCGGCGCCTCGGTTATTTTTTTCCTCAAATTTGTCGCCGCGGTAAATCCAAACCTTAACCCCAACGGTGCCGTAAGTGGTAAATGCCGTGGACCTGGCAAAGTCAATGTCCGCCCTTAAAGTATGCAGCGGAATTTTCCCTAAAGACAAATGTTCGGTCCTGGCAATTTCCGCGCCGTTCAGCCTGCCGCCAATGGCCACTTTGGCTCCTTTGGCTCCCGCGTTCATAACCTGTTCTAAGGACTGCTTCATTAGCCTGCGGAACGCCACGCGCTTCTCCAACTGTTCGGCAATGTTATTGGCTATGACCAGCGCCTGCAAATTCATGTCGCGCACTTCCTCTATATTGACTTTCAATTCCTTCTTAATCCCCAGCTTGTCCTTGACTTTCTTTTTTAGCTCTTCTATTCCCGCGCCGCCCTTGCCGATAATCAGCCCCGGCTTGGTGGTTTTAATGACAACCGTAATGGTGCCGTCGCCTTTGCGTTCAATGTCTACCCTGACCAGCCCGGCTTTTTTTAAATGGTTTTCCAAATACTGGCGGATTTTTACGTCCTCTTCCAGCAACTGCCTGTAATGCTGCTTGGAAAACCACTTGGACTTCCAGGTGTCGGTAATCTTTATGCGGAATGATGTGGGATTAATCTTATGGCCCATAAAATTGATTAAACAAGATTTAAAGATTTAAAAGATTGAGCGTAATTCGTAATTTATGATAATCTTGGCAATGTCGGCCAATCATGTCAATCTTGCCAATTAATTTACTCTCCGCCTTTCCGGTTAAACAGCCTTCTTTTATTCTGGACTTTGTTCTGCTTAACCTGGTCTTCGGCCTTAAACGCTTGCTTTTTGGCCGGCTGTTTTTCCTGGCGCTGGTTGGTCGCTTCCTTCTGGTCAATATTTTCGGCGGATGCCTGTTCGGCGGGCTTGGTTGCTTTTTTCAGGAAAGCCAGCCTTGATGCGGCGGACTTGCCGCGCTTCTTTTCGGCCAATACCACGTTTACATGGCTGGTCTTGCGGCGGATGACAAACGCACTGCCGCGGGCCCGGGGAAAATACCGCTTCATAACCTGGCCCATATCCGCGGTAATGCTTTTAATAAATAAGTTTTCCGCTTCCAGGGAAAAATTCTGTTTGGCGTTGGCAATGGCCGAATCCAGCACTTTTACCACCATGCCGGCCGCCTTCTTGTTGGTGTGGGCCAGTTGCGCCAAAGCGTCCGAAACGTACATGCCCTTGACCAAATTGGTTACCAGCCTGATCTTGCGCGGGGAAATGTGAAGATGCCGGGCATGTGCCGTTACCAATTTTCCGGTAGTCTCATTTTTAGCAATTTTATCGGTCATAACAATACTTGTCATTACGAATTACGAAGTATGAATTTGGAATTATGCACCCAGTACCTTAATTCATAATTCCGTATTCCTAATTCCTATTTTTTCTCCGGCTCCTTTGCCGCTGCCAGCTTGGCTTTTTCCGCCGCTGCCGCCGCCGCTTCCTGTTCCTTGGCCATCTTGCCGCCATGCCTGTTAAATTTGCGGGTCAGGGCGAATTCTCCCAGTTTGTGCCCGACCATATTTTCCGTTACGAACACCGGCACATGCGTCCTGCCGTTATGCACCAAGAAGGTGAATCCGACAAATTCCGGGGCAATGGCGCAATCGCGCGACCAGGTTTTAATCTGGTCCTTTCCGGCTTTGGACTTGGCGACCTTAGCCGCAAGCTTGGGGTCTACATATGGTCCTTTTTTAGATGATCGTGACATAGAATCAAATCAAAATTTAAATATCAAAGTGCAAAATATAGGTATTTTTCGCTCCGCGAAAAATTCTATTCTTTTACATTTTAATTTTTAAAATTTACATTTACTTGCTTCTCCTTTTAATGATCATGTGATTGCTATACTTCTTCTTCAGCCTGGTCTTTACGCCCAGGGCATGCTTGCCCCAGGGAGTTTTTGGATATTTCAAGCCAATCGGGTTTACGCCTTCACCGCCGCCATGGGGGTGGTCTACCGGGTTCATAACCTTGCCGCGCACGCTGGGGCGCCAGCCCATCAGCCTTCTGCGCCCGGCTTTGCCCAAACGCACGTTCATCCAGTCCGCGTTGGCTAATTGCCCAACGGAAGCCGAAGCGGTTTCCTTAACGCGGCGAATTTCCCCGCTGGGCAGCTTCAGCAGCGCATAGCCAGCTTCCAGGTTTTGCAAAATGACATAATTTCCCGCGCTCCTGGCCAGTTTGCCGCCTTGTCCGGGAATTAATTCCACGTCATGCACGAAAGTTCCGACCGGAATGTTTTTTAAAGGCATCCTGTTGCCCGGCGCAATGTCCGCAGTTTCGTCGTAAGCCACTTTGTCTCCAACTTTTACGCCTTGCGGGGTCAGAATATAGCGCTTGTCGCCGTCGCGGTAAGCCAAAAGGGAAATAAACGCGCTGCGGGTGGGGTCGTATTCTATGGTGCGCACAATTGCCGGTACGCCTCTCTTGTCCTGCCGGAAAAAGTCCACCAGCCTGGTTTTGCGCCTGAATCCGCCGCCCTGGTGCCGCACGGTTATTTTGCCGCTATGGTTGCGGCCGGCCGGCCTGGCTTTGCTGGAAATCAGGTTCCGGGGCGTCTTTTCGTTTTTCCGCAAAACCGAATAATCGGTCACACTGTGGATGCGCCTGCCCGCACTGGTTGGTTTGTATAATTTTACTGCCATAAAAATTATTGAACAAAAGTTAAAAAATTGGCAAAATTGACAAAAGTTTATTGCATCCTAATTTTATTATTTTTGTCAATTTTGTTCATTTTTGTCATTTAAATTGTCTCTGTCGCCCCTTCTATCTTGTCTCCCTGTTTTAGGGTTACGACCGCTTTTTTAAAACCGGAAGTTGTGCCGCTAATCCTGCCGTAATTCCTGGCCTTGCCTTTGTTGTTTATTACGTTCACCTGCGTCACCCTGACTTTATAAACGCCTTCCACCGCTTTCTTGATTAAAATCTTATTGGCTTCTTTGCGGACCAAAAAAACGTACTTATTGCCTTGCACCAAATGGCTGGCTTTTTCCGAAACCCTGGGCTGCACCAAAATTCCGCCAAAAGCGGCAGCCGGTTTTCCCGCGCCGCGCTTTACGGACTGCTGATTCCCCGCTTCTTCTTCTTTTTTGCTGAATATGGCCATATTAAATATTGAACAAAAGTTAAAAAATTGGCAAAATTGACAAAAATTTACTGCACCCGAATTTTATTATTTTTGTCATTCTATTGTCTAACTCCTCGGCTTTGCATCTTTAAGGTATACTTTCTCAATTACCGGCAACGATTCTTCCAAAACGATAATACTGTCTGCTTTTAATACGTCTACAACATTCAGGCTGCTTGCCAGCACGGGATTTATCTCCGGGAGATTCCGGGAAGCCCGGGCCAGCTTGTCGTCTTTTTTCGGCATTAAGAACATCTGTTTGCCGCCTAAATCTTTAATCTTGGCCTTTAAGTCCTTTAGCACCCCGGCAAACTCCTTGGTTTTCGGCTGGCTTAAAACAACTTCTTTTACCACAACCAGTTTGCCGTCTTTTGCCTTGTCCGAGAGGGACATAAACAGGGCCTTGGTCTTGGCTTTCTTGTTCAGCTTTAACTCCCAGTTCCGGTTGGCGCGCGGGCCGAAAGTAATGCCGCCGTGGCGCCAAATGGGGCTGCGGGTGCTGCCTGCCCTGGCCCGTCCGGTCCCTTTCTGCTTCCAGGGTTTTTTGCCGCCGCCGCTTACTTCGCCCCTGGTCTTGGTGCTGCTGGTGCCCTGGCGGCTGTTAGCCAGGCTGACCCTGACCGCTTCCGCAAGCAAATGGGCATTGGGCTTTATTCCAAAAATCTTCGGATTAAGGTCTACTTCACCGATCACTTCGGCCTTCTGGTTGTAGATACTTGTCTTCATAAATGTTAGCGATTAGCTTGTAGCTTTTAGCGATTAGCGGCTAAACGCTAATGACTAAGTGCTAAATGCTATTTCTTTTTCTTTTCTTCCCTCACTTCCTGGAACTTGACTAAAGGCTTTACCTTGCCGGTAGATACCACTTTAACCATGGCATTGCGATGTCCGGGAACCGCGCCTTTTAAAATTAGGAGATTTTTGGCCGCGTCCACTTCCACTACCTGCAAATTCTTAACAGTTACCTGTTCGTTCCCCATGTGTCCGGCCATTCTTAACCCTTTGCGGGTATGCTGCGGAAACCGTTGGCCAATTGACCCGACCGACCTGGGTCGGTCATGGCCGTGACTGGCCGGAAACCCGGCAAAACCGTGGCGCTTAATTGCCCCGGCAAAACCGCGGCCCTTGCTGACGCCGACGACGTTTACCATTTCCCCGGGCTTAAAGCCGGACAGATCCAGCTTTTGGCCTTTTTGGAAATCTTTAACTTCGGCCGTGCGGACTTCCGCTAAAACGGAAAAAGTACCCAATTCCTTTAAATGTCCTTGTAAAGACTTGGATACCTTTTTCTTTTTGCCTGCCCCGTCGCGGAGCTTTACGGGGCCAATGCCAATTTGCACGGCATTGTATTTGTCCTTGCCGTCTGCGGATTTTACCTGGGTTACGGTCATTTCCGCGCCCTGAATTACGGTTACCGGGAAAACTTCCCCGCTCGGGTCAAAATGCTGGGTCATATTCAACTTTTTGCCGATGAGGAAATTCATAAAGTAATTTAAGATATAAGATTTAGGATATAAGATGTAAGATTTGAAAATCCTAAATCTTAAATAAAAATTGCGGGACAATTTACCCGCAAAAAAATATCAAAAGATATTATTTGGAGTAAATCGTTTTCTGCCTTCTTGAGCTTAAATGCTTTGGGATGGCAGAACTAATCTACTTGCTATTGATTTATCTGAAAATGGCCCGTGCTTGATCCGTATGGCTATTCGTATTTGGAACCGGCCTAGCTCATCTTGATTTCCACGTCCACGCCTGCCGGCAAATTCAGGTTGGTCAGGGCGTCTATGGTTTTGGGCGTAGCTGCCAGAATATCAATTAACCTCTTATGCACCCGCATTTCAAACTGCTCCCTGCTGTCCTTGTGCACGAACGTAGAACGCAAGACCGTATATTTACTGTGCTCCGTGGGCAGCGGGATTGGCCCGGAAATACTGGCTCCAGTCCTCTTGGCAGTATCTACAATCTGCTTGGAACTTTGGTCTATGAGCTTATGGTCGTAAGCCCGTATTTTTATGCGGATTCTTGGAGCTTTTTCTGCAACCTTTTCCATCTAGATTTGTAAAAGAGATTAATTTAATAAATTGGCTCTATTTACCCTGGTAAATTAGGGTCACTTGGCATATTTTATACTACCTTTCAAAATTTGTCAAATGTATTTTTTCACTTTTAATACAAAGAGGTTCTCGGAAATTAAAAATGAAAAAAATGCATAAAAATGCAAAAAATAGTATTGACATTTTTCCTAAAAAGTGCTATAATATGGGGTAAATTCCAACCGAAGGGTATTTTGGAAACAATTTACTTGCGGGAAAAGATTTGGCAACGCGGAAACCGCTGCCAATTCCCTTCTCGCAAGGACTATCCGCAAGGAGGAACTTGCATTTAGGCCTATCCGGTGACGGAAATGCCGGCGTCGAAGGACGATAAACTGGAGACTAGCAATGGCCATAACCGGCCACGAAAAGCGTTCAACGCTCTTGGCATATGCGGGGATAATTCCCGCCGTACCTTGCCAGGCGCAAATCTGCACCACCATCACCTGCGCCAGGCGAATCGCCAAAGCGCTGCTGTGGTACCCGCTTATGCATTACCCGCGCGGATATTCGCTCCTGTTGGATACGCGCAAAGTTCCCTGCCTGGGACTGCAACGTGACGGAGTTACAGTTGTTTTCACCGGCTGGGGAAATGTCAAATACTGGCAGGCGCAATTTTTACAAGACGACATCGTTACCGGATTTTTACAGGAACTGGTTGAGATGTTCGAAATGGAATGCGCCGCCAGCCAGAAAGACCTCCATGACCATGAACAAAGGTTTCGCAGGTCAAGTTACTACTCCAACCTGCAAAGCCAGGAACTCCGCACGCGTGTAAATGCGGCGAATAAGGCTATCAAAGAGTTGAAAAAAGAATTCGGGCTCTTGCTGTAAGCTGTAACGGGACAGGTCTTTTGGGTAAATATAAAAATTTCCTATGCGGCTAAATATATTAGCCAAAACTTAAGCCATAATGCAATCAAAACAACAAAAGCCGGATTTTGGATTACCGAAAAATTAAACGGTATATCCTCCGGCTTTTAAAAACTCTAATTTGATATCAAATTAAAACTCGCCCCGAGCATAGCAAGGGGCAAGTTTTGGATTTAGGATATTAAATCCGTAAATATAACTATTCCAAAATTGCTTTTAAATCCAAGTTTAATTTTTCTCCCACTAACTTAATGGCTTTTTCGTATTTTTCCATCCTCGCCCGCATTACCGACATTTCTATGTTCCAGTCCTTTGTCTGTTTGGCAATTTGATCCAGTATAATGGTATGCTGTTCAAGCGTTTGTTTTAAAGGTTCAAGTTTAAAGTCCAGCTTCTCTTCAAGCTTAACATCAAGTAATTCCTCAATGGCTTTTAAAGTAATTTCTTCCGCCATATTTTTATTGTTAATTTCTAATTTCGGCTTTTTTATATTCTATCTCACATCATCGCATCTGTCAAAACAAAAATCCGCCATAAAAGACGGATTTTTGCCAATAAACTGTCTACTGATACGTTTATTTTATAATCTTTGTGACAACGCCGGCGCCGACAGTGTGGCCGCCTTCTCTAATGGCGAATTTGCCTTTTTCTTCCAAGGCTACCGGGGTGATCAATTTGATGGTTAAGTCCACGGTGTCGCCCGGCATGACCATTTCCTGGCCTTCCGGCAAAGTGACTTCGCCGGTCACGTCCGTGGTGCGGACGTAAAATTGCGGCTTGTAACCCTTAAAGAACGGGGTGTGGCGGCCGCCTTCTTCCTTGGTCAGAATATACACGTTGGCGGTAAATTCGGTGTGCGGGGTAATGGATCCGGGCTTGGCCAAAACCTGCCCGCGTTCCACTTCGTCTTTCTTGGTGCCGCGGAGCAAAATTCCGGCGTTGTCGCCTGCCATGCCGCTGTCCAACTGCTTGTTGAACATTTCAATGCCGGTAACCACGGTTTTGGTCGTGGGGCGGATACCGACAATTTCCACTTCGTCGTTCAACTTGACTTCACCGCGCTCAATACGGCCGGTCACCACGGTGCCGCGGCCCTCAATGGAGAAAATGTCTTCAATAGGCATTAAGTACGGCTTGTCAGTCTCGCGCTTGGGATCCGGGATGTAGCTGTCCAAAGTTTCCATCAACTTCATAATGGAAGGTTCGCCAATTTCCGAAGTATCCCCTTCCAGGGCCTTTAAGGCAGACCCGCGGATAATGGGAGTGTCTTTGCCCGGGAATTGGTATTTGGTCAGCAAGTCGCGAATTTCTTCTTCCACAAGGTCCAACAATTCCGCGTCCTGAACCTGGTCTACTTTATTCATGTAGACTACAATATAAGGCACGCCTACCTGACGGGCCAACAGGATGTGTTCACGGGTCTGGGGCATGGGGCCGTCAGCGGCCGATACGACCAGGATTGCGCCATCCATCTGCGCGGCGCCGGTAATCATGTTTTTGATGTAGTCGGCGTGGCCGGGACAGTCCACGTGCGCATAGTGGCGCTTGGGGGTTTCGTATTCTACGTGGGCGGTGTTAATGGTAATACCGCGGGCTTTTTCTTCCGGCGCGTTGTCAATACTGTCATAAGCGCGCGCCTTGGCCCCGCCGGTCTTGGAGAGCACGGTGGTAATGGCCGCGGTCAAAGTGGTTTTGCCGTGGTCAACGTGGCCAATGGTTCCCACGTTCAAGTGCGGCTTGCTGCGGTCAAACTTTCCTTCTGCCATTTGCAGTTTCCTTTCCTTAGCTTATAGCTTTTAGCTTATAGCTTTTAGGAGTCCTAAAAGCTAACACCTAAAACCTAACAGCTAGTTACAGCCCGAGAAACCCTAAGCCTTACCTTGGAAGTTGGAGATTGGATGTTGGAAATTGGACTGCTCCAACCTCTCATCTCCAATCCCTAATCTCCAAAACGGCAAGGCCAAGGGTTTTTCTCTTTTTTTCCTCTCTCTGTCTGCCATAATTCTGATCGTATCGATGTCATTGCGAGGAGTGCATCCGACGAAGCAATCTATAAAAATATCGCTTCGGCTGCACTCGCGACGACACTCAATATCAACCAAAAAACAGATCGGGATCGGAATCCAGGGCCGTTACTGTTAATTGTTGTTAAAATTTACGCATAAAAAGCCGATTCCTCCACACCTTTTAAGCGTAAGATTATTTTATAGATTTTCTGTTATTCTGTCAAACCCTCCAACTTAATAAATTTAATCGATCTTATCAGGCCGTCAAAACTATCTTCGGTAAAATCAGAATCTATGCTTAAAACAGCTTGCCTGCCGGGATATTCAATTAGAACAGAGTTGGTATCCCCCATGCCCGCACATTGGAACCGTAAAGCCTTTTGCCCTGCAATTGACTGACGGCTTGTAATACTGCAACCCCCTTCTTCAAAAGAAGACTGTTTGCCTATATCCTTAGCCTGTTCGTCAATATAAGATGACGGTTTATTGTTTATTTTCGTAATTGTAACATAGCCATTCGCGGTACCCGGTATTTGTACTTTTGAAGGTATATATACCGCCTGGTCTTTCTGGCTATATTCCGGGACGCTATAGTCATCGGGATTATATTTAAATTCAATTGATAATTCCCTGCTCTGGTAAGTCTTCCAACTGGCCGTATCTATGGGAATAAACTTAAATGTGTTTACTATTTGCTGTAAACTGCCCCAAACCTGATTTTCATCAAACGGCTTTACCGTGCCTTCCGGATAATTACCAATGTTCGTTTGGCCTAAGCGCTGGGCAATTTCGTAACACATTCCATTATGCAAATTCCGATATTCCTGGGTCTTCATAAAATGTCCAGCCGCGCCCTGGCCGCCGGTGGCGGATTTGAAATCAACGCCGTTGATGGCGGCATCGGCAACCGGGGTTTGCGCTTCGTTGTTCGCGGCGTTGAAATTGTAACACTTGGCTTCGGTATTTAAAGACGGATCAATATTAATGGAAACTCCCGCGTCTTCAAAATTGGTTCCCTTGTACGCATCGCCGGTATAAAGCACGCAAGCCTTTGTAGTTTGGTCGCAGACCGGAATATATCCCAAATTCTTAATTTGATCGTAATTGGTGTTAAACCCGAAATCGTTCGGGTATTTTATTTCAAAGCCGTATTTGTCCGGGCTGGCGTAAGTGTTCCAATTTGCCATTTGATCCGGAGAAGGCGAGGATTGTTGATTTTGCGGCTGCTGGTTTTGGTTGCCCTGATTATTTTGCGGCTGATTGTTATTGGCAGCCTTATTGCACCCCGCGGCGAGCAGGATTACCGCAGAGGCAATAAAAAGCGTTCTTTTCATACAAATCTCCTTGTCATTCCGAAAATTTTTGCGCCGATGGATTACCAAGCCGCAAAAATTATCCGGAATCCATTTTACACGGTCAAATTATTATATAAATCTTTCCACGAAGGATTTTTTGACTGGATAAGATTAATTTTCCACTGACGCTTCCATTTCTTAAGTTGTTTTTCTCTTTCCAGAGCCGCCATTACATCATTTGTTTCTTCAAGGTAAACCAATATATGTACTTGATACTTTTTCGTGAATCCCCCAACAAAATCGTTCCTGTGTTCCCAAATTCTCCTCACAGGATTATTGGTAACTCCAACATATAGCGTGCCATTTCTTTTGCTGGCCAAGATATAGACCCAATAAGATTTCATACGGATCTAAAACTATTTATGGATTCCGGACATTTTTGGCCGGCTTAACAATACTTAAGCGGCCAAAAATTCCGGAATGACACGGGTTGATTCAACGTTTATCAGCATAATAATTACCGGCATATCAACGCTTTATAAGTCGTCTATCTCTATCTTTGGGCCTTCAAAGTCAAAGCTGGGGTCTATGACTTCTTCCCTTAGGTCAATGCGGCCGGATTTTTGCGGGGCAGATGAAGTTTGGGAATAAATAATTTGCGGCGGGGCAACATTTGGTTTGGGAATTTCCGGGTTTGTTGGCTGGCCGGGAATACGCATTGTGTCCGGCTGGCCGGCAGCCTGCGCCTGGATCGGAATTTCCTGCAGTTGCGCCTTGATTATCTCCCGGTTGATGTTTTCAATGTCTTCCGCCTGCTGCCGCACCTGCCTTTGCAGCTTGCCCAAAAGCAGCCTTTGGTAGTCCTCCACTCCCATTATAACGAGCCTGGCGTCGCCTTTTTCGTCCAGCACAAAAAACTTCCCCCCGTCCGCTTTGGCTAAGTTTATTAGATCGTTTAAATTAGCCATGGTGTTGATTGGCAAGATTTAAAGATTAAATTTAAAGATTAAAAGATTGCTATGATTTTACTACAGTAATTCTTGTCAATTTTGTCAATCATGTCAATCTTGGCAATCCCATTATACATCCATTCCCCCGCCTTTACAACCATAAAATTTGGTAAAATTCGCATCTCAGCGCCACCATGGGAAAAATTTTGCCAAATGTTAAACTTTACAATCTTTTGCGGTTTTGTTATTCTGTTTTATCATGGGGAAAAAGATGTATTACTCTGAATTTGAAGATTTTTCCTTCGACCCCAATAATGTCCTTGGGGTTGTAAGGACAGTTAAAGAAGCGCAGAGCCTCCCGGCAGGAACAGTCGTAGGTGATACCGAAGGAGGGCATTCAATCAGCGATCAGGTCGCCAAAGCCCTTCGGGAAAGGAGTCACCGCGGATGGCAGGCAATAACATGGAACGGGGAATCGTGGAATTACATCCGACTCGACTGGTAATTCCACGCTATCAAAAGCCTGACCGCAACCAAACCCCATGCCGCTTTATAAGTTCTGGCTTTGCGCCGGAGCCAAAGTATAAAGCCGCATGGGGTTTTCATAATTTCCATAATAAACATCAAATATCACAGACGCTGGCTCCCGGAATGCCAAACGCCTCAACCAATCGGTTGAGGCGTTTGTTTATCAGCGCTAAATCAGCGTAGTAATCCGCGTTGCCATCAGCGTGCAATCCGCATTTTACATGCCTTTTCTCACGTTCACGCCCGCGCGGCTTTCTATAATCTTTTGGGCGATGTTATTGGGCACTTCAGCGTAATGGTCAAATTCCATGGTGTAGCTGGCCTGGCCTTGCGTCATGCTGCGCAAAGCCGTGGCATAGCCGAACATTTCAGCCAAAGGCACGTGCGCGTCTATTACCCGCAAGTGCAGGCGGTCGGCCATGTTTAAAATTTGCGCGCGCTTGGAATTAAGGTCGCCTATTACGTCGCCCATGTTGGCTTCTGGCGTGGTAACTTCCACTTTCATAATGGGTTCCAGAATAATCGGGCTGGCTTTTTTCACCGCGTCCTGCAGGCCCTTGGACGCCGCAATCTTAAACGCCATTTCCGAAGAGTCCACTTCGTGGTAAGACCCGTCAAACACGGCGGCTCGGAAATCCACCAAGGGATACCCGGCAATGACGCCGTTGGCGGCCGACTCCTGGATGCCTTTGTCTATGGGCTTGATGTATTCGCGCGGAATAACGCCGCCGACAATCTCGTCCACGAATTCGTAACCCTTGCCGCGCTCCAGCGGTTCCACGCGAATGTAACAGTGCCCGTATTGCCCGCGGCCGCCGGTCTGGCGGATGTATTTGCTTTCCGCTTCCGCAATCTTCTTAATGGTTTCCTTAAACGCCACTTCCGGCTTGCCCACATTGGCTTCCACCTTGAACTCGCGCTTCATCCTGTCCACCAAAATTTCCAAATGCAGCTCGCCCATGCCGGCAATAATAGTCTGCTGGGTTTCCTCGTCGGTGGTAACGCGGAAAGTCGGGTCTTCCTCGGCCAGTTTTTGCAGGGCAATGCCCATTTTTTCCTGATCGGCCTTGGTCTTGGGCTCTATAGCCATGTTAATGACCGGCTCGGCAAACTTGATGGATTCCAGGACAATGGGATGGTCTATGTCGCACAAGGTGTCGCCTGTAAACGTGTCTTTCGGCCCGATGAGCGCGGCAATGTCGCCGGCCAGGACTTCCTTAATTTCTTCGCGGTCATTGGCATGCATGCGGACAATGCGGCCCACGCGTTCTTTGTTGCCGCTGCGGGAGTTAAGCACGTAAGAACCGGCTTCCAACCTGCCGCTGTATACGCGGAAAAACGCCAGGCGGCCCACAAACGGGTCGGTCGCGATTTTAAAGGCCAAAGCCGTAAACGGTTCGTTGTCCGAAGGCTTGCGCTCCAGTTCCGCCTCGGTCTTGGGGTCATGCCCTTTTACGCTGCCCACGTCAAGCGGGCTGGGCAAAAAGTT
This sequence comes from Patescibacteria group bacterium, assembly GCA_023484515.1. Lineage (GTDB taxonomy): Bacteria > Patescibacteriota > Doudnabacteria > UBA920 > UBA920 > JAMDAY01. Next base: position 98,949 of record JAMDAY010000019.1, read on the forward strand.
GGTTACCGCGTCCAGCAAAGTCTGCACAATAATCCCCCGCCCGTCGCCGCCCAAAACCGGATAAAATTTGCCGGACTGGGTGGCCTTGCGGATGGCGGACAAAAATTCCTGTTCGGTCAGCTCCCCGCCGCTTAAATATTTTTCCATTAAAGCGTCGTCGCTCTCCACGACTTTTTCCAGCAATTGGTGCCTATACTCCTTAGCCTTTTCCATCATATTTGCGGGAACATCGCCAATTGTAAATTCCTTGTCCGTATACTCTTTATAGGTATAAGCCTTCAAATTTATAAGATCAACCACCCCGCAAATATCTTTTTCAAAACCGATGGGAATTTGAATGGGAAAAGCATTGGGGCTTAATCTTTTATGGATGGAGTCCAAAGACTTGAAAAAATCCCCGCCGGTCTGGTTTATTTTGTTAATAAAGCAAATGCGCGGCACATGGTATTTGTCAGCCTGCCTCCAGACGGTTTCGCTTTGCGGCTCCACGCCCATCTTGCCGTCAAACACCACCACGGCGCCGTCCAGCACGCGCAAAGAGCGCTCCACTTCCGCGGTAAAGTCCACGTGCCCCGGGGTGTCTATAATGTTTATCTTAAATTTGTTGCCCTCGCCCAACTTAATGAATTGCGGGGTCCAAAAACAGGTCACGGCCGCGCTGGTTATGGTAATGCCGCGCTCGCGTTCCTGTTCCATCCAGTCCGTGGTGGTTTCCCCTTCGTGCACCGCGCCGATTTTGTGCTTAATGCCGGTGTTGTAAAGGATACCTTCGGTGACGGTGGTTTTGCCCGCGTCAATGTGGGCAATAATGCCAATATTACGCGTAACCTCAATTGGATATTCTCTAGGCATAAATTAATTTAACGATTCTATTAGTCCTATACGTCTTATCTTAGACCTATAAGTCCTAGTTTAATTAATTGATTTTAAAATTTCAAATTTCCAATTACCATTTTTCAATAAAAATGTCCAATTATCTAATGCCGAATACTGCAGTTTTTGGATATTGGAAATTGGATATTGGAAATTTTTGGGCACTTGATTCATTCCGCTTTTCCTGGTATTCTGGGGTATCCAACTTGGACGAATCTGAGAAAGGAGGACAATATGGACGAACTTTTCACCCCGGCCGGTAGGAAGGTATTCAGAAATTGTTTTCTTCCGAAAGAAGTCGCAGTTGCCGAAGGCGGCTTCCTGGATACTGCTGAAGGTATCCCCCTCAGCGACATGCAAGCAATAAGCGTTGCACTCAGTCGCACCACCCAAGACCTACTTGGCAATCCCAGGCCGGCGCAATCAGCGCCACACCCTTCCGCTGAGTAACTACAAGCCTTACCCTCCATCTGCTATCGTGGACTGGTCGGGCCACGCCCCTCACCGACGACCTTTCGTCGGTGCTGCGGGCTTTTCTTTTTATATATGCATTTCAAGGTTCTTCTCCCACGTCATTCCCGCGAAAGCGGGAATCTATAATTTCTTGATATAGATTCCGGATAAATTTTATCTCTTAAAAATTTTCCGGAATGACACCTGAAAGTACAAGCTGTCAAATAGGCGCAACATCTGCGGTTATCCGTGATCAGTGTTTATCCGTCTGCAGTATCCGTGTTAATCTGTTCCCCTTAGCGTCTCCTATTCCCAAACCGCGCGAAGTGCGCGAAGGCTTTGTTGGCTTCGGCCATGCGGTGGGTGTCTTCCCTTTTCTTTACGGCTGAGCCGGTTTTATTGTAAGCGTCTATTATTTCCAAAGCCAGCTTTTCGCGCATGGGCGCGCCCTTGCGGGACTGGGCCGCGGCTATTAGCCACTTCATGCCCAAAGCCGTGCGGCGCGGCTCCATTACTTCCATCGGCACCTGGTAGTTAGACCCGCCAATGCGGCGGCCCTTAATTTCCATTATGGGCGAAACATTTTTCAAGGCAATGTCAAACACTTGCCTGCCGTCTATTTTTTGCTGGGGTTTTTCCGTCCCCTTCGCGGGAGCGGCTTCTTCTGCGATTTTTTTCGGGTTTGCCGCCGTCTTTGCCGGAGCGGGAGACGCCGCAGCGGCCGGTGCCGGATGCGACTCGCTTTTCATTTTTTCCGTCACAATTTCCAAAGCATCGTAAAAAATCTTGCGCGCCACGTTTTTCTTACCGCGCTGCATCATGTAATTTATGAATTTGGCATACTTCACGTTGCCGTACTTGGGGTCCGGCGCCGGGGCATGCTTGTCGTAACTTCTGGATTTTCTTGGCATAAAATTAGTGCTTAGTGCTTAGCGAATAGTGCGCTATTGATCTTTGCAAGATAAGTTGAACAAGTTATGCCTGGTTGATGGAAAAAATTGTTCAACTTAATATGCCGTGCTCAATAGGATAAAAAGTTGCCTTTTCCTATTCTCTAAGCACTATTCTCTATTCACTTATTTGGCTTTTGCTCCGTATTTAGAGCGACCGCGTTTTCGACCGTCAACGCCTAAAGTGTCCAATTTCCCGCGGACAATATGGTAACGCACGCCAGGCAAGTCCTTTACCCTGCCGCCGCGGATCATGACTACGCTGTGTTCCTGCAAATTGTGCCCAATGCCGGGAATGTAAGCAATAACTTCCATCCCGTTGGTCAGCTTGACCTTGGCCACCTTGCGCAAGGCAGAGTTCGGCTTTTTCGGGGTGGTGGTGTAAACTTTCAGGCACACGCCGCGCATAAACGGCGCGCCGGTTTTTATGTGCAGGGTTTTGTTTTTAATCAAATTCACTCGGCGCAGCAAAGCCGGAGCCTTGTTCTTGGCCTTCAGCGGATGCCTGCCTTTTCTTACCAGTTGGTTTACTGTTGGCATTCTTTTTAGCGATTGGCGATTAGCGATTGGCGATTAGCAAAACCGTAATCCGGCTAAAAGCTAACTGCTAAAAGCTAAATGCTGTTAGTTGATCTTTGCAACAAAAAAATCCACGAGCAAAATGGGATTCTTTGCTACTTCGTTCATCCGATACTATCCTGAAACCTTAGGATATACTTCTCGGACAAATCGGTTAAAATTAAGTTATTTCCGCCTCTGGCGGAGGTTTCTTATTCAATTGTTTAGATTATACAAGATTGGTAATTGCCTGTCAAATTCCAGCCCTCGAATTCTAATCTGAAGTGCAACCGCCTCCGCAGGCATTAAAAAGGGCCAGTAATTAAGGTAAGATGGTTAAAGCAACAAACTTTACCATTAAACCCACAATTACATGGCTTACCAGCATATTAC